>JBARIW010000001.1:0-27727 GCA_049799955.1 Pyrinomonadaceae bacterium
AAAAGTCTTTGAGCAATGAATAATGTTCGGTTTTAGGGTGGTTTTCAATCTGAATTGTGAACATTATTCACTTTATCGAACTTATGCCGACGATTATTCAGAGGCTTCAGACTTTTGGTGCAAAGCCTGATGAAAATAATGCTGGCTGAAAGCGTCATCAAGGAAAGACTTACGATAGAAGGCATTCAGCCCGTTTATTCTTACGACGACGACTAAAAAGTTGCAGAGTTGCAGAGTTGCAGGAAGTTACGGAGTTGCGGAGTTAAAAAACCTCTTTTAACTCCGTAACTCTGCAACTCTGCAACTTCGTAACTCTGAAAACTTATAATAAAATTTTTCCTTTTTCGGCAAATCGGTTATAATTTCCACACAGATTTTAACCACTCAATCTGACCTGAACTATTTATGCTGGCAATAAACGAGATTCTGCGTGGACGTTATCGCATTATCAAACAACTCGGACGCGGCGGTATGGGCGCGGTTTACGAGGCGCACGATAATGTTTTCGATACGACGGTCGCGCTCAAGGAAATTTTAATCGATTTAACAAAAGTTACGACGCCGAAACAGCAGGAGATGATTAGCCGCGCCTTCGAGCGCGAGGCGAAGATTCTGGCGATGGTCAAGCACGAAGCGTTTCCGCACGTGCGCGACTATTTTGTCGAAACCGACAGTCAATATCTGGTGATGGAACTGGTTGACGGCGAGGATTTAGGCTCTCTGCTCGAACGCCGCCAAAGCCCTTTTCCGCTGGCAAACGTTCTTCACTGGACGACACAGCTTCTCGACGCGCTCGATTATCTGCACGGGCTGAATCCGCCGGTCGTTCACCGCGATATAAAACCGCAAAACTTAAAGCTGACTTCGCGCGGCAAGATAAAACTGCTCGATTTCGGAATTGCGAAAGGCAAAGACGCGCCCGCCGAAGCTACAATCAGCAATCAAACTTTTGTCGCGGCAACGCTTAATTATTCGCCGCTCGAACAGATTCTGCGCGTGCTCGACCCGACTTTTCAGGAAGTCATCACGCAGAGATTCGATGAAAAATCGACCAAAGCCATCCGTCAGGCGGCTGACGCGCGCAGCGATTTATACGCGCTCGGCGCGACCGTTTATCATCTTTTGACCAACAAGCTGCCGATTGACGCGCTCAAACGCGCGATGGAAACGTGGGGCGGCAAACCCGACCCGCTTCAATATCCGTCAGCAGTCAACGCGGAAATTCCGAAGGAAGTTTCCGATTGGATTCTCAAGGCAATGGAGCTTGAGCACGACAATCGTTTTGCGACTGCCGTAGAAATGCACACCGCTCTGCAAAATGCGCTCGAAGGCGAAAAACGCCGCGACGAGGAAAACAAAAAAGCGCAGTGGGCGCAGGAACAGCAGAAATTAGAGGAAGAACGCCGCCGCGTCGAAGAAGAACATAAACGACGGGCGGAAGAAAACCGGAAGCTTTTGGAAGAAGCCGAAAACAAGCGCCGGATTGCCGAACAGCAAGCCGCCGATGCGGAAAAGCGCTATACCGACAGTCAGGGACGCAAAGAGCTTGGCGCAACCGTCGCTTTTCAAAGTAATACGCCGACCGACCAAGCGCCGACGGTTTTTTCTCCCGGCGATACGGGCGGACAACCACCGGCTTCGCCTTTTAATCAAGCGCCGCAGGCAACAATGATGAGCGATTCGGCGCGAGAAATTCCGAAACAAACATTTACGACCGAAACTCCGACCATTACGAGTCAAAATAAATATTCGACCGACCAGATTGTAACGGGCGGCGCGCCGCCGAAAAAAAGCTCGAAACTTTTCTGGCTGATACCGGTTTTCGGGTTGCTGTTTCTGCTTGTCGCCGCTGGAATCGGCGCGTGGCTGCTGCTCAAACCGGCTGAGGAAGGACCGGTCGTCGCCAATAATACGACGGTGAACAAAACTCCGGCGAATAATGCAGTAAATAATCAAGCTTCAAAAACGACTCCGCCGGACGGAATGGTTTATGTCGAAGGCGCTGAATTTACGATGGGCGCAGACGGCGCTGCGAAAGCCGACGTTGCTGAAATGCCCGCGCATCAGGTAACCGTAAAATCCTTTTTTATGGATAAATACGAGGTTACGCGCGAGGATTACGCCAAATGCGTCGAAGCGGGCGACTGCACCGCGCCTTCGACCTGGAAAAACAATAAATACGCGGACGGAACGGCAAAATTTCCCGTTGTCGGTGTCAATTATGAACAGGCGCGTGATTATGCGAAATGGGCGAAAAAACGACTTCCGACCGAAGAAGAATGGGAATTTGCCGCGCGCGGAACTGATAAACGCGCGTTTCCGTGGGGAAAAACGTGGGAAAGCGGAAAGGCAAACGCCAACGGCGCGAGCAAAGATTTTTCGGAAGTCGGCAAGTTTTCGGGCAAATCACCGTTCGATGTATATGATATGGTCGGAAACGCGTGGGAATGGACTTCGAGCGCATTTAAAGCTTATCCGGGCGGAAGTTTGCCGCCTAATCAGGTTAAAGGCGATTTGCGTGTTATTCGCGGCGGAAGTTACGAGTCAAGCCCGGAATACGCTTCCGTAACTTATCGCGGAGGTTGGCTGGCGACGGGCGCGCCGGATTACAATACAACAGGTTTTCGCTGTGTCAAAGACATAGAGTAAAGGAGATAAAACAATGAAGTTACAAAATTTATATTTTTCGTTTCTAAAATATATCGGCATCGCGGGCGGACTCTCAATCCTGCTTTGCCTTTCGACAACTTATGTATCGGCACAGCCCGGAAGCGGCAGGATTACGCCGACAACCGGCGTTTCTAAAAAGAAGATAACGACGACAATCAAAAAGATTACGACTATTCCCAAAAAGACCTCTACTTCAAGCCGTAAGAATAAAAGCACCGTAACCTCGACGGCTAAAAATTACAATTATTATTACAATCTCGGATTGTCTCTTTACGACAAGGGCGATTTGGCAGGCGCTATCGCAAATTATACGCAAGCCATCAAGCTTAATCCGCGCAGCGCCGACGCTTTTTACAATCGCGCCTTAGCCTATTACGACGACGAAAATTATTCGAATGCCGTCAGCGATTACACAAAATCCATTCAGATTAACCCGCAAGCCGATGCCTACAACAATCGCGGCTTGGCTTACGAAAAATACGGCAACCGGACGGCGGCGGCGACGGACTATCGAACGGCGCTCAGATTAAATCCGGGCTATGAATTGGCGCAGGATAATCTCGACCGCATTGAAGGCAACGACAACGAAAGCAGCGCGGGCGGCGGCGGCGGCGGCGAAAGCAGCGCCGGTTCGAAAAACACTTCAAAGACGAACAATAATTCCAGCAATAACGCCGAATACTACGCAGAACTTGCCGACGATTATTGGGACAAAATGGATTATGACAATGCGCTTATCAATTATACGAAGGTAATTAATTTAGACCCTAACGAAGCACGTGCTTACATGCGGCGCGGATTTATCTATCATTACACGGGCAGAGTAACCGAAGCGTATGACGATTACAATAGAGCCGTTAAGCTGGATTCTAGTCTTAAAAACGAAGCTTATATTAAATGTATGCTTTACAGCGTAGACGAAAAGAATGCCAGCATGGTATTAAGCGAATGTACCAAGACGATTAACGAATTTCCGAGCTTTAGTCTGGCTTATTACAAACGAGGCGTGGCTTACCGCGAGCTTGGAAATTATGAGCCGTCGATGAAAGATTTTACAAAATCAATCGACCTTTACCCGAAATTCTTTAATTCCTATGTTTATCGCGGTCTGCTTTACGAGCAGCTTGGAAACAACAACTCGGCGATAACCGAATATACCAGAGCGATTCAGATTGTCGGAGAGAATAACGAGCTGGCTGATTTATCTTACAGCAGCCGCGGACGCGTCTATGAAAATCAAGGCAATTATTCGAAGGCGGCGGCGGATTATCGCAAAGCAGTTCAGTTAAATCCGGGCAATTCGGGCGCAAAGACCGGTCTTACAAGAGTTATGCAGAAACAAAAATCCGTCAATTAAATTTCGGATTTTGCGCGAAAGAAAAAAATTTCGCGTGTTTATTTTAGAAAAGAGACTGATAAAACAAACGTTTTATCAGTCTCTTTTCTATGCGATAATCAATCGAAAATCGCAGAAGTAAAAATTTGTTTAAAATTTTACAACAAAGCTCTTCCATTGTTTGAAAATAATCGCTATAATGTACCTGACGAGTTTTTCGCCCCTTCGTTCACACCCCCAATATGCTTACAGAAAATCAGGTTTTACAACAAGGACGCTATCGTATAATTAACCGGCTCGGGCAAAATGGCATTGGCGAGGGTTATCAAGCCTATGACAATGTTCTCGAAACGAACGTTTTGCTCAAAGAAATTCAGGTCAGCCTGAATAAGGTTACAACCGCCGCGCAGATGGAAACGCTCAAGCTCGCGTTTACCGATGAAGCGGAGTTTCTGCAAGAGATTCGGCACGAATCGCTTTTGCACGTGCGCAATTATTTTTCGGAAATCGACCGCCAGTATCTGGTGATGGAACTGGTTGACGGAAATGATTTGAGCGAGCTGCTTGAGAAGAAACAAAGCCCTTTTGCGGTCGAGCAGGTTACAAACTGGGCTGACCAGCTTCTCGACGCGCTCAACTACCTGCACACGCGGATGCCGCCGGTAATTCACCGCGACGTAAAGCCGCAGAATATAAAGCTGACTTCGGACGGCAAAATCAAGCTTTTCGCTTTCGGCATTGCCAAACACGCCGACGCGAAATTGAACGCGACCATCAGAAATCAATGTTTCGACGCCGCCAATCTGCATTATCTGCCGCTCGAACATATCTGGGAAGGACTCGACACGGCTTCGCGGAAAGTTATCACGAACAGCTACGACGAGAAATCGCAGAAAGTCCTTGAGAAACCGGCTGACGCGCAAAGCGATATTTACGCGCTCGGCGCGACGCTCTATCATCTTTTGACCAATAAGCTGCCGGTTGACGCGCTCGAACGGACGATTGAAATTCTCGAAGGCAATCCCGACCCTTTGCCGACTCCGCACCAGCTCAACGCGGATGTTCCGACCGAAGTTTCCGACGTTTTGATGAAATCTCTGGAAATCAAGCGCGAAAATCGCTTCAGCTCGGCGGTTATAATGCGCCAGGTTTTGCGCACGGCTTTTGCGAAAATAAAAGAACGCGAGACGGCGGAAACGAAAAAACATGAAGAGACGGTCGCGCAGCAAAACAGGCTCGCGGAAGAAAAACGTCTCGAACAGGAACGCCGGCAGGTCGAGCAGGAAAAATTAAGAATCGAAGCCGAACAAAAACGACTGGCGCAGGAACAGCAACTCGTCGAGCAAAAGCGTCTGGAAGTCGAAGCGGGGCAAAAACGTCAGGCGGAACTTGTTCAGCAGCAGTTGCGCGAAGCCGAAGCGCAGCGCCTTTTAGCCGAACAGCGCGCCGCCGAAGCCGAAAAACGTCTGCTCGAAAAAGACGCCGACGTTGTTTTAAATTTTGAAGACTCGGACGAAGATTTTCTGCAAATTCCCGAAATGGAAAGCCGCGCGCCCGATGTCGTCGCATACAGCGCCGCCGCGCAGGCGGACGCGGGCGAAGAATTCGGCGGTTTGTTTGCCGCGCAGCAGCCGGAAAATAAATCTTTCAAACGAATGGCGGCGGTCGCCGTTATTCTGCTGATGTTAGCGGGCGCGGGTTTCGGAGTGTGGAATTTCGTTTTATCGAAACCTGCCGAATCGAATCAGATAACTTCCTCCGGCAGCGCCGATAAACCCGCCGAAAACGCGCCTGCAACGTCTTCTCAAACAGCGACTGTCCAAAATATTGCAACGACGGAAACACCCGCGGCGCAGGAAGTTATCGAACCTTCCACGAATTCGCCCGCGCTCAAAAACAAAACTATCGTCGCGCCTCAAACTAAAAAACCAAACGTGCCGGTGCCTGTAAAAGCAACGCCCGCGCCGCAAAAGAAAGCCGTAACGGTCGATGACCTTATCGGCGATAATTAAAAATAAATTCTCCGAAGTATTGAGGAATAAAGAATATGAAAATCGCATCTTTCCCCCGAATCAAGTTTTCGCGCCTGTTTATTGCGCCGCTTTTTTTATTCGCGTCGCTCGCGCTTTCGCTGACGGCTTTTGCGCAGACGCCGCAGCAGCTTAGTCTGGCGGATATTTTAATCGGTCTGCGTTCGAAAAAACTGACGCTTCCCGAAAGAAATAAGCTTCTTGCCGACGCCGTCAAAGTGCGCGGAATCACGTTTACGCTGACGCCTGAAATCGAAAAAGAGCTTGAAAGCACCGGCGCGGATTTGGAGCTTATCGGAGCCGTGCGGCTAAAAACCGCCGTAATTAAACCGGCGGCAACGCCTCTGCCGAAACCTGTGGCAACGCCTGTAGCAACGCCTATTCCGACGCCGACGCCGATTATTCAGGATTTCGCTTTTTATCAAAAACGCGCGAACACATCCGTCGGAAGCGGCGATTTCGATTCGGCAATTACCGATTACACCAAAGCCATCGAGCTGAAGTCCGAAGCATCCGTCTTCCTCAGTCGCGGTTTCGCCTTTCACAACAAGAAAAAATACGACCTCGCCGTTGCCGATTACGATAAAGGCATCGAGCTTAATCCGAAAGACGCGTCCGCCTATCTGAATCGCGGAAATTCTTACGAGCAAATGGGAAATCTCGAAAAAGCCGCCGCCGATTTTAAGAAAGCGCTGGAAATCGACGCGAGCATCGAGGCGGCAAAAACTTCGCTGCAACGAATCGAGGCGGAACAGGCTAAATTAGCTCTGCAAAAGAAAGAAATTGTTCCGGCAAACGAGCCTTCAAAACCGCTTCAGTCCGTCGAGCTCGGATTATTAAACAACGTCGCTCTTAATCTTGTAAAACCGACTTACCCGGAAATTGCCCGAAAATCGAATATTCAGGGTTCGGTTACGGTTAAAGTAACGCTCGACGAAGAAGGAAAAGTCGTCTCCGCCAAAGCCACCGACGGACCTTCGATGCTCCGCCCGACCGCCGAAGACGCCGCCCGAAAATCGAAATTCAAACCCGCAATGGTCGGCGCTCAGGCAGTAAAATCGACTGGCTTTATTACCTATTCCTTCAAGTCAAATTAAAATTCGGAAGAATTAGCCACGAAAAAACACGAAGAAACACGAAATAAGTTGACTCTTTTTCGTGTTTCTTCGTGTTATTTCGCGGTTTCAGTTTTGCAGAATCCAAAAACTAACCTGCTGTTTGCCGTTGACCTAAAGACAACGATAATTTCTTTGGAGATATAAACAATTTCTTTAGCGACGCGCTTAATTTCTTCACAGTTAAAGGCGATTTCCTTCAAGACATTGTCGATTTCTTTACAGACACAGTTAATTTCTTTGCTGGCACAGTCGATTTCTTTATCGACACGGTCAATTTCTTCACTGACACTATTAATTTCTTTGCTGACAGCATCAATTTTTTAACTGACATGGTCAATTTCTTGCCTGTAAGCATCGATTTCTTCGCTGTAGAAGGCTATTTCTTTGGTGTTAAAGAGGTTTTATTTAATAAAAGCTATCTTATTTTGAGATAATTGCTAATAATTTCCCACGACGATATTCGATTTTATTCCGCTCGCTTCCTGCGCGATTTTTACGCCGACGCTTGCGCCGATTCGGGTTGCGCCCGCTTCGAACATCGCGCGCGCGTCTTGGATTCCCTTTACGCCGCCCGAAGCTTTTACGCCCAATTCCGAGCCGACGACGCGCCGCATCAGCGCGACATCATCGACCGTTGCGCCGCCTTTGGCGAATCCGGTCGAGGTTTTGACAAAATCCGCGCCCGCATTTTTCGATGAAAGACACGCGCGGACTTTTTCCTCGTCCGTCAGCAGCGCGGTTTCGATAATCACTTTGCACAAAATTCCGTTTTCGTGCGCGGCATCCGTTACGGCGCGAATGTCGTCTTCGACCGTGCAGTCGTCGCCCGATTTCAGAGCGCCGATATTGATGACCATATCGACTTCGCGCGCGCCGTTAAAAATCGCGCGTCGCGCTTCGTAAGCTTTTACATCCGAAAGCGTCGCGCCGAGCGGAAAACCGATTACCGTGCAAACCGGAACATTCGTTCCGCGCAAAAATTCGCTCGCTTTTTTTACCCAACTCGGATTTACGCAAACCGACGCGAAACCGAACTGCGCCGCTTCGTCGCAAAGTTTTTTGATGTCGGACTCCGACGCTTCGGGTTTTAATAAAGTGTGGTCAATCAGGCTCGCCCAATCGTGCGCCGTCGCCGTTTCGCCGAGAACGATTCCGATTCTCTCCGCGCCCGCGTCAACGATTCTTTCGACATCGGCGCGGCAAAACGTCGGGCAATAATCGCCGTCCAGACGCGACAAAACCAAATCCGTAATCTGCTCGACAAGCTGTTGATAATTTCCGTTTGATAAATTCATCTTTTAATTAAATGCGATTGCCAATTGCAACCTGGCTTGAACTTCCTACCAATCTCAACAAAACGTGATGAGGCTGCAAAATCACGCAGGTCTTCATCAGTCCACTCGTCGCTCTCTCCTATAATTTGAGATTTTTCATATTGAGATTGCAGGAAAATGACAAAATCTCTGACCTCGACAACTTTTTCGGGCGGTAATCTTTTTAGAATCTGTAAAATCTCGGTTGTTTCAATATCACTGGTCATATTTAACCTTTATCCAATTTTAAGTCGTAAATTCCATCCTGTCATCTTTTATATTGGCTTTCAATCGATTCGATTTTCCCAACACGTTTTTTGTGCCTGTCTTCGGTCAAATCCGCCGAAAGCCACGCTCCGACGATTTCCTTTATCTCGGCGAAAGAATTCTGCCCGCTGCCGAGAGTTAAAACATTCGCGCCGTTATGCTCGCGCGAATTTTTGGCGAGCGCGACCGAATAACAAGCCGCCGCGCGAACGCCGGGAACTTTATTCGCCGTCATTGCGCTTCCGATTCCCGCGCCGTCGATGATAATTCCCGCGTCAGCCTGACGGTTTGAAACTGCCTTTGCAACCGCGTGCGCGAAATCGGGATAATCGACCGCGTCTTTCGAATTAGTGCCTAAATCCTGAACCTGTAAACCTAAATCGGCGAGAAAATCTTTGAGTTTTTCCTTAAATTCAAATCCGCCGTGGTCGCATCCGACGGCGACCGATTTAACTTTTGTCGCCGCGCGGCGCGAATCTTTTTTGATTAGCTCGATGCGCCTTTCGCGAATAATATCCTGCGCCAGCGGCGTAAACCGCGCGTTTTCCGCGACGCGAATTTTCGCGCCTTCGCCGAGTCCGCGCAAATCGTCTTCGGTAATCAAAGATTTTGCCGATTCGTCGCGGTCAAATTCCTTATTAATATTATCTTTCAGCGAATTGACGACGACGCGCTTCGGAAAAATTTCCTGCGATTCATCTTCGACCGGCACATTCGCCAGAACTTCTTTTACCAGCGCGCGAACGCGGTCGCGGGTTTCTTTATCTTCACTCATAAGTTCAAAGTTCAAAGTTCAAAATTCAAAGTCAGGATATTTCTTTGAACCTTGAACTTTGAACTTTGAACCGAATATGTGTAAAAATAGCACACAATTTTAATAAAAACTATGTCAACCGAATTTACAAATCCGAACTTAGAAATTTTATATTCCGCCGACGAAATCAAAGCGCGTGTTGCCCAGCTTGGGCAGCAAATCACACGCGAATATGAGGGAAAAGACCTTGTTTTAATCGGCGTTCTGAAAGGCTCGGTCATCTTTTTAGCCGATTTGATGCGTGAAATTGATTCAAATCTGGCGATTGATTTTATGGCGGTTTCGAGCTACAAGGACGCGACCGTCTCGAGCGGCGACGTGGAGATTTTAAAGGATTTGACCAATCCGATTCGCGGAAAAGACGTGATTGTCTGCGAAGATATTATCGATACGGGCTTGACGCTCTTTCGCCTGATGGAAATTCTAGGCTCGCGCGGCGCAAATTCTCTGAAAATCGCCACGCTTCTCGATAAACCCGAACCGCGCATCAAAAAAGAGCTGAAAATCGATTACTGCGGTTTTCAGATTCCGAACAAATTCGTCGTCGGTTACGGTCTGGACGCCGCCGGACGCTATCGAAATCTGCCTTTTATCGCGGTTGTGAAAAATCCCGATATTGCGTGAGGAACGCAAACTTAGACACGATTGCCAAAGATGATTTTCCAAATAAATTTTTGGCAATTCTTCCGTCGCCTTTGATAAAAAGGCTTTTGCTGCTTTAATTTCTGTCTAAAGCCGCTTCAAGCTGAACTCTGCGGCAGAAAAGCAAGCCGCGGAATAAGAAATACAGCGCTATTGCATGAAAGACTATTCCGAGAAAATCTCTGGAATAAAGCAGTAGAAAAGTATCCAGAAAATACAGCACAAAGCCGACGGCAAAAGCCCAAATCTGACCGCGATTGGCAAAATATCCGAACGCGGCAACGACTGCGGCAATCAGCGTATTTACAACCAGCGCGAGAATTCCAGAAGCGTCGGAACGGCTCAATTCGCCGTTAATTACGTGTGTAATTCCCATGCCGAGAAAGAAATTCCAGTTGATGCCGAAATAAAGAATCGCCGCATTTATAAACGATAGACCGGCAATCCAGTAAAACCAGTTTGCCTCGCCTTTCATCTGGTTTTGCCAGGAACTTTCCTGTGCTAAATCCACGACTTCCATAACTTTTCGCTCCTTGATTTTAGATATTGTGTACGACCAGATTATAGCACCGGAGATTGCGAAAATTCAATGTTTTTCGAGCGCGGGCGGGCATTTCGGTTTGACTAACGCCGCCTGCTGCCGTATACTCTATGATTTTCGACTGGCAAGTAGATTGCTTGCTGAAGGAGATAATATAACAATGAGTTACGCAATTATAAAAACTGGCGGGAAACAATTTGCGGTAGAAGAAGGTCAAACCTTACGCATACCGACGATTGATAAAAAGACGGGCGAAAAGGTTGACATCAGCGCTCTGGTTTCAGGCGAAGGCGCGGATGCCAAATTGGGCGGCGACGCAACCGTCTCAGCCACAGTCATCGGACACGGACGCGGCGAGAAAGTCATCGTTTTCAAGAAAAAACGCCGCAAACAATACAAACGCAGACAAGGTCACCGTCAAAATTATACGGAAATTAAGATAGAAAAGATTTAACGGAGGAAATGGTTTTGGTTTTTGGTTTTTGGTTTTTGGTTTTTGCCAAAACCTAAAGCCCAAAACCTAAAGCCCAAATTGATTTATGGCTCATAAAAAAGGTGTAGGTTCATCAAGAAACGGGCGCGATTCGCACGCGCAGAGATTAGGTTTGAAAAAATTCGGCGGCGAGAAAGTTCTCGGTGGAAACATTCTGGCGCGCCAGCGCGGCACGAAATGGAAACCGGGCAAAAACGTCGGACGCGGCAAAGACGATACGCTTTTTGCTTTGATTGAAGGCTTTGTCAAATTTGAGAACAAAGGTCAGAAAGGCAAATTCATCAGCGTTTACGCCGAAGGCGCAGCCGAGCTTCAGCCAAAAACGGAAACTGTAACGGCTTAGTTAATTTTTAGTTCTAACGACAAGCGCACACGTTCAATTTCGGGCGTGAGCGCTTTTTGTTTTGCCTCGAAATTAAAGACGAATCCCGAAAAAAATTCGCGTTTTGGACAAATTCTTGGCGAAAATCTGTCCAAAATCAGCTCAAAACTAATTTTTTTTCGCTTTGAAAATTTTTTTTCGAGCATAATTTTGAAGTTTTCCACAAGAGGATATAACGTTTTGGAAAAACCATCAGATTCCTTAAACTTTAGTTTGAAAATAGTTGCAAAGTTTTCCACATTTTTTTCCACAGGAGAGGTCAGAATTTTCCCACAGCCTTTTCAAAATAAGCCCGTAAAATAAGGGTAAAACTTAAAGTATTTTCTACTTGACAATGAAAAAACATGGTGTAAACTCTCTTCTACAAGTCAAAATTCTTATGGGAGTTTGACCGGTACAGGGAGAGGCAGACAAAGCGGTGACGCATTGTCTGAGGGCAGCAAAAGACGGAAATAGCTGCTATGTACGCCCTGAATCGAGCCGAAAGGCTTGCTCAAGAAGAATCGAAAGATTTTTCGAGTTGTTCGGATAAAAACGAACGACGCTTTTTGGAAAGGAACAGCCGGAAAGGAGCTACGCCGCTTATGCTTCGGCATAAGCCTCGTTGCCGGGAACGTAACCGGCGGTGGAGGAAAAGCCACCACAACAAAAACCTATCGGCACAACTGCTTTGAGAGAAGCGAAACAGAATATCTACTTTACGTTTATATTTTGGGTGTTGACCGGAAATGGCTCGCCGCGAGACTTTTTCGGAATACAAAAAATCGGTGATTAGCGCGTGTACATGTTATAATCACCAGCCTTATTTGAATACTTCGGTATTTTGTTAAGGATAAGAAAGCACTGCTTTAAGAAATTAAGGCAGTGCTTTCGTCTTTTATGCCTCGTCCGAACTTTCGTCTAATTTGCTAATCCAAAATCCAAAATCTAAAATCTAAAGTAACTTATGTTTATTGACCGCGTAAAAATTAAAGTAATGGCTGGCGACGGCGGAAACGGCGTTACGGCTTTCCGGCGCGAAAAATTCGTTCCGCGCGGCGGACCTTCGGGCGGCGACGGCGGAATCGGCGGAAGCGTCTGGATGGAATCCGACGAAGGCTTAAACACGCTGCTTCACCTGCGCTACAATCCCGAACACAAAGCCGAACGCGGTCGTCACGGCGAAGGCTCGAACCGGCATGGCAAAGACGGCGCGGACGCAGTTGTCAAAGTTCCGGTCGGAACACAGGTTTTCGACGCCGAATCCGAAGACCTTTTGTTTGATTTCACCGAGCCGGGACAAAGATTTCTGGCGGCAAAAGGCGGCAAAGGCGGTTGGGGAAATCAGCATTTCGCCACGCCGACCAGACGCGCGCCAAAGTTTCACTACACGGGCAGACCGGGCGAAGAAAAAGAATTGCAGCTTGAGCTGAAATTGATTGCCGATGTCGGGCTCGTCGGATTTCCGAATGCCGGAAAATCGACTTTGATTTCCGTTATTTCAGCCGCGAAACCGAAAATCGCAGATTATCCTTTTACGACATTAGAGCCGAATCTCGGCGTCGTCGATTTGGGCGAATTTAAAACATTTGTCGTCGCCGATATTCCCGGCTTGATTGAAGGCGCGTCGGAAGGCGCAGGCTTGGGCGACAGATTTTTGCGCCACGTCGAGCGGACGAAACTGATGCTGCATCTGGTCGATGTTTCTTCGATTTCGGGCAGAAATCCGGTCGAAGATTACGAGATTATCAATCGCGAGCTGGCAAATTACAATCAGGATTTAGCCGAACGCCCGCAAATTGTCGTGGCGACGAAACTAGACGCGCTGGACGAACCGGAACGGCTGGAAAGTCTACGCGAACAAGCGAAAAAAGACGGAAAAGATTTTCTTGAAATCTCGGCTGTTACTAATCAGGGAACGAAAGAGCTGGTCGCGGCAGTCGCCAAAAGGCTTGCGGAGATAAAGGAAACGGAAATTGATTTAACCGAAAAGATTGATGTTTAGCGATTTACTGGAAACCAGAATTAACGACGGCTCAAGACATTTTGTCGATATGCCGGAAGTCGTCTTTTTTGATGAATTTGCCGACCACGTCGAAGAACTCGACGGCGCTGAAATTACCGAATTTTTAACCGACGGCGTGGTCGATATATGGCTCGATTTTGAATTCAGCGAGCATAAATTTTCCGTTACGACACAGCTCGGCGATTACTGGTTTTTCGTTCAGGACGCCGATTGCCCCGACGAAATTTTAATTGAAGTTATCGACCATTTCCGCCTACTTTTAGAAAGATGAAGCAAATTGCATTCTACGGCGGAAGTTTCGACCCTGTTCATTGCGGGCACATGGCGATTGCGCGCGAGCTGTTGGAGATTTTCGATTTGGCTGAATTCGTTTTCATTCCCGCTTTTCACGCGCCGCATAAGAAGAGGAAAAAACCGACCTCGGCGTTTCATCGTTTTGCGATGCTCGCGCTGGCGACAAACGATGAAGCTAAAATCAAAATTTCCAAAATGGAGCTTGAAGTTCCCGAAAAGCCTTACACGGTTGAAACTTTGACGAGATTAAAAAATGAATTGCCGGACGCGCGGATTTTTTTCGTGATGGGCGCGGATTCGTGGGCTGAGATTACGACCTGGCGCGAATGGGAAAAGGTTTTGACGATTGTTAATATTATCGTTGTTACGCGTCCGGGTTACGAAATCGATTTTTCGCACGTTACGGAAAAGATTCGGGAGAGAATTGTTGATTTGCGGGGAAAAGTCCCAAGTCCAAAGTCCAAAGTCCAAAGTGAAATAATCGATTTTGAAAATCGCGATGAAAAATTAGTGAATAAAGACGTTTCGGGAAAATCCGGGACTTGGGACTTGGGACTTGGGACTGAAGTTTTTATCACGGATTCCGTCCAAATCGATGTTTCGGCGACGGAAATCAGACAAAAGATTAGAGAAGATGCAGCCGTCTGGCGCGAAGATGTGCCGGAAGAGGTTGCAAAATACATAGAAAAATACGGGCTTTACATTTAACATTTATCATTTATCATTTAACTGAGAGCGGCATTTGATAAATGTTAAATGTTAAATGCTAAATGAATTTATGGAAGCAACACAGGAAAAAACTTTACAACACGAGACGAAGGTTATCGAGATAGAACAAGCCGCTGTAACGCCGTTTGCCGATTTGGATGAAGAGGTAAAACTTGCTCTGACTTGCGCGAGCGAGAAAAAAGCGTTTGGCATGGTCGCGCTCGATTTGCGCGAGGTGGCAAGCTTTACAGAATTTTTTGTTATCGTCAGCGGCGCGAACCAGCGACAGGTGCAGGCGATTTCCGACGAAATCTCGGAACAGCTCAAGAAACAGTTGAAAACAAGTGTCGTCCGCATCGAAGGTTATCGTTCGGCGGAATGGGTTCTTCTCGATTACGGCGATTTTATCGTCCATATTTTCGAGAAAGAAGCGCGCGAATTTTACGATTTGGAACGACTCTGGCGCGACGCCAAGCGAGTCGAACTGCCGGAAAATCTCTAAAAACACTCTAAATAAAATTTTTACGTTTTTTATTTTCGAATAAATAAATGCGTAAATTTCCCCGCGTAAATTTTTCTCTTTACAACAAAAATTTATTTTGCTAGATTCGCAATTAGCCCCCAACCACATTAATTATTAGAGACATTTGAATATTTGTCTCCAGGACAAAAGTGTCTGTAATTTAAGGCGGCGGCGGCTTAGATAAATTGTTCTTTGAACGCATTTTAAATAACCGGGATTAAAACTCAAGTATTTCTCAACTTGCAGGTTTTATTCTCAAAATACGCAATTATAAAAGTCTTTATTCATTAAAGAAATTTAGAAAGGGTGAACGGCGTTAGAGTCGTATTTCAAGGGTTTTAAGGAAAATTAACGAACAAGGGTGGATAATATGAAAAAAAGGGGTTCAAATAAAGAGCATTTGCGGACTGTTTTGACCGCAATGATTTTGCCGGTCTTGATTTTAGCAGCACTATTTATAACGCGCGCTTCTCTGGCAGGAGAAGACGACAAACAGGAAAAAATATCGAGACAGAGTCTGCTTTCGCCTCTAAGCGACCCGAATATTCCCGCGCACGTCGATGCTCGCATCGATGCTTTGAGCAGAACGAACGGGCGCGAGCTTGAAAGAGCGCAGGGAAAAGCAATCGTTTCGCTGCAAAATAAACTGGGCGGCGCGGAAAATATAAAAGTCGTCTATAACGCTTTGACGGCGACGCCTTCGAGAATTCTCAATCCGCAAGGTTACCTGACAAATCCTTCGAGCGAGCCGCCGGAAGTAATCGCCCGCGATTTTATCCGCCAATACAGCGGAATATTCCGCTTCGACGAAACCGATTTAAACAATTTGAAGCTGCGCAGCCGCGCCGTAACGCAGGAAGGCACGACTATTTTGCTGTTTCAGCAGACGGTCGGCGATGTTCCGGTCTATCAGGGCGAAGTTCTGGTCAATGTCTCCAGAACCGGACAAATCATCAACGTCGGCGGAATGAATTATCCGCATCTGACGATTACAAACAGCGCCGGAATCTCAGCCGCGCAAGCCGTCATGTCTGCCGCCGAAGCGATGAACATTCCGAAATTTTACCCGCAGCCGCTCGGCGAAGCGAAAATTCTCGCTGCCTTCGGCGATTTGAAACCGACTTTTACCGAAGGCGAAAAATTCAGCGGCGGCGATACGTTTACGGGCGATATTTCGGTTCAGAAAGTCGTCTTCCCGCTCGGCGCGGAAGGTCGGCTCGCGTATAAATTCGTTTTGACTACGCCGCAGTATTACGGAATTATGTGGCAGAACATCGTCGATGCGGAAACCGGCGCGATTCTCCAGCGTCTCAGCCTGACCGCTTTTCAAAACGAAACGGGCGGCGGACTCGGAAACAACCGGCGCGGCACATTCCGACCGGACGTGCAGAATATAGTCGAGTCTTATTATCATCCGGGCAGCGCGAGCGGAAAGGTTTTCGACACATATCCGGCAACGCTTTCCGGCATCGCGGGCGTCGGCAGAGCGACGCGAATCGGCTCGCCCGGAAGCTACGTATTTTCAAAACCGACTTATGATTCGGAAGCTTCCGCCTCAAATCGTTTCCGCTTCAGTATGGTCAACGCGCGAAACGAAGGTCCTTTGTTTTTTAACGCTACAGGAGTTCAGACGTTTACCGAAGCGCAGTTTCCCTCGATTCTGGGACAAATTACGCGCGGACTGCCCGACGCGACTTTCCCGACTTCTTCGTCGCCTTTCGGCTGGTTTTATCTGCCGACCGGAACAGGCGGAGCGGAAATTACGACAGCCGATGCCAATCGCGCGGCAACGAGAGTTTCGGGCTATACAATCGCCGCCGAAGCGCAGACGAGAAATCTGCCGGTCAATTCGCCTGCGGGCGACGGCGCTCAGCCTTTTTCGGCTGACGTAACGCCGCTCGGCGCGCCAAAAACTTTGACGGACGGTCGAACTTTGAATTCGGTCTTTCAATCGCGCTACACGGAAGGCAATAACGTCAGCGTTTCAGACGACCGCCAAAACGACGATAATTCGACGCGCGGAATTAAAGGTTACTCAGCCACGCGCCAGTTTATCGACCCGCGATTTGATTATTTTTCGAGCTACGAGCTGGGCGGCGTAAACGCGAGCGGCGGCGGAACGGGCGGCGGAACCGTAATATATCCGGCTTCGGCTAACCCGGACATTTATCCCGGCGCGGTTTCGCTTTTTTATTTTAACAACGTCGAGCACGATTATCTTTACAGCATCGGCTTTACCGAGCAGATGTGGAATTTCCAGTTCGATAATTTCGGCAAAGGCGGCAGCGGCAATGACGGAATTTTCGCCGAAGTTCAGGACGGTTCGGGAACGAATAACGCCAATATGGGAACGCCCGACGAAGGCGGTTCGCCGCGAATGCAGATGTTTCTTTTTACCGACAGCGGTTTTCGGCGCTCGGACGGCGATTTTGACTGGGACGTTATCGCTCACGAACATTATCACGGAGTTTCGAATCGTTCAGCCGGAAAGGGTTTGACAAGCTGTCTCGGAACGCCGCTCGTCGGCGAATCGGGTGGAATGGGCGAAGGCTGGTCTGACTTTATCGCCTCTTCAATGAGCGACGACGATAGCGAAGGCGAACACGTTACGGGCGACCAGGACAGAGGCATTCGCCGCGTTCCGTACACGAATTATCGTTATTCCTACGGCTCAATCAACAATCAAAGTCTTAACGTTCGCAGAAATTTATCCGCTACCGACAATGGTACGGCGGACATTTATGCGGGCGGCATTCCCTTCGAAGTTCACGACATCGGCGAAGTCTGGGCGGCGGTGCTCTGGGATATGCGCGAGCTTTTGATTGTCAAACAAAAAGTCGGAAACAGTTTTCCCGGCATCTTTTTTGACGGCAACAAGCGTATCGGCGGAGGTACGACATTTTACGTCGGCGAACGCGCAACTCAGTCGATAGATGCAGGTCATCCGATTAATTATCGTCTTGGTTTCGGAACGGACGACGGAACGGCTGCTCCTTTTATAGGTCCGGCTCTCCCGACGCTTCAGGCATCGCGCGACATTATTCGTCCCGGTCTGGTCGCGGCTGAAAACGCCGGCGGATTATATCCGAAACGACAGGGACCGCTGGCGACGGCGGTTTCAAACGGCGCTCGTCTGGCTGATAAAATCACGCTTCGCGGGCTTCAGCTCGTCGCCTGTAATCCGAGCTTTGTCGATATGCGCGATGCGATGATTGCGGCTGACCGCGAAATAACCGGCGGCGAAAACGTTGCGGTTATCTGGCGCGCTTTTACCAGTCACGGCGTCGGCTCGCTGGCAGCTTCATCGAACAGCGGAGTCGGCGGCGCGGGTCCGGTCGTCGAAGATTTTACGATTCCGGCAAACGTCTCGGCTTGCGAGCTTAACGGTCCGCTTGCCGCGCCCGTCTTTTCGCTTTCGAATACGACGGCAAACACCGTTACCGTTACAATTACGGCTCTCGGCGGTGCGGCGGATTACGTCATTCAGCGCTCGACTTCCGCCGGCGGACCGTTTACGACTATCGCAACTGTAGCGACAACAACATATCAGGACACAACCGTTACTCTCGGGCAGACTTATTACTATCAGGTTCACGCCAGACGCAATGCGGATTGTGTCGGGACTGCGAGCGTTCAAAATATAACCGTAACGACCGGCACGGTGCCGATAGTTTCTCCGGTATTTTTCGGCGCGGACAGCGTAACCGACCCGAAAACCAGCAACAGCCTGGTAGTCAACTGGTCTCCGGCGACTTCGGCTAATCCGAGCGCGCAAATTGTTTATGACGTTTATCGCGTCCTTAACGTCGCGCTCGACAACGATACGACCGCTCCGACCTTTACGCCGACGGCGGCAAATCGTATCGCGCAGAATTTGACCACAACGAGCTATACGAATACAGGTCTGACCGCCGGTCAGCAGTATTACTATATCGTCCGCGCGCGCGACACGAACAACGGTCAGACGGACACGGACAACGCCGGCAATACGAGAGCGCGATTTAACGCTCCGACCACGAATAGTCCTGTTTCTATCGCGTTTGCGCTGGAAGATTTCAGTCAAACGACTGCCGATAATCGTTTTACTCCGCCTTTGACCGAATCGGCGACGGCAGACAATTCGACGCCTGTTTTCCAGAGAGTTCCGAACGCCGTGCTCAGTTTTGTAAATTCCGATGTAATGTTTGCGCCGGATTTCGACCCGGGCAATGCCGGACAAGGCGGACCGAGTAATTTTGCAACTTTAATCGGACCGCTTACTTTGACGCGCGGCTCGATTCTGGAATTCGACCACCGGTTTTCGACCGAAGCGACCTTTGACGGCGGCAATCTCGAAGTCGTTCTCGGCGCGCCGACGGCTGACCCGATAGACGCGACGCCGTATCCGAACAATTCGACGACGTTTGAGCTAAACGATTATTTGATTCAAAGCGGCTACACCGCTCCGCTTAACGGAACGCTCGAAGGCGCAGCGATGGGTTCGCCTCTTCAGGGAAGACTTTCATTTACCGGAACGAGCAGTTTGAGCCACGTTCGCGCCGCGCTCGGAGATTTTATGCCGGGCGGCGTCAGAAATCCGAGCAGCTTGCCCGTCTATGTCCGTTTCCATATGTCTTCGGATGTTGGCTCAAACGCGGGCGCGGGCAGCGGCTGGTATATCGACAATCTCGTCGTCAGAAACTTTGTGAACGTTGTTCCGACGGCGGCGGCGGTTTCGGTCGGCGGGCGCGTATTGGACGAATCGGGCACAGGCGTAGCGAACGCGCAGGTGAGGCTGACGGACAATAACGGGACGATTCGCCTTGCCCGTTCAAATGGTTTCGGCTATTACCGATTTGACAATGTTTCGGTCGGCGAAACATACATTCTGAATGTTGTTTCGAAGAAATATTCATTCCCGTCGCGTGCGGTGAATGTTACGGAAGATATGTCGGACGTAGATTTTACCGCCGAACCGAATAAACAGGAGCGTTGATTTAAACGTCAACTTTGGAGAAAAGTCTGCGGCGCGCGATTGCCGCAGACTTTTTTATTTTTGAAAGCATCATTTTGAAAAAACGCGCCGGCAAATTAATCTATTGATTCCGATTATGCGTTTTCGATTTGTCTGGATTGGCAAAACAAAAGATAAAAACTGGCGCGCGCTGCAAGAAGAATATTTGCGGCGGCTTTCGCATTTTGTAAAGTTTGAAATTACTGAAATTAAAGATGTCGCCGCGCCGGAAGCCACAGAAATCGAAAGCAAACGAATTCTGGAAAATGTGAATCAAACAAACTTCGTCTGTTTATTGGACGTGAAGGGACGCTCGATTTCATCGCACGCTCTTGCCGAAGAACTGGAAAAATGGCAAAATCGGGCTCTGAAAGAAGTCGTTTTTGTCATCGGCGGTGCAAAAGGTGTATCGTCTGAGGTTGTCGAAAGGGCTAACTATAGTTTATCCTTATCGTTTCTGACTTTGACGCACGAAATGGCGCGTGTCGTTCTAGTCGAACAGCTCTATCGAGCTTTTACAATTATAAAAGGGTTTCCATACCAGAAATGAGTGAATTGAATTTAAAGAATATAAAAGAAAGTTTAATCGCCGAGCGCGATATGCTGATTGAAAAATTGAAGGACAACGACCTTTCAATCGATGATTCGGAAACGCCCGACCCGGTTGATCTCGCGGTCAGGAATTATTCCAAGAACGTGATGCTGGCGGTTTCGGAAAACGAAAGCAAGCAGTTAGTGCTCGTTGACGAAGCGCTTCTGCGCGTCGAGGACGAAGAATACGGTACGTGTCAAAATTGCGAAAAAGATATAAATCCGAAACGTCTCGCCGCGATTCCCTGGGCGCGTTATTGTTTGAGCTGTCAGGAACTGCTCGAACAGGGCTTGCTCGACGAAGATTAATTTTAAGTGAGAAGTGAGAAGTGAGATATGAGAATTGTTTTTCGGTTCTCACTTCTCATTTCTCACTTTTCACTTGTATGTTATCGAAAATCTCCGATTCTCTTCTCGCCGTCGTCTATCCTCAAGCCTGCCAGCTCTGCGAAAACTCGGTCGAAAACTCATCTGACGGCGTCGCCTGCCGGAAATGCTGGCAAAAAACGCGCATTTTTTCCGGCGCGGAAACACTTTGCCATAAATGCGGCGCGTTTTTGCAGGAAAAGCCGGGCGATTTTGAAACTTTTTGTCATCGATGCGACGAGCATTTTTACGATTCGGCGCGAGCCGTCGGAATCTACGAGCACGCGCTTTCGACCTCTATTCTTTACTTAAAAAACGAGCCTTTCGTCTCAAAACATCTGCAAAATCTTTTCGTTTCCGCTTTTGAAAATTCTTCTTTTCAGGACGCAGACTTAATAATTCCCGTTCCGCTTTCAAAAAAACGATTTCTCGAACGAGGATTTAATCAGGCTTCGGTTTTAGCCGCGCATTTAGCCAGACACACGAAAATAAATCAGGATGAATTAAGTCTCATTCGCACGATTCATGTGCCGATGCACCGCGCCGCAATGGATAGAAAAGCAAGAGAATTGACCGTGAAAAACGCTTTTGAAGTAAAACGCCCGCGAATGATTGAAGGCAAAACGATTTTGCTGGTTGACGACGTTTTCACGACCGGCGCGACCGTTTCAAACTGCGCCGGAATTTTAAGGAAAAAAGGCGCGAAGCGAGTTTATATTTTAACCATCGCCCGCGCAATCTGAATCAATTACGAATTAAAAATTACGAATTACGAATTGGAAGAAAAAAGACGAATTGTGGAGTTGAGTAAAATCAACTCCCCAATTCGTCTTTCGTAATTCGTAATTCGTAATTGATTACGGTTTGTCATAAGCCGGCGCGGGCAAATCGCCGTTTAATCCGTACTGCCGAATTAAAGCCGCGCCGTTCGAGCTTTGCGAAACATACCAGCCGCCGTTCGAAGGTCGATAAACGGCAATGTCTTCCTTGTTGTCGCCGTCGTAATCGCCGACAGCCGGAATGTCGCCGCTCAAGCCCCACTGCATCGCCATAAATCCGCTGGTGCTTCTGAGCAGATAGAAGATATTTGACGAAGGACGGAAAACCGCGCGGTCGCTGAAACCGTCGCCGTCATAATCGCCGACCGTCGGAATATCGCCGTTTAAGCCGAACTGGTAATAATCGACGACGTTGTTTGTACTGTTTATCCGGTACCAAACTCCGTCCGTCGGTCGCCAGACGGCAACATCGGTAATACCGTCGCCATCATAATCGCTCTGCACCGGAACATCGCCGTTTAAGCCGAAATTAACGACATAGTAGCTGCCGTTACTGCTGCGTCTTATCCACCACGCTCCGTTGCGATAGATGGCTAAATCCGCCCGCGCGTCGCCGTCAAAATCTCCGGTTGCGGGAATGTCTCCGTTTGCGCCCCACTGGATAATGCCGACCGTATTATCGCCGCTGTTGTAGTAATACCACGTGCCGTTGGACGGGCGGAAAACGGCGAGGTCTTTAATATTGTCGGCGTCGTAATCTTCGGGCGCAGGAATGTCGCCGTTTAAGCCGAACTGTTGAATCTTGCTCGTGCCGTTCGAGCTGTTATACGCATACCACGTTCCTTCCGACGGGCGAAAAACCGATGTGTCGGTCTTTAAATCGCCGTCAAAATCCGCCGAAGCTTTGGCGCGCGTTATCCTGTCGATTTGCCCGTTGTTGTAACAAATGTAAAGCTCGCCGGCTTCGTCCTCGCCGAATGAAACGATGCTGCGCGGCGTATCGAGCAATAAAGTCTGCTGATTGTTGTACCACATAAGGATTTCGCCCGAACAGTAATCGCCGAAAACATAAGCGCCGTTCGGCATACTGCCCAAACCGCCGCGATAGACGTAGCCGCCGGTCAGAGAGCAGCGTCCGCCCGAATGTGTGTAATCAAAAAGCGGCGGAATCGCCGCGAGCGTCGTCGGGCAGTTTCCGGTAACGCCCGTATTACACTGTGAACCTTCGTAAACGCGCCAGCCGTAGTTTCCGCCGCCGCTCGAAATTACGTCAACTTCTTCGCGCGCGCCTTGCCCGACATCGCCGACCCACATCGCGTGAGTTCCGCCGCGGTCAAACGACCAGCGCCAGGGATTTCGCATTCCGTAAGTCCAGATTTCCTGACACGGATTGCCGCTCGTCGTGCTTCCGCCGTCGCATCTGACGGTGTTCGCGCCCGTGAAAGGATTTGTCGGCGGAATCAGATATTGAACCGGCGAGCCTTGCGGAATATTAACGTCGATGCGAAGAAGCTTGCCTAAAAGCACAGACAGATTCTGCGCGCGGTTGCCCGGGTCGTTTGCCGAGCCGCCGTCGCCCATTCCGATATATAAATAGCCGTCGGGACCGAATTCGACCATTCCGCCGTTATGATTGGAAAACGGCTGCGGAATGTTGAGCATAATTCTTTCCGTCGAGATATTGGCTGTATTCGCGCTGCCGTTGCCGGTCGTCGTCGTATATTCGGCGATTACCGTTCCGCCGTCGGCGGCTCGCGTGTAATCGACGTAAAACTTACCGTTGGTCGTAAACTGCGGGTGAAAGGTCAATCCCAAAAGCCCGCGCTCGTCGCCCACGCCTGACGGAATGGTGATTTTCGAGCTTAAATCTATAAAATCCGTCGGCGTGCTCGCGCCCGGCTGAAGAACTTTGATAATTCCGCTCTGCTGAACAATAAAAAGCCGCTTGCTTCCGTCATTCGCGTTACGAATTAAAATCGGACGGCTCAAGCCCGTCAAAAAAGTTTGCAGGCGCAGCGTGTAAGGCGCGGGGACGCCTTGCCCCCAGATATTTACAGCTAAAACCAGCAAGCTTAAAACCAATCCTGCCCTTACTCTTACATTTTTCATTTTCCTTGTCTCTCCAAAATAAATTTCTATCTCGGGCGTTTTCCTTTCCCTAATTTTTGTAAATCTTCCGAAGCATCGACTACGCTTTTACTGCGTGAGCATCTGCCGACGTTAAGCATTCCGTCATCATCCGCCGTCGCGAAAACCAGATATTTTTCGCCCACCTCAAACCAAGCCTGAAACCGCGCTGTTTCGTAAACACTGATTTCGATTTTTTTCTTTTTCGCCCCTTTCCAGTATTTTTCAACCTCAAATTCGAAAATCCGCGTGTCGCCCACTTTCTTTTCGCTTTTAACTTTACCGGTAAAAACTGCCGATGACGCGGCAAACGCATCTTTAAATGGAAAAATAGCGTACTTGCCGTTTTCCTTCGCCGGCATAAAATTCACCGCTTCCGCCCGTTTGGACGAAACGCCGAATGCAATGGCTGAGAAAACAATGACACAAGCCAAAATTATTTTATTGTTCATTTTCTAAATTCCCGTTTGAAACCCTCTGCCTTAATTAAATTGTAACGATTCGCGTCTTGTAAAAGCAAGACAAATAAATTTGGAATTCAAGATTCAAAATTCAAAATTGCGAGCGGTTTTTTATCTTAAATCTTAAATCTTAAATTCGATATGCATATGCGCTGTATGTATAATATTATTGATGTTCGATTGGAATGAGCCAAAACGGAAAAAAGTTATTGGAGAACACGGCATTGATTTTGCCGAAATTGCGGATGTTTTCGATGACCCGTTTGCGCTTTATTTTGAAGATTACGAGCATTCAATCGAAGATGAAATTCGCTTTAATATTATCGGTCGGGCAGCTTATTATGGCTTAATATTTGTAGTTTTTATCTATGATGACGAAAACGGTGTTTATTATATTACCGCTCGACGCGCCGAAAATTGGATGGTGAAAGAATATGAAAAAAACAGAAAATGATTATGAATATTTGGAAACTTCGCCTGAAGCCGCGAAGCTGGGTTGGAAACGCATCAGCCGCCCGAAGTTTCTCGACAAAATTCCGAAAAACGTCTCTCCGCGCGATTGCAAAAGCCGTATCACAATTTATCTCGACGCGGATATAGTTTTGCATTACAAGGAATTGGCGGAAAGCTCCGGCGCGGGTTATCAAACTCTGATTAATCAAAGCCTGCGCCAGATAGTTGACGGGCAAAAGCAAACTGAAAGCCTAGATATTAAACAGGAGATTTTGCAGGACAAAGAGTTTTTGCAGGAGCTTAAAGAGGCATTGTTAATAGAGTCTTGAAGAGAAATTCAGAGTAGTGATTATTTTATTATTTTTGAGGGCTTTGCACCAAAAGTCTGTGAGCGATGAATAATATTCGGTTTTAGGGTGGTTTTCAATCTGAATTGTGAACATTATTCAATTTATCGAACTTATGCCGACGATTATTCAGAGGCTTCAGACTTTTGGGGCAAAGCCATTTACAACCGATAACGAACTTTTTTCCTTTTCAACTCCGCGTCTTCGTTTTCAAAATTCTGAAGGCGCATCGTTACGTCCGCCGTCATCGATAAATTCGCTGTTTCGCCGTTTTTCAAATGAAAGAATCCTGCGGCGGCAATCATCGCGGCGTTGTCAGTGGAAAGATGTTTGGAAGGAAAATAGACGGGCAAGCTCAGTTTTGCGCCGAGTTTTTCCGACGTTTCGCGCAGAGCGCCGTTACAGGCGACGCCGCCCGCGACGATTAAGGTTTTCGGCTCTAATTCGATTGCCAGTTTCTCCATCGTCCCGACCAGCGATTTGACGACCGTATATTGAAAGCTCGCGCATAAATCTTTAATTTCCTGCGAAGGCATTTCGCCACCGGCAACAGGCTCGACTTCATTTTCGCGCACGTAACGCGACACGGCGGTTTTCAATCCGCTAAAGCTGAAATCGGGGCGACCGTCGGAGATTTTTGCAATCGGAAATTTAACTTTCGCGGCGTCGCCCGTCCGGGCTAATTTTTCTATCACGGGTCCGCCCGGATAGCTCAGTCCGAGCATTTTTGCGACTTTATCGAACGCCTCGCCCGCCGCATCGTCGCGCGTCCGCGAAACGACCTTGTATTTGCCTTCTTCGGGAATAAAAAACAAATTCGTGTGCCCGCCCGAAACTATCAGGGCAAGCGCCGGATACTCGACTTCCGCGTTTTCAAACACGATAGAATAAACGTGTCCCTCGATGTGATTGACGCCGACAAGCGGAATGTCCAAACCCCAGGCAAGCGCCTTCGCGTAACAGACGCCGATGAGCAAAGAGCCGATAAGTCCGGGACCCTGGGTAACGGCAATCGCGCCGATTTCATCCAGCGAAACTCCGGCTTCGCGCAAAGCTTCATCGACGACCGGCTCGATTTTAGCCAGATGCTCGCGCGCGGCAAGTTCGGGGAAAACGCCGCCGAAAGGTCGGTGCAGCTCGATTTGCGATGATATGACCGACGACAAAATTGTGCGTCCGTCGCGCACGACCGCCGCCGCCGTTTCGTCGCAGGAGCTTTCGATGCCGAGAATCAACATAAGTTAAATGGAAAATGGAAAATGGAAAATGGAAAATCTGATTTCATTTTCCACTTTCCACTTTCCATTTTTCGTTAAAGTTTATCGCGCCTGTCGCTCTATATTGGCGGGCGTCGTCGTCGAATCCTTATTGGTCGCCGCCTTCAGGAAAAAGGCAAAGAAAATAATTGCCGCAATTAAAATAACGATACCCAGAGTTCCCAAAATCCAGATAACTCCGCGATATGATTTTGCCGTATCTTCCCTGACAACTCTTTCTTCACCGCCCACATTTATCACGTCTTTTGACATTTTTGTCCCCCAAACCTTGATTTTCTATTACTTTATATTCTTTGACGGACAAAAGCAACAAAAGGAGAAATTGCAGCGGCGAGCGATAAGCGGTAAATAGATAGTCATTTATTAAATAATTCTTATTTACCGCTAACCATAAATAATTTCTTGACTTAGCATTATTTGCCAAGCCGGGAAACTGTGCTATTATGTTGAGAATTTCTTATTTGGTTTAAGGGATTTTAGACTAATTCCCTTCATCTCGCTACTGTTTATATAGTTCAGTCTAAACAACACTCAGAAATAAACTTTATTGTTAGCTTTGCTTTGAAACAATGGTCGAGCTGTAACGGCTTGTCGTGTTTCTTTGAATGTGGTGGTACGCAAGTTTTTCCGGAGAAATAAAGGCGTTTTGATTTTCTCAGAGGCAGGAAAATAAATTAATGAAACTGAAAGGAGATATTATGAAGGAATTATCAGTAGGCAGTTATCAAAAAATCAGGCTGCTCTACGCATCGTTGATGTTTTTTTCAATCGCAGCAGCGGCTTTATGGTTTGGTACCGATTCGACTTCGGTTGCCGCCAAAATAGATAAAACGACTGAGGCGGCGGCACCTTTAGCAACCTTTCCGGGCACAGGCGCGGGAGCGATACCCGACTCGCCGGGCGGCACTCCGCCGGTTTACGGAACGCCTCTGGTTATCAGTTATGCGGTGACGGGCATTTCCGCTCCGCTGACGGATGTGAGCGTCAATTTGACGGCAACTCACTCGTGGGTCGGCGACCTCGACGTTGTTCTGCGCTCGCCGTCGGGAACGGCGCAGCAGACGATTTTCAGCCGCGTCGGCGCGCTGACGGCGACCAGCTTCGGCTCATCGTCGGATTTGAGCGGTTTATATAATTTTACCGATACGGCAACGGGCACTAATTTTTGGACGGCGGCGGCGGCAACACCGATTCCGA
>JBARIW010000002.1:0-7066 GCA_049799955.1 Pyrinomonadaceae bacterium
ATATCTCATTTCTCACTTCTAACTTCTCACTTCTTTTTTTACTTTACATTATAAAGTTCTTGACACGCGAAACAACTTGGTGTAAATTTCAAAATACGATATGGCAAAGACTCAGGCGATTAGAAAAGAAACGGAAAATGCGGAAGAGATGCCGAGCCTGCACGGGCGGGCGATGGACAATCTTAAATTCATCCGCGAGACGATGGAGCGTTCGACGGCGTTTACGGCGGTTCCGGGCTACGGCGGGATTTTTATGGGTGTAACGGCGATTGCCGCCGCGTTTATCGCAAACAGTCAACCGATTAAAAGAGACGCGCTTTTGGTCTGGCTGGTCGAAGCGATTCTGGCTTTTGCCATCGGGCTTTTTGCGATGTGGCAGAAATCGAAAGTCGCCAACGTGCCTTTGACGAGCGCGCCCGCAAAAAAATTTGCGATGAGCTTTTTGCCGCCGCTCGTTTGCGGCGTGGTTATCACACTCGGACTCTGGCGATTCGGGCATTTTGAAGTGATGATTCCGATTTGGATTTTGCTTTACGGCGCGTCGATTGTTACGGGCGGCGCATTTTCAGTCAAAGCCGTGCCGATTATGGGCTGGTCTTTTATCGCGCTCGGAGCGGCTGCGTTTTTTCTTCCGGCGAGTTACGGGAACTGGCTTATGGGATTAGGGTTCGGCGTGTTTCACATCGTTTTCGGATGGATTATCGCAAGGAGGTTTGGCGGATAAGATGGGCAGAAAAAATTTAGCAGTAGCAAAAGGAAATTCGGATGAAACGGAAGCTCCGACGCCGAAAGTTTTCAAAGCGGAACAGGCGGCGGAGCGGATTTCGAACGACCTCGAAAAAGTTATCCACGAAAGAATGCGTCTGGGAATTATCAGCGCGCTCGCGGCAAACGGAAGTTTGAGTTTCACAGAGCTGAAAAATCTTCTGAACACGACCGACGGCAACATCAGCGTTCACGCGCGAAAGCTCGAAGACGCGGGTTATGTCGAATGTCTTAAGTCATTTAACGGTCGCATTCCGCTGACTGAGTTCAAAATTACGGTCAGCGGGCGCGAAGCTTTAAATCGATATTTAAATCATATGGAAGCGCTGATAAACGCGCTGAACCGCTAAAAAAATGTGATTAACGTATTTGTAAACCGGCGGGATTTGTCTCTGAAAATAGCGGCGCGAGTGCCTGCGGTAAATTTGTAAACGAGGAGGAAAACTATGGGCGTGATTTTATTGGCAATGACGATTGGCGGTTTGTTTGTCGCGGGTATTTTATTGATTATCGCGTTTTGGAAAAAAATCGATTGGCTAAAAACTTTCGTGCTCGGCGGCGTTACGGTCTGGTTTGCTTTCTACGTGATTATTTTTCTCGTCAGTTCCGTTTTCAGCGAGGAAAAAACGCTTTCATTGAACGAGCCGAAAGAGTTTTGCGGGTTTTATCTCGACTGTCATCTGCACACTGCCGTAACCAATATCAGAAAGACGAAAACAATCGGTGACAGAACGGCAAACGGCGAATTTTACATCGTCAAAGTCAAAGTTTTCAGCGATGCGAAGCAGGCGACGCTCGGGCTGCTTACGGTCGATGCAAAAGTTATCGACAATCAAAAGCGCGAGTTTCAGCGCGACGCTGCGGCTGAAGCGAGTTTGGGCGAGCAGCCGCCGTTTGACAAGCAGATTTCGCCGGTCGAAAGCTTCGAAAAGGAAATAGTTTTCGATTTGCCTGCGGACGCGCAAAATCCGCGTCTCGACATCCGCGAAGGCTACGGCATCGACCACGCCATTGAAGCGATTCTGGTCGGCGATGAAGACAGCTTGATGCACAAGCGAAATTATTTCAGGCTCGAATCGCAGGCGCAGACGGCAAACTTAAAATAAATCTATGCAGATTAAAACAATTATTTTAATTTTAGCCGGAATCGCCTTTGCGCCGCCAAGTCTTTTCTTCGGTTATTACACGGCGCGTCTGCTTTATCTGAATCTGACATCTGCCGACGCCGCCGCGCATCGTTCCGGCGGAATGCTTGTCGGCGCGATAGCTTTTCCGCTCGCCTCTATTATTTTCGGAATTGCAAGCTGGCTTTGTTTCAGGTCGGCGCGGCGTTCGAAACAAAATACAAATTTATGAAAAATTTTGATGTTGTCATCATCGGTGCCGGGCTTGCCGGACTGCAATGCGCCAGGCTGCTTTCGCGGCAAGGCGCAAAAATTTTGCTCGTTGACCGGAAAATCGATTTGACGAAAGGCATTCACACGACCGGAATTTTTGTTCGCAAGACGTTTGAAGATTTCGATTTTCCCGCCGGAACTCTCGGAAAAGCTGTCAGAGATGTAACGCTTTATTCGCCGAAGCTGCGGGCGATAAATCTGGAAAGCGAAAAGGACGAGTTTCGCGTCGGTAAAATGGGTTTTTTATACGAATCGCTTTTGCGGGAATGCGTGGAAAACGGCGTCGTGTTTTCAAACAAAACCCGATACGTTTCGGCGGAAATGCTGCGGGGCGAAACAATCGTCAATCTCGGAAAAAACGGCAAAACGTTTCAGGTAAAAACAAAAGTTCTGGTCGGCGCGGACGGCGCAAATTCGCGCGTCGCCAAAGACTTGAAGCTGGACGAAAACAGCGAATGGATTGTCGGTTACGAGGAAGTTTTTCACAGTTCAAATTCAAACGGCGAGCCGCGCCTGCATTGTTTTCTCGACGCAAAACTCTCGCCCGGTTATCTGGCGTGGATTGCCGACGACGGTGAGGAAATCCACATCGGCGTCGGTGGTTATCCCTCTGGTTTTGAGCCGCGTGAAGCGCTAAAACAATTTAAGGCGAAAATTTCGGAGAATATTATTGATTTGAGAGAGGCAAAACTGATGGAAACGCGCGGCGGAAGAATTCCGGTCGGCGGAGTTTTGCGCTCGATTGCCAACGAAAACGGTCTTTTAATCGGCGACGCGGCGGGCGCGGTTTCGCCTCTGACGGCTGGCGGGCTCGACCCGGCTCTGCGACTTTCGCGCTTTGCGGCTGAAATCGTTTGGGAAAGACTGCAAACCAATGATGCAAAAGTTTTACTGCAATATTCGGGCAAACTTTTCCGCGCGCGTTTCGTCTCGCGCCTTTGGATGCGCCGGATTATCAAAACATTTACCAGTCAGAAACTTCTCGAACTCGGATTCGCATTTTTGCGCGGAAAAATCGGCAGAAAATTCGCAAAGCACGTATTTTTCGGACGCGGTTCTTTTCCTGATGTCGAGATGAAGAAGCTGGAACGTCAGGTCGAAGTTATTTGAGAAAAATTAAAGTTATGAAAGAAAGAACAAAAATAGGTTTAGAGATTTTGCAGGCGGCGATTTTGCTCGGCGTTTTGGGCGACGTTCTGCTTCGCGCAACGCCGTGGGGCTTGAACGTTTTTCTGTTTATCGGCGCGTTTGTCGCCGCGATGTCGATGCTCGTTTTGCGTCGCCGAAGCGAGTTCTGGAATAAGCAGTCAATTCCTCTGCACGGCGCGCTGGTTTTTTTCGGGGCAATGTTCGTCTGGCGCGACTCGATTGAGCTGAGAATTTTTGATGCGCTGGCTATTTTAACGACCCTGGCGATTCTGGCTTTGCCCGCTCTGCAAATCAAAATACCGCTTGCGGGCATTTTTCATTACATACTCGGATTTTTCTGGTCGGGCATAAATGCCGTGTTTACACCGTTTTTCCTGCTTTTTTCCGATGTCGATTGGAAAGTGATTCCGCGAACGGGCTGGTCGAAACATTTAATCGCGGTTCTGCGCGGATTGGCGATTGTCGCGCCGCTTCTGCTGATTTTCGGCGCGTTGTTTGCCGCGGCAGACGCTGTTTTTCAGGGAATCGTCGAGCGCACTTTTAACATCAATCCCGACGTTTTGTTCAGTCATATTTTTCTAGCCGGTTTTTTGTCCTGGACTGTCGCAGGCTACCTGCGCGGCTCGCTGATTTATAATCTTTCCGCCGATGTCGCCGAAAACTTTCTGGAAAAGGAGGATGAAGTAAAACCGCAGGCTCCGAGCGTAACTGAAGAAATAAAAGAAGATGCGCCGAAAGCGGAAGAGACGCCCAAACCTGAGGAAAAGAAAAAGTTTGAGTGGCAGAATTTTGACAATTCCGTTTTGCCGAAAACCTTCACGCTCGGCGCAATCGAGACGACAATCGTTTTGGGCTTGATAAATCTTCTGTTTCTGAGCTTTGTCATTGTGCAGATTCCGTATCTTTTCGGCGGGATGGATTTGGTGCAGAACACGCCGGATTTCAAGCTTGCCGCATACGCGCGGCGAGGTTTTGGCGAACTCGTTACGGTCGCCGCTTTAGTTTTGCCGATTTTGCTTCTGTCGCACTGGCTTTTGCGAAAAGATAACACGATAAACGAGAAAATTTACCGCATTCTGGCTGGAATTCAAATCGTTTTGCTCTTTGTGATAATGATTTCGGCGACGCAGAGATTGTTTCTTCTGACCGGAAATCTCGGTTACGGGCTGACGACCGTACGGTTTTATCCGATGGCTTTTATGATTCTTCTGGCGCTCGTTTTCGTCTGGTTTACGCTGACGGTTTTGCGCGGCGCGCGCGAGCAGTTTGCGTGGGGCGCTTTGTGGCTGTCGATGTTTGTTCTCGGAATTCTGCACGTTTTTAATCCCGACGAATACATTGTCCGCACGAACGTCAGCCTGATGCGGGAAGGTCGTATGTTCGATTCAAATTATGTTACCGAACTCAGCGACGACGCCGCGCCCGCGCTTTTGGAAAGCCTGCCGTCGATGAATTTCGAGCAGCAATGCATCGTCAAAAACAAGCTTTTCCGTCGGTTCAAGGAAGCGCAGACCGAAAACGATTTTCGAACGTGGAACTTTTCGCGCTGGAAGGCACGCAGAGAATTGAGCCAATCCGCGGAAAGTCTGGACACTTCGGGCTGTCCGATAACTTCAAGAAGTTATTACAACGATTTTTAGATTTTTCTTGCCTTTCGAGCTTTGAATCTCTTAACATGAAGACGCAGGTTAATTTGGGCTTGCGTCTTTTTTCATTTCTTTTTCCTTCCGAAATTTTTTAAATGACAGGTGACTTTCCGAAAAAACGTGATTTAACGCGCGAATATCTTTCTTATTTGCGAGTCGAGCGCGGCTTGGCGAAAAACTCGATTGAAAGCTACGAGCGCGATTTGGCGCGGCTGAAATCTTTCGCGGCAAGCGAAAATCTGGAAATTATTGAATTGACGCGCCATGATTTGCGCGGATTTATCGCGGATTTATCGCGCGAAGGCTTATCGCCGACTTCCATTGGCAGAATCGTCAGCGCCGTTCGCGGTTTTTACAAATTTCTGATGCTCGACGGGCATATCAAAAAACATCCGGCGGAAGATTTAAGCACGCCGCAGAAAGGTTTTTACCTGCCGAAATTCCTTAATCAGACCGATATGGAAAATCTGCTCGCCGTGCCGGACGTTTCGACCGAAACGGGCTTGCGCGACAAGGCGATTCTGGAATTAATGTACGCGGCGGGTTTGCGCGTTTCGGAAGTCGTCGATTTGGAGATGAAAAACGTCGATTTGGACGCGGGAATTTTGACCTGCAAAGGAAAAGGAAGCAAAACGCGGCGCGTTCCAATCGGGAAAAGCGCGGTCGAATGGCTCAGATGTTACTTAATTGCACGAAGAAAAAGAGAAAATATCGAGATAAACAATATTTTTGTCAGCTCGCACGGAAAACCGGTTACGCGGCAGGCGATTTTCATTTTCATAAAGGAATACGCCGAAAAAATCGACTTGGAAGACGTTTCGCCGCACACTTTAAGACACAGTTTTGCGACTCATCTGATACAAAATCGCGCCGACATCCGCAGCGTCCAGCAGATGCTCGGACACGCTGATATTTCGACGACGCAAATCTATACGCACATCACCGACACGCATCTGCGCGCGAGCTACGAGCGATTTCACCCGCGCGCAAAGAATAAATAAACGAAATAATTTAGCCTGAAATTAACGTAAAATTGTTCGAAAAGCCGAAGCAATACTTTTCAAGCGGTTCGTGCTAAAATTTTCTTTTGCGCCAGCGCGCGGCGATTTGGAAATCTTCACTGTCGCGGCTTGCAACTTGTGAATTTGTTCGCTAATATGTAACTTTTGCTAACCGCCTCAAATAGTCGGCTAAGCAGACACACAGTTGATAATAAAGTTTGCAAGGGTGGTCGAGCGGTTAATGGCACCGGGCTGTAAACCCGGCGGAGTAATATCCTACGTAGGTTCAAATCCTACCCCTTGCACCACATTCGATTTTGGATTTTGGATTTTAGATTTTGGATGGCTTGAGGAAATAATAAATAATTTATTAGCTCGCTAATCCGAAATCGTAAATCTAAAATCCAAAATCAGAGTGAGCGGGAGTAGCTCAGTTGGTAGAGCGTCAGCCTTCCAAGCTGAATGTCGCGAGTTCGAGTCTCGTCTCCCGCTCCAAATTATTGAAAAAGGGCAAAAGCAATGCCTTCTGACGATAAAGTAAGAGCTTATAATCGCGAATACTATCAGCGCAATCGCGCCCATTTGCTTGATAAGCAAAGGGAAAAGAACAGAAGGTTTGCCGAAAGTAGAAGAAGGTGGATTGTAGATTATAAAAAAACTCTGGAATGCGTTCGTTGTGGAGAAAATCATTCGGCAACGCTTACTTTTCATAAAGACCGTTCTGATAAAAGTTTTGAAATAGGTAACGCCATTAGATTCGGAGTAAGTTTGAAACGACTTATTGCAGAAATTAAGAAATGCGAAGTTTTATGCGCCAACTGCCACGCGAAAGAACATTGGCGTAATTTGAATAAGCCCGAGTAGCTCAGGGGTAGAGCGTTTCCTTGGTAAGGAAAAGGTCGCGAGTTCGAATCTCGCCTTGGGCTTACCAAAAGTTTTTATAAGTTTATATTAATTTGACTGGAGAATATATATAAAAAGATGAGTAAAGAGAAGTTTGACAGAAGCAAGCCGCACGTGAATATCGGGACAATCGGGCACGTCGACCACGGGAAGACGACTTTGACGGCGGCGATTACGAAAGTGATGAGCAAGCATAATCCGAAGA
>JBARIW010000003.1:0-104077 GCA_049799955.1 Pyrinomonadaceae bacterium
AAGAATAATAGCTTCCGTCTTCCGAGCGAAGAATAAACCATTCGCCTGTCGATGGACGAAAGATAGTCACATCCGTTTTGCCGTCTCCGGTGTAATCGGCAGGAACAAGCTTGTCCGAAGAATTGCCAAAGCGGAAAGCGGCGTTTCCGCCGTCGATGCTTCTCGAATACCACCATTCGCCAACGCTCGGGCGGAATATAGAAATATCCGTTTTACCGTCTCCGTCAAAATCGAACCGGTTGGCATACGGCACTCGAAGCCCGGAATAAAGTCTCGTAATCGCCAATCTCCATCCGGTCGTCGTGTTTTTCGCTTCCGTTACCGAGCCGGCGACGACGATTTTATTGTCCCGCGCCATCGCGATACCGTTGACACTTGAAGTTTCGGCAACAGCCGCGGGCAGGAATTTGAGATACACCGCGCCGCCGCCGAATGTCGTGTCCGGAATGTTAACGTCCGTAAAACGCCTAACCGTAAATCCGTTTGACGGATTGAAGCTCAGTCCGACGGTTACCGCTTTCCAGTCCGGCTGAAAGGTCATGTTCCAAAATGCTCTTTCGTCGGGGTAAATCATGCTTTGTCCAAATGTTCCACCGGAACCGAAACGAAGCAGTGTTCCGCGAGAATCGCCTTGTATCGCCGAGGAATGTCCGCCGATAAAAATTTGGTTGTCATGACGAATTTTCACGAACCATGTTTGGTCGGAAAAAGTCGGATGATAGGTTACGACACCGCCGCTGCCGAAAAATATATCGGGAGAGCCGTTCGGATTTAAGCGCGAGATAGCAAAGGTGGCGGATGAATCTACGCCATTCGTGCCGCCGGCGACGAGCTTGCCGTCCGGTTGAAGAGTGATGGAGAAAATACTCGTTATCGAAGCGGTCGTCGAGCCGTTCGAACCAAACGAAGTATCTATCGAGCCATTTGAATTAAAACGCGCGAGGATGCCGCTAAATGTGCCGTTCGAAAAGGAATATGCGCGTCCGCCGACGAGGATTTTGCCGTCGGGTTGAAGGGCAAATGCATACATTTCAATGATAGCATTCATATCGAACTGCGCTTTGCCGTCGCCGTCAAAGGTCGTATCGAGCGAGCCGTCCGTATTGTAGCGTATCAGCGCGAGCGCGTAAGTTCCCGGAGCGCTGACGAAGGAGCGTCCCGCGACGATTATCTTTCCGTCCGGCTGGATGGCGAGTCCCCGGCAGTAATCATCATCGTTCACCGTCCATTCGCTGAAATCGGTCGTAACGATTCCATCGCCGCCGCCGAAAGTCGTATCGAGCGACCCGTCCGTGTTGTAGCGCACGACCAGAAAATCCGCATTGCCGGCGGTCGTGCTGTAACCGGCAATGCCGGCGACGACGATTTTACCGTCGGGCTGAATGGCGAGCGCCCTCGAAAAATCCCGGTCGTCGGTGATGTCCGTCGTTACTTTGCCGTCCGTGCCGAAACAAGTATCGAGCGCGCCCGCCGCCGTCGAAGCGGGAACGCATTGGGAATACGCCGCAACGCTTGCCGAAATTAAAATGAGTGCCGCGAAAAGAATCTTGAAACGGTCGATAGCTTTCATTTGCTTATTCCTCTTCTAGGAACTTTATACGCTCATTTTGAAATTTATTCTATACGTATCTCGAAATTTAATAATTTTTAACATCTTTCTTTTATGTGAAAACACATAAATTTATAAACGAAGGATTAGCCTGTAAAAAAAACTTCTTCCATCTATCTTTCGCTCTGTGTTATGATTGCGGCGATTAGTTTAGCTGCGATTTAATATACAGATAGAGAAACTTTGCGATATTCTCCCGGTAAAATGCTTCCGGAATTATTATGGGAATTACTGTGAAAACGTGTCCTGTCTGCCATCGTTCTTACGATGACGAGACGTTAAATTTTTGTTTAGAAGACGGTTCGATTCTTTCCGTAACGGATGACCCGGATAAAACGCAGCAGTTTTTTGCTCCCCGGGAAACCGATTCAATTCTGACAAGGGTTTCATATCCTTCGGCAAAATCGTCTAACGATACGTCGCCGCCGATGCCGACGATGCCGTCCCCGCAGATGCCGCCTAACTATGTGAATAATGCGCAGCGTCAAACGCAGGCGGTCGGAACAAGCAGTAAAATCTGGCTGGTCACTAGTCTTTTAGCCTTCCTTACGGTTTCTATTGTCGCAGCTATATTGTGGTTTAGCGCGGCAAAAACACCGACCATCAGCAATAACAACAATAAAAATCAAAATGATAATCGAGCGAACTCAAATAATAATTCTCAAAATGATAAAAAAGCCGATTCGATTTTCGGTCCAATGAATTACCGTGCAAGTATGAACGGTGAGAATCTGACTTATTATCCGGCAACCACTGTTGAGAAATGCCAGGCGGACTGCGCTAAAAACGAAAGATGCAAAGGATTTACGTTCATCAGAGCCGGTGCTTATAATCCCAACGACTCCGCGATGTGTTATCTGGCGTCAGTGGTGACGGAAATGGTACCTCATGATTGCTGCATCTCGGCGATAAAGCGTTAAGGAATTATTGTTGCCGGCGCGCAAAGGGCTTTGTCAATGCGCTGGATTTATATTTGCAAAGTTTTTCCAGTCAATTATTTCAACAGTTTCTATTTCGCGTTTTTTCAGTTCTTCCGCAATCACGCGTCGATGGCAGTTTTCGCGCTTTTCGCAAGCGCAGAAAAGAATCGCGCTTGTATCAAGGCTGATTAAAGTTTCGATGCCTAATTGCAGATTTTGAATCGTAATTTTATCTTCTTTGTAGCTCCGGTTGCCGAGATTGAGAATGTGCAGGTATTTTCTGCCGAGCAGAGTTTTGAGATAAACCTGCCGCCAGACCAAAACCTCGCTGTAAGGCGAAAAACGAATGTCAACCAGCGTCGCGTCGAGCTCGTCCGTCAGAGGCTTTAAATCGCTGATGTCTTTGCCCGCGTAGCCTGTCGTGTAAATTCGGTTTATCATTTTTCGGATATTCAAATATAATTGTGAAAGAAAAAATGGATAATTGATAGTGGATAATTGAAAATGAAAGAATCTTTTCTTAATTATCAATTATCAATTATCAATTATCAATTATCACCTGTATTTTGTGCTAAAAATTATCAGCAAAATATCTCTGATATTGTTTCTCGTCGCCGTGCCGTTTTTGTTTTACGGGTTTGGCAGGGAGACGCTTCGCTTTGTCTCGAAAATTTCTTTGAGCGATTCGCGCTGGTGGGCGTTTTTGCTCGGCGCGCTCGTTTTTATTCCGTGTCTGTTTGTGGGCAAACGTCTTTTTAACAGCATTTGGTGCTATCTGGAAACGCTCGAACACGAGCTGACGCATCTGCTTATCGGTTTGCTTTTTTTGAAAATTCCGGTCGGCATTCGCGTCAGCGCGCACGAAGGCGGCGAAGTTCGTCAAATCGGGCTTGGCACGACCGGGCAGACGTGGATTTCGCTCGCGCCTTATTTTTTCCCGACGATTTCTCTGGCGGTTTTGTTTGTCGCGTATTTTGCCGATTTGAATACGCGGCTTCTGCTCGGAATTTTAGGCTGGACGACCGCTTTTCATCTCGTTTCAAACTGGGGCGAGACGAGCTTCCGGCAGCCGGATTTACATAAAGCCGGGCTTCTCAACTCGATTCTGATTTTGCCGGTGATGAATTTGATTTGTTACGGCGCGGTTTTCGCTTTTGTCGCGGGCGGCGGGAAAGGCTTCGGCAGCTTCTGGCTCGAAGGGTTCAGACAAAGTTTCAACGCATCCATCGAAATTTGGCGGCGGTTTCTTTAAATTACGAACTACGAATTACGAAAGACGAATTATAAGAATCTTCTCTTCATTCGTAATTCGTAATTCGTAATTCGTAATTGATTATGCCGGAAATACGCGGAATAATGCCGCAATATGTCTCAAAAAAGTGAGGCAGAATTCCTCATTTTATCTACTTTTATACCAAAAACTCTCAATAAGCGCGTTTCTTTTCAAAGGCACGGCATTTGCTCTTTAAGGTCGGTCAGTTTAGCCGAAGGTGTCTTTATATTAATGAACCTGCTCTTTAACTTCACAAGATATAAACGCTATGTTACTTAACCTGTCTTCTCCGGTTTTTCAGCCGGAAAGAATTTCATCGATAGATTTTGCTCCGTTTGCGGATGCCGATAAAGAACGGGTTCTCATCGTCGATGATGAAGAAATCGTCCGAGAGCTTTTTGTCGGCTGTCTTTCCGACCGCTACGAATGTGTCGAGGCGTCGTCCGTCAACGAGGCGCTGGCGCACCTGAAGACAAACGAGTTCGCTCTCGTCATTTCGGACGTGATTATGCCGGGACTTTCGGGAACCGAGCTGCTGCGAAAAATAATCGAAAATTATCCTTACACGGCGGTGATTATGGTTTCGGGCGTTGACCGACCGCAGCGGGCGCTCGACGCAATCCGGCTCGGCGCGTTTGATTATTTGATAAAACCATGTGATTTGGACGTTTTGGAATTGACCGCCGAGCGAGCGTTGGAAAGACGCGCGCTGATGCTGAACGCGCGGCAGTATAAAATAGATTTGGAATCGCGCAACAACGAGCTGGCAAGCGGCAAGGCGCAGCTCGAACGGCTTCAGACACAGATTGTTCACAGCGAGAAAATGGCTTCGCTCGGACAGCTCGCCGCCGGAATCGCGCACGAACTAAACAATCCGGTCGGCTTTGTTTATGGAAACATCGAGATTTTAAGCCAGTATTTCTGCGATTTGCTGAATCTGCTCGAATATTACGACAATGCCGAATTGCCCGAAACGATAGCCTCCGGCGCGTCTGAAATTAAAGAGCAAATCGATTATCACGCGACGATTGAAGATTTAAGCTCGATTATCATCGACTGCCGCGACGGAGCGGTGCGCATCCGCGATATTGTTCAAAACCTTCGCACATTTTCACGGCTCGACGAAGCGGAATTCAAAAAAACCGACGTTCACGAAGGACTCGATTCGACTCTGCGGCTTCTGTCCCGTTATTTCACCACGGATAACATCAAGCTCGCGCGCGATTACGGCGTGCTTCCGACGATTGACGCGTTTTCAGGACAATTAAATCAGGTGTGGATGAATCTTCTGGTCAACGCGGCGCAGGCTGTCGGGACAAATGGCGGCGAAGTTCGCATAACCACGTGCGCCGACGAAAAATTCGTCGTAATTGCTATCAGCGACACGGGCAAAGGCATCTCGCCCGAGAACATCACACGCATTTTTGACCCGTTTTTTACGACCAAACCCGTCGGCGAAGGAACAGGTCTCGGGCTTTCCATATCATTCGGAATAGTCGAGCGACACGGCGGGACAATCGAGGTTAAAACAGCGCTTAACGAGGGAACGACGTTCACCGTTACGCTTCCGAGAGAGATAAAGACGGCATCTGCCGAATCAAATTAAATTACAGGGGACTACAAAATTTTATGAACTACAAAATTCTTATTGTTGACGACGAACCGGCAAACTTACGCATTCTCGAACGGCTTTTTCGCCGGCAGCACAACGTTATTACCGCCGAATCCGGCGAAGAAGCGCTTGAGCTTCTCAGTATGCACGATGTCGCGCTGATTATTTCCGACCAGCGAATGCCCGTGATGACCGGCATCGATTTTCTGAAAAAAGCCGCCGTAATGCGCCCGCAAGCCGTTCGAATTATTCTCACCGGCTACAGCGACGCAAACGCTCTGGTCGAAGCGATTAATTCCGGTATTGTTTATAAATACGTCGCTAAACCCTGGGTAAACGAGGATTTGATGCAAACCGTCCAGCGCGCGCTTCAGCATTACGAAACGATTAAAAACCAGCATCAGCTCAAGCTCGAACACGAACGGCTCAAAGGACGGCTGAAGACGACGCTGGAGAGCGTTGTGCGCGTGATTTCCGAGATGCTCGATTTGAAAGACCCGCACGCGCACGGACATTCGCGCCGGGTAAGAAATTGTGCGGAGGCTGTCGGTCAGCATCTGAATCTCGATGCGGATGAGCTCGAACAGCTTTCGCTCGCCGCCTTTCTGCACGAAGCCGCGCATATCGGCATTCCCAATTATATTTTATGCAAGGACGCGCCGCTGACGGATGAAGAGCATTGGATTGCAAAACAAAATCTCGAACGCGGGCTGAAACTGGTGGAAAGCGTTCCCGATTTGGAAGAAATCGCTTCGGTTTTGCGCTACCAGCACGAAAATTGGAACGGAAGCGGTTATCCGAATGGTCTCGGCGGCGAGCAGATTCCGCTTCATTCGCGCATTATCGCCGCTGCCGACGCTTACGACAAGCTTACCTTTCCGCGCTCTTTGCAGGCGGGCTTAACGCACGAAGAGGCAATCGAACGTTTGCGCGTCGAAGCCGGAACGAAATTCGACCCGGCGATAGTCGAAGCTCTTGCCGGGTTGAATTCGACCGCGCATATTCGTAGTATTGTAACGAAGGGAAATACAGATTTTTTTAGTGAAAATAACTCGCTTCCCGCATAATATTGATATATAGTTCCATCACCGAATCGGTATAGAAGCTTAAGACCGTTTAGCCGCCGGACAATCCCGAACATTCTTTCGACTGCCCGTCAAAAATTATTCGCAAATTGATGAGCGCCGGTAATTTTGGCGGGCTTTGCGATATGTATCCGCGTTTTTAAATGTTTACGCGAACCGAATGAAAGATATAAGCAGTAACAAAATTGTCGCTATCAATGATGCGCCCGACCAGATGGAGCTTCTGGCTGTCATTTTGCGCGACGCCGGTTACCGCGTGCTGACTGCCGAAAGCGCCGCCGAAGGCTTAAAAATCGCGCGCCGCGAATTGCCTGATTTAATAGTCAGCGATGTAATGATGCCCGAAACCGACGGCATCGAACTGTGCCGGATGATTCGCGCCGACGAAAAGCTGAATACGACCCCGATTTTGCTCGTCAGCGCTCTGCGTAAGGATGCGGCAAATGTCATCGAAGGACTGAAAAGCGGTGCGGACGATTATATCGAAGCGCCCTACGACCCGCTCAATCTGGCTGCGCGCGCTTCTCGTCTGATTGAGCGCAAGCGTATGGAAGACGTTTTGCGGGCAAGCGAAAATCGCTTTCGCAGTTTAATCGAGAATTCGTCGGATATAATCAGCATTCTTGCTCCAGACGGGACGATACTATACGAAAGCCCTTCGATTGAAACCGCCCTCGGATACACGCCGGAAGAATTGATAAATAAAAACGCTTTTGATTTAATTCATCCCGAAGACCTTGCCAAAACTCTCGCTTATTTTGAACATTCCATTACGCGAACGGAAACTGTTCAGACGGTTGAATACAGGTTTCGGCACAAAGATAATTCGTGGCGGATTATTGAGTCGGTCGGCAGACAATTCGACGACCCGGCAAACGGATTGGTCGGTATTGTCAATTCACGCGATGTTACCAATCAGAGAAAAGCTCTCCAATCGCAGCGCGAAAGCGAGAGTCGCTTTCGAATTATTTTCGATAATGCAGCTACCGGAATGGCGATGATTGATACGCAGGGACATCTGGTTCAAACCAATGCGGCGTTGGAACAGATGCTCGGCTATACCGACGAAGATATGCGGCAGTTGTCGTTTACGGATTTTACACATCCGGACGATGCCGCCGGAAATATGTCTCTGGTGCAGCGGGTTTTTGCGGGTGAGCTCGACAGTTTCCGGGTAGAAAAGCGATATATCAAAAAAAACGGTGAGATAATGTGGGGTAATCTGACCGTTTCGGCTATTCGCCTTTCGGGCGTTGAAAACCACTTTCTCATCGGAATGGTCGAGGACATTACCGACCGCAAACGAACGGACGCCGCCCTGCGCGAGAGCGAAGAGAGATTCAGGACACAATATAAAGGCATTCCCATTCCTACTTGCACGTGGAAAAAAATCGGAGATGATTTTGTGCTGGTAGATTTCAACGATGCGGCGGTGGAGATTACGAACGGGGAAATATCCGGTTTGCTCGGAACAAAAGCCTCTGAAATGTACGGCGAAGCCCCCGAAATACTCGAAGATTATAACCGCTGTTTTAACGAGAAATCGGTTGTCAAACGCGAAACGCTTTTCAATTTTGTAAATACGGGCGATGTAAAGCATCTGGACATCACCTGTGTCTTTATCCCGTCTGATATTGTCATGGTGCATTATCGCGACGTAACGGCGCAGCTGGAGGCTGAAGAAATGCTGCGGAAAAGCGAAGAGCGCTTTCAACTGGCTGCCCGCGCGACAAACGACGCGCTTTGGGATTGGAATTTAAGCACAAACTCGATTTGGTACAGCGACGCGTGTTACAAATTACTCGGGCGCGAGCCGAAGGAAGGCGAATCGCATATCCAGCTATGGACTAACGCAATACATCCCGACGATAAAGAGAGAGTTAAAAAGAATTCCCGGGCAATAATCAAAAGCAAGGAAAATTACTGGATGGATGAATACCGTTTGTGCTCGGCTGACGGCTCATACGCTTATATTCTCGACCGCGGCTATATCATTTATGAAGACGGCGAGCCGGTGCGAATGATTGGCGCGGCGCTGAATATAACCGAACGCAAGCTGGCGGAGCAGGCTCTGCAAACTAATCAGGCGCGGCTCCAGAAGCAAAACAAAGTTCTCGAAGAATTAACAAAACGCCACAAGCTTTTCCATATTCCTCTTCAAACGGCAATCAAAGAAATTACCGAGACGGCGGCGCAAATCATTGAAACGTCGCGTGTCAGCGTCTGGCTCTATAATGACGACAAATCGATGATGAAGGCGATTGATTTATATGAGCTGAACGAAAATCGACACTTCGAAGGTTTTGAATTGACAAAATCCGATTACCCGAAATACTTTGAGGCTCTGGCGAAAGAAGAGGCGATTGCCGCGCACGATGCTCACACCGACCCCAGAACCGGCGAATTTTTAGAATCATATCTCGCGCCTCTGAATATTACGTCGATACTGGATATTCCCATTCGTATGGGCGGACAGGTCGTCGGCATTGTTTGCCACGAGCACATCGGCGATGCACGCGAGTGGAAGCTGGACGAGCAGAATTTCGCCGGTTCGATGGCAAGTTTGATTTCATTGCTTTTGGAGGCAAATGAGCGACAGCAGGCTGAAGAAGCTTTGCTCAAGAGCAGAGAACACCTGACGCTGGCGCAGCAAATTGCGGGAATCGGAAGCTTTGAGCTGAACCTCCGGACAAGAACTATCGTCGCCTCTTCGGAATTGAAATCTTTATACGGAATTCCGGCGACGGCTTCCGTCGATAAATTCGAGGATTGGGAAAAATACATTCACCCGGAAGATTTACCCGTAGTGAAGCGAGAAATGGATGCGGCGCTGGCAAAGGGCGAATTTAATATGGAGTTTCGCCTTATCCGGTCAGATGGAAGTCTTCGCTGGATATACGCTATCGGCAGAGTTTTTCACGACGAAAACGGCGCGCCGTCGCGTCTCGTCGGCGTGAATATGGACATAACCGGGCGCAAGCAGAATGAAGACAGCCTGCGCGAGAGCGAGCGACGCTTTCGACAGTTAATCGAATTATCGCCCGACGCGGTTATGGTGCACTGCAACGGCAAAATCATTTTTCACAACTCGGCGTGCGCCGGACTATTCGGCGCGTCAAATCCGTCGCAGATTAACGGGCAAACGATGCTCGATTTTCTTCACGAAGACTGCCGCGAATTTGTCATCGAGCGAATCGAGCGCATTCTTGAAGGTGAAAAAGCTCCTTTTGCCGAGGAAAAATATATCCGTCTGGACGGAGCGGTCATTGACGTTGAAGTTAGCGGTACGCCTTTTGTTTACAATAATATGAAGGCAGTTCTGGTCGTTGCGCGCGATATTACCGAACGAAAGGAAGCGGAAAAAGCGATTGGCGAAGCCAACGAGCGCGCCATTCGTGAATACGACCGCTTGTTGCAGCGGCTTTCGACCCTGGCGCAAAAATCAGGCGCTGCGCGCGACCTTGCAACCATCTTCAGCGCGCTTCTCGATTTCGCACTCGCTTCAGTGCCTTGTTCGGCGCTTTTTATCTCGCTCTACGACGAGGAAAAAGGCGTTCGCAAAGCCATTTATTTATGGTATAACGGCAAGGAGTCGGACGTTTCGGGCATGGAGCCGGTTCGCGTTGGCGATGGACATGCCGGACGGGCGATAAAGTCGGGCGAAGTAACGATTATTAATGATTTTCTGAATACTCGCAATATAAAAACGACGTATGTACATTTAGGCTTTGATGAAGATGAAAGAGAGCCGCGCTCGACGATTGTTGCTCCGATGAAGATGATGGGCAAAGTTATCGGCGCAATCGAGGTTCAGAGCTACGAGCCTGACGCCTATGCGGAAGAGCACGCTTCCGCGATGCGCATGGCTGCCAATATTGCCGCCAACGCGATTGAGAACGTGCGTCTTTTTGAACAGGAACAAAATCGCGCCGAGCAGCTTCGCCAATCACAAAAGCTCGAATCGGTCGGGCGGCTGGCGGGCGGCATCGCGCACGATTTTAACAATATGCTGACGGCAATCAACGGCTACAGCGATTTGACGCTCAGGCGTTTAGGCGAAGACGACCCTTTGCGGAAAAACATTCAGGAGATTAAAAAAGCGGGCGAGCGCTCCGCCGCGCTGACAAATCAGCTCCTGGCTTTCAGCCGACGGCAGGTTTTAAAGCCGAAAGTCGTCGATATTAATCACTCGATAGTCGAGATAAGTATGATGCTCAAGCGCCTGCTCGGCGAAGATGTGCAGCTTATTACAAATCTCTCTCCAAAGCTCGGTCGCGTCGAAGCCGACCCCGGACAGCTCACGCAGGTGATTATGAATTTGGCGGTCAACGCGCGCGACGCGATGCCCGACGGCGGCGAACTGACTATTGAAACAGCCAACGTCTATCTCGACGAAGATTACGCCGCCCGGCATATCAGCGCGCGCGCCGGCTCGTTTGTAGTGGTATCGGTAAGCGATAGAGGAACGGGGATGGACAAGGAAACTCTCCAGCATATCTTCGAACCGTTTTACACCACTAAGGAAATGGGCAAAGGCACGGGGCTCGGGCTGGCGACCGTTTACGGCATCGTCAAACAATCGGGCGGATATATCTGGGTTTACAGCGAACCCGACGAGGGAACGATATTTAAAATTTACCTGCCGCGCATTGACGAGAAAGCCGAAGCGTCTGACGAAATAAGCGTTGAATCCGAGAAAGTTCTGAATAGAACGGGAACGATTCTGCTCGTCGAGGACGAAGAAATAGTCAGGAATCTGAGTCGTCAGATTCTTGAAACCTGCGGTTATACGGTTATCGAAGCAAGCAACGGCGCAGAAGCTCTGGCTTTTTGCGAGCAGCCGGACTCTGAAATCGATTTGGTCGTAACCGATGTAGTGATGCCTAAAATGTCCGGTCGCCAATTAGCCGAGCGTTTAGCCGTTCTGCGTCCCGGCATAAAAGTCCTTTATATGTCGGGCTACACGGATGACGCGATAGTTCGTCAGGGCATTATTGAAACAGGCTCGAATTTTATCCAGAAGCCGTTCACTTTTAACGCTCTCGCCGGTAAAGTCGAAGAATTGCTGGACGCGAAAGCGAAATGAGAAATCCGGTTGTTTGAATAAATTCGCAATAAACCAAAACTGCAAATTGATACAAAAAGACCGAAACAATCTGACTGATTTCGGTCTTTTCGCGTTAATCCGCGATTCCTGACCGGCAGGTCAGCCGTATCGTCGAATGAATAAATCATTTGTCGGCAAGATTAAGGATAAAGTAAGAAGCAAATGCCGGTGCGGAACGCAAATTGCCTCAATAGGAACAGATTTTTGATTTTCTATTTCCTCCGGGTAAAAGATTGTTTGAACGCCCTGTTGACTATTGATGGATAAAGGACTATCTATAAATAATACAATTTATCTGATATTTCAGAGTAGTTTTCTGACAGAAGAACGGGCATAAACGGGCGGCAAAGTTTCCGCGCTTTTATTCCCACACAGGACAAGCTTCGGATGACGTTCAGACAGTCTGTCTCCCCTTTTCTAACCGGAAGTTGGACGTATGATAGATACAGGTAATCAAAAAACTAATATTTTAATTGTTGACGACGAACCGCTCGTCAGAAATCTGCTGCGCGATATTTTGAGCGAAGATTATAACTGTACGACGGTAGAATCGGCTGAAAAGGCTCTTTCACTCCTAAAACAGGAAACGTTCAATCTGGTGATAAGCGACATAAATATGGGCGGAATGACCGGAATCGAACTCATTCCGAATGTTTATAAATCATCGCCCGATACGGTCGTGATGATGATTAGCGGTAATGATAAGATTGACAGCGCAATCGAAGTGATAAGAGTCGGCGCGTTCGATTACATCAAAAAGCCTTTCGAGCTTGAACACGTCGAGCTGGCTGTCCGGCGCGCGCTCGAACATCACTCGCTGCTCGTTTCAAAACGCAAACACGAAAATCAGCTCGAAGAACTGGTCAAACAAAGAACGGCGCAGCTAAATTATCTGGCTTATCACGACGCGCTGACCAATTTGCCAAACCGGATTTTGTTTGAAGACCGTCTTTCGCAGGCGCTTGTTTCGGCGCAGAAAAATCAGGGCGTGGCGGTTCTTTTTATTTCTCTGGACAAGTTCAAAGAGGTGCGCGATACGCTCGGACATTCGCTCGGAAGCCAGTTATTGCAGGACGTAGCCAGTCGTTTGACAGAGCATTCCCGCGAAGGCTCGACGCTTGCGAGATTTGAAAGCGATGAATTTGCCATGCTTTTAACGCAGGTCAGCACCGAAGATGTCGTCGAGATTACCAACGATATTTTCGAATCTTTCAAAAAGCCGTTCATCATTAAAGAACACGAAATTTTTATCACCACAGGAATCGGAATCAGCCTTTTTCCGGTTGACGGCAGGGATTCGCAGACGCTTTTAAAGAATGCCGGAGCGGCTCTTTCCCGCGCCGATGAGATGGGCGGAAACAGCTATCAGTTTTACACCGCCGACATAAACGTCAAAGCGCTCAAACGTCTGGCGTTGGAGAATAATCTGCGCCGCGCGCTGGAACGCGACGAATTCGAGGTTTTCTACCAGCCGAAAATCGATATTAATACGCGAAAAATTATCGGAATGGAAGCGCTCGTTCGCTGGCATCATCCCGAACTCGGACTCGTTTCACCGTTGGAGTTTATTCCTCTGGCGGAAGAAACCGGATTAATCGTGCCGATTGGCGAATGGATTCTGCGCGCCGCCTGCGCTCAGAGCCAGTTCTGGCGGGACGAAGGTTTTAATCTACAGGTTGCCGTAAATTTGTCCGCCCGCCAGTTTCAGGAACAAAATCTGGCGCAGACGATAATCAAAATAATCGAAGAAACGAAATTAAATCCTTGCTGCCTGAATCTGGAAGTTACGGAAAGCTCGATTATGACGAATGCCGAATCGGCAGTAAAAACACTTGGCGAGCTAAAAGAACTCGGAATAAAAATATCGATAGACGATTTCGGAACGGGTTATTCTTCGCTCGGATATTTGAAGCGCCTGCCGATAGATATTCTGAAAATCGACAAATCCTTTGTCAGCGACGTTACGACCAACCCGGACGACGCGGCGCTTGTCATGGCAATCGTTACGCTCGCGCACAATCTGAAATTAAAAGTCGTTGCCGAAGGCGTCGAAACCGAAGAGCAGCTCAGTTTTCTGCACCTGCTCAGATGCGACGAGTGGCAGGGTTATTTATACAGCAAACCGGTTTCAGCCGGTGAATTCGAAAAGCTGCTGACGGAAAAAAGTATGCGGCATAAAAGCCTGTAATAAAAAAAGAAACACGAAATTTATTAGCTCAATTTCGTGTTTCTTTTTTTATTTTGTTCTTAAATTATTTTTGGAACTTTTCGGATACGATTTTGTAACAGTCGTCGCACATTCCGTGAGAGGGCTGCGGGAGAATTTCAAGGTCGAACAAACCCAAATTCTCCTGAAATTCTTCGATTTCCTGCCAATCGCCTTCATCGACCTTAATTTTGTTGCACCAGGAGCAGATAATAATTACTTCATCCATATGTGAGACAGTTCCGTTGAGGAAATTCTGCGGGCGAAGCTCATCCGTCCAAACCGTCCGCGCACCGAACTGAACATCGCCGTTTTGCCGTAAAGAAACGGTCATTCTCATAAGTCTTTGCCGCTTCGCAGCGCCGCATCGAACCTTGAACTTGACGGAATATCCGGCGCGAACCTGCTTTAAAAGCATCCGGTAAAAGTCTTCGGTCGCGTCGTCGTATATCAAATCCCAGAGGCTCTGCCGCAGTTGATTTTCCGGGCTGATAAAATCAGCGTTTTTATCGGAAACGAATTGAAAACATTCGTTCTCCGCGAAAATGACTTCGTCTTCGCTGTTAATCAGGTACAAAATTTTGGGGGTAGAATCCATTGGAATTTTTCGTTGCGCGGGCAAGTTTAATCTATTACTAAATCGTAAGTTATCGACTGCGAATCGGGGCGATAATCGTGCGGCTGCGGATTGATGACGAAAATTTCGCCGCGAAGCGAGCGTTCGCCGATATTCAGAGCCTTTATCTGCTCGTTTAAAAGGTTAGCCAGCGCGCTGACCATGCTCATTCCCAAATCTATTCTTTTATCGAGCTGTTTGCTGTCGTTTTCTTCGGAAGATTCGGTTTTAAGCTCGAAATCCAAATCAGTAAACAGGTTGGAAACGTTCTTGATGATTCCCGTAATTTGAATCTGCCGGTCGCGCAAAATCTGGTAATAATTTCGCAGGCTTTCCTCGGAATTTTTTCGCTCGATAAACCACGCGGCTTTTGCCGTAAGCTGCTGCGGATTGGAAAATTCCGTGAGAAAATCGTCGGCTCCGGCGCGGCAAATATCGTTGACGACATCGCCGTCCTGATGCGTTTCGCTTATAAATACGAACGGAGTCGCGCATAATTCACGGTCTGCGCGAATCATCCGGCACAGCTCCAAGCCGGAAATGTCCGGCAAATCGATTTCACTGATGATTAAATCAGGTTTCTCGCGCCGCGCAAGACGAAAGCCTTCGCGCCCGCCGATAGTCGGCAGCACATCGTACCCGGCTTGGAGAAGCGCGGAAGTCGCGCCTTCGAGCTTGCCGAAATTATCGCCAATCAGGAGTATTTTTGTTTGATTATGGAGGGATTGCATATTTTTATAAAAGTGTCGGGAGTTTTGGATTTTCTTATGAACGGCGCAGTTTGGAGAGGCTGGAAAATACAGTGGGCAACGCGGTTTCAAGCATTTTTGTAAAACCGGAATCTTGCAATTCGTCTTGATTTGCGGGATTTTTTTCGTTTGCGGCGGTTTTCGAATAAGGTTTATTAACCGCGCCGACCGATTTATTGATGTTGACCGGCTCGCTGACAGACCTGCACAGCGCGTCGCACAAGGGACAGAGCTTTACGCTGCCGCCGAAGGATTTCGGGCAGGCTTTGCAAAAAAAGTGCTTGCAGACATCGCAGGCATAAACGACTTCCGAATCCGTATGTATAAAGCAGATTGTCTCATCTTCCTGCGGCGCTTCATTTTCTTCGGTTGAATTTTCAAAGGCGAACTGGGTTTGGAATTCTTCGTATTCAGACTTGGAATTGTCTGCGGAAATTGCGCCGTTTTCGTTGAATGAGTTGAAAAACTCCCAAAGTTCCGGGACTTTCTCGGCAGCCAGCCAGCGCAAATCTCCGCGTTTTACTCTGTCCGAAGGTAAAACCGCGCCTTCGGCAATCCATTGTCTTAATTCTTCAAACTTGGCTTCAAAGATTACTCCCTGAGCCTCAACCTTCCATTCTTTTACAAAATCTTTCATAAATTATTTCGTATGGGACGTAATTATCTAAAATCTTGCAGACAGCAGAACTATTACTGCAATTAACAACTGGCAATCTCCGTGCCATTTGTTAAATGATTAAAACAAAAGATTTAAAAGAAAAACGCCTTTATTTGTAAAAAGAAAAACGGATGAGCTGGGGCATTTAGCTACATCCATTTTCCTCACAAACAAAGACATTTTTCCGCATCTGCGCGTTTTTATCTTTAAGAGTTGGCACGACTGAGAATTCGGGTGAGAGTTTTGCGGTCGATGTTCAGCAAACGCGCCGCCGCCTGTTTGTTGCCGCCCGTGTGCGCGAGAACCTGAGCGACATATTTTTCTTCCATTTCGGCGAGCGAAACCCAGTTATCGTCGCGCTTCAGCGGCGTCGAACCGATTTGTTCGGACGTTTCGGCTGACTGCGCGGCGGATTCGGCAAAATACCGGATACGCGACGGCAGATGTTCGGGATAAACGACATCGTCGCTCAAGGATACGGCGTGAAGAACGGCGTTTTCCAGCTCGCGGATATTGCCGTGCCAGTTGTAATTTTTGAGCACTTCAATCGCGTCGGTAGAAAATTTCAGCGGCATCGCGCCGGGCGCGCGAACCTGTTTAGCAAAATGCTCGGCGAGAAGCGGAATATCTTCGACGCGCTCGCGAAGCGGCGGAAGCTCAATCGTAACGGCGTTGAGCCGGTACATTAAATCCTGCCGGAAACGACCTTCGCGCACTTCCTGCTCGATGTCGCGGTTTGTCGCGGCGATGACGCGCACATCAACTTTTGTCGTGCGATTCGAACCGACGCGGCGGATTTCGCCTTCCTGCAAAGCGCGAAGCAGCTTGACCTGAAAAAGCGAACTTGTTTCGGTGATTTCATCCAGAAAAAGCGTGCCGCCGTTGGCTTCTTCCCAAAGCCCGACGCGCTCGCGGTCAGCGCCGGTAAAAGAGCCTTTCGCGTGTCCGAATAATTCCGATTCAATCAGCTCGACCGGAATCGCGCCGCAGTTAACGGTTACAAACGCGCCCGAAGCGCGATTGCTGCGCTGGTGAATCGCCTTTGCGACGACTTCTTTGCCCGTTCCCGAATCGCCCGCAATCAGAACGGGCAGATTTGTCGGCGCGACACGCCCGACCATTTTCAGACATTCGACGAATTTCGGGCTTTTTCCGATTAAAGGAATGTCGGATTTGTAGCCGAAAGACGTGGTTTCACGACCGGATTTTTCGTGTTTGGCGCGAAGCTGGTATTGCTCGCGGACGTTTGTGGAGATAGTAATAATCTCGTCAACGGCAAAGGGTTTGGTTAAATAATCGTATGCGCCGATGGCGGTTGCGTCGAGCGCGCCGGCGGCTGAACCGTGTCCGGTCATCAGGACAAAACGCGCTTCGGGCTGCTGCTCGGAAAAGCGTCGCAAAACAGCATAACCGTCCGTGCCGCCAAGCACTACGTCGCAAAAAACGAGCGACCAGCTTTGCTTTTGCAGCATTTCAAATGCCTGCTCCGCAGTTCGCGCTTCGCTGACCTGCCATCCTTCCGAGGCTAGAACCTGTGCGACAAAGCCGCTAATCTGCGGTTCATCATCGATAACCAATGCGTGGAGGGAGCTTTTCACAGTGAAAATTATATCACGCGGCATATACATTACAACTTTCGACCTTCTTCGAGCCATTGCGTTCATAAATTTTTTATAAAATCCGCTATTTTCGTCTGTAGAAATAAAAAAAAGGATGAAGCAATGCGGCAAAACTTCATCCTTTTTGTTAACGGTGAGGGTGAGTTATTTTTTGATAAAAACCTGTGTGAAATAATATCTTCCGTCGGAAGTGATTGAGATTCCGATTCCCGATTCCTTCCAGCCGCCGCTGAGCAGATTTTCGCGGTGCGCGGTCGAGCGCATCCACTGTTCGACCACGCGTTCCGCCGGAGAGCCAAAGCCGCGATTATACGCGATATTTTCGCCAATCGACCGCCAGCTCAGTCCCGTAGAGTTTGCGCGGCTATCGACACGTTTGCCGTCGACGCCGACGTGGCTGAAAAAATTATACGAAGCCATATTTCTCGAATGAAGACGCGCCACCTGCGCGACACGCTCGCTCCAGACAAGCGGCTGCAAACCGTTTTCGGCGCGTTTTCGATTGATAAGCTCAAAAACCTGTCGTTCGAGAGTTGAGGTGCCGGTAGTATTGCTTGAGGAGTTTTTTGTAATATGTGTCGCGCCAAAGGTTTGAGCCGACGCAGCGGTTGGGGAAACCACAAATGCAAGGAGTGTGAGACACAAAAAAGTCGGGATTAATAATAAATAATATTTCATATACCTCATTTCGGGAACCAGACAATCTCAGACGGAAGTGAGACTCACGGCTTTGCGCGCCCGCATCGCTACGGGGTTGCCAGTTTATCGTTTAAGGTTTTGGATAAAGGATTCTGAGAACTTTTTAACAAAATTCTCAGAATCCTCTGTCCGTGTTGTATTCAAAGATTAAGTAGAGAGTACTTAATTGAAGAGAGTTGAGTGCTTTCAGCCTCGGAATGCGAAAGCATCCAACGCTTATGCAGTATGGCAAGTGATGTGCCAGATTTTTGAAGGTTTTCAGTTTCGACATTAACTATTGTAAATAAAGGATTATCTCTCAAAAACACATTTTATTCCGATGAATTTAAAGCCCGGTTAATCGGGGAAAATGGGGCATAAAGGACAGGTGTTCTTTTTCAAAAATGGGGAATTTTGCCGCATAAATTTTTATTAAAAATTTGTCTGATACTTTTTGCCCGAAAAATACGCATTAGTAATCAGAGGGCAGATGAAAATTTGCTGAGATTGATTATATTCACAAACGGAAGCACGGAAAAAAAGGATGGAAAGGGCAGATTTCATCCTTTTTTTATTTTTCTAAAAGCTTGATTATCGGATTATTGGTTTGCCGCAATAATTCCCGGTAACGCGAATCATTGCGAATCGAGTCGAGCTTCGGTTCGGTTCCCCACCAGATTACCCACATATCCTTTTCGGCAAAATCCGTTTTAAAATACTCGAAAGCGCGGTCGATTTCGCCGACGGCGAGATGACACATTGCTATAAAATACGGCTTGATGTAAATCTCTTTTGCCATTTTTTCGAGATATTCGAGATATTTTCGCGCCTCGCGGATTTCGCCCGCCGCACCGAGAGCCGAGCAAAGCGGGTAAATAACCAGCGCCGAATTCGGCATCAGCTCAAAAGCTTTTTTGCACGCCGCCGCGCCTTCTTCAGGTCTGCCCATTTGCGGCAAAACGTTTCCGACCTGAAGATGTCCCTGCGGGTAATTTTTATCAAGCTCGATAATTTCGCGTCCTTTAGCGAGCGCTTCGTCAAACATCCGCGCCTGGTAAAATGTCCACGCGGTTAAGGTTTTCGCCCGCAAAGACAGAGGGTCGAGCTGTTCGGCGATTCTAATTTCCCTCGCGCCTTCTTCAAACTCGCCGGTGCTGACCAGAACGGCGGAAAGCCATTCGTGCGCGAGCGAAAAATTCGGATTAAGCTCGATGGCGCGGCGATGATTTTTCATCGCTTCTGCGTATTTCCATTGATTCGATAAGGTCAGACCGAGTTCGGCGTAAGCTTCGGCGAGCTGGTCGTCGATTTCCAGAGCCTTTTTCGTTGCCGCCATCAATTTCGGATAGCTTACCGACGGCGGCAGCAGACCGTAAATGCAGCCCCAATTATAAAAATCGGCGATGCCGATATAGGCGAGCGCGTATTCCGGGTCAAGCTCGACCGCTTTTTCAAAAGCCTGAAGAGCTTTCGGCAGAGATTCCTGCGTGAATTGATTCCAGAAATAACGCCCGCGTAAGTACGTCTCGTAAGCTTCGACGTTGTTCGTGCCGCGTTTCGCAAGCTGTTTATGTTCTTCGCTGGTCAACTTTGAGACAAGCGATTGCGTAACCTTTTCGGAGATGGAATCTTCCAATTCCAGAACGTCGGTAAATTTTTCGTCAAAAACCTGCGCCCAGCGCGAAGCGTTTTCTTTGACGCATAAAAGCTGGAGCGAGACGCGGATGCGGTCGCCGACGCGGCGAAAATTCCCGTCCAGAATAAATTCGACATCGAGTTTGCGTCCGGCTTCGAACGGGTCGGTCGTCTCTTCCGCGTAGCGCAAAACCGAGCTGGTCGGGCGCACGACGATGCGCTTGATATTCGTCAGACGCGTAATCAGCGCGTCAGCCAGACCGATTCCCAAGAATTGGTCGCCCGTCTGCGATTCGCTGTCATAAGAAATCGATTTGAGCGGCAAAATGGCGATAATCGGCGGCGTCTTTTTAATTTTCGCCCTCGGCTGATAAAGCGGATTATTCGTTTTTCGCAGAATTTCCAGATAGCGCGCGTCGTCGTGCAGAATATTAAACTGCGGGTCAATCGCCAGCCACGCAAGGCGTCCGTCGCGGATTTCCAGAGCTTTTTCCAGGTATTCAAATGCGCGCGCGCGGTCGCCCAGATTGCTGTAAATCATTGCCGTCAGGTAAGGCGAAACATAGCGCGAAACGCTCATCGTCTCGATTTCTTCAATCAGCTCAAAAGCTTTTTCCTTTTCTCCGGCGGCTGCGTAAGCCGACGCCAGCCAGCAGAGCGAATACGGAATTCTGCCCAAAATCTCGATGCCGCGCTGCGCGATTTTTATCGATTCATCATATTGTCCGGCGTGCCAGAGAACCGAGCTGAGGAAAAAATGCGACAGCGCATAATTCGGCTCTCTTTCGAGCAAAAGTCGTGTCGAATCGATTGCCTCGCCGGTGCGTCCGGCGTGAAAAAGCGTCCAATTCAAAGTCTGCCCGACGTAAGGCGTCAGCGGGTCGAACTCTATCGCGCGGTTTATCTGCCGGATTGCTTCTTCAAAATTTCCCTTCATCGCCAGATAATAGCAATACCAGATGCGAGCGAGCGCGTAATTCGGATTCAGAGCGATTGATTTTTTCAGATGTTTTTCGGTCGCGTCCCAATCGAATTCGCCCATAAAAACGGCGACGCCGAGCGCGGCGTAGGCTTCGGCTGATGTTTCGTCAATCGAAATCGCCTGAAGCGCGGCTTTTTTCGAAGCGGCAGCCGTTTCGGCAAACGGCGCGACGGCGAAAATGCCGAGAAAATTGTAATATTCGGCAATTCCCGTATAAGCAAGCGCGTAATCGGGCGCGATTTCGATGGCGCGGTTGTAGCATTCAAACGAGCGCGCAAGCCCGTCGACCGTCAGTTGATTCCAGAAATATCGCCCGCGCAGGTAAAATTCATAAGCTTTCGCGTTGTCCGTTCCGCGTTTTTGCAGTATCTTTCGCTCTTTGCCCGAAAGATGCGGAATCAGAGTTTCGCCGACTTTCTGTGAAATCGAATCTTCCAGACTCAAAACGTCCGTGTATTTTTCGTCAAACTTTCCCGCCCAGAGCGTGTCGTTGTCTTTGACCGACAAAAGCTGAACGCTGACGCGCAAAGTGTCGCCGAAGCGGCGGATATTTCCTTCGACGATGTAATCGACGCCGAGTTCATTTCCGGCGAAAAACGGGTCGGTCGAGTCGCCGAGACGCAAAACCGAGCTTGTCGGGCGCACAATCAGGCGCTGCATTCCGCTCAGGCGTGAAACGAGCGCGTCGGCTAAACCGATTCCTAAAAATTCATCGCCCGTCTCGTTTGTATTGCCCGCGCCGAAAATCTTGAAAGGCAAAATCGCCACCGAATCCTTTTCGGATTTAAACGGCTCGGGAATTTTCTTCTCCTCCGCGAAAGCTTCGGCTTTGATGGGACGATTTCCGAGAAAATTCGTAATGTCTTCCGCCAATTCCGCCGCTGTTTGATAACGCTCGGACGCATCTTTTCTAAGAGTTTTGAGAATTATTTTGTCCAAATCGCCTTCAAGTTGAGAAGAGGAGAAAAGGAGAAGAGGAGAAGAGGAAATAACTTCAGCCGAATCAAAATATCTCTCACCTTTTCTCCTTTTCTCCTCTTCTCCACGTCTCAGAGACTCGCTCGGGCGCGACGGCTGTTCTTCGCAGATAATACGCGCGGCTTCGTGCGGCGAGTGTCTTTTCAGGCGATACGGGCGATGTCCGGTTAATAATTCAAAAAGTACGACGCCGAGGCTGTAAATGTCGGACGCGGGCGTTACAGGCTCGCCGCAAATCTGTTCGGGTGAAGCGTATTCGGGCGTTAAAACGCGCATCTGCGTCGCCGTCGGTTCATTATCTGCGGCTTCCGATTCGGTGTCCAAAACCTTTGCGATGCCGAAATCGAGCAGCTTAACTTTACCGTCCGTCTTGACCAGAATATTTGACGGCTTGATGTCGCGGTGAATGACCTGAATCTGGTGCGCGGCTTCGACGGCGTCGCAAACCTGGCGGAAAATTTCGAGTCTCTGCGCGATATTCAGCCGGTTGTCGTCGCAAAACCGGTAAATCCGCTCGCCTTCGATAAATTCCATTATGAAATACGGCAAGCCGTCCGCGGTCGAGCCGCCGCCGTAGAAAAACGCGATGTTCGGATGATTGAGCGCGGCTAAAATCTGCCGCTCGCGGCGAAAGCGTTTGAGAATCAAGTCCGTGTCCATTCCGCGCTTGATAAGCTTGATGGCAACCGAATGGTCAAATTCGCCGTCGGCTCGCATCGCCAGATAAACCGCGCCCATCCCGCCTCGCCCGATTTCCTTTTTCAGCTCGTAAACGCCGATGCGCTGACCAATCATCGAGTCTGGATTTTTATTTTCGTTTGATTGTGAATGATTAGACGACATCAGGAATTAGTTAAATCTGCTTGTCGAAAGTATAGGAAATTTCGGTTGGGTTAGCAATAAACTCAGAATTGAATGTAAACCAGACGGAAGCGAGCGCGTAAATTTAAAGTAAATTTGCTAATTAGTGAACAAAAACCGTGTTGCGAAATTTTTGAAAATTTATTGCAAAAATGAGAGAAATGATTTATTTTCATTCGGGATAATCATAAATTAATCGCAGTGCGATGGCGAAGATAATAATTTGGGATCAAGATATGGCTAAATCTTCAGGCACAAAATATGTTTTGATTACTGTAAATATGTTGCTAGCCTTTGTTGTAAGTATATTAGGCAATAAGGTTGCAGAAATAACGAGTTTATCGATGTTCTCTCTTATAATCCTGCTCCTGATTACTCTTTTTCTTTGTGCATTAGGATTAGTCGAGTACGAGAATTATCTTAAAACAGGGAACATTCGACAATCATTAATTATCGGGTCTGGTCGATGGTTCCTAAAGAAAACGAACAGTAAGATTTACACAATCTCAGGACCCCAATTAGAAATTTACAGCATATTTTGTTTGTCAGTGTCAATTCTGATATTTTTATCGCTGATTAGCTATAACGCCAATGATATTCCCGGTAAAGTATCTTCGGCGCAAATCCATAATTGGCTTGGGCATGTGGGCGCTTATATTGCTGACTTTCTTTTTCAAAAAATGGGATGGTCAGCTTTCTTTGTCCCAATAGTTTTAATTGCTTTTGGCTGGTTGATATTTAATGCATCAAGTAACAGATTAAGAAATTCAAGTATCAAGGCAATTGACAGGAAAAAACGTGTCTGATGTATCATTCAAACGCAATAGCAGGTAACTCTTTATATTAACTGCTAATATCAGTCAGAATTTTCTTTGTTTTTCCTTTTCAGATACTTCTTGCCCTTTAATTTTTTCGGCAGCAAATCTTCGTTTGTATATTTCTCGTAGCCTTCGCCGTAGCCGATTTTTTTCATTAATTTCGTCGGCGCGTTTCGCAGATTCATCGGAACGGGTAGATTGCCGTATTTTCGCGCGTCTTCGAGCGCCATTCCGTATGCTTCATACGCGCTTTTATCCTTCGCGCAGTTTGCCAGATACGCGACGCCGTGAGCGAGATTTATTCCGGCTTCGGGCAGTCCGATTGTCTCGACGGCGCGAAAAACGGCGTTGGCGACGACCAGAGCCGTCGGCATTGCCAGTCCGATGTCTTCGGATGCGAAAATCACCATTCGCCGCGCGATAAATTTCGGGTCTTCGCCCGCTTCAATCATTCTGGCGAGATAATACATCGCCGCGTCGGGCTGCGACGCGCGCATCGATTTGATAAACGCGCTGATGACGTTGTAATGCTCTTCGCCCTGCTTGTCGTAACGCAGAAATTTCGATTGGAGAGTTTCCTTGAGCGTTTCAATCGAGATTTTGTCATAAAGCCGCGCCGTATTTTCAAGCATCGTGATTGCCTGTCGCGCGTCGCCGTTTGCCATCGCAATCAGCCAGTCTTTCGCGTCTTTGTCTAATTTAAAATCCGTCCGGTCAATAATCGCCGACATATCTTCTTCCGTAAATTCTTCGAGAACGAAGACGCGCAGGCGTGAAAGCAACGCGGGAATTATTTCAAAGCTCGGATTTTCGGTCGTCGCGCCGATTAAAACAAGCTCGCCCGATTCGACGAACGGCAGGAGAAAATCCTGCTGGGCTTTATTAAAACGGTGAATTTCGTCGAGAAACAAAACGCGCGGGCGATTTTCCTCTTTCGGGCGACCGATGATTTTGCGAATATCTTCCTTCCCGGCGGAAACGGCTGAAAGCTCGTAAAACTCGGCATTAATCGCATTTGCATAAATCCGCGCGAGCGTCGTCTTGCCCGTTCCCGGCGTTCCCCAGAGAACGAACGAAAAAATATGTCCCTGCTCGATTGCAATCCGAATCGGCTTGCCCGTCCCGACCAGATGCTTCTGCCCGATGTATTCGTCCAAATTTTGAGGTCTGATTTTACTTGCTAGAGGTTCCATAATTGTCTTGAAACAATTATATCGAAAGTTGCCCCAAAACACCCTTATTCACCCGTTTCCGATTTTTTTCAGGTTTTCTCCAAAAAAACCGAAAAATAAATGTTAGTTTTCGGTGCATTTCGGTGCGTTTACATATAGAAGGGTTTTATTAGCCGGTTCTATGGGAAAAGAAAAATAGCTGGTGAAAAAGCCGTTTCGCGCGAAAAATTCAAACAATAAAATTTTTAGAAAAAATAAGGAGAAAAAATTATGTCAAAAATGAAAGTAAATGCCTCCGGATTGAATTTGCGGAGCGCGCCGGTCACCGAGCCGGGAAACATTATTCTCGTGCTTCCGCGCGGGCACGAAGTCGAAGCTCTCGACGACGCGCACGGACAGGTGTTCCGCGAGGTCGAAACAGTTGTCAGCGGTACGACGCGCAGAGGCTTTGCCGCCGCGAGATTTCTGCGTGAAGCGATGAGCGAACAGCGCGAGCGTCTGATACAAGGAGCGCTGACCGAATGGAATCGCTTCAATCGAGGTACGGGCAAGGAAACCATCGAACCTTTTACAAGCCGGGTCGGTGATTACTGGCAGGCAATCGGAGAGAATCTCGACGGTGATGACGTAGGAGTGCCGTGGTCGGCAGCGTTTATTTCGTTTATTATGCGCGAGGCAAGATATACGAATTTCATGTTTTCCCCGGCGCACTCCAAATATATTCGCGATTCGAAACGAAAACGTAACGACGGCGACGAAAATGCTCCGTTCTGGCTTTTCCGGCTCGAAGAGCATAAACCGGAGGTTGGAGATATGATTTGCCAGTGGCGTTTGAGTCCGAGGACTTTTGACGATTTGCCTGCAAATTTTGCCAGTCACTGCGACGTTATCGTCGAAATAGACGGCGGAATAGCCAAAGCCATCGGCGGAAATGTCGGCAACAGCGTGAGCCGCACCGATTTTTCGCTAAACGACCGTGGCTTTATCAGACCGCAGAGAAACGTTTTCGCCGTTATGAGAAATAACAAGTAATACCCTTCGTAAACCGGCTGCCTAATGCCTCACCATCGCTTCGTTGAACGACGCCTCAATGAAAGGCAGAGTTACTGAAATCACTCTGCCTTTCATTCCGAATTTAACGAAGCGTCCTAAAAAACGCCGTCGCGCGAGACTTCTTCGATTTTGCACTGGCAAACGCTCGAATCGCAGCATCTTTTGATGCCTTCCGAAAGTTGAAGCGAGTAATCGAGAGAGAAAATTTTTCTGCCCGGCGTCGATTGGCTGAATGTTCTGTCAATCGCGTTTTTGCTCGCCGGATTGATGTTTTTAAACCAGAATTTTATATCTTCCTCGGTCGTGCAGCCCGTTTTTTCCTTAAATCTTATTTTCGTAAAATCCTGCGCGACTTCCGCCAGCGCGTGGCAGGAAATGCACGACGAGCGAGCGTTATCGACCGGACCGTTCAGTCGTTTTTCGCAGCCGTAATGCTGCGGAACGGGAATCGTGTCGTTCAGATAAGTCTCGAAAGGCTCTTTAAGCGCGGGAAATTCGCCGACATCGTTTCCGAACATCATACCGACCGGAACCATTCTCAGCCAGTTTTTTTTATCTTCCGCAAGAGCGTCCGGATACTTCATTTCGGGCGCGTCGTCGTGATGTATAAATGTGCCGAAAACCCAGCCGGTCGGTGATATTTTGTCTTTGATGGCAATATCAATCTGAAGCAGACGCATTTTCTGCGGCGGCTCTTTTCCGCGTTTGATGTCGGCGTCCCAGGTCGGACTATTTTTCAAATAAGGAAGGTTGCCTGCCGTAAAAAGCAGCTTGACGGCGACGGTTCCTTCGGGAAAACCTTCATCGCCGAAATTTTTCGGTTTCGGATTCGGATTCGGTTTCGAAGCGTCGAGCCCGGCATTGTACATTTCCTGCCAGACTTTGGCGAAATAATAGCCGCCCGGCTCGTTATAAACGCTGACCGCCCAATTTTCAATCGGGCGCGGCTCATTTCCTTCGCAAACTCCACCTAATATTAACTCTTTCTCGCAGGAGCCGCGTTCCTTCGTCAAGCCGCGCAGAAATTCTCTGCCGTTTTTCGTCGCGTGCATCCAAGGCGCGTGAAACCATTTGCGCTTCGCATTTTCCTGCACAATCCAGTCTTTCTCGATATTTCCCTCGAAAGCATAGCTCAGAGCCGCGAACAGATAATCTTTCCAGTTTGTCTTTAAATCGTCAGTTTTGGCGGCAAATTTTTTCCACGGAAGCTCTTCGCCGGTAGTTTTCGAAGCGGTCTTATAATCCTGACTTAAACGAAAAACTTTCTTGTCAGGATTGTTTTTACACCATTCTTCACTCGGAGCAAAACCGACATCATAGCTCGGAAACGGACGCGTCTCCTCGGGACACAGACTTTTTACTTCAATCGTCGGAGTCGGAGTCGGAGTCGGAGTGTTATTCTGCGTCTTCGACGTATCATTTCTAATATCACAGGAAAATCCGAGATAAAATAAAAGAAAACACGCGGTTACAGTCAATTTTAATTTCATTTCTGATGCTCCGTTAAAAAATATAGACTCCGAATCTAAAAAATCTTTACAGGCAAAAATCAGGTTAAAGCGCGAACTTCAAACGCTTGAGCAGTATTTCGCGGACGTTTTCATAATCTATCGCAAATTGCCGCTGAGCCTGTTACGAAAGCGTAGTTTCGTAAGTCTGCCACGTTTTCCTGATATTATGCGTGACGGTGAAATCTCCAACATTGTCAACGCCGCCTATTGCGGCTTCAATATGAACATCCGCCGTTACGGTTGCGTAATCAGAATCGTTCGGATTCTCGGAATAGCTTATATTTGAAACGTCAAATGTCGTAATAATGATGGTGTCATCCGCCAGAGCCGCACGAAACTGGCTTTCCGTATAATTCGTTCCAAAAAAATTTATAAGCCGAAACTCTGTATTTTGATGAAATTTTACGAGTCTGCCAAACCAGTTGCCGTCCCCGGTTCTTCCTTCCTTCGTAAGTGATTTGGCGAATTGCGTCGCAAAGTTATCATAATCTGCTGAATCAGACATAATTTAATAATTCTCCTTTTGATTTTTTTAGGTAAGCGTTTCTTGAAACAAGCGAAATATTTCGCCGAAGTCTTTCAATAAGCCTGGCTAGTGCAAACATTGTGCCAGCCGCTGCGCATTGAAAAAAAATGAATTTTCGGCAGAAATTTTAAAAGATATATCAAAATCGATAGTGAAAAAATCGATTTTGATATAGAATGTCAAATCATCCCCTGTTTCAGACTAAGTTTTTCCAAAAAATTCTACAGATGAAATTAACTCCCGGAACAAAAATCGGACGTTACGAGATTCGTTCTATGCTCGGCTCGGGCGGAATGGGCGAAGTTTATCTCGCATATGACGCGCAGCTGGAGCGCAACGTCGCGCTAAAGCTTCTCAAACAGAGCGACGACCGCGAAAAGTTAAGACGCTTTGAGCAGGAAGCAAAAGCCGTCTCAGCGCTTCAGCATCCGAATATACTGACGGTTTTCGATTTCTGGCAGCACGAAAACCTGCATCTTATGGTTACCGAATTTATCGAGGGCAAAACGCTGCGCGAGCATATTTCCAAAGGCGATTTGCAGCTCTCGGAGATTCTGGAGGTCGGCGTTCAAACCGGAAACGCGCTGGCGGCGGCGCATCGCGCGGGAGTCGTGCACCGCGACATCAAGCCCGAAAATATTATGATTTTGCCGGACGGCTACGTGAAAGTACTCGATTTCGGTCTGGCAAAGCTCGTCGGGACGGGCGAGGAATTTACGACGGACGCGGATGCTCCGACGGCTTCGCTGATTCAGACAAAAGCGGGAATGATTATCGGCACGGTAAACTATATGTCGCCCGAACAGCTGCGCGGACAGGAGCTTGACGAGCGAACCGATATTTGGAGTCTCGGCGTAGTTTTATACGAGATGCTCGCCGGGCAAAAGCCATTTCGCGGCGATTCGGTCAGCGACGTGATTGCCGCCGTTCTCGAACGCTCGCTTCCGCCGCTTGCGGAAATCGCGCCGCGCGTCCCGCCGGAAATAGAAACCGTCATAGGCAATGCGCTAAAGAAAGTAAAGCACGAGCGTTATGAAACGGCGCAGGAATTTGTATCGGCGCTTAAAGATGCGAGATTTTATGTTGAAAGCGCGTCGTTTCAGGGAAATCAGCAAACTAATGCGGCTGACACCAATCCGGTTGCGGTAACCGATTCGAATAAAAAGGAATTGACGCAGGTGCAAAATCTGCTTACATCTTCTGAAAAAATCAAAAAGAGCCGGAAAAAATTCGCTCTGACAGCCGTTTTGGTTTTACTGGGAATCGGCGGATTGTTCTACGGCTTTCAACCGCTTCTGAAAGTCGGCGCGCCGCTCAAGCAAAAAACTGCCAGAACTTTGCCGGTCAGCGGCAATATTCTGAACGCCGTTATTTCACCCGACGGGCGTTTTGTCGCGTATGTGCGCGAAGAATCTGGAAAGAAAAGTCTCTGGCTAAAACAGGTAAATGAAAGCAGCGGCAGGGAATTAGTTCCGCCGGACTCTAAAAGTTACGGCGGTCTGAGCTTTGCGCCCGACAGCAATTCTATTTATTACTCGATTTTTGGAGAAGGCGCAGTCGGCGTTTTGTTCAAACTTCCAATTCTCGGCACAGCGTCGCAGAAAATTGCCGAAAATGTGGATTCGAGCGCAGCCTTTTCGCCCGACGGAAAAACAATCGCTTTTCTCAGCCGGAACACGCGCGAAGGCGCTGAAAAAATCATCGTTGCGGACGCGGACGGAAATAATCAGCGCACGCTTTCAGAAAAGAAGATGCCCGAATTTTATTCCGTCAGCTCGCGCGAAGCGGGTTTGTCGTGGTCGCCTGACGGGAAGACGATTGCATGTCCTTTCGGCAGGCGCGAGACCGACGACGAGCAGATGAGCGTCGCCTTGGTCAATGCGGAAACAGGCGAATCAAAAGAGCTTACAGGGCAGAAATGGATGCGCGTCGGGAAAGTCGTCTGGGCGAAAAACGGGCGCGACCTGATTATCACGGCTGACGCCGGAAAAGGCTTGTTTCAAATTCTGCGAATTTCGAGCGACGGGCAAACGGAAAAAATCGGCGACGATTTGAGCGACTATACGAACATCAGCGCCTCATTCGACGAAAAGTTTCTGCTGGCAGTCGGAAAAGGGAAAACTTCCAATATTTTCAGGGCGGCAAGCGATAATTTCGCGCAAAACACGCAGATAGCGAAAAGCGTTTCGGACGGAACGGACGGTTTAATTTTTTCGCCCGAAGGGAAAATCGTCTATGTTTCGGCGCAGAGCGGAAACCGCGACATCTGGCAAATGGACGCCGACGGAAACAATCGCGTTCAGCTTACGTTCGACAAAGCCTCCGACGAGCGACCGGCAGTTTCAAAAGACGGCAAATACATCGTTTTTGTCTCGACGCGCGGCGGCACAACACACATTTGGCGAATAAACGCCGACGGAAGCCAGCCGAAACAACTGACCGACGGCGACGGCGAAGTTTTTCCGCAGATTACGCCGGACGGCAACACCGTGATTTTTTCGAGTAAAATCGAAGGCGGTTTCCGGCTCTGGAAAATACCAATCGAAGGCGGCGAGCGTACGTTGCTAACCGATGCTGAAACACATTGGGCGGCGATTTCACCGGACGGAAAACAGGTTGCCTGCCTCGCTCGAATCAAAGAAGCGGCAACGGAAAAATCTGATATAAAATTAAGCGTCGTTTCAATAGAAACGAGACAAATCACGCAAATTTTCGATAAAGTCGGCTCGGTCGCCTCGCCCGAATTTCCGCCCGTTATTCGCTGGATGGCTGACGGCAAATCTATCGCTTATATCTCAACTTTCGAAGGCGTTTCAAATATCCTGGTGCAGTCTTTAAAAGGCGGCAAGCCGGAAAAACTGACCGATTTTTCCACCGACAGAATTTTCGCCTTCGACTTCTCGCTCGACGGAAAACAAATTATCTACGCGCGCGGCGCGATTCGCAATGACATCGTTTTGTTCGAAGATTTTTAATTATAAGTGAGAAATGAGAATTGAAAACCGTTCTCACCTCTCACTTCTCATTTCTCACTTAATTTCGAGATTTCGAGCCATGCGATGCAGATTGGTCGGGTCAACGCCTAGCCCGCGCGCGGCTTTCGTATAATTTCCGCCCGTTCGGATGAGCGCGTCGAGAAGAATTTTTTTCTTGGCGATTTTCATTTGTTCGTTTAAGTTCAGGATTTCTTCCGCTTCGAAACTCTCACCCGCGCCCGCTTCTTCCCTAAAGATTTCTTGCGCCGGAAGACCATTTCCGGTTATCTGCAAAGGTAAATCTCCGGGCAGAAGCTGTTCGGTCGAACCGAGAACGATTGCGCGTTCAATTACATTTTCCAGCTCGCGCACATTGCCGCGCCAGTCGTAATCCACCAGCATCTGCTGCGCCTGCGGTGATAAACCGGAAACCTTTCGATTGCATCTTTCGCTGTGTTTTTTGACAAAATGCCGCGCCAGAAGCGGAATGTCCGAACGCCTTTCGCGCAGCGGCGGCATATTTATCTGAAGCACGTTGAGACGAAAAAAAAGGTCTTCGCGAAACTTGCCCTTTTTGACTTCTTCTTCAAGGCTGCGGTTCGTCGCGCCAATGAACCGGACATCGACCTTGATAATTTTCGCTCCGCCGATGCGCTTAAATTCGCGCTCCTGAATCACGCGCAGCAGTTTTGCCTGAATAAGCGGCGTCAGTTCGGCGATTTCATCCAGAAAAATCGTGCCGCCGTCAGCCAGTTCGAGCTTGCCTTTTTTCTGCGTAAACGCATCGGTAAACGCGCCTTTTTCGTGTCCGAAAAGTTCGGACTCGACCAGCGTTTCGCTCAAAACGGCGCAGTTTATCGCTTCGAACGGGCGACCTGCGCGCAGGCTGTTTTCGTGAATCGCTTTCGCCGCCAGTTCTTTGCCCGTTCCCGATTCTCCGCTGATTAAAACAGTCGAATCGTTCGGCGCGACCTTTGCGATGAGGCGATTAATCTCCTGAAGCGCCGCGCTTTCGCCGAGCATCTTTGTCTCGATTTTCAAATCCGCTTTCAAAGTTTCGTTTTCACGGCTCAGATTTTCGATAAATTCCGCATTAGCCAGCGCCGCCGAAATCAGAAACGAAAGCGCGGTCATCTGTTGAAGCTGATTTTCCGTGAAACGAAATTCGGGGCTATTCGAATCGAGATAAATCAGTCCTTTATTTCCGCCGATTTTTAAAGGAACGCAGAGCAGAGACCTGACCTGCGAGGCAATCAGGCTTTCCGAAGAACTTAATCCGGGCTCGGACAAATCGTTGCTCATCAGCGCAGCTTCTTCAAATAAAACGCATTGGCAGACCGTGCGGCTAATCTGTATCGGCTCGATGTCGGCTCCGCCGGAGCTTAAAACACAGGCTGATTTCGACTCGTTTATATCTTCTTTTGTCAAAATAATCGCGCCGCGTCGCGCCGGAATAAGCTCAAGAATAATTTCCAGAAATCTGTGTTGCAGCGCGCGCGCGTCCTTGATTTCTTTAAGCGCTTTGCCGAATTTTACAAGCGCGTCCAAATCGGGCGAAAACTCGTCCCCGTCCGGTTGAGCATTAAGAAAAGGAAACAGCCGGACGGTGGATTTCATCACCAGCGAATCGTCGTCGGAAAATACATAATCTTCTTCCGTGAGAAGAAACAGGATATACGCATTTCCGATATTAATGTGGTCGCCGTGTTCGAGCAGGCGCGTTTCTACCGGCATCTTGTTGACGAAAGTTCCGTTGTGAGAGTCCAAATCCTCTAATTCGAAATCGTCTTCGATGCGCGTAATCCGGCAGTGATTGCGTGAAACGGCGGCGTTGCCGAGCGGCAAACTACATTCGGTGCCGCGTCCGAGCGTAAAAGATTCGCCATTTTCCAAATTTAAATTAACCGTTTCTTTTTCCGGCAATCCTGACAAAACTATTAATCTGGGATTCATATTTATACGTGTTTTTAGTAGAGATTAAGTTAGCCGTAAAAGTATGTCATTTTTGACATAGGTGTGTCAAAAATGACATACCGCGCTGTGTCCCAAATGACATATTCGAGGCTCTTTCGAGAAATCGGAAATTTATACAAAGTTCCGCAATTTGCCGTGAAAATAAAGAACATCCGCCGGTTTTGCCTGTGGCACGATATTAGCCTGTTAATCGCGCGGTCTAGGGCTTGCTTGTAACAAAATGCGTAAAAAAATCATATAGACCTGAGGAGGTAATATTTTTAAGCGAGCAGGAGAAGTCTTCAAAGTTTTTTGAATAAATTGAAAAAGTTTTCGGCAGGCACGGAAAAGTTTTTACGCTTGCTGCAAAAAGCCTTTATTCTTTAGATTTTTTTTTGACAATCGAATCATCAATATCTGTTCGAATGCGGTTAATGTTATCGGATTACTGTAAAGATTAATATATGGATAAAAGCATCATGTCTTCTTCAGCCTCACTTCTTTCTTCGTCTATACCTTCCTCATCAGATGTTGTCACCTCATCGAGAGGCAGATCTTGAAACCATTCTGCTTTTCATATTAGAAAGGCAGAGTATTGAAGCTTACTCTGCCTTTCCATTTTTTGCCGGAGATATTTTTTAGCTTGCTGTTTGATTAAACCCGTCTTTGCCAAACTCAGCAAAGGTCATAAAATCGTTCGCCCCTGCTTAAGTGTGGAAAAGTGAAAGAACAAAATTGTCGTCGGTTGAATTAGTTCCATCTCCCTTTTCACTTTTCCGCCTCACCAGTTTCTCTATTCGAGAAAATCGTTTGCCATTTCCCTCGGTTCCAGTTTATTGCGGATAATAATTCGGGCGCAGCCGTTCCAGCGCAGGATAGCGTCGTCGTTTCCCGCCGGTCGGACGGCTTCGGCTCGTTCAAACCAGCTCATTGCCTGCCGGAAAAATTCGTATGCGGTAGATTCCGAGCCGGGATTGTTTCTATTTAAAACCGCTTTGGCGCGGCGTTCGTAGATAATTCCGGTGTAGTAAGTCCGTTCGTATTCGTCAGCGATGCGCGATAAAAAATCCTGAATTTGCGCGTCGCCGATAGCGTAATCTTTGGCAAAACGGTCGCTCATCGCCAAAACGAGCGTAACAAGTGCTTCCTGATTATCCGGCTCGACCTGCAAAATATCAAGACAAATGCTCTCCGCCGCGCCCGGTTCGTTGAGCAGACGATAATGTCTCGCCTTTTCAAGCGCCGACGGAACGGCTTCTTTGTGTAAAGATTTCAGTTCAAACATAACTTTGTGATTCAAAGTTCAAAGTTCAAGGTTCAAGGTTGGTTTTCATACTTTGAACCTTAAACTTTGAACTATTTCTTTCTGCGAAACAGTTTCAAAAACTTCGTAATCGGGTCGTAAAATTCATCGACGACGCGCTCTTTGAGCGGAATAATCGCGTTGTCAGTTATCGTAATATTTTCGGGACAAACCGTTGTGCAGCACTTTGTAATATTGCAGTATCCGATGTTCGATTCATCCTTTAAATCCTGCAAACGATTTTCCGTATCGAGCGGATGCATCTCCAGCGCCGCCGCGTAAACCAGAAAGCGCGGTCCGATAAATTCTTCGTGTTTGTGATGGTCGCGCAAAACGTGGCAAACGTCCTGACACAGGTAACATTCGATACATTTGCGAAATTCCTGCACGCGGTCGATGTCTTCCTGCTGCATTCGCCACGTTCCGTCCGGCGCGTCGGGCACGCGCGGCTTGAATTTTTTGATTCGCTTTTTAACCTCGTAATTCCACGAAACGTCCGTTACCAAATCTTTTTTCAGCGGAAACGCCTTCATCGGCTCGACCGTAACGGGAGCGTCTGCCGGCAAAGTGTTCATCCGCGTCATACACATCAGCTTCGGCATCCCGTTAATTTCCGCCGAGCATGAGCCGCATTTGCCCGCCTTGCAGTTCCAGCGGCAAGCCAAATCGCCAGCCTGTTCGCCCTGAATCTGCAAAACCGCGTCCAAAACAACCATTCCTTCGGAAATTTCGGTGTCGTAAGACTTAAATTCACCGCCGTCGCTGTTTCCGCGCCAGATTTTGAAAGTTGCTTTCGCCATTAGCCCATCTCCTCGATAATCTGTTTAAGCTCATCCGGCATTTCGGCAATCGGGACGCGCTCAATCTGCATCTCGCCGTCAGCGCCTTTTTTAACCGTGAAATTGAATTTGGCAAATTCCGGGTCTTTCGCCGAATAATCGTCCCGAAACTGCCCGCCGCGCGATTCCTTTCGCTCGATTGCGGCGAGCGTGATAGCTTCGGAAACGTTCAGCAAATTATGCAAATCGAGCGCCGTGTGCCAGCTCGGATTAAAATCGATATTACCCGTCAGACTGATTTTTTCTCTGCGTTCTTTCAGCTCTTTGATGCCGACCAGAGCTTGCTGCATTTCGTCTTCGGTTCGAACGATGCCGACCAAATCCTGCATCATATCCTGAAGGTCGTGCTGAATTGCAAAAGGATTTTCGCCGCTCGTGCGGTCAAAAGCTTCCAGCGACCAGCGAACGGTTTTCTCAATCTGCTCATTATTAATGCTGCCGAAATCGTTTTCCTGTGCGAATTTCGCGGCGAATTCGCCCGCGCGTTTACCGAAAACGAGTAAATCGGAAAGCGAATTTCCGCCGAGACGATTCGCGCCGTTGATTCCGGCGGCGCATTCTCCGGCGGCGAAAAGCCCCGGAACGGTCGAGGCTTGCGTATCCGCATCGACGCGAACGCCGCCCATTATGTAATGCGTCGTCGGTCCGACTTCCATCGGCGTTTCGGTAATATCCAAATCCGCAAGCTGTTTGAACTGGTGATACATGCTCGGCAGCTTTTTCTTGATATGTTCGGGCGCGTTCGAAATTTTTTCCTTTATCCAGGCGATGTCGAGATAAACGCCGCCGTTCGGAGTTCCGCGTCCGGCTTTTACTTCGCGCACGATAGCGCGGGCAACGTGGTCGCGTGTCAGAAGTTCGGGCGGACGACGCGCGTTTTTGTCGCCCTGCGTGTAGCGCCAGCCTTCTTCGGGCGTGTCGGCGGTCTGGTCTTTGTAATTGTCGGGAATATCGTCGAACATAAATCGGCGACCTTCGCTGTTTTTCAAAATTCCGCCTTCGCCGCGCACGCCTTCCGTTACCAGAATTCCGCGAACGCTCGGCGGGTAAACCATTCCGGTCGGGTGAAATTGAATGAATTCCATATCAATCAATTCCGCGCCCGCGTCGTACGCCAGCGAATGACCGTCGCCCGTTCCTTCCCAACTGTTGCTCGTGATTTTATACGCGCGACCGATTCCGCCCGTCGCTAAAATAACGGCTTTTGCCTTGAAAATACGAAATCTTCCGTGCTCGCGCTCGTATGCAAACGCGCCGACGATGCGGTCGCCGTCCTTGAGCAGAGCAATCACGGTAACTTCCATATAAACTTCGATGCCCTGATGAATGCCGTGGTCTTGAAGCGTGCGAATAAGTTCGAGTCCGGTTCTATCGCCGACGTGCGCGAGGCGCGGATAACGATGACCGCCGAAGTTTCTCTGCAAAATTTTCCCGTCTTTTGTGCGGTCAAAAACCGCGCCCCAAGCCTCTAATTCACGAACACGGTCGGGCGCTTCTTTGGCGTGAAGCTCTGCCATTCGCCAGTTGTTGACGTATTGACCGCCGCGCATCGTGTCGGAGAAATGAACTTTCCAGTTGTCGCGGTCGTCAACGTTCGCCATCGCCGCCGCCATTCCGCCTTCAGCCATAACCGTGTGCGCTTTGCCGAGCAGAGATTTGCAGACCAATCCGACCGAAACGCCGGTCGCCGATGCTTCAATCGCCGCGCGAAGCCCCGCGCCGCCCGCGCCGATTACGAGAACATCGTGTTCAAAAGTTTGATATTCAGACATAAGACAAATGATGAATGATGAACGATGAATGATGAACTGAAGAATTTGTCTTTACTTCATCATTCATCATGCATCATTCATACTTTAAAAAATTCTCCAGTCGTGCCAGATTCCCATCGAACAAAGCCGCACGTAAATGTCGGAAAATCCGACGACGAACAGGCTGCACCACGCAAATAGCATGTGTCTTTTGTTCAGCGAGCTGCAAGCGTTGTAAGCCGCGCATTGAAGAGGTTTTGTTGATAATTCATCGCATCTGCCGCCGACCAGATGGCGTAAGCTATGACAGCTAAACGTATAGCCGCCGAGAAAGAAAACGTTTGCTATTAAAACAATCGTCCCGACTCCGATGCCGAAAGAAGTTTTGCCCGAAGCGTCTGTAAACCACATCGCTTTCCACGCGTCGTGAATCAGGAAAACAATAAATATAAGCGCGAGATAAAGAAAGTAGCGATGAATATTTTGCATAACGAGCGGAAATTTCCGCTCGCCGCGATAGCTGTGGCGCGGCTCGCCGACGGCGCACGCAGGCGGGTCAGCCCAAAACGCTTTGTAGTAAGCTCCGCGATAGTAATAACATGTAAAACGAAATCCGGCGGGCGCCCAGAGAATCAAAAGCGCGGGCGAAAACGGCAGCCAATCGGGAATCCATCCCGGTTTTGCTCCGAACAGGCTGTGCGCCGAGCCGAACAATTCCGGCGAATAAAACGGTGATAAATAATTCCCGAAATAATAATGCTTGCCCTGGAATGCCGCCCATGTCGAATAGACGACAAAAGCCGATAATGCTAAAAAAACCAGCAGCGGATAAGCCCACCACAAGCCTTTTCGCATAGTTTGTCCAAACGAACGTCGTACAGGAAGACTAGCTGAAGCCATAGATATTTATCAACACCTCCGGCGCGAGCCGAGAAAGCCTTTCAAAAGAGCTTTTTTATAAACTTAAGATTGTGAATTTGATATGGAATGCTGCCGGAGAATAATTATTCTCGCCATTGTTCGCCGCACTCTCCGCTTCCGCTCGCACTTATATGCCTGACTTTTTAATTATACGGATTTGATTCCGGTTAATTTGGTTCAGTTTTACGGCAATTTTCTCTATAAGTCAAGCTAAACGTAGTTTTCTAAAAGACTTGATAAAAAATAGATTCATAATCACGCAGCTATATTTCTTCTTTCATAATTTCTCTATCTGATGTCATAATGAATTTTAGTAAACAAGTTGAGAACAGATTTTAACCAAATCTTCAATATCTCCGCAAATGTTAAATAAATTTTCGATGGCGGTTTTGGATGGGTGAAATCGGAACAAATAAATGAATATCTTTAAAGAATTTGAATGGCGGGGCGTAGTCAAAGATTACGCTAATGAAACGGAAAAACATTTGGAAAACAGTGTAACGGCTTATATTGGATTTGACCCGAGCGCATCGAGTTTGCACGTCGGCTCGTTACTCCCGATTATGTGTCTGGCAAGACTTCAAAAGTTTGGACATACGCCGATTGCGATTCTCGGCGGCGGCACGGGAATGATTGGCGACCCGAGCGGAAAGACCATCGAAAGGCAGCTTTTGACTTACGAAAAGATACAGGAAAATTTGCAGGGAATTAAAAAACAGCTTGCGCATTTTCTCGATTTCGAAGCAAAAGACAATCCTGCTCAGCTTATAAATAACGCCGATTGGCTGATGCCTATAAAATTGCTGGATTTTTTAAGAGACGCCGGCAAACATTTCACTACGAACTATATGCGCAGCAAAGAATCCGTGAAAAGACGCGAAGAGGAAGGAATTTCTTTTACGGAGTTTAGTTATATGCTTTTACAGGCATACGACTTTTACATTTTGTGCAAAGATTACGACTGCACTTTGCAGATGGGCGGAAGCGACCAGTGGGGCAATATCGTCGCCGGAATAGATTTAATCAGGAAAAAAACAGGCACGTCGGCTTACGGCTTGACCTTTCCGCTGGTAACTTCTTCAACAGGCGTAAAATTCGGAAAGACCGAATCGGGCACGATTTGGCTCGACGCGGATTTAACTTCGCCGTATAAATTTTACCAGTTTTGGCTCAACACAGCCGATGACGATGTAATTAAATATCTTAAATTTTTTTCCTGGCTCGATGAGGAAAAGATTAAAGAACTTGAAGCGGAAACTAAAAATAATCCTGAAAACAGGCTTGCTCAGCAGGTTCTTGCAGAAGAAGTTACAACTACGGTTCACGGAAAAAACTTGCTGGACAGAGCAAAATTCGCTTCACAAATTTTGTTTGGCGGCGGTGATATAAGCACGCTTTCCGCAGGCGAAATCAAAGACATTTTCGACGACGTGCCTTCTTCTGATTTCGCGCTTTCAGAATTGGAAAAAGGTGTAAACATCACGGATTTTCTGGCTCTAAATAAAATTACTTCTTCTAAAGGAGAAGCCAAACGATTGATTGACAGCGGCGGTATTTATCTGAACAATAAGCAAATCTCCGAGACAAATCTGAGTGTTTCAAAAGATTTTTCAATCGAAGATAAGTATATTGTCGTCAGAAAAGGAAAGAAAAACTACTACTTGGTGGATTTAATAAAATAAAATTAAGGAGAAAAATCTTACAGTGAAATTAATTAAAGAATTAGTTGAAACCTACAAAAATACCGACCCTGAGATTGTTTATGAATGGGATGACACAGAAACCGATGCAAAGGGCTGGCTGGTTATTAACTCATTACGCGGCGGCGCTGCGGGCGGCGGAACAAGAATGAGAAAAGGCGCTACTAAAGATGAAGTTCTTTCCCTGGCAAAGACGATGGAGGTGAAATTTACCGTCGCCGGTCCGGCTATCGGCGGTGCCAAATCGGGGATAGATTTTGACCCTGAAGACAGCCGAAAAGCCGATGTACTTAAAAGATGGTTTAAGGCTATCTCATCGCGTTTGAAAAGTTATTACGGAACCGGCGGTGATTTGAATGTGAGCGACCAAGAGGTTCTTGATTATACAAAGCCGTATGTCGGAGACCCGCAGGAAGGTATCGTTGTCGGTCAGAAGAAACAAAATATTGAAAAAATTATAGAGCAATTACAAGCTGGGGTTAGCCTAAAGCTATATGATGCCAAATATACTCCGTTGACTGACGGCACATACAAAATTAACGATATGATTACAGGATTCGGCGTTGTCGAATCCTTTCGTCATTATTATCAGCTGTTTGGTTCGGGCGAATCATTACAAGGGAAAAAAGCAATAATTCAAGGATGGGGGAACGTTGGCGCGGCGGCTGGATATTTTCTTGCTCAAAATGGCGCAAAAATCGTCGCAATCTCTGATGGAAAAGGTTCCGTAATAAAAAATGACGGGTTTTCAATCGAAGAAATTATTGAGCTTTTTAAGGGAACTTTCACTGAACCTAAAGGAATTATTAAACATAAAGACAAGGATGAAGGTAATCGAGATGCTATTTTTGATGTTAAAGCCGATATTTTCGCTCCTTGTGCCGGTTCGTTTTTAGTAAGTGATGAATACATTGATAAGTTATACGCAAACGGTGTTGAAGTAATTGCTTCAGGAGCAAACGTCCCTTTTGCCGGTCAACAAAATGCTAATATCTACAGTGACACAACTGCAAATGCTGACGGTAAATTAGCAGTGATTCCTGATTTTATTGCCAATAGCGGTATGGCGCACACCTTTGCTTATCTGATGAAAAACGATATTAGCGTTACCGAAGACGGAATATTTACTTCCGTTTCGGAAACCATCTCAAAAGCTTTGTCAAAAATCAAGGATGAATTCGGCAAGTCGAATTCGCAGTTGACTGAAAAAGCTATCAGAATTGCGCTCAGAGACTTGGGATATGAGTGAATGTCTGTTCGCAGGCATGACGCAGATTTTTTATCTTGCGTAAACGAAACGGCACAAAAAGCTAAAATAAATATCGCGGCGCAGAGAAGTTTTTTTATTTCTTCTAAAATACACTCAAAATCAAGAATTTTGAGTGTATTTTATTTGTTCGCGTTATTGACGACGAATTTTCGCTTGCCCTGCACCTGAATGTCGTTGCGGCGCGAGGTGATTATAATATTGCGGACTTCGCCGTTGGCTGCCTCGCTGAGAGGTTTTTTCGGCGTGTAGGTGGCGACGTATTGCGAATCGATATTTTTTGCCAGCGTTGAGGTTTTTTCCTTCATTTCGTCTTTCGTTTCAGGCAGAAAAATTTCGCCGTTCGTGTCTTCGGCAAGTGTTGTCAGAAACGCTTCGCTCGTTTTGAGTTTTGCGGAGTCTTCTTTGCGTTTTTTAATCATCGCGCGGTCGGTGTTGATTGAAATGAGACGCGGCAGACGCAGCATTTGCTGCTGCGGCAGCGGCATCGTCATAATAACTTCATCAGGCAGGCGGCGCGGAGTCGTTTCGCCTTTCTGCAAAATCGATTTTTTCGGCTCAATCGCATTTTTTTGCAAAACGGTGTAGCTGATAACGTGAACGTTGATGTCGGAAGAAAGCAGAGTTTTCATTGCCGAATCTTTCACTTTTTGGTCGTTGAAAGTATCGATGCCGTCGGTTATCAAAATCAAATGACGATTTTCGAGCGGCGTTTTTTGAAAAAATTTCACCGCCGTGTCGAGCGCCTGGTTAAAAACCGAACGCTTGCCGAAACCGAGATTTTTCTCGTCGAGAATTTTATTCAAAAACGCTCTGTCCTGCGTCCATTCGGCGAGAAACTCGACCTTATCGCCGTACTGCATCACGGCAACCGAATCTTCCGCCTGTAGAGAATTGACCAAACCTATCGCCGTATCCGAAGTTATTTTTCTGCGCTTGCCGAAAGAAATTTCGTTGCCGACATCCAGAACAATCAAAACATTTGCCGGAATCCGCCTGAGACTCGTCGGCTGGTGAAGTCGCCCGTCTTCCGAAATCACCAAATCTTCCTTATTTATGTTTGACGCAAACTTTCCGCTCGCGTCAAACGCAAGCACATTCAGCTTTATTTCCTCGGTAAAAATCTTTTCGCTATCGTCTTCTTTCGGTGTCGGCGTCGGCGTTTGAGCGCTCGCGCAAATTGTATAAGAAAACAGGATAACGAAAATCGAAAGTAAATTTTTAATTCGCGGCAGAAGCATAATATCTCCGTTTTAGAAGCGTTTTGAAATTTGATGCGGCAACTTCGGGGAAATATGCTTTCTGCGCCCGAAAAGATTTGTAAAGAATTGGTTAAGGATTATAATTTCGGATTCTTCTCGACAAATTTCAGAAGGTTTTTCACATACGAGCGAAAATTCGGGCAGGCAACATCGTGCGCGGAGAGAAGCTCGTCGGCGGTTTTTGTGTCGTAAGTCTGCGATATAAAAAAATATGGCACGCCCGCGAGCGGCAAGCCCGTTACCGGCGGTGAAACTGAAAGCGAAAGCGACCATTCGACCAATTTCGGCGGCGGCGTAAAGGCGGATTTTTTGCCAATCATCGCCCCGGTAATGGCTTCGAAAAGCTCTTCGGTCGTCAACGGGTTCGGGTCTGCGAGCGCAATCGTTTTGCCGACCGCGTTTTCGTCCTTCGCGAGCGCCGCGATGCCTTCGACGACAAAATCCACCGGAACGAGATTTAGTTTTACGCGTTTATTTCCGACATTTATAAAACGCAAAAGCGAAGGCGATTTTCGCAAATATTGAATCAGATAATAAATGCCGTCATATTTTACCGTTTCGCCCGTTTCAGAGTCGCCGGCGACAACCGAAGGACGAAAAATCGTAACCGGTAATTCAGCTTTCAAATTTTCTACTTCCCGCTCCGCAAGATATTTCGTTTCCTCGTAAAAATTGCGAAAACCTTCGTTGTGTTCAAGCTCCGTTTCGAGAATTTCACCTTTTCGGCGTCCGGCGACATAACAGGTCGAAACGTAATTATAACGCCGCAGATTCGGTAAATTCCTGACCAATTCATTAACATTTTTCGTGCCTTCGACATTCACTTGATACGCTAAATCCTTCGCCACCGCCAAATCGTAAACGGCAGCCAGATGATAAACGTCGGTCGTTTCGTCCTTTAAAACTGCCAAATCGTATTCGGAAATTCCCAGATTTTTCTGAGTAATATCGCCTTCGATAAGCGCGAAATTTTCGAGCGGCGTACCGGTTTCCGCAACGATTTTTTCAATTTCCCGCATCGCTTTTTCGACAAACTGCGATTGGACGAGCAGGAAAAACTGCGTGTCATTTCCGGCAAGACGCTTGACCAATCGCTCGGCGATAAAGCCGGGAAAACCCGTCAGAAAAATTGTTTCGCTGAAGCTCATTATTTAATTTAAGCACAGATGAAGTGAAGTCAAAAGCGGAAAGTAAAAAGGTAAAAGGCTGCCTGTTTCTGAAAATCGAATGGCGTTAAAACTTTTACAATCTAACAGATGCTGTGATATGTTTCTCATATTCAGTAATTTAGAAGATTTCAAAAATAAAAATGGCGGTTGAAGAAAAGGAAAATCAAGCGGAAATCACACAAACGGCGGAAGATTTTTCGAGCGAGCTGACCGCGCCGCGCTGGTCGGTCGTATCTTTTGAAACCTGCGTCGCAAAAAATCTGACCTACGTGGAAGCCGAGCAGAAAATGAAGCAGCTTGAAGAGGCAAATGTTTCAGGACTTTGCATAGTAACCGACGAAACCGCTGCGAGAATCAGCCACGAACAAACACGAAAAGACACGAAATAAACTTGCTTCTTTTTCGTGTTCTTTCGTGTCTTTTCGTGGCTAAATTCCTTAAAATTCCAGAACAACTTTTCCGAAACTCGCGTTTGATTCAAGATATTCGTGCGATGCGCGAATTTCCTCGATTCTAAAAACACGGTCGATGTTTGGGTTTATCAAACCTTTTTCGAATAAAGGCACGACTTCTTCGATGAATCGGCGTGTCGCTTCGGCTTTTTCCGCGGTCGGACGCGCGCGCAAAACCGTTCCGATAATTTTTGCGCGTTTTGCCATCACAAGACCAAAATTAAACTCGGTGCGCGCTCCGCCGGTCGTGCCGACGAGCATCATTCGACCTTTGAGCGCGAGACTTTGCAGATTTGCCTCAAAATAAACCGCGCCGACTAAATCCAAAATTACATCAACGCCTCGCCCGCCGGTTTTTTCTTTGATAATTTCGGCAAAGTTTGAATTTTCGCCGGTCAAAATCGCTTCGTCCAAACCGAATTTCCTGCATTCTTCGAGCTTATCCGCGGTGCGCGAAGTTCCGATTGTTTTTATATTGCGCGCTTTTGCAAGTTGCAGCGCGGCAAGCCCGACGCCCGAGCCGACGGCATGAATCAAAAGCGTTTCGCCTTCCTTCAAATTCGCCTGAGCGAAAATCGCGTCGTGAGCGGTGATAAAAGCTTCGGGAATTGCGGCGGCTTCCGCGAAAGTCAGATTTTCGGGAATTTTTGCGAGCAAAGATTCGTCCGACAAAAGAAATTCAGCCTGCGCGCCGCCCGCTGTAATCCCGAAAACGCGGTCGCCGACTTTGAATTCGGAAACTTTTTCGCCGATTTCAGCCACTTCGCCCGCGAATTCCAAACCCAGAATTCTTTCGGGAAAACCTTTCGGCGCAGGATAAAATCCTTTGCGCTGCAAAAGGTCGGCTCTATTTAAAGCGGAAGCCTTTACGTTTACCAGAACTTCGGTTTCTTCGGGCTTCGGCGGATTTTCAACCTCGCGGATTTCGAGATTTTCGATGCCGCCGAATTCTTTAACAAAAACTGCTTTCATTCTTTTATTCCACCTAAGATTAGAAAAGAAGAACAGCCCGCAGGTAAACGCGAATCAGGCGGATTTTCACAGATAATTATTTAAAATAAATCCGCGTTTATCTGCGGGCTGTTTATCTCAATTACTAAACAGCGCCATTCGCGCTGAATGAGTGATATTGTGCTCCATCCAGCCGGGCAAATTGTCTAAAAACTCCTGTTTGCCCGGCATTTCTTCGATATTCCCGATAAATCCGGTCATTTCTTCCAGCAATTCCGCGCGCGTTCGCGTTCCGTCCATAAGCTCAATTAGATGCTGCGCGATGTCGTCATCAATTTTGATGCTTGCGCCGAGAAGCGTCGAGATGTTTTTGCCGCGTTTGATTTGCCACTCCGCAAGCCGGTTTACTTTTGGTTTGTCGCCCGGCTGCGACGAAATTTTCCGCCGGTTTATGTTTATTTCAATTAATCCGGTGCTGTAATAAATTTGCCACAAAATTTGTGTAAGGATGTTTTGTTCTTTTTCCCAATCGTCAGAAATAAAACCTTTTTCTTCCAAAATCCGCCGCGCATTCTCGATTAATTCGTCAAAGTCGGCAGAGTTTGCCCAAATTTCGCCGAGATAAACGAGCGCGGCTTTTGCCAAAGGATAGTCAATCTCAATGCCCGCGTCTTTTCTGCCGACAAATTTTTCCACTTTCCGCGTTGCCAAATCGGGATTTTCGTTGAGCGGACGAATCGGCGAAGAAATGTAAAAATCCTTCAAAACCGAAGGCTCGATTTGCCGTTCAAGCTCAACCTCCCTGTGGCAAACGAGCGTCTGGCGGAAAAATCGTCCGCGCAGAAAGTCCATATATTGCTCGCGTTCGACAATATCGTCGATAGTTTCCATCATTTCGCGCACTTCCGGCGAAAACGAGTGCATCGACATCGCCGTGATTTCCGCTTCGGAAAGAAACTGCAAGCCGTGCCGTCCGAGCGTTTCGACAAATTCATAAAAATACAGAGGCTGGTAAAATTCGGCTAAATCGTCGTGATAAATATCCGCCGTCTCGTGGGCGAAATGTCTCTCAAGCTCGCGTTCGAGAAACGGTTGAAAGGCTATTTTTTCAGTTGAGTGTTCGACTAAAAAGGCGAGAAACATCATCGCTTTCTGAACTTTTTCGGTCGGGTCGTCCGTTGTCCGCGTGTGATGGCGCATAATTCGCCGCGCCATATCGCGGATATGCCCGCCGGGAAATGTGTTGTAGCTGATGTAGCCGATGCCGTTCGGCGCAAGCATCGCGCGGTAAATTTCAAAAACTTTTTCGCGCACGATTTCAGGAATCCAGGAAATAAGCCCGTGCGCGATGATATAGTCAAACTTGCCGAATTCCTCCGCCGTCATCTCCATCACGTCCATTTGGTGAAAGGAAATATTCGATAAACTCAATTCTTCCGCGCCCTTTTTCGCGTCTTTGATATGACCCGCCGACAAATCGACGCCGACAAACTCGCTCGACGGAAAAATAAAGGCTTGCGCGAACAGATTGCTGCCGTTGCCGCAGCCGAGTTCGAGAACGCGGCAATTTTCGGCGTTTGCCGGATTCATCCCGAAAAGCTTTGCCATTACCGCCAGATTGTCAGGATTTGTCTGCGAAAAAATCTTGCTCGGATAAGCGATTGCGTCATATGAAAAAACATTTTCCATTTTTCACCTTCAAAATTTATTTACGGATGACTTTATCACAAAAAAACAAAACGCAGACGATAATTTTCGCCTGCGCCGTTTTTCACTTCTCATTTTTCACTTTTCACTTTTTAACGTTTTTCTGCGCCATCGCCATCAGTTCTTCCGGCATCCATTTGCTCAGATTTTTCGCTTCGGCTTCGGCGATTCCTTTATGCCGGTTGCGCCATTCTTTGGCGGGGTCGTCCTCGCGTCCCGACTGTTTCGGGTAATTTTCGACCTGTTCGAGACTGATGATAATTCCTTGCGCGATTTCCGACCAATCTTCGGTCTGAATGCCGCGCAGAACGACCGGCAAGCCCGATGTCCAATCTTCTTCGGGCGCAATATTGTCGTATTCGGGAATGGTTAAAAACGCGGTCAAAGGAAACGGCTTGCCCGAAAATTCGCTGACGATTTGCGATTTTACGTCCTTGAAAGCGCCGTTCGGATTAGCGTTGCGGATTTCCATTGCGCGGCGAAAAATGTCGGACACGGTTGTTTGATTGCTCATTTTTTTAAGTTACACGGTTTATTTATTTAACGCAAAGTCGCAAAGCCGCCAAGACGCAAAGAAAATTACATAAAATAACTTTGCGACTCTGCGACTTTGCAACTTTGCGTTAAAATCTAAAAAATTATGCGAAAATACATTTATCAAATGCATTTATGGCTCGGAATTCTCGTTTCGATTCCGGTTCTGGCGTGGGCTTTGAGCGGTTTTCTTTATGCTTTGCCGAACACGGTCGAAGGCGGCACGGTGGAAAAGATTGACGCAAATCGCGTGAAAATCGCGCCGCCGGAAGCGATGAACCGGGCAAATGAATTGGCGGGAAAAACTTTGCCGACGACGGCTTTGACGCTTTTGATGAAAGACGGAAAACCCGTTTACCAATCAATCGGCGGACTTGGCGCGGATTCGATTTTTATCGACGCGGAAACGGGCGTTGCGACCATGTCCGCGCCGCCAAACTTAAAGACGCAGTTTTTCCGGCAGGCGCATTTTTATTATTTTGCCGGAAGCTGGCAGGTTACGCTTTTAATTATTTTTTCGCTTCTGGCGTGTCTGTCGGCGCTGACGGGAATTTATCTGAACTGCGTTTACTGGTTCGGCGGAAGAAGAAGAAAGATGCCGGATGCCGGATGTTAGCGAAGAATTTTCTTTTACTGACATGCGGCGTCTGATATCTGACATCTCGCCCTTGTCTTTCGGCATCTGAAAAGCTTAGTCTTATCGCAGGAGTTATAAATATGAAAACGCTTTTATTACTGGCAATTATGATTTTTTCCGTCGCCTTCGCCAATGCGCAAAATCACGAATACGCGCCGGTGCAGGAAAAGGAAATAAATTACAAAGACTGGACGTATAAATCGGTTCGCGGCGGAGCGGAGACGAATCTGCGCGATTTTACGAAAGGTAAAAAGCTCGTCATGGTCGTATATTTCGCGCCGTGGTGTCCGAACTGGAAGCTGGAAGCGCCCATCGCGCAAAAGCTTTACGAAAAATATAAAGCGGACGGTTTCGATGTCATCGGCGTCGGCGAATACGATACGATTGACGTGATGAAAACGAGTCTCGATACTTTCAAAATTACGTTTCCCGTCGTTTATGAATTGGAGCTGAAAGAAACGAAGGAAAGAATCGACGTTAAACAGAAAACTCTGCATTACGAATATCGCCAGAAGACCGGCGACGCGCGAAATTGGGGTTCGCCGTGGAATATATTTTTGATTCCTTCGAAGCTGAAAAAGAAAGGCGACACGCTGACCGAAAAAACATTCGTCGTCAACGGCGAATTGATTGAAGCCGAAACCGAAGCGTTTATTCGTGAGCAACTAGGTTTGAAAAAAGAAGAAGTGAAGTAGATGTCAGATGTCAGATGTTAGTTTAAGAAGTGTTCTTTCTCTTCACTAGCATCTGACATCTGACATCCAGCATCTTTCTTCAGGGCATCGCTTCGAGCGTGTCCGAAAGCTTCTCGATTAATGTGAGAAGCGGTTTGCCCGAATCTATAAATTGCCCGCCGTTGGCATAATCTTCCGCCTGACCGCAGAGAGCGGTGATTCCTTCAACTTTTAAAAGATAAGCGCGCAGAGCCGGTTTTGTGCGAAATTCCGTTTCGAGCGCGGCAAGACCGGCGCTGATATTTCGCAAGCCCGTCATCACAGCCTGTTTGTTTTTATTATTTATGTCGATGCCTTTCTGCGTGGCTTTTCCGGCTTTGATTTCCACGTCGAGGTCTTCGATGGAACGCCCGATAATTCCCAGATTATAGACAAATTTCGAAACGTTCTTTATCTGAATCGAAACCTTTGCGGCGGCGGCTTTGACATCGGCAATATTCGAAATGGTTGTCGCTGTCGGTGTTGCCGTCGTCGTTTTCTTTTTCTTCTGCGCCTCAGCCGAAAACGCAAAACACAAAACGCACAATAAAACTAAACTGATTTTTCTTAAATTTTTGTTCATAAATTTTTTAATCGATAATTTATTTTTCATTATCAATTATCAATTATCAATTATCAATTAATTCTCGCTTTCCACTTCATAAAGAAAATCTTATCATTAAATAAAGATGCGAGAAAGATTACTCGAAGTTCGCCGTCTCGGACGCTTTGCTTATGACGACGGGCTGAATTTACAAAAAGAGCTTGAGAGCGAAGTTATCCAGCGGCGGGAAAAAGATTTTCTTCTTCTGCTGGAACATCCGCACACGTTTACTTTAGGCAGACGCGCAAAAATGGACGGCGTTTTAGCGACCGCCGAATTGCTGAAATCGCTCGACGTTTCGGTTTTTGAAACAAATCGCGGCGGCAAGGTTACATATCACGGACTCGGGCAAATCGTCGGTTATCCGATTATAAATCTGAGTTCATACAAAGAAGACGTGCATAAATACGTGCGCGATTTGGAAGAAGCTTTGATTCGGACGATGAAGGATTTCGGCATCGAATCTTTCCGAATCGAAGGTTTGACGGGCGTTCACACGCGCGAGGGAAAAATCGCCGCCATCGGCGTTCACATCAAACGCTGGGTTACGACGCACGGTTTTGCGCTGAACGTAAACACGGATTTGAGCTTTTTCAACTGGATAATCGCCTGCGAAGGCGAACCCGTAGCCTCGATGGAGCAATTATTGGGGCGTGAAATTGATTTACGGGAAGTCGAAGACAGAATTATCGAAAATTTTGCCGAAGTTTTTGAATTTAAGAGAGTTACAGAGTTACAGAGTTGCAGAGTTGCAGAAAGTTGAAAGCAGATTTAACCCTGTAACTTCCCGCAACTCTGTAACTCTGCAACTTTTCGCGAACTTAATTTTCTAAAAATACGTTGGTCTCTTTGCGGAAATTTACTCGCTGGAGACTCAATGAAAAAAATACTCATCTCGATTTCAGCAATTATATTGCTTCTTACCCTTGTTACTCTTTATTTTCAAATCTGGAAAAAACCTGCCGAAGTTGACAGCGGTTTTGTAAAACATCATCTCACATTTACCGGACATTCGGACAGACTTTTTGAAGCTCTGTTTTCTCCTGACGGAGAATTGATTGCCAGCGCGGGCGTTGACGGTTCGGTCAAAATCTGGCGGAAAACGGACGCTTCGATTGTTCGCACGCTCGAACATCCGGCGGGCGTAACGGCAATCGCCTTCAGCCCGGACGGAAATTATCTCGTTACGGGCAGTTTTGATTCAAACGTCAGGCTCTGGCGCGTTGCGGACGGAACGCTCGCGAAAACCTTTTCCGGTCACCAGGCAACGGTCTGGACGGTCGCGTTCAGTCCCGATAACAAAACGATTGCGAGCGGCTGCGAAGACAAAACCATCAAGCTCTGGGACGCAAATCAGGGAAATTTAATCAGAACGCTCGAAGGACATACTCTCAACGTTTGGGCGGTCGCGTTCAGTCCTGACGGCAAAAATCTCGCCAGCGGAAGCTTTGACCAAAAGATAAAAATCTGGAATGTCGCGGATGGCGCATTAATCAGAACGATTGAAGGACACACGCAGGCGGTTTTAAGCGTTGTATACAGCAAAGACGGGCGATATTTAGCCAGCGGCGGCGATGATTCGACGGTTAATTTATGGAATGCGGCGGACGGTAAACTGATTCGCTCTTTTCAGGGCGAATCCGAACACGTTTACACGGTTTCAATCAGTCCCGACGGCAAGCGAATTTTGAGCGGCGGCAGAGACAGAAACACTTTCGGCGAGCTTATACAAAACTTTTTCGGCACGTCGGACACGAATAAATGGGTTACGGTTCGGCTCTGGAATGCGGAAGACGGCAAATTGATTCATACATTCTCGGAGCATTCGAATGACGTTTTTTCGGCGGTTTTCAGCGACGACGGAAAATGGATTGCGACCGCCGGCGAGGATAAAACCGTTAGTGTTTTTGAATTATCGCAATAACTGTTCGGGCAGTTTTTCCGCGCTTGTCTTATAATGAAAAAATTATGAGATATACAATTCTTTTAGCTGTTTTTACCGCGATTGTTTTTTTTACGGCTTGTCCGCAGCCTTCGACAAACAGTAATATGAATGCAAACAATGCGAACACGGCAAACACGAACGCTTCGCCCGTCGCGCAGGTTTTGTCTGAAACCGAGCGCCCGCAGAAAATCAAGGATATGATGACGCAGCGCGGCGAACAGGACGAAGCGAAACCGTCGCTGAAAATCGTCGAGCCGAAGGCGGATTCGACCGTTGCAAGCTCGACCGTGAAAGTAAAACTGGAGCTCTCCGGCGACCTCAAAGGCTACAAGCCGATGAAGGATATGACGACGCAGATGGGCAATCACATTCACGTCATTCTCGATAATCAGCCGTATGAAGCTTATTACAATCTCGACAGCGAATTTGAATTGAGAAACGTTACGGACGGCGAACACACACTGCGCGTTTTTCCTTCGCGCCCGTGGCACGAAAGCTATAAAACAGACGGCGCGTTTCAGATGGTCAAATTCTCTGTAAAAAACGGCGGCGGCGACACGACGAAACCGACCACGACCAATTCGGGAAATACGATGTCGAACGCAAATTCAAACGCGAATCCGCAATCGACGCCCGAAGGAAAGGATATGCAGGCTTCAAAAGCCGGCGCGGTCGATATAACAAAACCGCTTCTGACCTACAGCCGTCCGAAAGGCGAATACAAAGGCGCGGACGCCGACGCGATTATGATTGATTTCTGGCTTTTGAACGCGAAGCTCGTCGGCGACGGCGGCGAATACCGCGTTCGCTATTGGGTTGACGGCGGCGATGCGAAATACATCGACAAATGGCAGCCGATTTGGCTCAAAGGCTGGACGGACGGAAAACACAAGGTCAAAGTCGAATTAGTCAATAAAAACGGCGAATTAGTCGATAACGGCGGTTATAACTCGACCGAGCGCGAGATAACGATTGCGAAATAAGAAATAGAACGCGGGCGGGCGCGAATCAGACGGATTTTCACGGATAAATATTTATATTAAAAATCTGTGTAAATCTGCTTTATCCGCGCCCGCTCGCGTTCTATTTCCAAGATAATTTATCAATAACTTGAACTTGGAATAGTTTTCTTTTAACCTCAATAATTAGACTAAAAACTTTGGAGAGTAGATTTTAATGAGACGTGATACAACTTCCTGGTTCAGCCATAATCTCGGAATGGATATGCCGCTTGTGGCTTACGGCGACAAAGGATTTCCGCTTTTGATGTTTCCGACCGCCGCCGCCGATTATCTCGAATATGAAAGATTTCTTTTAGTTGACGCAATAAAGCCGTTTATCGAATCCGGTCAGCTTCGCGCTTATTCGATAAACTCGGTCAATCGATACAGCCTTTTGAACGACAAAGCTTCGCCGCAATGGAAAGCCGAGCTTCTCTCGCGCTATGACCGCTATATTATGGAAGAAGTTTTGCCGCTGATTCGAGACGAATGCGGTCAGGACGCAAAGCCTCTGACGACCGGCGCATCTCTCGGCGCATTTCTCGCCGCAAATACATATTTTCGCCACCCGGACGAGTTTCGCGGCACGATTGCGATGAGCGGAAGCTATGATATTCGCTCGTATCTGAAGGATTATTACGACAACAACGTCTATTTCAACAATCCGGCGATGTATGTGCCGAATCTGAATGATGATAAACACTTGCCCGCTTTGCAAAAGGCTGACTCAATCGTGATTGTAACGGGACAAGGCGCGTTTGAAGCGCCCGAGAGAAGTAAAGATTTCTCAAAAATTCTTCATTCAAAAGGCATTCCGCATCTGCTCGAACTCTGGGGACACGACGTAAACCACGACTGGGAATGGTGGCGAAAAATGCTGCCGCACTATCTTGGAAGATTCTTTGGTTAATGGAAAACGGAAAATGGAAAACGGAAAATGAAGAAAAGATTCTTTCATTTTCCGTTTTCCATTTTCCGTTTTCCACTATTTAATTATCGCCACCGCCTTTTTTGCCTTTCCGCTGCGTTCCCTGAGGTTTGTTGTCAGTCGGCGGATTTTCGGTTTTCTTAACCGGATTCGGCGTATTCTGGGGCTTCGGTTTCGGCACATCTTCGTTTTTCGGCACGCTTGTGGGTTTCGTCGTGTCAACCGGAGGCTTGTCGCCCGGAACGATTATATCGTCATTTGTAGTGATTGTATCGGTCGGGATTTTACTGGTTTTCGTGCCGGTATTAAAGATAATTCCGGTTGTTCTGCCCGCTTCGTCAGCTTTTTCGAGTTTTTCCTGTTCTTCGCGTTTGTTGCGCTCGATTTTGGTTTTAATCTCGGAAGGAACCGGCGGCGCGTCCGGGAAAGTCTCCTTCGGCTTGTCCTTCATAAACGGAACCATAAACGCATTGAAATACGGAACCGCGCCGTGTCCGCCGGTCATATTGTTGCCGAGATTTTCTTTTTTCAAAGGGTTTCCCATCCAGACGCCTGTAACATAAGTCGGCGTGTAGCCGAGAAACCAAACGTCCGTGTGGTCGTTGACCGTTCCGGTTTTGCCCGCCAGAGGATGACCGCCCGCGCTCGCGCTCGATGCCGTTCCGCCGCCAGCCGTAACGCCGCGCATCATTTCAACCATCGTCAGAGCGACATATTCGCTCGTTACTTTATAAGTCGTCTTTTCCCATTCTTCCAGAACGCTTCCGTCGCGGCTCAGAACCTTTCGAACGAGATGCGGCTGGACGCGCACGCCTTTGTTCGGAAAAACCGAGTAAGCCGAAGTCATTTCGAGCAGGGAAGCTTCGCTCGCGCCGAGCGCCGACGGCAAACTCGGAGCCATCGGGTTCGTGATGCCGAACCTGCGAACCATCTGCGCGCCGGTTTGAATTCCGACTTGCTGAAGAAGATGAACAGCCGCGATATTGTATGATTTCGCCAGCGCGATTTTCATCGGCACGTTCGGATGACTCAAGCTTCCGTCGTAGTTATGCGGCATCCAGCCGCCTTTTTTAATCGGCGCGCCGCTGACGGTCATATCGGGCGTCATTCCCCATTCGACCGCCGCCGTGTAAATATATGGCTTGTAAGACGAACCCGTCTGGCGCAAGCCCTGCGTCGCGTTGTTAAATTTGCTCGTCGCGTAGTCATATCCGCCGACTTCCGCCACAATTTCGCCCGTGTGCGAGTTGATGCAGACGATTCCCGCCTGAACTTCCGGCACCTGCGAAAGCTGAACGCTGAGAGTCTGCTTGTCGTTATCGACATCAATGATTTGAAATTCGGGCAAAAAACCGACTTTCAGCTCATCTTTCGGACGTTTTCCGCTTTTGCCCATTTCCTTGGCGGTTACGAGCGCCGTGTATCTGCCGAAACGAACGGTAACTTCATCTTTTGCCGGATTCGATTTCACCACCAGACCTTTGATGTATTCGCCTTTTTCGTATTCGTCGCCATACCAGTCGGCGTGTTTGAAATTGGCGATTCTTTTCTGAATTTCCTTTTCGTCCGTTATCTGTTGCTGATTGTCGTCGAGCAGAATATTTTGATATTCCGAGCGCCACGAGCGATTCCGGTCATAGCTTCGCAAACCTTCGCGAACGGCTTTTGTCGCCAGCTTCTGCGCGTCGATATTGATTGTCGTATAAACCTTCAAACCGCCCTGCGCGACACGCGTTGTGTATTTTTCTTCCAGATATTTGCGAACTTCTTCGACCGGATAATCCCAAGCCGTCGATTTCGGCTGAGATTGATAATAAGCCGTGTCGGCTAATTTTATCGGTTTTGCTTTGGCAGCATCGATTTGGGCTTGCGAGTAACGGTCGGAGAAATATTTCGCCATCTGGTCAAGCACGATGTTTCGGCGCTCCAGCGCCTTTTCCATATTGCGCGTCGGCGAATATTCGGGCGATTTCGGAATCGCGGCTAGAAGCGCGGCTTCTTCCAAATTTAATTCTTTCAAAGATTTTCCGAAGTAAGTACGCGAACCGGCTTCGAAACCATATGAACCCGCGCCGAGAAAGACGTAGTTCATATACATTTCGAGAATCTGTTCTTTTGTGTAAAGCCTTTCGATTTGCAGCGCGACCGCCCATTCGTTGATTTTGCGCGTGTATGTCTGGTCTTTGTAGAGAAAGAGATTTTTGGCAAGCTGCTGCGTGATGGTCGATGCGCCTTCGACTCTTCCGCCGCTTATGATGTTTTTATAAATGACGCCCGCGATACGATACGGGTCAATGCCGATATGGTCTTTGAAACGATAATCTTCAATCGCCAGAAGCGCGTCTTCGACCTGTTTCGGAACTTCGTCATACTTAATCGGAATGCGTTTTTCGATGGCGAACTCGGCTAAAACCGTCTCGCCGTCGTCAGCGTAAATCGTCGTAACCTGCGGCGGGCGATAAGTTGCCAGCGCGGAAACTTCGGTCGCATAGCGCGAATTGTTCAAATAATATGAAGCTAAAATTCCCGTCAGACCGCCCGCCGACAATGCCAGCAGAAGCGCGGTCGGAAGCCACACAAATCTCCATGCGCTTTTCTTTTTCGGGGAAACGGATTCAACTTCTTTCGTTTTGATATTCTTAAATTCTTTCGCCATAACTTTATTATAAGATTCAAGATTTAAGATTCAAGATTTAAGGCGGACGTTTTCCAATCTTGAATCTTGAATCTTAAATCTTAAATCTTGAATTAATTAACAAATCTCCGCAGCTTAACGCTGATAACAAATCCGATTGCGATAAACGTCGCTAAAATCGCCGAAAGTCCGGCGCTCATCAAAGGCAGCGGAACGCCGATGACGGGCAAAAATCCTAAAACCATCCCGACGTTCATAAACGCCTGAAAAGCCATCGCGCCGACAATCGCCATGATAACGAGCATTCCGGCGCGGTCGGGCGATTGTCTCGCGCCCGCGACAAGCCTTGAAAAAAGCAGCGCATAAGCCAGCAGAAGCGAGATGCAGCCGATAAATCCTGTATTTTCCGCCGTTACCGCAAAAATAAAATCCGTCTGCGGTTCAGGAAGAAATTTCAGCGCCGCCTGCGACGTTTCCGTATTGCCCTTGATGCCCGACAAACCGCCTTTTCCGACCGTAATCATCGACTGAACCGTGTGATAACCGTAACCTTTCGGGTCAACGTTGTCCGGGTCTATAATCACGTTGATGCGCTCGATTTGATACGGTTTTATCTTGCCCGTATGAACGCCGACGTAGAAAGCGACCGGCACGAAAATCAATCCGGCGATGATTGTCAAAATCACGTACCGGATTTTGATTGCCGACAAAAATAATATCACCGCCAGAGCCGGAAAATAAGTGATTGCCTGTCCCGCATCGGGTTCGAGCATAATCAAGCCGACCGGCGCGGCTAAAATCGCAAAGCCAATCAGAATTTCCTTTAGCTTCAAAGTCCCCGCTTTTCGAGCGCCGAAATATTTGGCGAGCATTAAAACGGTCGGAATCTTAACAAATTCTGAAGGCTGAAACTGACCGATTAAAGGCAGTTTCAACCAAGCCGTTTGCCCGTTTACCTTTACGCCCAGAGGCGTCAGAACGAGAAGCAGCAGAATCAAGCCGCCAATGTAGAAAACCAGCGCGGCGTCGATAATCCGGCGATAATCCGTAAAAGCGACGACGAGCATCGCCACCAGCGCGATACATAAACCGACAATCTGCTTTTGCCAGTAAGTTTCGGTCGGCTGCGCGTTATAAATCTGCCACACGCCGAAGCAGACAATGGCGACGGCTAAAATCGCCACCAGAAAGTCGAAGTCCCTGAAATTTTTTCGTTCGATTGCTGCAACCATAATTCATTTATCATTTAACATTTATCATCAAACAATTTGATAAATGTTAAATGTTCAATGGTAAATGTCCTTATTTCACCGCTACTTCTTTTTCGCTCAGCAGGCTCGGATTTCTCTTTGCCAGATAAGCTTCGTAAACGCCTTTGACAGCCGGAGCGGCGAAGCTTCCGCCGAAACCGACGTTTTCGACCATTCCGAGAACGGCGATTTCCGGTTTGTAAGCGGGCGCGAAGCTGATAAACCACGCGTGGTCTTTGTTTGCGCCGTTATCTTTTCCGAGACTCGCAACCTGCGCCGTTCCGGTTTTTCCGGCAATATCAAAATTCGGAATTCTGATTCCCGCGCCCGTTCCGCCGCCATTGACGACGCCCCACATTCCGTCTAAAACCAGTTTGTTTTGTTCCGGCGTCATCTCGATAATTTTCGGTTCAGGATGCTGAAAGCCAAAGCCTTCGCGCGCCGGAATAAAGCTGTCGTCTCCTTCGCTGCCGATTGCGCTGATTGGCTTAAACTCCTTCAAAAAATGCGGGTGATACATTCTGCCCTGAACTCCGACCGACGCAATGGCGCGAATCATCGCAATCGGCGTAACGACGACCGTATCCTGCCCGATTGAAGCGTAAACGGTGCGAATGTCGCTCCATTTTCCTTCGCGTTTTAGAATCGAAGGCATCCAGCTTTTCGGCGTCTGGCTGATTTTTTCGTTCGGCAAGTCGATTCCGGTCTGCTTATCGTAATCGAAGGTTTCGACCATTTGGATTAAGCCTTCAATTTTCATTTTCAGAGCCAGATGATAATAATAACCGTCGCACGAATGCGTGATTGCATAGTTGAGCGGCGGCGAGCCGTGGCTTCCCATACAGCGCGTAAATTTATTGCCGATGGTAATTCCGCCTCCGCAAATGACGTTTGAACGCGCAACCGTAATCACGCCCTGCTGCAAAGCCGCCACCGATTCTGGAATTTTCCAAGTTGAGCCGGGCGGATAGCGTCCCTGAATGGCGCGATTATAAAGCGGTCTGGTTTCGTCTTTCCAATACGCGGCAATTTGTTTGCGATTTTCGGGCGAAGAATTTGACTGAATAAAGACATTCGGGTCGAACGAGGGCAGAGAAGCCATGACGAGCATTTCGCCGTTGTTCGGGTCCATTGCGATAATCGTTCCGCGTTTTGTCGGCGTGGCGCGAAGTTTTTCTTCGGCGGCAAGCTGTAAATCAAGGTCAATCGTCGTGATTAAATCCTGTCCGGCTTGCGGCGGAACGACTTCGATTTCGCTCTGGACGCGCCCGCGCGAATCGACAATCACCTTGCGATAACCGTCGCGCCCGCGCAAATATTCATCGTAATACTGCTCAAGCCCGCCTTTCCCGACAATATCGCCGGGACGAAACTTGCCTTTAAATTCTTCTTTCTCAAGCTGTTTCGGACTGATTTCGCCGACGTATCCGAGAACGTGCGCCAGAGTTTCTTTGAGCGGGTAAAGTCTCTGCGGTTGCAATTCGACACGCAATTCGGGATATTCCAGCGCGTGAGATTCAACCCATGTGATGTCCTGAATGGTCGCGTTTTCCTTCAAAACCATCGTTTCAAATCCCGGCTGTTTTTTTATCAGATTCAGGCGCTCGACGGTAAACTGCCGGTCGAGCGAAAGCCCGCGCGCGTAATCGTCAACACGCCCGGTTACGTCGATTTTCTTTATCGGCTCATTTGCCAGGGTGATATTGTAGGTCGAGCGCGAATCGACCAGAATCTTGCCGTTGCGGTCGAAAATAGCTCCGCGCGGTGCCGGAATCGGAATCAGACGAACGCGCTGGTTTTCCGCTTTTTCTTCGTAATAATCGCCCTTTACGACTTGCAGGTAATAAAGCCGCACGCCGAGAATTGCGAGCAAGACAAAAGCGAAAACCTGAATCGTCGTAACCCTGACACCCAAATTTTGCGTGTAATCGTAAAGCTTCATAATACGTGATACGTGATGCGTGATACGTAAGATACTTTAGGAACGTATTGCGTATCACGTATCACGAAATTCTAAGTTTTTCTACCCAATCGAATCGGATTGCGCCGTCTGGTTTGCCTGCGCGGTTTGAACATGTCGCCTTTTTTCGCTTTTGCCGCGCCTTCGACAAAGAAACTGCCTAAAATCAGATAGACGATAGTTCCGGCAATCGTCGTTCCGATAACCGAATAAGCAACCGTCGTTACAACCGGAACATCGGGCGCTTGTCCGAGAAGACGATGCAGCCCGTAATAAATCAAATTATCCAAAAAACAAGCACCTGCTATGACGGGAATCTGCAATAAAAGGTTGTCCAGATAGACACGCCGGACAATCTCCGAAACTATATATGCTATCAACGTTTTAGAGAATCCGTTCGCGCCTAAAAGCCCGCCGCTCAAAGCATCGATTAGAACTCCCGCAATTGTGCCGAAGAAAATGCCTCTCATCGAGCTTCGCTGGAGCGCGGCGTAAACCACCACAATTAAGGGAAAATCAATATACGCAAACGGTTCAGCGACGTTCCGAAGCGTCCACTGAAGCAGTATGGCGATAATTAATGCAACTGTGATTTTTACCTGTTCCATTGAGATTCAAGATTTAAGATTTAAGATTCAAGATTTAAGATTTAAGATTTTATCTTTCAATTTTGAATTTTGAATCTTAAATCTTGAACTTATTTCTTCTTCGCGTCCTTCACCGCATTCGGCACGGATTTCTCATATTCCGGGCGCTGCGGCGGTTCGTATAAAAGAACGCCGACTTCCTGCATCGCCGAAAGATTTGCGCTCGGCTTTATTAAAATTTTATGCGCGACGGTCGCCGAGCCTGAAATGACCTCGACGATTTCGCCGAGCTTGAGTCCAGCCGGATAAATTCCGTCCTGTCCGGTCGTGTAAACTATGTCGCCCTGCTTAACTTCAATGCTTCCCGGCACATAGTTCATCTCAAGCAGTTCCTTTTTTCCCGAACCGGCGATAACGCCGAGCGCGTTTGACGTTCCAAGCTCGCCGATGACGCCGCCCAGACCGGATTTTTCTTTGGTTACAAGGTCAATCTGCGCCGTCAAAGGACTGACTGCCGTAACGCGTCCGACCAGCCCGCCATTGGTAACGACCGGCATATTTAGTTTTATGCCGTCCAGACTTCCGCGATTGATAACCGAAGACGTAAACCACGCCGACGGGTCGCGTCCGATGATGCGCGCGGGCAAAACCGTGTATTTGGATTTTTCCTTGAGTTCGAGAAGCGATTTCAGACGCTCGTTTTCCGATGCCAATTCTTCTTTTTGCTGAATTTCGACTTCGAGCTCCTGAACGCGCTGTTTGAGCACGTCGTTTTCGCTCTGCGCGGTGCGAAGCGTGGCGAATGACTGGAAATAATTATTGACGGAAGAGCTTACGGTCGCTACGGGAGATTGAACAAAATCGGCGATAACCTGCGTCCAGACGCGAATCATCCGCTGGTTCGAATTTTTATCGCGCGCGTCAAACGCCATCAAAATAAAATTACCCAAAAGCAGGGCAATCACAATCCACGGCGTTAGTCTCCAAACTTCTTTCTGACTTCGCTCAACCATCTTTCATTTATCATTAAACATTTATCATTTATCAAATGTTCTCTGATAAATGATAAATGATAAATGTTCAATGTTTAACTTCCTGTCATCAATGAATTATCCCACTTGACTCGTTTGAGGAGTTCAAAATCGGAAAGCATTTTGCCTGTTCCGAGCACGACCGAAGAAAGCGGGTCGTCGGCGATGACGACCGGCAAGCCGGTTTCAATCATCAGGCGTTTATCGAGATTTTTCAGCAGAGCGCCGCCTCCCGTGAGAACGATTCCGCGCTCGACGATGTCGGCGGAAAGCTCGGGCGGTGTGCGTTCGAGCGCGACGCGAACGGCGTTGATGATGGTTGCGACCGAATCGGAAAGCGCTTCGCGGATTTCTTCGTCCGTGATGGTGATGGTTTTGGGAATGCCTTCGATAAGATTTCGCCCGCGAACTTCCATCGAAAGCGGCTCGTCGAGCGGAAAGCCCGAACCGAGCGCGATTTTAATGGCTTCGGACGTGCGCTCGCCGATGAGCAGATTGTATTTGCGTTTGATATAAACCGTAATCGCTTCGTCCATTTCATTTCCGGCGACGCGGACGGCGCGTGAATAGACGATGCCCGAAAGCGAGATAACCGCAATGTCAGTCGTTCCGCCACCGATGTCGACGACCATATTTCCGTGCGGTTCGGTAATCGGAAGACCCGCGCCGATTGCCGCCGCCATCGCTTCTTCGACGAGATAAACTTCGCTCGCTTTGGCGCGATACGCCGAATCTTCGACCGCGCGGCGTTCGACCTGCGTGATTTCCGAAGGAATTCCGATAACGACGCGCGGTCGAACCCACGATTTCCCGTTGTGCGCTTTGCGGATAAAATGCTGAAGCATTTTTTCCGTAACTTCGAAATTGGCGATAACGCCGTCTTTCATCGGGCGAATCGCAACGATGTTTCCCGGCGTGCGCCCGAGCATCTCTTTGGCGTCGCGCCCGACCGCTTCGACCTGATTTGTAACTTTGTTAATCGCAACAATAGAAGGTTCTGATACGACGATTCCGCGACCCTTTGCGTAAACGAGCGTATTTGCCGTTCCAAGGTCGATTGCTAAATCGCTCGAAAATAAACTGAATAAAGATTTAAATGCCATTCTGTAATAATTTTTTCTGTTATTTTATATTGATTTGGAAAGGAAGGTACCGCCCTCTAAAAATTGCTGGAGCTATGTTAAAGAGAAGACTTTACGTCCCAAACATTAACTATTAAGCATACACTGATTTGTTTTGATATTTCCAATAGAAATACGAAAAAAGTCTAATTTTTTTCAAATAAAAACGGACAGGCGAAAAAATCGGACTTTTCACCTGTCCGTTTGCTCCGAAATGGGATTATTTTTCCTTGGCTATAAACGTCTCGCCCGTTCGGTCTGAATGCGTTTCGACATCCTGAATCATATAATTTTTGTTTTCGGATTCAGTCGTCTTGTCCTGCAAAGCGGCGTCCAGAACATCTTTAATACGCGTTGCCGGAATAATCTCCAGCTCGCCGCGAACGTCTTCGGGAATGTCCTCAATATCGGCTTCGTTTTTCTGCGGCAGAATTATCCGCCGAATTCCCGCGCGATGCGCCGCCAGAATCTTTTCCTTAACGCCGCCGACCGGGAAAACCAACCCGGAAAGCGTGATTTCTCCGGTCATCGAAGTATCCGAACGCACTTTTCTGTCCGTATAAATCGAAGCCAGCGCTGAAGCCATCGTTACGCCCGCGCTCGGTCCGTCTTTCGGAATCGCGCCTGCCGGAACGTGCACGTGAACGCCGTTTTCTTTGATTTTCTGCGGGTCGATTCCCAATTCCGCCGCGTGCGCCCAGAGATAAGAACGCGCCGCCATCGCCGATTCTTTCATCACTTCGCCGAGCTGCCCGGTCAAGGTTAAACCGCTTCCGCCCGGAAGCATCGTCGCTTCGATAAAGAGAACTTCGCCGCCCATTTCCGTCCAAGCCATTCCGGTCGCTACGCCCGCGGGCAAATCGTTTCTGGCTTCTTCGGGATAAAAGCGCGGCGCGCCAAGATAACCTTTCACGTCGCCAGCCGTAATCGTAACTTTTTCGGTCGAACCCTGCGCGACTTTCAGCGCGACTTTTCGCGCCAGATTTCCGACGGTTCTTTCAAGCTGCCGAACTCCGGCTTCGCGCGTATATCGAGCCGTCAAAAGATTTATCGCATCGTCCGAAATTTCAAGCTGCTCAATCGACAAACCATTTTCTTTAATCTGGCGCGGAATCAAATACTGCTTGGCAATATTCAATTTTTCCACGTCCGAGTAACCGGCGAGAGAAATGATTTCCATCCGGTCGCGCAGCGGCATCGGAATCGGCGCAAGCTGATTTGCCGTGGCGATAAAAAAGGTTTTCGACAAATCGAAAGGCAAATCGAGATAATGGTCGCGAAACGTATTGTTTTGCGCCGGGTCGAGAATTTCGAGCAGCGCCGAAGCCGGGTCGCCTCGATAATCATTGCCCATTTTGTCGATTTCATCGAGCATCAAAACCGGATTGTTGACGCCGACGCGCCGGAAAGTCTGGATAATTCTGCCGGGCATCGCGCCGACATACGTTCGACGATGCCCGCGCAGTTCGGCTTCGTCGCGCACGCCGCCGAGCGAAATCCGGTCGAATTCGCGTCCGAGAGCGCGGGCAATCGAGCGTCCTAAACTGGTTTTACCGACTCCCGGCGGTCCGACAAAAAGGATAATCGGACTTTTCGAGTCGGGACGAAGTTTTACAACCGCCAAAGACTCCAAAATGCGTTCCTTGATGTCTTCAAGTCCGTAATGGTCTTCGTCCAAAATCTTTCGAGCTTCTTCCAAATCGAGCTTTTCTTCGCTCGATTTTTTCCACGGCAATTCCAGAACGTATTCGAGATAAGTTCGGATAACGTGATAATCAGGCGCGGCTTGCGGTAATTGTTCCATTCGCCGCAGTTCGCGCTCGGCTTCCTTGCGAACGTCTTCGGGCAAATCCGCCGTTTCCAGACGCTCGCGTAATTGCGCGGCTTCGGCTTTTTCGCCGGTTTCGTCTTCGCCGAGTTCTTTCTGAATCGCTTTAAGCTGCTGGCGCAGAACGTAATCACGCTGATTTTTGTCCATTTCGCTCTGCGCTTCGGTCGCAATCTTCGAGCGAATCTGCATAATTTCAAGCTCTTTGGCGAGCGCCGCGTGCGTCAGCGTCAAAAGCTCGTCAACCGTTGCGGATTCGAGCATTTTCTGCTCGATTTCCACGCCTAAATCCAGAACGGACGCGAGAAAATACGCGAGCTGAACGGCGTTATTCTGCGACATCACCGCCATCCGAACTTCCGGCGGAACTTGCGGCAGAAGCGCGAGCGCTTCCTGAACCATTCCCTGAATATTGCGTTTGAGCGCCTCGACTTCTTCCGCATCATCGACAGTCAAATCCGGCAGAATCTCGACTTTCGCCTTCAAAAACGGCTGTTCCTGCGTCCAGCTAAGAATCTTCACGCGGTCGATGCCCTGCACAATCAACTGCAAAACGTCTTCGGCGCGCATCATCCGCTTGATATTGACAATCGTGCCGACCTCGTAAAGGTCTGAATATTTCGCGTCCTGCCCCGTTACCTCATTCGTTTTGGTCGTGATGCAGCAGATGAGCTTTTCCTCGGTCGAAAGCGACGACTCGACCGCTTTGACCGAACGCTCGCGCCCGACCGCGAGCGGCACGACCGTTTCGGGAAAAAGCGTCGTGTTCTGCAAAGGCAAAACCGCAATCTCAAATTGTTCCGGCATTGCCGCAACCATTGTATTCTGTGTATTTTCCGTTTGATTTTGTGTAATTTCTTCAGCCATAAATTTTAATTTTTATTTTGCCGCCATTCTTCAAATTTAATCCGGCAAATCTGGCAAAAACGAACTTCCGCCCTTTTTATTCCATCATTCGAACACCCGCCGAAAGCATTGAGATTTGCATTCGGGAAAAGTTTTTCCGAGACCTTTACCCGATTCTCCTCTTCTTCGTCGTCGGCGTCCTCGTTATCCGAATCTTCCGATTCGGTAACATCATTGGATGAAATTAGTCCGTAAATTATTTCCTGTATTTCAACTGTCAGAGGCTGATTGTGAATTTTACAGATTTCGGGCTTCAGCTCTCCGTTTTCTCTCGGAAGCAAAAGCAATTCGGGAACTAATGTTTCGGAAATTACTTCAACCCGGAAAGCCGACGGATGATTTGATTTTGTTACTTTTTCCGATTCTTTTTCGCTTTTTTCGATTGTTCTGAATATCGATAAAGGTTGATAATCAAAAATTAATTGGACAGGTATCTTGTTCGTCGCGGCGAATTCTTTAGAAAACTGCCATTTCCGGGCGGCTAGCTCGGAAGCTGCCCGCAGCAAAGGATGTCCGCTGACAGCTTTTGCCGCAGTAACTTTTCCGCTCAAATCAATCTGCACATCGACGACGACTTCGCCGCTCGCACGGACTGCCAGAGCCGCCAGCGGATAATTTTCCGGCGCGGCAAAATAAACTATTTCCGCCGCGTCCTGCGCTTTTGCGGCAATGAACGACAAGCACAAAATTAAAACTAAAACTGCCCTTTTCATTTTTCTCCCTTCCAAAGCCGAATAATCAGCAAACCGTTGTCGAAATTATGCTCGATGGTCGCGCCTTCAATCGAAGCGGGAAATTGCAAGGTTTTTTCAAAACGGCTGTAAGTTATTTCCAGTTGATGAAACGCCGCGCCGACGGTGCAGGATTTGTCCCGGCGACATCCGGCGATATAAAGCACTGTGCCCTGGATATCGATTTCGATGTCTTCCGCCGAAACGCCCGCCAGCTCGACTTTAACCAACCAGCCCTCGGGCGTTTGATAAACGTCCGCCGCCGGATACCAGAGCCGCCCGGAAGGCTTGGCGTTTTTCGACGAAGCCAGAAACTGAAAGTAACGATTGATTGATTTAGCCATAAAATTGAATGATGAATGATGAACGATGAATGATGAATTAAAAGACATTTTTCTTTAATTCATCATTCATCGTTCATCATTCATACTTTCTTCCAAAATCCTGCGCCGCTCGAAATTTCTTCCAACGTTTCGGCAATCTCGCGCTCGTCTTCCATTTCGAGCGCGATGTCAGCCATCGCGATAATTCCGGCAAGCTCGCCCGCGTCCGTTATAACCGGAATGCGGCGAACTTGTCTGTCGCCCATCAAACGTATCGCTTCAAAAGCGAAATCGTCTTCTTTTGCCGAAAAAATCTCTGTCGTCATCACATCGCCGATTTCGGTCGAAGCGTCTCGTCCTTCGGCAATCGCCCGCACGACAATGTCGCGGTCGGTAACGATTCCGATAAGCTTGCCGTCTTCGACCACCGGCATTGCGCCCATATCGCCTTCGCGCATCAGACGCGCGACTTCCCGCAGAGACATTTCCCGGCTCGCCGTTTTGACGTTTCGCGTCATAATTTCGCGACATCGCCGCCGCGCATTTTCCGAAAAATTCTTTTCCGACATATTTTTAGCCCGCCAAGATTTATAATCTACTAATATTTTGGGCGAGCGCGGGCGAGAAAGCAAGCCAAAGGTTGGGCTGGCGATTTGCCAATCCAAAATCCAAAATTTAAAATCCAAAATCAGGATGGGAAAAGTTTTCGAAAATCGAAGGAAGCCGCGTCGGGAAGGAAAAAAAATATCGGTCGGCGCGGCGGAAGCCGTTCCGCCGGGACGCGGCGCGACCGTAAAATTGAAGGACTCTACGGAGATTGCGCTTTTTAACGTGAACGGGAAATTTCACGCCATCGAAAATTTCTGCCCGCACAAAGGCTATCCGCTGGCGGATTCGCGTCTTTACGGCAATATCGTCGAATGCGACCTTCACGGCTGGCGTTTCGATGTTCGCAGCGGGACGTGTTTTACGACGCCGGACTGCTCGATTGAGTCTTATGAAGTCGTCGTTGAAGACGGAATGATTAAGATTATTATTTAATTGGATTTCGGATTGAATTTGTAAACTAAAATGCCTTTTATACGAATTTTTCCCATATCGTTTGTCGGGTTAAATTTTGCTTTTAATGCCGCTTTTATTGCTTCCGCGTGAAAGAAAGGATGTCCTGAAATTGCTTTTGCCAACTCTACCTTTCCTGCTTCATTAATTATAATTCTAACTTGAACCGAATCTGCCGGGCGAAATTTCGCCGCTTTCGGATATTTCGGTTGCGGTAAATAAATTGCTTTACTGTTTACAATTCCCGCGTCGATACATTTCGTCTCCGAAGGAAAGTTATAAACGACGATTCCTTCTATTCGAGCCGGAAAATCTCCGGTTTTAAATTTTGCTTTTTGGGCTGCCTCAACGGATGAATTTCTTAAAAGCTCATCACCTGAAATTGCTTCGGCTGAGATTACATTTCCGTCTTCACCAATCAAAACCTTAACTTCGACTTTTCCGCTCGCACAAAAGTCCTTCGTTTCCTGCGAATAATCGGGCTTTGGCAGGTAAACTGCTCTGCCGTTTACAATTCCGATAGTATCGTTTTTCTTCTGAGCCGAAACATTTTGAGAAGCGCAGAACGAAATTAAAATCGGCAAAATTAAAAGAAATTTCCTCATCTCGTTCTATTAGACATCAAATAATTATATTTGTTCCCGCTTTTTTCAAATTAGTGTTAAAATTTCCTGAAACTTTTTGCCGATGAATTCTGCCGAAAAACATCGAAACACTGTCGAGGAAGCGATTGCGCGATTAATCTCACGCGCCGAAAATTCGCGCGGGCTGGAAATTGCCGATTTGTTTCCGCGTGCGGCTGCGTCGCTTGAAAAATATCTTTTCAAAGACAATGAAAATGCCGCAAATGCTGAAATAACAGAGTTTATCGGCGCGCTTCGGGCTGACGATTTGTGCTTGATAATCGCCTGCGAGCGAAACGACGCGTCCGCCTGGGAAGATTTGGTGAAGAATTTTGATTCGACCGTTAAATCGGCGGCGAGAAAATTTTCCGCGAGCGCCGAAGATACGGAAGACCTTGCGGGTTCGATTTGGGCGGAGCTTTACGGCTTGAAACAGGACGCGGACGGACGCATTAAGACCAAGCTTTCATATTTTTCGGGACGCGGAAGCCTCGCCGGCTGGCTTCGCGCCGTCGTTTCGCAGATTGCGATTGACCAGTTTCGGAAAGAATCGCGCTTTGTCCAAATCGAAGAAACCAGAGAGTTTGAAAATCTGGCGCAGGATTCTTCGGAAAAAACGGGAAACGAACAGGTTGTGGCGCACACTGAAAATCCCGAAGAAATTTTGACCGAAAAACAGACGCAAAAAGACGTGTCCGACGCGCTGAAACAGGCGATTGACGAGCTTGAACCGGAAGATAAATTAATCTTAAAGCTTTATTATTTCGACGATTTGAAGCTCAAAGACATCGGGAACGCGCTCGGTTTTCACGAAGCGACGGCGAGCCGCAAGCTCGTTCGCGTGCAGAACGAAATCAGAAAATCGGTCGAGAAAATCCTTCGCACGCAGCACGGCTGGAGCGAAGCGGAAGTAAAACGCTATTTGTCGGAAACGGCGTCAAAGCTCGGAATCAGCTTTGAAAAATTGTTTACGATTTTGCTCGTTTTGGCTCTCGTGCAAGAATTTTTTGAAACGGGCGTTCTAACATTAGACATTTATCATTGAACATTTAACAAATTAATAAATGATAAATGGTAAATGATAACTGATAAATGACAATAGACTTCGACAAGGAAATAGACGCAATTTTGCGAAAGGCGCGGGACGGCGAAACTGCGGTTGCAATGGTTAATCAGCCAACACACCTCGACGCAGATACGCTTTCCGCTTTCGCCGAAAACGCTTTGCCCGAAAATGCGAAAATGCGCGCCACAACACATCTGGCGGATTGCGAAAGGTGTCGAAAAATTCTCTCAAATTTGATTTTGCTCGCCTCTGAAACGGAAAGTGAAATTGTTCACGCGGACGCGAAAGAAGTCGTCGCGCCTGCCGTTTCCTGGTATCGAAAACTATTCGTATTTCCGAACCTGGTTTATTCGCTCGGCGCGCTCGTGCTGGTTTTCGGCGGTTTGATTGCTTTTACTGTTTTGCAGAATTTTAATTCTCTTGAAAACGCAACCGTTTCGCAGATGAGCAATAAGCCGATGGAAACGAAAAGCGCGCCCGCGGCTGCAAACACGAATTCTGCGATGAATGTGACGAATTCTATGACGGCAAATGTGCAAGTTCCGGCAAATTCGCCTTACGAATCAAACACGGCAGCGCCGCATCTGTCGATGAATTCGAACGTGAGCGCAACGCCCGGCGATGCGCCAATCGGTTCGGCAGATGAAGCGCCGAGAGAAGCGACGCGCTCTAACAATGAGATAGAATTGGCAAAAACCGAGGCGAGTCAGCCTCCCGTTCTGGACAAGAAAAAAGAGTTGGAAGAAAATAAGCCGCAGAAATCTGTTAAAGACGACGAAGATGACGTGAAACTGAACGCCGAACGGCAAATGCCTGTACCTTCCGCTTCGGGCGCGCTCACCAAACAAGCGCCGAAAAAGATGACGGAAAAATACGATGCGCGAAAGACAGGCGAAACGACCAGCGTTGGCGGCAAAACTTTCCGCCGCGCAAACAATGTCTGGTATGACGCGGCTTACGGCAATCAGCCGACGACGAACATCACGCGCGGCACAAGCGAATACAAAAAGCTTGATTCGGGCTTGCGCTCGATTGCCGAAAATCTCGGCGGAACGGTCGTGGTTGTCTGGAAAAGCAAAGCTTACCGGATTCAGTAAATTCAAAAACTCGACAGAAACTTTTTGCAATCAACGAGCATCACACGAAACGGACACTAAATTTTAGTGCTATTTCGTGTTTTTTTGTGGATAATAATTGTATGAAAGTTTTTGCTTTACTTTTGTGTCTTTTGTGCTTTTTTGCGGCTGTCTCAAATGCTCAGCCTGTCTGGAATGCGAATCTCGACGGAAAACTGGCGTTTTATCAAACGACCGATTTCGGCGTCGTTCTCGCCGGAACGAATACTTCGCTTTTTGCGCTCGACGGGCAGACGGGCGAAAGGCTCTGGCGCAGAAATCATAAGGGCTTGGACGAAACTTCGATTACGCAGATTCCTTCGACCGATTTGATTTTGCTTTCGCTCGACGAAGGCGACAAATCGCGCGTCGAAGCGATTGATTTGCTTTCGGGCGAAACGCTCTGGCAAAGCGACAAAGTAAAAGGCGATGTGATGCAGCTCGCGGTCGAGCCTGATGCGGATTTGCTCGCCGTCGTTCTTGTCAAAAAAGCGAAAGGGAAAATCGGCGAAGAGCTAAAACGCTCGCCGCAAATACACGTTCTGCGCCTTTCTAACGGCGACGAGCTTTGGAAAAAAGAACTCGAATCGGATGTCGAGATGATGCCTTCGCGTTTCGGTGAAAATCTCGGCGAAATTCCTTTTACTCTCGACAATTATCGACCGCCTTTGATGCTCGACGGCAAGCTTTACGTTTTTTACGAAGGCTCGACTTCTTACGACGCGCAAAGCGGCAGGGAATTTGAGCGGGAAAAATTCAAAATAAACGAAGGCGGCTTGGCTTTGACCGAATCCGACCCGGTTTTTGACGAAAAATACATTTATACGTCCGGCAGAGGAAAAATTCGCGCCGTAAATCGCCGCAGCGGAAAAGTCGATTGGGAAGCGAAAGATTTGGGCGTAACGCCCGAAATGGCGGTTGTCGGAAACGTTTTGTATGTCAGAACCGGCGGTCAGTTTACGCGCATCAAGGACGGCGAAACGGAAGAAAAAGGCAGCTTCGGCGTTTCGGCAATCGACACGAAAAACGGCAAAACTCTCTGGCGCTACAAAGGCGCGGACAAAGGCTTGACGAATTTTGTTTTCTCGGACGCAAACACGATTCTGATTGCCGATAAAGACGATTTGGTAGCGATTGATACAAAAAACGGCAAGAAAATTTTCAATCTCGAACACGATGTCGAAAAAGCGCAGTTTATTTTAATTAACGAAAGCGGGCAGGCGGTTATCGGCGGCAAAGACGAGATTGCGGCGTTTCAAGTTCAAGGTTCAAAGTTCAAAGTTCAAAGTCAATCTCAGCTTCAAAACATGAGTTTCAATTTTCAAAACCCAAAACAACTTGGAACTTGGAACTTTGAACCTGCAACCGAACTGTGGCGCGTCAAGCATAAAGCGCCGGCGCGCGGCGTTTTTCGAATCGTCGCGGGAATCGCGCTCCGAGCCGCCGCGATTTATTTCAGGTACGGCGGCTTGGCGACTTCGGCTCTGAACATCGTTCGCGGCGCAAACATCGCGCGCTCGGTTTTATCGCTTCGCTGGTCGGGCTTGAAATCCAGATTTTCGTCGTTTGATTTGACGACGCTGGCGACAAATTCGGCGAAAAATTACATTTCCAATCAAATCAGCGTTTTCGGAGTCGCGGCGCGGACGCCGAATCTTCTGTCGCGCCTGAACGGTTTGCAGATAAATATTCCGACTTCGGCGAGCATTCGAAGCAAAATAATCAGCGGCGCGATTAATAAGGCGACGCCTTCGCGCGCGGAAGTTCAGGAAAGTCTGCTCGATAGATTAGACCCTGTGCGGCAGGTCGAAAAGCTTTCCGATTATTTTCTGCGGAGAAAGCGTCTCGCCGATTTGCGCGGAAATTATATGTATTTTTACACTGATTTGCCGAAGCCTTTCGATAAAAAAGGCTTGGTCGGCGTGAACGTTCATACCGGCAAAGACGCGCGTTTCATTTTAATTTCCGACCCCGACACGCGTTTTACGACCGACGAAACAGTCGGTTTGCTTTATTCGGCGGACGGCAGCCGGTTGCAGGCGTTTGATGTTTTGGATAGATAATGCTGATACGAAATTTCCTCGTTCCGCGCGTTGTGAAATAGGAAAACTTTCGAGTGCTTGAATAAGTTTTCTCAGGTTAATTAAAGGAGTTCTAAAGAGATGAAAACTTATACATTCAAAATCGCGTTTTTAATCTTTGCTTTACTGCAAATTTCCGCTTTCGCTCAGACCGAACCGGCGCTCGACGCTTTGTATCAGGAAAAAAGCTTTTTCGAGATGCGCGACGCGCTTTCCAAACGTTCCGATGACAAATCGATTGAGCTTTTGTTTTATCGCGGCGCGATTGCGAATAAGTTCAACGAGCCGGAAAAATCTATTTCCTACCTGCAAAAATATCTGAAAAACGGCAAAGAGAAAATCGGCGAAGCCTATGAGCTGCTTGCGGATAATTACGTGAAAACTTATCAATACGCGAAAGCCGCCGGAATTTACAAGTCGATTTTGGAAAAATATAAAACGGAGCTTGAAAAAGAGCCGGAGAAAATCAGCGATTTGAATAACGCAATCGATTTATACAATTCGCTCGGCAGTGTTCCGGTTCAGAAAGTTTCTTTTAATGGCGATACGCGAATTCAGGGAACGCGCGATGCGGCAAAATTGCTGAATATTCCTGTAACAATCGGCGCGCAGACGACAAATTTTGTTTTCGATACGGGCGCAAATCTTTCGACAGTTACGGCTTCGACCGCGCAAAAGCTCGGTTTGCGGATTATCGAATCGTCCGTTTCGGTCGGTTCTTCGACCGATAAAAAAGTCGAGTCGCGCCTGGCGTTCGCGCCCGTTATGAAAATCGGAAATCTCACGGTTCGCAACGCCGTGTTTCTCGTTCTCGACGACGAAGCGCTTTATTTTCCGCAGATAAAATATCAAATCGGCGGCATCATCGGTTTTCCCGTTATAGAAGCGTTCCGGCACATCACCATTTCAAAAAACGATGAAATTCTTGTCCCCGCAAAAGTTAAAAAATCGGAAATCGAGCCGAACCTGCTTTTTAACAGCTTAACGCCCGTAATCAGCGTGAAACACAACAATCGCCGGATGTCTTTTATTTTCGATACGGGCGCGCAAAACAGCGTCTTTTACCCGACGTTTTTTAAAGCCGAGGAAGAAGAAATCAAAAAGCAATACAAACTTCAAAACGTAAAGCTCGGCGGCGCGGGCGGTTTCAAGGAAGTTCCGGCATATCTTGTAAATCTGGATTTGAACGTTTCCGGCAAATCCGCTTCGTTTAAAAACGTCAGGCTTATCACCACGCCGGTCAATGAAGACAGCCGCTATTTTTACGGCAATCTCGGGCAGGATTTGATAAAACAGTTTGATAAAATGACGCTCGATTTTGAATCGATGAATATTATTTTTGAGTAAGCCGCACCGCCAAATTACCGCATTTGCCGATATTTACAACCTTATAAAATTAAAATAATCCGACAAGCTTTCCGCGTTCCGTCAGGCAAGATAAATTTTTTGTTTCAACAGCAAAAATAATTTGTCTAAAGCACATTTTCTGTAATAGAATGATGCACATTAAATAGAATTTCCTCAGCAAAACCAATTCTTAAAAGCTTTATCACTCAAGGAGAGTAATGACTTTATGAGTAATCGCGGCAAGAAAATTGTTTTGGCTGCAAGCACTTCGGAATCTTCGGAATATCTTCGCAGCACGTGGCGGCAGATGCTGCTCGGCACACTGCCCGCGAAATATTCGCAGTTTCCCTATTATATGATAGACATTTCGTGGAAAAACGAAGTGCGCGATGACGGTCAGGCGGTCGCCGTTCCGAACGGTCTGCGCGTTGTCGAATCGATTCTTCTGGAAAAATTTTCAGCGGACGACATTGCCGTATGTTATCCCGACCAGCTCGATTTATTCATCGGCGAAGATACGAAAGTTGTCGGCGTTCACGCGCACAATCCGCTCGGAATTACGTTTGCAACCGACGTTTACGCGCATTTTTACGGCGACGCCGTCGAGCCGATTAACGCCGCCGAGTTTCGCCGGCTTATCACGCACGACGCTATAAAGAAACACAAAAATCACTTAAAAGTCATCGTCGGCGGTCCGGGTTCGTGGCAGATTGAAAAGAAAAATCTGGTTGATGAATGGAACATTGACTGCGTCGTCGAAGGCGAAGCGGAAGATTATATTCTCGATTTGTTTGAAAGCGCGATTCGCGGCGAAAGTCTGCCGAAACACGTTGAAGGAAAATCGCCGAAGATGGAAAACATTCCGACGACGAAAAACCGTTCGACCTTCGGCGTCGTCGAAGTTACGCGCGGCTGCGGTCGCGGCTGTCAGTTTTGTTCTATCGCTTTAAGAAAAGGCAGAAGTCTGCCGCTCGAACACATTCTCGAAAACGTGCGCATACAGGTCGCCAACGGCGCGGACACGATTATGCTCACGACCGAGGATATTTTTCTATACGAGCAAGGACCGAAATTCGACACAAACGTTCCGGCGCTGAAAAAATTGTTTGAATCGGTCGCCGCCGTTCCGGGCGTCAAACACGTCGTCCAGTCGCACGGCACAATCGCGCCGATTGTCCGCAACCCCGAAGTTATCGAAGCGCTTAGTCCGGTGTGCGTCGATAAATCGACGCATATTCATCACGCTTCGACGCATCCCGAAAATCGTTACGCGAGCCTTTTTATCGGTTTGGAAACCGGCAGCCCGCGCCTTTTTAATCAATATATGAAAGGCAAAGCTTATCCGTATAAAGCCGAGCAGTGGGGCGATGTCATGCTCAAAGGAATGGAAATCATGAACAAGCATAACTGGTTTCCGTTCTGCACCTGGATTGTCGGTCTGCCGGGTGAAGCCGACGACGACGTGAAAAAATCTCTGGATTTACTGCACGCGCTTCGAGGCTCGAAATGGGTGATTATCCCGACGCTTTTCGTGTCGCTCGACGAAACCAGAATGGGCGGCAACGAAAGCGCGCAGCTTTATAAATTAACCGAGCTGCAATGGGAATTTTTCTTTACCTGCTGGCGTTATAATCTCGATTTTTACCGCGACGACGCGAGCTTTCATCGCAAATTCAATCTCGGCGTTCCGATTTATTATTACCTGCTCGGTCGCCGTATGTTCGGCAAACAGATGAAATACCCGATTATGCGTCTGGCGCATTTTCCAGAAAGATTTCTGAAACGCCGTCTTTATCTGGATTTGCGAAAAAACAGCCCGCTGAAAGCGCCCGAAACAATCGAGATTCCGCAGCCGAAAGCGCGCCCGTCGATTCCGGCGGAATTAGAGCTGGTTTGATTAGGTCTTTCAATTATTAAAGGAAAAGGGCAAGCAGCGTGTAAAATGCCGCCGCTTGCCTTTTTTAATTCATAGTCTTGCCTTGTCGCCCCCTAAATTGCAGAGCGGACGGGAGCGAACTGCTATAAGGTAAAGACATACGCTGCACCTTGATTGATACCATTGATACCCGAGCCGATGTCGGCGTTTAAAGACCCGACAATCGCCGTGTTTCCGCTGATAGCGACGCCACTGCCGAAATTATCGAGTTTCGCGCCGTCCGAAGCGAGCAGTTTAACCTGCTGTGTCCACGTCGTGCCGCTTTTGATAAAGACGTAAGCCGCGCCTTGAGCGCTCTTTCCGTCGATGTTAGCGCCTTCATCTCCGACAATCGCCGTATTTCCGCTTACAGAAACGCTGTTACCAAACTTATTGTTTTCCTTGCCCTCCGAAGCGAGCAGTCTGGTTTGCTGTGTCCATGTCGTGCCGTTTGCAACAAAAACGTATGCCGCGCCTCGATTCAAAACACCATCGATGTCAGCGAAAGCGGCTCCAATAATCACCGTATCGCCGCTGTTGCTGGCAACGCTGGAACCGAAATTATCGTTTGCCAAGCCACCTGAGGCGAGCAGTTTAGCTTGCTGTGTCCACGTATTGTTAACGTTTCTGGCAAAAACGTATGCCGCGCCTCGGTCTACAGCCCCGTTGATGTCGGCGCGATGTGCCCCGACAATCCCTATGTTTCCGTTGATAGCGACGCTATTGCCGAAGTTATCGAGTTTCGCGCCGTCCGAAGCAGTCAGTTTGAATTGCTGTGTCCACGTCGTGCCGTTTTTGACGAAAACGTATGCCGCGCCCTGAGAGTCCTTTCCGTTGATGTCGGCACCGGCAGCTCCGACAATCGCCGTGGTTCCATTGATAGCGACGCTGCTGCCGAAATTATCGTTTGCCAAGCCGTCCGAAGCAGCCAGCTTAACCTGCTGTGTCCACGTCGTACCGCTTTTGATAAAAACGTATGTCGCGCCTCTATCAACAGCCCCATTGACATCGGCAAAAGAAGCCCCGACAATCACCGTATCGCCGCTGTTGCTGATGGCGACACTGTTGCCGAATCTATCGTTTGCGAAGCCGTCCGAAGCGGTCAGTTTAGCTTGTCGTGTCCATGTGTTGCCGCTTTTGATGAAGATGTAAGCTGAGCCTTGCGTAGCGCGCCCCGCGATAGTATCTCCGCTAGCGCCGACAATCGCCGTGTTTCCGCTGATGGCGACACTGGAACCGAAATTCTCGCTTGCCACGCCGTCCGATACGGTCAGTTTGATGTGTTGTCCGCTGACGCTGATGGTAAATGCGCCGCCGAACAGTATTAACAGCGCAATCATCGTTAATCCATATTTATTTTGTTTTAATGTTTTCATTTTAATTAACCTCACAAATGTTTCTGACTAAAAATATTAAGGATTTATATAGTTATCCGACCTGATAAGTTGCGCTGTGCCGCTGTTGTCTGCAAGACAATTTCGTCTTTTGCAGAAACGTTCCGGCGCAGGTTACGCAAAATCAAGTTAAATACCAAAACCGCTTTTGACGGGTATTTCAAATCCCTATTTATTAACGCAACGCCTGGCGCAAAACCGGCTCAGATTATTTTTCGGATTAATTGAAAATTTATCGTGAGGAAAGTTTGTGGTTTGTAAAATCTAATTTTATTGACTTGAATTCGGAATCGTTCTATCATTGGCGAACAAACCAAACTCACTCAGATAAAACGGGAATTTCTTTTATGGATGCTTCGTCGAAACGCGGGGAAATAACCGAAATGTTAAAGGCTTGCAGCGGCGGCAACCGCGAGGCGATGGATAATCTTATGCCGTTTGTCTATCGGGAATTGCAGCGGCAGGCGCATCTTTATCTGAACCGCGAGCGCCGGAATCACACACTGCAAACCACCGCGCTCGTTCACGAAGCCTATCTGCGGCTTATCGAACAGCGCTTTGTCGATTGGCAAAATCGCGCGCATTTTTTCGGAATGGCGGCAAATATGATGCGGCGAATTCTGGTTAATCACGCCGTCAGCCGGCACCGCAACAAACGCGGCGGCGCGGACGAAAATCTGCCGCTCGAAGAAGCTTTGTACGTCGCCGCCGGAGAACGCGACATTGATTTGCTTGCGCTGGATAAAGCCTTAAACGAGCTTGCCGAACTCGACGAGCGACAGGCAAACATCGTCGAGCTTCGATATTTCAGCGGTTTGAGCATCGAGGAAACGGCGGAAGTTTTAAAAATCTCACCCGCAACCGTCAAGCGCGACTGGAGCATGGCAAAAGCGTGGCTGCGCTCGGAACTCGGCGGCAAATAATTGTCTGAGCCGTTTCCGCGCCGGAAATTGCGTTAATAAATAGAGCCGTTTCCGCCGGAAGCGATTTTATTTATTAATTTACCCGTTTTTATGAACCGCGAAGACTATCAAAAGGTCAAACAAATCTTTCAATCCGCGCTCGACGCCGCGCCGGGCGAGCGCGACGATTTTTTAGACGAAGCCTGCCGTGAAGATAAAGATTTGCGCTTTGAGGTCGAGAGATTGCTCGATTCGCTTGACAGCGATTATCTCGAACAGCCCGCAATCGGCAAAATGGCTGAATTTATTGCCAGCGAAGGATTGAGAATCGGGCAAACCGTCGGGCGTTACGAAATTCTGGAAAAAATCGGCGCGGGCGGAATGGGCGAAGTTTTTCTCGCGGAAGACCCGCGTTTGAAACGCAAAATCGCCTTGAAAATTCTGCCCGCGATGTTTAGTCAGGACAAAGAGCGACTGCGACGTTTCGAGCAGGAAGCGCGCGCGGCGTCCGCCCTGAATCATCCGAATATTTTAACCGTTCACGAATTCGGCGCGGAAGACGGCAGCGTTTTTATCGCGTCGGAGTTCGTCAAAGGCGAAACTTTGCGCGAGCGTATCGCCGCCGCGCCGGTTGATTTGCGCGAGGCTCTGAGCATCGTTTTGCAGGTTGCCGCCGCCTTAAACGCCGCTCACGAATCGGGCATCGCGCACCGCGACATCAAACCCGAAAACATAATGCTGCGCGACGACGGTTTCGTAAAAGTGCTGGATTTCGGCTTGGCAAAGCTGACCGAGAAGAAAAATGAAATCGCCCGCTCCGATGCCGAAACGCTGTCGCAGCTTAATACGACGCCGGGTTTGGTGATGGGAACGGCGGCGTATATGTCGCCCGAACAGGCACGCGGGCTGCCGACCGACGCGCGAAGCGACATCTGGAGCTTCGGCGTCGTGCTGTATGAAATGATTAGCCGGAGACAGCCGTTCACGGGCGGAACATCGAGCGATAAGATTGCCTCAATCTTAAAAAGCGAGCCTGCGCCGCTCGATGCGAACACACCGCCGGAACTCGTTCGAATCGTCCGCAAAGCCCTGCAAAAAAATCGGGACGAGCGTTATCAAATTGTCAAAGATTTGCTGCTCGACCTTAAAACCTTCGAACATCAACTGGAGTTTGCGCCGTTTTCCGTTTCGGGCGGCGAAGCGTTCAAAAAAACAGCGCCCGGCAATTTTGACGCGGCAACGTCATATTTTGAAGCTCCGACCGGCGAAAATCGCACTGATTTTAACACCAATCCGATATTTACTGCTCGTTCGCGCCTGCCGAATGGAATTTTGATAGCGGCTTGCGCTCTTTTGATTACGCTCGCGGGCGCGGCGGTACTTTGGAAATTCATTTCTCAAAATCGAAATCAGGTATCAACAAATCTGCTGGCGTCGCTCCGCGTCAGACCATTAATAAACTGGAACGGCGAGGCGGGCGAAGACGGAGCCGGAGCCAGATTTTCGCCGAACGGCGCGATGATTGCTTACTCTCTGACAAAAAACGGGCGAAGAAATATCTGGACGAAGCAGATTCCCGAAGGCAAACCTAATCCGATTACCGACGGCAACTGGGATTATTACAATCCGGTTTGGTCGCCTGACGGTCAGCGGATAGCTTTTGTTACAAACCGTGATAATCAAACCGCGATTTGGTCGATGCCGTTTTCCGGCGGCGAGATGACGCCAATCAAACCGATAGAAGGCGTTAACGTAGACTTGTTAAAATGGTCGAAAACCGGCGCGACGATTTATTATAGGCAGAGATTCAACCTTTTCGCGCTCGACGTTGCTTCGAGGCAGATTAGCCGGATAACAAATTTTGATTCAGCCGCCGAGGCGCAGTTTTTCAGCATTTCGCCCGGCGAAGACCGCATCGCTTATTCGGCGGGCGCGAATGAAAGGCTTCGTATTTTTGTAATGCCGATGGCGGGCGGCGAGCCTGTTCAGGTTACGAATGATGCCGAAGCCAGCGACGAATATCCGTTTTGGCTGCCCGACGGCAAGCGTATAATTTACAGCTCACAGCGCGAAGGCATTTTTCAAACCTGCATCGCTTATCTGGACGAAGGCAGAACGGAGCAGCTCAATCTCAGCATCAGCGACACTTTGCTCAGCGATGTCACGCCCGACGGCAGCAGAATACTTTTCGAACAAGGCAGAGAAGAAAGCGATTTATGGCAAATCAAACCTGCCGACAAAAGCGAAACTCAAATCACTTTTGAACCGGGGCTTGAGCTTTGGTCTGACGCGTCGCCCGACGGAAAAAGCGTTATTTTTCAAGCCGCCACCGAATCGAAGCATTTGCTTGAAGGCGCGATACAGATTCGCTCGACGGACGATACGCAGCAGATAAATATCGCCGCCAACGGATTTTCCCCGAAATTCTCGCCGGACGGCAGCAAAGCGGCGTTTCTGCGCGACGCCGACAAGCTCATCAATCTCTGGATAACGGGCAGAAACGGCGCGGACGAGCGGCAGTTGACGACCGGAGGAATCTGGTTTCCGGGCTTTACGTTAATGCCTTACAATCGCGCGCAGGTCAGAGATTATAGCTGGTCGCCGGACAGCGCGAGCCTGATTTACTGCGCGAAGAAAGACGGGCTGTGGAACGTCTTTCAAATCGCCGCCGACGGCGCGAGCCAGCCGCAGAGAATATCTGACAATACGGATGAAAACGTCTGGCTTTCCGGTCCGGTTTTTGCGCCCGACGGCAAACGCATCGCTTATACTTCGAGCGCCGTTAAAGCATCTGCCGACGGGAAGAAAACGACAAATCTTTATCTTTTCAGCGGCGGAAATTCAGCGCTGTTATTTTCGTCCGAATCGGTTTTTAAGTTAATCGGCTGGGAAGAATCCGGCAAAAATTTGTTAATTGCGATGCCTGAAGACAAAATCGCCGCTAAACCGACTAAAATTAAATTAATTCTCGTCTCCGCCGCCGGAAATAATCAAACGGATTTAGCTTCAATCGAAGCGGCGTATTTCAATAACATTCAACTCTCGCCCGACGGGCGCAGGATTGCTTTCGCCGCGCACGAAGACGGGAAAGATAATATTCGAATTATTTCGAGCGCGGGCGGCGAGCCGGGCAGGGCAATCGTAAATGTTGACCCGAGCGTGTATATTTCCGGCATCGCGTGGTCGCCTGACGGTAAGGCGATTTATTACAGTAAGCAGAAAACGGCGAGAACGATTTCAATGATTGAAAATTTTAAATAAAATGTGAGCCGATTTTGCGCCGCTGTTGCGTTAATAAATAGAGCCCCAAAAAGTAAGACTGATTTCAACGATTAAATTTCAAACTAAAAGGAGAAGATAAAAATGGCTATATCAAATGCATATTTAGAAAACATGAGCGAACCGGATAAAGATTCATACATCAAACTCAGGCAGGCGCTTGATTCGCTAATCTATGTAGCGCTTACCGAATTTGACCTGAGCGACTTCAGAAAAGATAAAACAATAAAAATCACTGATAAAGAAGAACTCGATGCTGTTGAAGCCAACAGAGAAAATATCGCTAATATCGTATCAAAGGCGGTTCAGAAAGTGATGGTCAAAATCGCCCGGGAGCGGACGGAACTCTGGGTTACCGTGGAGTCTGACCGCGCCGTCGATTTTGCCACGCATTCCCGCAAAATACTGGGAACTGAAGAATTTAAGAAGCATTCCGACATACTATTAGGAGATAAAACTGCGAATGAAATAGCTGCGGATATTGCGGCACGCGGCGGAGACACGATAACTGCCTGCCCGCCGGGATTTATGCTGGTGGACGGTTACTGCGTTCCGATTTAGGTCTGCGTCCGAAAAAAGTTTTTGCGATGCCGACATTAACTTCCGCGCTGTTGATATGAATCATATCGGCAGCGCGGAAGTGTTTAGCAGCGACGCGAATTTATTTGTCCGTTCGAGGCTTTTTGTCTAAACCGCATCGACAAATGTTATAATGCGCTTGTCCTTCATGCTCGAAAACGATAAAAAATTCGGACGCTACTTAATTCTCTCGCAAATCGGAAAAGGAGGAATGGGCGAAGTGTATCTGGCGCGCGACGGCAGCCTCAATCGCAAAGTCGCGCTCAAGATTCTGCCCGAAAAATTTGCCGCCGACGTTGAGCTTCTGCGGCGTTTCGAGCGCGAAGCGGCGACGACTTCGGCGCTGAATCATCCGAATATTCTGACGGTTTTCGAGTTCGGCAAAGAAGAAGGCTTGCGTTTTATTACCACCGAATTTGTCGAAGGAGAAACTCTGCGCGACCGTCTAAAACGCGAAGGACTGAGCTTTACCGAAATTCTGAGCATCAGCGAGCAAACCGCTTCGGCGCTCGCGGCGGCGCACGTCGCGGGAATCATACACCGCGACGTAAAGCCCGAAAACATAATGCTTCGCGCCGATAATCTGGTCAAAGTTCTCGATTTCGGTCTGGCAAAAATTACCGAGGAAGCGGAGCAGGAAAACGACCCGAACGCCGAAACGCAGCCATATCTGAACACGCAGCCCGGAACGGTGATGGGCACGGTTTTTTATATGTCGCCCGAACAGGCTCGCGGAAAAGAAACGGACGAACGCTCGGACGTTTGGAGTCTGGGCGTTATTTTATACGAAATGCTGACGGCGCATCTTCCGTTCGAAGGCGAAACGGCGAGCGATGTAATTGCGTCGGTTTTAAAAAGCAATCCGGTGCCGGTTTCTCATTACGCGCCGGACGCGCCGCGCGAATTCAGCAACATTATTACAAAATCGCTGCGAAAAAACGCGAACGAGCGTTATCAGAAAATGTCCGATATGCTCGCCGAAATTAAAGATTTTCGTCAGGAGATGGAGTTTGAATTAAAGCGACAGAGCAAATCGGCATTTGCGACGCGAAATAATTTATCAAACACATATCGAACGCAAACCGCGCCGCCCGACCGTCGATTTGCGACCAATGTTGATGTCGGAAACGCTCCTAAAAGTCCGAAACCGGCAAAAAAATTCCTCTTGCCGGCTTTAATAGTTTCAGCAATCGTCTGGCTGATTGTTTTCGCAATCAGGTTTTTGTTTAAAACGAGCGGCGGTTTTAATTTAGTTTTGCCGCTTTTAGTAATTGCCGCAATCGGATTTGTGTATTACCTTTACAAGACACTTTTTTCTCGCGTTAACAGCAAAGATTATCGCTCGATTGCCGTTCTGCCGTTTGAAAACAGCGGCGGCGACGCCGACATGGAATATTTGTCGGAAGGCATCAGCGAGACGCTCATCAACAATCTTTCGCAGCTTTCGGACGTAAAAGTAATCGCCCGCAGCTCGTCTTTCAGATACAAATACAACGCGGAAAATTCGCGCGAAATCGCCAAAGCTTTAAACGTCGCGACGATTTTAACCGGCTGGATAATGCAGCGCGGCGAGAATCTGCAAATCAGCGTCGAGCTGATAAATGCGCGCGATAACACGCAAATCTGGGGCGAGCAATACAGCCGCCGCGCCGACGATTTGCTTTCGATTCAAAACGACATTTCGCGCGAAATCGCCGACAAGCTTCATCCGCGCCTGACTTTGAGCCAGCACAAATATCTGGTCAGCCACGAAACGACAAATTCCGTCGCCTACGAGCTTCTCCTGAAAGGTCGTTTTTATCGCGCAAAAGGCGGAACGGAAAGCCGCAAACGCGCGGTCGAATATTTTAACGAAGCAATCGCCGCCGACCCGAATTACGCGCTTGCCTACGCCGAGCTTTCTTTTACATACCGCATTCTTGTCGGAAGCGGCTCGCTCGACCCGAAGGAATTTACGCCGAAAGCCGAGGCGGCGGCGCTAAAAGCTCTCGAACTCGATGAAACTCTGGCTGACGCGCATTTCGCGCTCGCGTTTCTGAAAATGAACGCGTGGGAATGGTCAGAGGCTGAATTTAAATTTAAACGCGCGATTGAGCTTAATCCGAATCTCGCGCGCGCTTACATCGGTTATTCAGGTTATTTGAGCCGGATGGGACGACACGACGAAGCCGTCGCGGAACTCAAGCGCGCCAAAGAGCTTGACCCGCTTTCGACTATTATCAACGGGAATTTCGGGATAATTTTATACTTTGCCGGAAAATTTGACGAAGCAATAAAAATTCTGAACGAAACGCTGGAATTCGACCCGAATTTTTCCTTCGCGCATCTTTATCTCGGCTATAATTATTCGGCAAAAGGAATGTTTCGCGAAGCAATCGAGGCTTATCTGAAAGCGTTTAATCTCGGACAGGAAACGCCGAGCAATAAAATTTATCTCGGCGCGGCTTACGCCGGAGCAGACGAGCCGGAGAAAGCGGAAACGATTCTTTCCGAACTGAAAACCGGCGAAAATTACGTCTCGCCCGCCGAATTGGCGGTTTTATACATTGCTCTCGATGATAAGGAAAAAGCCTTCGCATCACTCGAAAAAGCTTTTAATCTGCACGATTTGCAGCTTCAGTATCTCGGAACCGACCCGGCATTTAAGAGTTTAAGGAATGATTCGCGCTTTGCTGATTTGCTGAAAAGAATCGGCTTGCCGCAGTAAGAATTTAGCCACGAACAAACACGAAAGAACACGAAATAAGAAGAAAACTTATATTTTGGTTTTCTCTTTTTCGTGTCTGTTCGTGTTTGTTCGTGGCTAATTTTCTTTGGTTTCAAGCAAGCGGCAGTTTAATTTTTTCGCCAAGCCTTCGCCGCCCCAGCCCATTATCACGTCGTGATTCCATTTGAAAAACGGTTTGGCGAGCGGCGCGATGAAGTTCATCCAGGATTTTGTCGTTTTCACGCGCCAGTCATATCGAACGCGTGTTGTGTTTTCGTCCTCGGCAGTCAGAGTCCAAAGTCCCGTGCCTTCAAGCTCGCCGAATGCGCGGGCTTCGATTGTCGTCATCGGCTCGACTCTTAAGATTTCCGAATCGAATTCGAGCTTGTAAGGCAATTTGCTTTTCCACGTCGAGCGCCGAATGCTGCCGACGCCGTCAGCGTCGCCCGTCTTTAATTCGACGACTTTCAGAACGCCTTTCCACCATTCGTTCCACGTTTCGGAATGCTTGATTGTTTCCCAAACCTCTTTTACGGGCGCGTCGAAACGCCAGACGGTTACAAATTCGTAATAATTCATAATTGATAATTGATAATGAAAGAAACATCTTAAATTATCAATTATCAATTATTCGTTATCACCTATTTTTTGGTTTCAGTTTTATTCGTCTTGGCAAAATATCCTTTGCGGTGCGTGAGCGTAACTTTTTGCCTGGCAAGCTCGGCGTTTGTAAGCTGAATGTCGATGGTGCGGAAAGAGCCGTCGCGGTTTTGATTTGTCGGCGCGTAGGCAATCAGATATTGCGAGCGCATTTCGATTTGAATTTGCACAAACGCTTTACGAAGCTCGGCTTCGTCTTTCGGGAAAAATGCGCGTCCGCCGGTTTTTTCGGAGATTTTATTGAGCGAAGCTTTATCGACGCCGCCGTAAAAATCGTCGCCGATGCCGATTGAATAAATAACGGCTTCGGATTTTAAAGCCGCCTGAACGGCTTCATCCAATTTTTTCTGGCTGTATGTATCCACGCCGTCGGACAAAAGAATAATTGCGCGGCGCGTTTTTTCGGGCGCAGGTCCTAAAATCTCGTCCGACGTTACCCAAATCGCGTCCCAGAGGGAGGTCGAGCCTGCAACGGTCTGATTTTTCCCCGAAATCGGAGGCGTTCCGACAATCACACGCCCGCCGATATAGCCCGAAGGCGGAACGAATTCGACGCGCTCGATGGCACGTCGAAGCCGCGTCAGATTATTGGTCATTCCCTGTTCGAGCGTGGTTTCGCCCGTAAAGGAAACAATCGAAACCTCGTCTTTTTCAGGTCTGACGACCGAATCGATAAACGAAATCGCCGCCGCTTTTTCTTCCGGCAGAGTTCGTTCCTGCGATTGGCTCGTATCGATTAAAATCGAAAGGCTTATCGGCAAATCGACCTGTCTCGAAAAGGCGACAATCTCCTGCGGCTGACCGTTTTCCAGAAGCTTTATGTCTTCCTGTTTCAAATCCGTCATCAAACGGCGGTTTTTGTCCTGCGCGGAAAACAAAACGTTGACGACTTCCGTATCGATTTTCAGCGGCTCGTCGTCTTCTTCGACAACTTCAGGAGTCGGCGTCGGAGTTGGTTTGGTCGCCGAATTCTGCTGCGCGTTTGATGAATTCAAATCAAAAAACGACACGCCGATGAGCAGCGCAACGACCGTCAAAATTACAAATTTACCTTTCCAACTCATTTTTACTCCTTTAGGAAGGTGATAGGTTTTAGGTTTTAGCCTAATCCCTAGCCCCTAAAACCTATCACCTAAAACCTTCTTCCTACTTCCTATTTCAAACTGTCTCTTATCGCCCGGTAGCTTTTCTTCGTGCGAATCTGATATTTATCCGCTTTTTCCTTGTCGGTAAAACGAACTTCTACTTTGCGTTCCTTGCCGTCGTAATTCTGATTTGCCGGGCGATAAGTGATGATATACTGCGAGCGTAATTCCTCGCTGATTTTCTTAAACGCCGTTTCGAGTTCCAGCATATCGCCCGTAAAAAACGCTTCGCCGCCGGTTTCCGCGCATAACTGCGTCAGATATTTATCGCCTTTGTCTTTAATCGTTCCGGCATCGACGCCGGGAACGGTTCCGAGGAAACCTTCCTTGGTTGAGATGGCGAAAATCGTCGTTTCGGTTCGCTGCGCAATGTCTATCGCATCTGCCAAATCGGCGCGGCTGAAAGTGTCGTCGCCGTCGGTGATAAGAACGATGACGCGTCTTCCAGGAGCGTTTCTCAGCTTTTCATCGGAAAACTGCCAGACGGCGTCATAAAGCGCGGTTTGCGAGCCGGTTTTTTTTACCTTTTCGACGGCTTTATCGAGCAAATCCTGTTTGTCCGTAAAATCCTGCCGCAGATTTATTTCGTGGTCGAAAGTCATAAACGCGGCTTTATCCTTGCGAAGCTTGAGCACCGTATAAAGAAAATTTCGCGCCGCTTCTTTTGAAAAAGCCATTTTGCCTTTGGTTGATTCGGACGTGTCCATCAAAACACCGACGTAAACGGGCGGATTGGTTTTTTCGTCAGTAAAAAACGTAACTTCCTGCTGAACGCCGTCTTCGAAAACGACAAAATCATTTTTCGTCATTCCCGCAATCAGATTTTTCTTTTTATACGTAACCGTAACGGGAAGACGGACTTCAAAGGTTTTGATGACGCCGCCGTTGTCATCTTCGACGGGCGGCGTCGGGCGCGGCGTCGGCGTTTGTGCCGAAATCGTCCAAACGGATGCAAGAATAACTGCTGTAAAATAAAAAGCGCGAAACAAATTTTTCATAAGCGAATAAAAGAATTTTATGAACCTGACGCAAATTTCGATGCCGCAGGGCAGACGTTTGTTGCCCAAGCAAAGCAAGAGTATAGAGTGAAAAGTGAAAAGTGAAAAGTGAAAAATGAAAAATTCTCTCGTACTTTTACCTTTTTACTTTTGCCTTTTACCTTTTTACTTTTTACTTTATTAACTTATGAATCCGAATATTTTCAGAGAATACGACATTCGCGGCATCGTCGGGCGGGATTTGACGAAAGAAACCGTTTCGATTTTAGGTCGCGCCATCGGCACATTTTTTCAAAAAAACGGCGCAAAGCGCATTGCCATCGGTTTTGACGCGCGCGAAAGCTCGCCTCTTTTTAAGGATTTGCTCGTCAAAGGCTTTAACGCGTCGGGCTGCGACGTGGTTTTAATCGGCATGGTTCCGACGCCGGTTTTGTACCACACGGTTTTCACCAAACCGGTTGACGGCGGCGTGATGATAACCGGGTCGCACAATCCGCCCGACCACAACGGCTTTAAGATTTGCCTCGGAAAACAGACGCTTTTCGGCTCGCAAATTCAGGAAATAAAGGACATCGCGTTTTCGGGCGAATTTGCCGAAGGGACGGGCGCAAGCGAGAATCTGGAAGTTTTGCAGGATTACGAAGAAGACATTTTGTCGCGCATCGAGTTTGGAACGCGCAAACTAAAGACGGTCGTTGACGGCGGAAACGGGATGGGCGGCGTAACAGGCGTTCCGGTCTATAAAAAATTGGGCGTTGAACTGGTTGAGCTTTTTACCGAACCGGATTCGAATTTTCCGAATCATCATCCCGACCCGACCGTAACGGAAAATCTTCAGGACACGATTCGCGCCGTTGCGGAAAGCGGCGCGGATTTAGGCATCGCTTTCGACGGCGACGGCGATAGAATCGGCGTTATTGATGAAAAAGGTCGAATCATCTGGGGCGACGAATTGATGGTTTTGCTTTCGCGCGAAATTTTGAAGGAAAAGCCTGGCTCGACGATTATTGCCGAAGTAAAATGCTCGCAAAATCTTTTTGACGACATTGCGGCGCGCGGCGGAAAACCTCTGATGTGGAAAGCCGGACATTCGCTTATCAAGGCGAAAATGAAGGAAACAAACGCCGCGCTCGCGGGCGAGATGAGCGGTCATATTTTCTTTGCCGATAGATTTTACGGCTTTGACGACGCAACGTACGCGGGCGCGAGAGTTTTGGAGATTCTTTCTAAAACCGATAAAAATTTATCCGAACTGCTCTCTGATTTGCCCGAAACATTTTCCACGCCCGAGCTTCGCGTTGACTGCACGGAAGAACAAAAATTCGCCGTCGTGCAGAAAATTGCCGGTGAATTCTCGAAAACAAACGAAGTCATCACAATCGACGGCGCAAGAATTTTGTTTGAAAACGGCTGGGGCTTGGTTCGCGCGTCGAACACGCAGGCGATTTTAGTTTTAAGATTTGAAGCCGATTCGGAAGAAAATCTGGCGAAAATTCGTGAAACGGTCGAAAGCCGAGTGAATTATTTTATCGGATAAAACTATTTTTTATTTGTTGCAACTCTTGCGGGAAATCCGCATCCAAGTAAGTCCTGGAGGTGATATTATATGATAAATGATAATACCAACGGGGCGACCGGCAACTAACAGGTCGCACCCGATAAACAAAAGAAAAGACAGTATATTGTAACCCGTATGCTGTCTTTTTTATTTTGTCTTCTTCGGAACTAAAACGACTTTTTGCCTTGCGCGAATCTGCACGCCGTTGCAATGTGTGCTGACGCGCACTTTTCGGGCTTCGCCGCTTTCCGAATCGGCGAAAGCTTTTGTCGGAATATAAGTTACGACATATTGTGAATCAATCGCTCGGGCGATTTCGACGGCAAACAGCCACATCGTTTCCTTTTCTTCCGAAGCCTGAAACATGCCGCCCGTGTCTTCCGAAAGCGTCTGAAGCTCGGCTTCGCTTTTCATCCAGTCATCGCGTTTCTGCCGCGCAAGCTTTATCGACGGATTGTCAAGACGAACGACAAACAAGCGTTCGGATTTCATAAGTTTTAAGAAATTATCCTTCATTTCTCTGGGCAGTTCCCGGACAATTTCATCGATTATGTAATCCGGCAGCCGCGGCGCTTCTCGTTCTTCGCCGATTTGAAAACGACGCGTTGCGCCTTTTGCGCGGGCGGCTTCCATTTTGTTGTAAGCGATAACGTGAACGGTGATGTTTGCGGCGAGCAGATTCTGCAAAGCCTTTTGCCTTTCTTCTTTCGTCGCAACGCTGTCCAGCCCGTCGCCGATAAAGATTAAATGTCGATTTTCGAGCGAGCGATTTTCAAACATTTTTATCGCCGCGTTTATCGAATCGGAAAAACGCGAGCGATTGCCGCTGAAAAGCTTTTTATCCAAATCATTCTGAATCGCTGCCTGATTGTTCGTCCAATCCGAAACGGCTTCGATTTTATCGTAAGACTGCATCACGGCAATCGAATTGTCTTTCGAGAGCTTTTCGACCAGAAGCTTTGCCGTCAGCCGCGTCATATTCAGGGTTTTGGCAAAATTGAAGTTGCCGCCCGTGTCGAGAAGAAAAAGAACGCTCGCCGGTGTCTTTTTCATACTCTCGATTTTTTGCGGCGTTCCTTCCTCGACGATGAGCAAATCGTCTTTCGTCAGCGTCGAAACAAATCGCCCGCTCGCGGTTTGCGCTGTAACATTTAGCTGAACTTCTTCGGTGAAAATTTTAATCGGCTCGTCCGGCGTCGGCGTTTGAGCAAAAACGGAAACGGCGAAAGCCAGTAAAATCGGGACAAAGAGAAGTTTTTCGGCAAAGTTTATTTTCATTTTGAGACTTAAAATCCGGCTTGACTGCTGTGTTTGATTCGGCTCATTTAAGAGAGGTTGCAGCGGCGCGCGTAATAAACTATTGAGCAAACCTGAGCTTTTGTGATAATATTCACCTGAGATTATATGAAACGAGATTTGGCGCTCAATATAATTATTATTAGCAAAAGGGACTTTGCTCCATAGAGAGCCGAAGACAAATCTTCGTGTGAAAGTCCCAAGTCTGACGCGAAAGGCTTGGGACTTTTTGCATTTATCATTTAACATTTATCATTTGCCGTTTAGCCATTTATAAATGTTAAATGATAAATGTTAAATGTTAAATTTATGACTGAACCTTTAGAACTTAAAAAAACCGTTAATTTACCGAGAACGAATTTCGCGCAGAAGGCGAATCTTGCTCAGGCAGAGCCCGCGCGTTTGAAGAAATGGAATGATATAAAGCTTTACGAGATGATTCGTGAAAGCCGAAAGACGGCGGAAAAATTTATCCTGCACGACGGTCCGCCGTATGCCAACGCCGACATTCACATCGGCACGGCGCTGAATAAAATTTTGAAAGATTTCGTCGTCAAAACCGCGACGATGCAGGGCTTCGATTCGCCTTACGTTCCGGGCTACGATTGTCACGGTTTGCCGATTGAAACGCACGTCGAGAAAAAATTGGCGGAAAAAGGCAAAAACAAAGCCGATTTGCCCGCGAACACATTCCGGCGCATCTGCCGCGAGCACGCCTCGCACGCGATGGACGGGCAAACGCGCGATTTTTCGCGGCTCGGAATCCTCGGCGAATGGGAAAATCCGTACCTGACGATGTCGCCCGAATATGAAGCGACGACGGCGCGGCTTTTCGGGAAATTTTTGGAGCGCGGCTATGTTTACAAAGGCTTGCGTCCGGTTTACTGGTGCATTCACGACCAGACGGCTTTGGCGGAAGCCGAAGTCGAATACAAGGAACACACATCGCCTTCGATTTACGTCAAATTTCCGCTCGTGTCCGACGCCAAAGAGCTTAACGCGGCTTTGGACGGAAAAAATGTCTTCGTCGTCATTTGGACGACGACGCCGTGGACTTTGCCGGCTAACTTGGGAATCGCGGTTCATCCCGATTTTGACTATTCGGCGGTCGAATCCGGCGACGAAGTTTATATCGTCGCTTCGGAACTGGCAAAATCTTTCGCGGAAACCTGTGGGTTAAGCGAAACAAAAGAGCTTGCGCGTTTCAAAGGCTCGAAATTAGACAGGCTCGAAGCCAGACACGCGTGGCTCGACCGCATCTCGTTTATAATGAACGGCGAGCACGTAACGCTCGGCGGCGAGGCTGACGCCGAAACTGAGCTCGACGTGCGTTTTGAGAATAAAGGCGCGCAAAAATCGGGAACCGGCTGCGTTCACACGGCGCCCGGACACGGCGCGGACGATTTTAATATCGGAAGAAGTTACGGCTTGGAAATCTATTGCCCGGTCGATAATGCCGGAAATTTTACGCCCGATGTCGAATTTTTCGGCGGCGAAAATATTTTTAAAGCGAATCCGAAAATCGTCGAATTTCTGAAGGAACGCGGCGCTTTACTTCATTCGGAAAATTACAATCACCGTTATCCTCATTGCTGGCGCTGCAAAAATCCGGTGATTTTTCGCGCCACGCCGCAGTGGTTTATCTCGATGGACGCGCAGGCGCAAACGGGCGCGCCGAAATCTTTGCGCGAAAACGCTTTGAGCGAAATCGAAAACGTCAACTGGCACCCGAATTGGGGCGAAGGGCGGATGGCGAATATGGTCAAAGGCAGACCGGATTGGTGCGTTTCGCGCCAGCGCCTGTGGGGCGTTCCGATTCCGGTTTTTTACTGCAAAGGCTGTGATGAGGCGATTGCCGACGCGGAAATCGTTAATCACGTCGCCGACATTTTTCTAAAGGAAACCGCCGACGCGTGGTATAACCGCGAGGTGAAGGATTTGCTGCCCGAAGATTTCAAATGTCCGAAATGCGCGGGCGCGGAATTTATAAAGGAAACCGATATTCTCGACGTTTGGTTCGATTCAGGTTCGTCGTGCGTCGCCGTTCTGGAAACGCGCGAGAATTTGCGTTTTCCGGCGGAAGTTTATCTCGAAGGCGGCGACCAGTTTCGCGGCTGGTTTAACTCAAGCCTGATGTGCGGCTTGGCGGCGCACGATAAATCTCCGTATAAAAATCTCATCACGCACGGCTGGGTGGTTGACGGCGAAGGCAAGCAGATGCACAAATCGACCGGAAACGCGATTTCGCCGAATGAAGTCATCGCAAAATCCGGCGCGGAGATTTTGCGCTTATGGGCGGCGGCGGTCGATTACACCGAGGATATGCGCTGTTCGGACGAAATTCTGGAACGTGTTACGGACGCTTACCGCAAATTCAGAAATACTTTGCGTTACGCGCTCGGAAATCTCGATGGGTTTAATCCCGAAATCGAAAATGTTTCCGTGTCCGAGATGCTCGAAATTGACCGTTGGGCGTTGGCGAGCCTCGATAAAGCGGTTGAAAAATGTCTCGAAGGTTTTGAGAATTTCAATTACCAGACGGTTTATCAAACGCTCTACAATCTTGTAACCGTAACGCTTTCGGCGCGATATTTCGACATCATCAAAGACCGTCTTTATATCTTTGCGCCGAATAGTCTTGAGCGTCGTTCCGCGCAGACCGCGCTTTACGAAATCGCCGACAAGCTGGCGCGTCTGCTCGCTCCGATTTTGTCGTTTACGGCTGACGAAGCGTTTGAAAATCTGCCGCATCAAAAACTTGCATCGGTTCATCTGGCGGAGTTTCCGAAGCTCGCGGGCGCGGATAATTCGCAACTTTTATCGGATTGGGAACGTATTTTCTCTATCCGCGACGAAGTTTTAAAGGCTTTGGAAGACGCGCGGACGGAGAAAAAAATCGGCTCAAGTCTGGAAGCGAAGGTTATTTTGACAACCGATAAGGAAACGACCAGATTTTTGCTGCCGTTTTACGAAGATTTGCGTTACATCTTTATCGTTTCGCAGGTGGAAGTTCACGAAGGCGACGCGCAAACGGTCGAAATTCGGAAAGCTGACGGCGCGAAATGCGAGCGCTGCTGGAATTATTCTGCGCGTGTCGGCGTATCGGAAAAATATCCGACTGTTTGCGAAAGATGCGTTAATGCGCTGAGCCAAATCGAGCAGACGGCGACGGCTTAAAAGCCGGTAATTAGTAATAAGTAATTGGTAATTGGCAAAACTTATTACTAATTATCAATTACTTATTACTTTTCTTGATATAATTTTGCTGTGAATAAAAAAGATATTTTGTGGAAACTCGCATATCTCGCCGCGGCGGGCGCGGTTTTTATCATTGACCAGATGACGAAAGCCTGGGCGGTTCGCCGCCTGCGGTTTGGCGATGTGCGCGAGATTATTCCGAATTTTTTAAATTTCGCGTATGCCGAAAATCCGGGCGTGGCGTTTAGTTTTTTTAACGACCACGGCGATGCCGGACGCTGGGGACTTTCCGCCGTTGCAATGATTGCGGCGGCGCTGGTTTTGTATTATTTCTGGCGCACCCCGCGCACGGACGACCGCGTTCTCGGCGCGCTGGCGCTGCTTCTGGCGGGAATCGTCGGCAACGTAGCCGACCGGATGCGGCTCGGATTTGTCGTCGATTTTATCGACGTACAGTTCGGCTCGTGGCATTATCCGACCTTTAACATCGCGGATACGGCAATCTGCATCGGCGCGGGCTTGCTTATTCTGGATATAATTTTTAGCCGCAGGAAAAAGGAAGAAGCTTCGAAAGCGGAAGTGAAATAAATTTTTAATCGGATGAATATTTCTCTACACGAAATTGATAAAAATAATTTCCGCGAGTGCGTCAGCTTAAAAGTCGCCGCCGGACAGGAAAAATTTGTCGCGCCGAATGTGATGTCTATCGCGCAGTTGAAAATTTATCCGTTGGCAAACGCTTTTGCCGTTTACGCGGAAGATGAAATGGTCGGTTTTGTGATGTATGGCTGCGACGAAGACGATGGGCATTTTTATCTCGGTCGGTTAATGATTGCCGAAAAACATCAGGGCAAAGGCTACGGCAGGGCGGCGACTTTGGAAGTTATCGAAAGAGTAAAGCAACTGCCCGAATGCAGCGAATTATTTTTAAGCTTTGTTCCCGAAAACGCGGGCGCGGAAAAGCTTTATTCGAGCGTCGGCTTTGAGCGAACGGGCAAAACAAGCGAAAGCGGCGAGATAATTATGCGACTGGCGATAGAAACCAACGCAAATCCAAAATCCGAAATCTAAAATCCAAAATCTAACCATGTATCCAGAACTTTTTCGCATCGGCAATTTTCCAATCAATACATACGGCGTGATGCTCGCTTTGGGAATGCTGTTCGCGCTTTTTGTCGCGTCGCGTCTTGCGGCGCGCGACGGTCTGCCGCGTGAGAGAATTTACGATTTGGGACTTTGGACGCTTATCGGCGGCTTGCTCGGCTCGAAAGTTCTGATGTATTTCACGGAAGATAATGTAAATATTTTCTCGCTCGATTTTCTGCGTTCGGGCGGAGTTTATTACGGCGGCTTCATCGGCGGACTGCTCGCGCTCGCTTTGCTGATTCGTTTTTACAAATTGCCTTTCTGGAAAGTCGGCGACGCGTTCGCGCCCGGACTCGCGCTCGGACAGGCGTTCGGGCGGCAAGGCTGTTTTGCGGCGGGCTGCTGCTGGGGAAAACCGACCGATTCGATTTTCGGCGTTCATTTTACCGAAGCGGCGCACGAATTTACAGGCGTTCCGATTATCAGCGAAGAAACGGGCTTGCCGCTTCACCTGCACCCGACGCAGCTTTATGAATCAATCACGATGCTGATAGTTTTCGGCGTTCTTGTTTACCTGCACAAAAATAAAAAATTCGACGGACAGGTTTTGATTGCTTACGGCATAATTTACGGCATTGTGCGTTTTACGATTGAATTTTTGCGCGCCGACCCGCGCGGCGATTTGTTCGGAATAACGACGATGACGGGTCTTTCGACATCGCAGCTTATCAGTTTGCTGGTCGCAGCCGGCGCTGTTGTTTTTATGATTTTCCGTCTGCGAAAAGTCCGAAATTCAAAATCTAAAGTTCAAAGTCAGGTTGAATAATTATGACCTTGAACGAGGCTGAAGAAAATTCGATTCTTAATTTCCCGATTTCCGAGCCTGACGCCGGAAAGCGTCTCGATGCCTTTTTATCCGAGCAAATCGAAAACTGGTCGCGCTCGCGCCTGCAAAAACTGATTGACGACGGCGATGTTCTGGTTAATCAAAAACAGGCAAAATCTTCTTATAAAATCCGTGCCGGCGACGAAATCGAAGTCGAGCTGACCGAGCTTCCGGCAGAAATTTTCGAGCCGGAAAACATTCCGCTTGAAATTGTTTACGAGGACGAATCGCTCGCCGTCATCAATAAACCTGCGGGAATGGTCGTACATCCGGGCGCGGGCGTGAGTTCGGGAACGCTGGCGAATGCCGTGGCTTACAGGTTCAAGATTCAAGATTCAGGATTCAAGATTGATGCGAATTTAGACGAGCAATCCAAAATCCAAAATCTAAAATCCAAAATCGGAATCGTTCATCGCTTAGATAAAGATACTTCAGGTTTAATCGTCATTGCCAAAACCGAAGAGATTCACGAAAAATTATCAGAGCAGTTTCGCGAACGCGAAGTTTATAAATCGTATATCGCGTTGGTTCACGGCGAAATTGAGGAAAATAAGGGCGAGATTGAAGCGCCGATTGCGCGCGAAAAACATAACCGGACGAAAATGGCGGTTCGCGCTCACGGGCGTTATGCCTTGTCGCTCTGGAAGGTTAAAAAAAGATTTGAAAAATTTACGCTTCTCGCCGTCGAGATAAAAACCGGCAGAACGCACCAGATTCGCGTTCATCTCGCCTCGATAAATCACCCGGTCGTCGGCGACGAAACTTATAACGCGGGACGCGATAAAACCGTCAAGGACGCAGACGCGCGAAAAGCGATTCAGAACCTGAACCGCTTTTTCCTTCACGCCGAAAAATTATCTTTTACGCACCCGGCGACCAAACAGTGGTTGAGCTTTATCGCGCCTTTGCCGGATGAATTGGAAAACTTTCTCGAATTAATTTAGAAAATCAGCGTATCTAAAGCGCATACGCGCGAGCTTTGCAGACAAGTAAATTTATTAATGAAAAAGCTTTCGGATTTAAGCGGCGCTCCGTCCTGCTGTTTGAGGTAAATTAAAAACGCATCGGGCGTAATCGCTCCTTCATTCGGATTTTCAATGACTTTTGCGATGGCGTAAGACGGCTCTTTTGTTTGGGTTTCCAGACCTTTCACTTTCTGAGTCGCCAATCCATTGCTGATTAAAAGATTAATTTCTTCAATCGTTTTGATAATCGGAGTTCCGTCGAGCGAAACGCCGTTGCGATTTGCCATTTCCTTGAGAATTTCTTCATCGGCAGTGTTTATCAGAGGAGATGTAAATCTAACCTCTATAAGAACGCCTAAACCGAGCGGATTTTCCTTAAAATAACCATTTCTTGTTTCGATAATGCTGGATTGACGATTAGTTCCGCGCTGCGTCTCGCTCGGAAAAACGAAAATCGGAAAACGGTCGGCGATTTTCATTGCCTGTCTGCCCGCTGCGCTCTGGATAAAGCTTTTCGGAAAAAGCTCGCCGTACAGATTCCAGTACAAAATTTCGCCGTCGTAATTATAAGCCGGCATCGTCGCGGTTATTCTGATAGTGCGGTGAGCTTCGTCGTCGATTTTATCGAAAACCGAAAGATTATCCGCTCCCGTTCGACGATTAAAAATCAGAGACGGCTCGACGCCGTTTATGCTGTAAAATTTATCGCTGAAGTCGAAAGGTCTTTTTTCTTCAGTAACTGCCGACGTAATCGTACCTTCTTCGTCGCTGACCTGAGCCATTGCGTTGATGCAGCCGAATGCCGCAAATATTGAGATAAGAACTAAGTTTGTGATGATTGAGTTTATTTTTTTCATTGTTTTATTTCCCCTTGTAATTTTTTGAGTTTGAGTAATCCTTGTTTTTTTCTCTTGTAAGTTTTTGAGTTACCCTCTTGCTTATCACTGTCTGGAGATTTTCGGAAAAAAGACAAGCCGCGTGAAAGTTTTTAAAATTGGCGTTTTGCCGCAAAGTTTGGTATGAAATTATTACCTGCATTATCGGCTTTTTAATTTTTATTTTGAGAAACTTTATGAAGAAAATTCTTTTTATTCTCGCCCTGCTGTTTTCATCAGGCGAATTCGTTTCGGCTCAAACGGCGGAAGTCGCCATTATTCCGAAACCTTCATCGCTTAAACGGCTGAAAGGCGAATTTCGCCTCGGCTTGAAAACAAAAATTGTCGCCGACGACGAGCAAAGCCGAAAATCGGCGGCGCTTCTGAACGATTTGCTGCTGAAAAATTTCAATTTTAAGCTCGAAGTCGTCGATAAATCGCCGAAGAAAAACGCGATTAAGTTTTTGCCGGCATCGTGGGCAATCGGCAGTATGCCGGACGAGGCTTACGGGCTGAACATTGCCCGTGAAGGCATTATGATTGCCGGCAGCGAAACCGGACAATTCTACGCTTTGCAGACACTTATGCAGATTCTGCCCGTAAATTTCAAAGGCGAGGCAAAGCTTCCGGCGCTCGATATTACCGACCAGCCGCGTTTTCCGTATCGCGGAATGCATCTGGATGTCAGCAGACATTTTTTTCCGGTCGAGTTCGTCAAAAAATACATCGATTTGATGGCGCAGTATAAATTCAATAAATTTCACTGGCATTTAACGGACGACCAGGGCTGGCGCATCGAGATAAAAAAATATCCGAAATTGACGGAAATCGGCTCGAAAAGAAAAGAATCCGCGAAAGGCAGAGTCTTAAATCCGTATACGGGCGACGGCGTTCCGGTCGAAGGTTTTTACACGCAGGAACAGATAAAAGATGTCATCGCTTATGCGAAAGCGCGGAAAATCACCGTCATTCCCGAAATCGAATTGCCCGGACACAGCTCCGCCGCGCTCGCCGCATATCCGAATCTCGGCTGCAAGGAAAACTACGAGTATAAAGTCCAGACGACGTGGGGAATTTTCAAGGAAGTTTTCTGCCCGAAGGAAGAGACTTTCGGGTTTCTCGAAGACGTTTTGAGCGAAGTTATCGATTTATTTCCCGATTCGCCGTACATTCACATCGGCGGCGACGAGGTTTTAAAGGATTTCTGGAAAGAATCGCCTTTCGTGCAGGAATTAAAAGCGAAAGAAAACTTAAAAGACGAACACGAAGTTCAAAGCTATTTCGTCCGTCGAATCGAAAAATTTATCAATTCGAAAGGCAAAAAAATTATCGGCTGGGACGAAATTCTCGAAGGCGGACTCGCGCCGAACGCGACCGTGATGAGCTGGCGCGGAATGAAAGGCGGCATCGAAGCGGCGAAGTCGAAACACGACGTGATTATGACGCCGACCGATTTCGCATATCTCGATTACGGTCAGGGCGACCCGAAAACAGAGCCGGTAAACATCGGCGGTTATCTGCCTTTGCAGAAAGTTTACAGTTTCGAGCCTGTGCCGAAAGAGCTTTCGGAAGACGAAAAAAAATATATCTTAGGCGGGCAGGGAAACATCTGGACGGAATATTTGCAAAAGCCGGAAAACGTTGAATATATGGCTTTTCCAAGAATGCTGGCAATATCGGAATCCGTCTGGTCGCCGGCGGAAAACAAAGATTTCGATGATTTTCAAAAACGTCTCGGAAATCAGTTTGCGCTTCTCGACCGGCAAAACGTAAATTATCGAATTCCCGAACCGAAAAAGCTGCAAAACGTTCTGCTGACTGATACGGACAAAGCAAAAATCGAGCTTGAATCGCCGATTCCCTCGGCAAGAATTTTTTATACTGTGGACGGAAACGAGCCGGACGAAAATTCAACGGAATATAAACAGCCGTTTGAAATCGCGCTTAATCAAAACGAAAAAAAAGAGCTGAAAACGATTGTGGTTACCGGAAACGGGCGCAAAAGCTCGGTTTATACGGCGACGCTTTTACGCCGTTCGTATCTCGAACCGGTTGGACGAATGATAGACAAATATAAGTATGTGAGTTTTGCTTATTACAAAAGCGCGTTCAAATCCGTCGGAGAAATGGAAAAAAGCGAGCCGACCGAAAAGGGCACAACGCAATCAATCGGGCTTGCCCAATTTGCGAAAAAACAGGATTTGAAAGAGCCGTTCGGCGTGATTTTCGACGGGCTTCTCAGCGTTCCGAACGACGGCATTTACGAATTTCAACTCGACTCCGACGACGGCGCGATTTTGACAATCGGCGATGAAACGATAGTTGATAATGACGGCTTGCATTCGAGTCAAATAAAAACCGGCATTGTTCCTTTGCGAAAAGGATTTCATCGAATCCGCCTGAAATATATTCAAGGCGGCGGCGACGCGGTTTTGAATCTTCGTTGGGGCTTGAAAGGAACGGGACTTACCAGAATCTCCGGCGGCGAGCTTTGGAATTAAAATGAAAACTGCAAAATTTTACACCGGTCTGTTTTTGTTTCTGTTTTGTTCGTCGATTCTTTTAGGACAAACGAAAGATTTCACGCAATACGTCAACCCGTTTGTCGGAACGGGCGGGCACGGGCACACGTTTCCCGGCGCGACCGTGCCGTTTGGAATGGTTCAGCTTTCGCCCGACACGCGAATAGACGATTGGGACGGTTCAAGCGGCTATCATTATTCGGATAGCGTGATTTACGGCTTTTCGCACACGCATTTGAGCGGTACGGGAATTCCCGATTACTGCGATATTTTATTTGCGCCGACCATCGGGCAAACCGAATTTTTCGCTAAATCGGGCGATGTCGGCGAGAACGGCTACGCATCGACGTTTTCACACACGAACGAAAAAGCGGAAGCCGGATATTATTCGGTCAGGCTCGACGAAGGCGACATTTTAGCCGAAATGACGGCGACCGAAAGAGTCGGGTTTCATCGTTATACTTTTCCCGCCGGCTCCGAAGCGAATTTGATTTTAGACCTCAAACATCGTGATAAAGTTCTGGATTCGGAATTAAAAATCGTCGGCGCAAACCGCATCGAAGGCTTCCGGCGTTCGAGTTCGTGGGCGAAAGACCAGGTCGTTTATTTCGTCGCCGAATTTTCCGAGCCTTTTGCCGATTACGGAATAACAATCGACGACAATCCGGCGGAAAAACCGGAGAAAGCGAAAGGAACGAACATCAAGGCTTTTTTTCGTTTCGCGGTCGATAAACCTTTGATGGTCAAAGTCTCGCTTTCGCCGACCGGAATCAGCGGCGCGAGACGAAATATGCTCTCGGAGATTCCGCGCTGGAATTTTGAAAAAGTCCGCGCCGACGCGAAAACGGCGTGGAACAAAGAGCTTTCAAAAATCGAAGTTTCGGGCGGAAGTCCGGCGGAAATGACAAATTTTTACACCGCGCTTTATCATACGAAAATCCAGCCGAACGTTTTTCAGGACGTTGATAAAGGCTATCTCGGCGACGATAAACAGGCGCACACGGCAAACGATTTTACAAATTACACCATTTTTTCGCTCTGGGACACATTTCGCGCCGCGCACCCGCTTTACACGATTATCGACCAGCGGCGAACGGCGGATTTTATCAACACTTTTATCAAGCAATACGAGCAGGGCGGCAGGCTTCCGGTTTGGGAGCTTGCCGCCAATGAAACCGATTGTATGATTGGCTATCATTCGGTTTCCGTCATCGCCGACGCGATGTCGAAAGGCATCAAAGGCTTCGATTACGAAAAAGCGTTCGAAGCCGCGAAACACGGTGCGGAACTGAATCATTTCGGCTTGGAAGCCTACAAAAAACGCGGCTATATCTCGATGGAAGACGAGCAGGAATCGGTTTCCAAAACTCTGGAATACGCTTACGACGATTTTTGTATCGCGCAAATGGCGAAGATTCTAAAGAAGCCGCAGGACTACGAAAATTTCATCAAACGCGCGCAGTTTTACAAAAATCTTTATGACAAGCAGACGGGTTTTATGCGCCCGAAGCAGAACGGAAATTGGATTTCGCCGTTTGCGCCGAATGAAGTTACGTTTCATTTTACCGAGGGAAATTCGTGGGTTTATTCGTTTTTCGTGCCGCAGGACGTTTCGGGTTTAATCGGGCTTTACGGCGGAAAGGCAAATTTTGCAAAAAAACTCGACGAGCTTTTTTCGACCGAACAAAAACTCGCCGGACGCGAACAGCCCGATATTACCGGTTTAATCGGGCAATACGCGCACGGCAACGAGCCTTCGCACCACATCGCGTATTTGTATAATTATGCCGGCGAGCCGTGGAAAACGCAGAAAATCGTTCGCAAAATTCTGGACGAATTTTATAAACCGACGCCCGACGGTTTAATCGGCAACGAGGACTGCGGGCAAATGTCGGCTTGGTATATCCTGAGCGCGCTCGGCTTTTACGAGGTCAACCCGTCGCAGCCGGTTTACACAATCGGAACGCCGCTTTTCAAAGAAGCGAAAATCAATCTCGAAAACGGCAAAGCTTTTATCATCAAAACGAATGAAAGACCGGTTCGCAATATGCCGAAAGACCGGGAAAAATGGCTGCCCGCGCCGGGTTTTATCGATTCGGCGAAGCTTAACGGTAAAAATTACCGAAAGTCGTTCTTTACGCACGACGATTTAATGCGCGGCGGAACGTTGGAATTTACGATGTCGTATTTTCCGAACGAAAAATGGTTCACCGAATTTCCGGTTTCGCGCATTGCCGACAGCTTTCCGGCAGTTCCGACGATTGAATCGAAGCGAAGTTTTGAAACGGAAACGGAAGTGAAAATTTCGATGCCCGAAGCAGGCGCGAAGATTTTTTACACTCTCGACGGCAGCGAGCCGGACGCAAATTCCGCTCAATATTCGAAGCCTTTTACAATCGCCGAAACAGCAATCATAAAAGCGATTTCGATAAATCCGAAAGGAGAAAAAAGCTACGTTGCCGAATCGAAACTCAGCAAAATGCCGCACGATTGGGACGTGAAATTGTTTTCGACCTACAATCGCCAATATACGGGCGGCGGCGCGCGAGGCTTGATTGACGGCATTCGCGGGACAACGAATTTTGCTTCGGGCGAATGGCAGGGTTATCAATCGCAGGATTTTGTCGCGGTTATCGATTTGAAACGCGAAACTGAAATAAAACGGCTCGGCGGCGGATTTCTACAGGTCGCGCGAAGCTGGATTTGGATGCCGACGCGCATCGAGTTTGAAGTTTTAAATGATAACGTCAATTTCACAAAAGTCGCCGAGATAAAAACCGACGTTTTGCCCGAAGATATGGAACATAAAATCCGCGATTACGTGCAGACGATTTCGCCCGTCAAAGCCAGATACGTGCGCGTCAAAGCTTATAATTTAGGCAAAATTCCGGCGTGGCATCCGGGCGCGGGCTTTGACGCGTTTATCTTTGTGGACGAGATTTTTATCGATTAATTTCCTTTGATGTAATCAATCGCCGCCTGAAACTGCGCGTCGCGTCCGGCGAGCAAATCTTTGCGCGTTAGATTCACAATCTTATTCGGAATCACGCCGCGACCTTCGATGATGACGCCTTTCGGCGTGTGCGGCTGACCGAGTGCGTAAATCAGCAGCGCGCCGGTCGGAAGCTCGGCGATGTCGGCGTCCAAATCTTCGCCTTTGGTCGTTTTTCCGATGACGAAGGCTCGTCCCGATTCCTGCATTCCGGCGGAAAACTGCTCGCTCGCCGAGCCGCTGAACTCATCAACGAGAATTACGAGTTTGCCGGAATACGCCCCTTTTCCCGGCTTTGCCTTGTAATCAAAATCTTCGCCCTGACGCGTTTTCGTAACCATCAGCAGAGTTTCTTTATCGAAAAACATATTCGCCATTTTCAGCGCGACCTCGTCGTCTCCGCCGCTGTTGCCGCGCAAATCGATAATAATTCCGGGCGCGTCTTTCATAGATTCGATTGCCGCCGCGATTTGCGCGTCCAGAACTTTGACGAAATTTGAAAAGCGAATGTAGCCGATATTATTTTCCAGACGTTTTGCTTCAAACAAAGCCGAAATATTAAGCCCGCCGCCCAAACTGCCTTTTTCCGCGTTGCTTAAAATCGCGCGTTCCAGCGTTACTTCTTTGAGCTCGTCTTTTTCATCCAGAAAGAGAAGTCGGAGCGTCGTGTTCGGCTCGCCGGTCAGTTTTCTTTGCAGGTCGTTGAAATTTTTTAGCGCTTCGCCGTCAATTTTTACGACGACATAGCCGGTTTTCAGTCCGGCTTTCGCGGCGGAAGAGTTTTCTAAAATGCGTGTAATGACAATCTGATTTTCAATTTCGCGCAAGCCGAGTCCGGTCGACGCGGCGACGCCGCTTAATCTTTTAAGCTCGTTGGGCGTGAGGACAACCAAATGCGAAACTTTCAGCTCGCCGAGCATTTTGTTGAGCAAAACGTAAAGCTCTGCGTCCGATTTAACGGCTGAAACCTTCGGCGCGTAATCGGCGCGAACTTTTTTCCAATCGACGCCGCCGAAGTTCGGGTCGTAAAATGTTTCGTTGACAATTTTCCAGACTTTTTCAAAAGTCTTCTGACGAATCTGCGGCGTGCTTTCGTTTTGTGCCTGCGCCGAAATTGCCAACGCGGATAAAAGCATAAAAAAGGCGATAAATTTTTTCATATTTTTACTACCGGATTTGGAATTTTGGGGAAAGCTTCGAAAATCTCTTACGCGCCGGATGGCAAAAAGGTTTTCCGCCGTTTAGAATAATTTATGTTAATCTTTTTCTCAAATCTGTAAATCGATAAAGGAAGGAACTTTTATGAAAAGACGTTTTCTGCCCGTTAATCTGCTTTTAATTTTTCTTTTTCTGCCTGTTTTCGCTCTTGCGCAGGATTACAGCGCGAAGCTCGCCGAAATCGATGCTTATGTCGAAAAGACGCGGGCGGAATGGAATGTGCCGGGCATGGCGGTGGCGATTGTAAAGGACGATAAGGTTGTTTTCGCCAAAGGCTACGGCGTCCGCGAGCTTGGCAAAACCGACAAGGTTGACGAAAATACCTTGTTTGCGATTGCGTCGAACTCAAAAGCTTTTACAACGGCGAGTTTAGCGATTTTGATTGACGAAAAGAAGCTGAATTGGGACGACAAAGTTTCAAAATATCTGCCCGAATTCGAGATGTACGATGCGTATGTTACGCGCGAAATCACGATTCGCGATTTGTGTTCGCACAGAAGCGGGCTCGATACGTTCAGCGGCGATTTGCTCTGGTATGAAACGACTTATCCGACCGACGAAATTTTGCGGCGCGTGCGCTTTCTGAAACCGACTTCGAGCTTTCGCTCCGCTTTCGGTTATCAAAATCTGATGTTCACGGCGGCGGGCAGAATCATCGAGAAAGTTTCCGGCAAAACCTGGGGCGAATTTGTTCGGACACGGATTTTAACGCCGCTCGGAATGACGCGAACGGTGGCGACAATTAAAGATTTGAAGGACAATTTTGCGATGCCGCATAACGAATCGGGCGGCAAGCTCCGCGTTCTGCATCTCGGAAACGTTGACGGCGCGGCTCCAGCGGCGGGACTCGAATCAAGCGTGAAGGATTTGGCAAACTGGATGCGGCTTCAGCTTAATCGCGGCACTTTTGAAGGCAAGCAGATTTTTACAAAAGAGCGTTCGGCGGAAATGTGGTCGGCGGTAACGCCGCTCGGCGTCAATCCTTTCCCGGCAAAAGAAGCGCCGACGAAGCTTTTTTCGGCTTACGGTCTGGGCTGGTTTCTGAACGATTATCGCGGCAGAAAAATGGTTAATCATACGGGCGGGCTTGACGGGATGCTTTCGCAGACGGCATTGCTGCCGGAAGAAAATCTCGGCGTCGTCGTGCTGACAAATTCCGAAGCGGGCGCGTATTCGAACGTCCACAACAAGATTTTCGACGTTTTTCTCGACGTAACGCCGAAGCGCGATTGGAGCGCCGAACGTCTCAAACGCGCCAAAGAGGCGAAAACGAGAGACGAGGCGGCAGATAAAAAAATCGTCGACGCCCGTGTTCAAAACACAAAACCGTCGCTGCCGCTCGCAAATTATGCGGGAACTTACGGCGGCGAAATGTATGGCGATGCGACCGTTGCGGAAGAAAACGGCAAGCTCGTTCTGCGCCTTTTGCCCTCGCCGAATTTCGTCGCCGATTTGGAACACTGGCACTACGACACTTTTTTGATTCACTGGCGACCGACCGTTGCGTATAATTTCCCGCGCGGCTTCGTTACGTTCACGATTGACAAAGCGGGCAAACCGGACGAGCTGAAAATCGACCAGCCGAACAACGATTTCTGGTTTTACGAGCTGGAATTTAAGCGCAGGTAAATAAAAGGCATAAATATACTTAACCGGAGCTGCGCGGCTTTCCACAAATAATCGAGAATAATTAGATAAATTCTTGATTTCATTCATTTCAACTGAATATTTATGCAAAGCCGCGCTCAATACTTCAGAGTAAAAATCGCTGCCGGGCGCGCCTTGCAAAGTGCGCCCGGCTTTTATTTGTGATAAAGTGAGGCTTTGCACCAAAAGTCTTTGAATGATGAATAATGTTCGGTTTTAGAATAACTTAAAAGCGTAATTCCGAACATTATTCACTTTATCAAACTTTTACAGACGAATATTCGGCTCTTCCTGAGTATTGGTGCAAAGCCA
>JBARIW010000004.1:0-13968 GCA_049799955.1 Pyrinomonadaceae bacterium
GTTTTTTCCTTTCAATTCGGTGAATGACTGGGTTTTTCCGTTCGTGTCGGACAATTTAAAATTTTCCAGCGTCGCGCCGATGGCGATGTCGGCTTTAACATTTATGCTGTTGGTCGAAACAAACGCGAACAAAGCTAAAATTGCAAAAGATAAGATGGTTTTTTTCATACGAATTTACTCCTTTTTTATAAAAATCGCGGCAGGTTTAGTATAAAACCTACGGCTTTTACTAAGCAATGGCAGATAAGTTTATGCGTTTATTACGCAGCTTTTTTGATAATGTTTCCGCCCGCCGAAATTCGTTTCCAAGTGTTGGATGCGCGAGCGGAAAATTAAGTTTGATTGTCTCAAAAATCGTTAATAAATGTTATAATATGTAAACTTCAAACGTGCTAAACATCGGCGAAAATCTGGGGCATTACAAGGTGCAATCTGCCATCGGCGCGGGCGGAATGGGCGAGATTTATCGCGCGTCCGATACGCGTCTGCGGCGCGATGTCGCCATCAAGATTCTGCCCGAAAAGCTGATGCAGAATGCTTCGGCAATCGAGCGTTTTATGCGCGAAGCGCACGCCGCGTCTGCCTTGAATCATCCGAATATTCTGACGATTTACGACATCGGCGAGCACGATAAAATCCATTTTATCGCCACAGAGTTTGTCGAAGGCGAAACTCTGCGCGAACGTATGAAATCCGCGACGCTGAATTTAGCCGAAGCGCTCGACATCGCCATACAGGTTTCGGGCGCGCTCGCCGCCGCGCACGAAGCGGGAATCGTTCACCGCGACATCAAGCCCGAAAATATAATGGTTCGCGCCGACGGCTACGTGAAGATTCTGGATTTCGGCATCGCCAAACTGTCGGAGCGTGTGCAAAAGGCAGAATCCGACGCGCAAACTTTGGTTCAATCCGTAACGACGCCCGGGATGATTCTCGGCACGGTTTCATACATGTCGCCCGAACAGGCTCGCGGGCTGGAAGTCGATGCGCGGAGCGATATTTTCAGTCTCGGCGTCGTTATTTATGAAATGATTGCCGGACGCCTGCCTTTTTCGGGCGCGACAATCAGCGACATTATCGCCTCGATTTTAACGAGCGAGCCGAAACCGCTCGGCGAATCGGTAAAAAATATTCCGTCCGAGCTTGAATGGAGCATCGGCAAAGCGTTATGCAAAGACCGCGACGAGCGCTATCAGACGATAAAAGGTCTTTTGAGCGATTTGAAACGGCTCAGACAAAGATTGGATTTTGAAACCGAATTAAAGCGAGTCGGAAATTCGAATTTTATCAGCGGCGAGCAGCAGGCGACGCTTATTTTGCCGAAAGATTCGTTCTCTCGAACGCCGCGAAAAACGCGCAAGGCGATTGATTCGCTCGCCGTTCTGCCGCTTGCCAACGACGACGCGAGCACCGAATATTTTTCGGACGGGATAACCGAGTGCATCATCAATTCGCTTTCAACTCTGCCGAAACTCCGCGTCGTGCCGCGAAGCACCGTTTTTCGATACAAGGGAAAGGAAACGGATTTGCAGGAAATCGGCAATGAACTGGGCGTTCGAGCGATTCTCGCCGGTCGCGTCGTGCAAATCGGCGACTCGATAATCGTAAAAACCGAGCTTGTTGACATCGCCAATGAAGCGCAGATTTGGGGCGAGCAGTATCGCCGCACGACAACCGATATTTTTACTCTTCTTGAAGATATTGCCGAAGACATCAGCCAGCAGCTAAAGCTAAAGCTGACGGGCGAGCAGAAAAAACAGCTTGCCAAACGCTACACCGAAAATGCCGAAGCTTATCAATTTTATCTGAAAGGTCGCTATTTTGTAACGACCAAACGCACTGAGGAATGGATTAAAAAGGGAATCGAATATTTTCAAAAAGCGATTGATTTAGACCCGAATTTCGCGCTCGCTTACACCGGAATTGCCGATGCTTACGGCTTTCTCGCTTCTTCGACCGGCGGCTGGTCGCCGCACAAGGCTTATCCGCTGGCGAAAGCCGCCGCGCTGAAGGCGCTCGAAATCGACGACACGCTCGGCGAAGCGCATTGCTCGCTCGGATTTTCTCATCTGCTTTACGATTGGAATCTTTCGGAAGCCGGAAGCCAATTCAAACGCGCGCTGGAGCTTAGCCCGAATTATGCGAACGCGCACGACGGTTACGGATTTTATCTGAAAGCCGTCGGGCGACACGCCGAAGCGATAGAAAAAGGCAAACAGGTTCAAAAGCTCGACCCGCTTTCGCCGTTCGCGCACATCAGCCTCGGTTACGCTTATTATTTTGCGCGTGATTACAATAATGCGATTGAAGAATGCAACAAAGCGCTTGAGCTCGATAAATATTCGACGTTCGCGTATCGCAATCTCGGAATTGCGTATCTTCAGCAGGGAAAATTAGACAGCGCGATTGCCGCTCTGAGCAAAGCCGCGACGTTTTCGAGCGGCGGTTTGGCGTTTGAATCTTATCTCGGATTTGCCTACGCCCGCGCCGGAAAACACGCGGAAGCGGTGGAAGTTCTAATGAGTCTGGAAGAATTTGCCGCGCAGCAATATGTTTCCGCCTACAGTTTTGCGATGGTCTATCTCGGCTTGGGCGATTTGGACAAAACTTTCGAATGGCTGGAAAAAGCGTTCGAAGAGCGTTCGGGATTTTTGCCGTTTTTGAAAGTCGAGCCGATGGTCGATTCGATTCGTTCCGATGCGCGTTTTCAGGATTTGCTCTGGCGAATTGATTTGCTGAAATAAAAAGATTCACCACAGAGACACAGAGACACAGAGATTTTTAAGAAAGAATTAACCGCAGATGGACGCGGATAAACACAGGTAAATTAAAATAAATCTGCGTTCATCCGCGAAAATCTGCGGTTTCATTTCTCTGTGGTGAAAAATTCTATCAACTGAAAAGACGGGGAAGACTTTTATTCAGGCTTTTTGGAAGCAGGATTTCCATCGCGTCGTCGAAGGTTACGATTCCGGCAATTTCGCCTAAATCATCGACGACCGGAAGCGCGAGCAGATTATATTCGGCAATCGTGCGCGCGGCTTCTTCAGCCGAGTCTGACGGATGCGCGAACTGGAAGCTTTCGCGCATAACTTGCTCAAGCGTATAGGTCGGGTCGGCTAAAATCAGGCTGCGAAGCGTAATTAGACCGACGATTTTCCATGAACCTTCCGCTTCGACGACATACAGGTAATAAATCATATTCGGCGTTTCCGCCATTTCGCGAAGCCGCGCAATTGCCTGCGAAACGGTCAAATCTTTCGGGAAAACGATAAATTCCGTCGTCATCAAACCGCCCGCCGTGTCGTGTTCAAACTGAAGAAGCTCAGCAACGTCGGCTTTTTCTTCATCTTCCATCAAATCGAAAAGCTCCTGCGCCTTTTCCTCGTCCATTTCGCCGAGAACGTCAACCGCGTCGTCCGGCGACATTTCTTCGAGAATGTCGGCGGCGCGTTCTTCGTCCATATCTTCGAGGATTCGCGCCTGATTTTCCGTGGACATTTCTTCCAGAGTGTCGGCGGCAATTTCGTCGTCGAGACTTTCGACGATTTCCGTCCGGTGAATCGGCGAAAGCGATTCGGCAAGCTGCGCGATTTCGACCGGATGAAGTCTTGATAACTTGTCTTTCGAAGATTTGAGCTGAACCGCGCCGGACGTTTTATCGCTTGCCAGATAGCCAACGTCCGCCCAATCGATTACTTCGACCGGGCGACGGCTTCCGTAAAAGCCCGACGGCATCAGACGCCGCACAAATCCCTGAAGGCTGACATCCGCGCCGCTGACGCGCCAATCGCCCGCGACTTCGATAATCTGAACATCGTTGACGCGCACGACGCGCTTGCCGTCAACGTCGATTAATTGATTGTCCAGAACGTCTTTCGCGAGCAGAACTTCGCCTTCGCGTCTGGTGAACGGTTTGAGATTGATTATTTCCGAATTCATCCGCGCGCCGCTAGCGCTCAAAGTCGAAATTCTCTGCCGCGAAATAAAAAAATTGCGGCGGCGATAACGTCCGACAATCCCGATAACCGGCGGATACTCTTCTTCGCCGTAACGCACGATGACATCTTTGATAGAAGCGATTTTTTCGCCTCCGGCGTCGAGAATCGGATGACCTAAAATCTGCGAAAGATAGAGCATATTCTAAAGATAAACGAATTTGGCAAAAAGTCGGAAGGCGTACGGCGCGGAAAAGAACCGGATTCAGGCAAATTTGTAAGAAAAATTATTTGAAAAAGAATCCGCCCATTAAAAAAAACGAAACCAGCAAAAAGATTATTCCGATGAGAAGAAAATCATTCTTTCCTTCCAAAACAAATAAACTTTCACTTTTCAGTGGAGAATATCTTTTACTCTTCTTAGTTATCGAAGCAGAATTTCTCATAATTAAAAATTAGAGTTGTGGTTACTTTTAATTAACAATATAAGATTTTTCGCACTTATACAAGACGCGGCGCGGTTCGAAAAAAAATAAATTTTATAAAGTTAAATCGGACAAATAAATAATGTGAAAATACGCCTGCAAAAAAATGTTTAAAAAAACACAACATTTTCTGGAAGTCTGTTTACATTCCTCATATCAATTAAGTATAGGCTCAAAATTCGAGCCTTTTTTAGTCGAAAAAAGATAGACCGACTACCTCCAAGCTTTAGTTAAGAAATACTAAAAATCCTTCGCCGGCAAAAGAATTACGGGAAATTTTATGCACAAAATTTTATTAGGTATAGCTGTCTTCGCCCTTTTTACAATTTCAAACGTCGCAGCTCAAAACCGTTCGAGAGTCTTTGATAATTTTGATACTGCTAAAGGCGTCGTAGTCCTTTCGACGACAGCCGTTGTCCCGCTTGCCTCGAAAAATAAAAAGGCGACCGCGAAGAAAACCGCGTCGCAGACGATGAGCGTGCAGGACGCCGTCAGCCTGAAAGGAAATAATGTGCAGAAAACCGTTTCGTCGAAAATGACAATGGCTGTGGGCAAAAACATGGGCGGATTTACGACCGGCGACGCTTTAATTGATTCCTACATTGTCGATTCGTCGCGTCGCTACAACATCGACCCGCTTCTTATCTATTCGCAGATGCACCAGGAATCTTCGTTCAAGCTGAAAGCCACGTCTTACAAAGGCGCGAGCGGCTTGATGCAGTTGATGCCCGCGACCGCCGCGCGTCTCGGCGTCAGCAATATTTACGAGCCGAAACAGAACATCGAAGGCGGCGTTAAATATATGCGGATGCTTCTGGATATGTTTAATCAGGATGTTGCGCTCGCGCTGGCAGGCTATAACGCGGGCGAAGGCGCGGTGATGAAATACGGCAATCAGATTCCGCCGTATCGTGAAACGCAGGAATATGTGCGCCGAATCACGAATCGCTACAGCGAAATTTCAAATCCGAATTTTGTAAAGACCGCGATTAAAGTTTCGAGCACAAAAGCGGCAAAACTTGAACAGAAAGTATCAGCGCCGCTGACGGTTTACGAACCGAACGCGCTGGCAATCAAGCTGCCCGACGGCAGAATGCGTCTTGTTAATCAATAGTTTTTTACAGTCTTTCACCGAGGTTTCTCTTCTCCTCTTGGTCTGGACAGACTTGCGGCTGGAACGATTTCCAGCCGCGTTTTTTTGTGCGAAATTATTAACTGATGTAGGATAATTTAAGATTCAAAATTCAAAATTCAAGATTTAAGATTCTAATTTTGAATTTTAAATCTTTAATCTTAAATTAATCATATGTTTTGTCAAAAATGCGGCGCGAGAAATTCGGACGAAGCGGTTTATTGCCAGAAATGCGGAACGCTGATAGAAGCGGAAGAAGAAACGCGGGTTGCCAAAAAGGAACTTGTTCAGACTGACGGTGCGGAAACGGACGAAAGACAGATTTTTTCGATTTCTCCGACGTTGAAGTTCGTCAAAATCGGTTACGGGCTGGCGGCGCTCGGCGCGATTTTGCTGGTCGCTCTGCTGGCGGTCGTCAGCACGAACTGGTTTAATATTTCCGTTTGGATTTCCATTCTGCTCGGACTGTCTTTGCTCCTGATTCCGGCGTATTTTCATTTCCGGCAAAAAATGGTGCGCTACACGCTGACCGACGCGAAGGTCGAGATTGACGAAGGCTTTATCTTTCAAAACTCGCGCAACATTCCGCTTCGCTCGATTCAGGACGTTTCCGTGTCTTCAACGATTACGCAGAGAATGCTCGGTTTCGGCGACGTGGTTATCGACAACGCGAGCGAAGACGGCGGAAAAGTAGTTTTGAGAAACATCAACACGCCGAAAAAATACGCCGACGTTTTGCTCAAGCAAATGCGGCTCTTGGATAAATAAATTACGAATTACGAATTACGAATTGGAAAGCAGTTGAGCTTTGAGCTTGGACCTTTGACCTTTGATTTTAAATCTTCTCAAAGGTCAAAGGTCTAAGCTCAAAGGACTTCTTATCATTCGTAATTCGTAATTCGTAATTCGTAATTAAAAAATTTTATGAAAAAATTTTTCGTAACGGGCGGCGCGGGCTTTATCGGGTCGGCGTTCGTTCATCTTGTTTTGCGGGAAACTTCGGATACCCGAATTGTCAATTTCGACGCGCTCACATACGCCGGAAATCTCGAAAATTTAAAAGATGCGGACGCTTCAAGACACAAATTCGTTAAAGGCGACATTTGCGACAAGGCGGCGGTTTTGCAGGCTTTGCCCGAAGGCGCGGACGCGATTTTTAACTTTGCCGCCGAATCGCACGTTGACCGTTCAATCGCTTCGGCGGATGAATTTGTTAAGACGAATGTTCTCGGAACGCAAATTTTGCTCGACGCGGCGCGGGCGAAAAATGTGCGGAGATTTGTTCAAATCAGCACCGACGAAGTGATGGGAAGCTTGCCGGACGACAGCGATTTGTATTTCACGGAAGACTCGCCTTTACAGCCGAATTCGCCGTACGCGGCGTCAAAAGCCGCCGCCGAGCATTTCGTTCGCGCCGCGCGTGAAACTTTCGGGCTTGATACGGTTATCACGCGCTGCGGAAACAATTACGGCGAGCGGCAGTTTCCCGAAAAACTGATTCCTTTAATGATTGCCAACGCGATGAACGACGAGCCTTTGCCCGTTTACGGCGACGGTCGAAACGTGCGCGACTGGATTTTCGTCGATGACCACGCGCGCGCAATCCGGCTCGCGTATGAAAAAGGAAAATCAGGCGCGATTTACAATGTCGGCGCGCGAAACGAGCGGCAAAATCTGGAAGTCGTCAAATCGATTCTCGACGCGCTCGGCAAACCGCACAGCCTTATAAAATTTGTAACCGACCGTCTCGGACACGACCGGCGATACGCGATTGACGCGGCAAAAACCGAAAGCGAATTAGGCTGGAAACCTTTAACAAGCTGGGAAGAAGGCTTGCGGAAAACTATCGATTGGTACGCGGAAAATCAGGATTGGGTAAACCATATCCGCAACGGCGCGTATCGCGATTATTACAAAAAAACGTACGGCGCGAGCTTGAAATAATGAAAATCCTAATCACAGGCGCAAACGGAATGGTCGCGCGAGCGGCGATTGAACATTGCCGCGCAATCGGCGACGAAGTTGTCGCATTGACGCGGCAGGAGCTTGATATTTCTAATAAAGAAGCGGTTTTTGAGACTTTCGGGCGCGAGAAATTCGACGCGGTTCTCAACTGCGCGGCTTACACGGACGTTGACGGCGCGGAGACGAATATCGACAAATGTTACGCGGCAAACGCCGTCGGCGCGGAAAATCTCGCGCTTGCCTCAAAAAAGATTGATTCGGGTTTTGTAACGATTTCTACTGATTACGTTTTCGACGGCACGAACAAAGATTTTTACACGCAAAAAGATACGCCGAATCCGCAGGGCGTTTACGGAAAAGCAAAGCTTGAAGGCGAAATTCGCGCTCGAAATGCTTACGCGCGTTCAATCGTCGTGCGTTCGGGCTGGATTTACGGCGCGGGCGGAACGAATTTTTTGAGCGTGATGCATAAGCTTTTATCGGAAGGGAAAAATATAAAAGCAATTCGCGATTCATACGGAACGCCGACTTTCGCCGCCGATTTGGCGCGGCGACTGCGCGAGCTTGCCCGGCTTGATTTGCCCGGCATCTTTCACGTTACAAATTCCGGCAAAGGCGGAAGCTATCTGGACTTTGCGGAGAAGGTTTACGAAATCGGCGGATTTGATAAAAATTTAGTCGAAGCCGTTTCGTTTGCCGATTTGAAACGTCCCGCGCCGCGCCCGCAAAGCTCGAAATTAGCCTGCCTGTTCAGCGAAAAATTCGGATTAAAGCCTTTGCGAAACTGGGAGACAGCGCTCGCGGAATTTATGAGAAAAGGAGAAAAGGAGAAAAAGGGAAAAGGAGAAAATTGAATTCGGCTCAATCGTCTCCTCGTCTCATCAACTCCTTTTCTCCTTTTCTAAGCTTTTGTTTTATGCACCGACGAAACCGTCTCGGCTTCTTCCATCAGCGGCGTCGAATCGTCTTCGTCCGGCGTGTAATAGGTGTAGCCATAGCCGTAATAGCCGTATTCGACCGAGCTTGCTTTGATGCCGTTGAGGACGACGCCGTAGATGCGCGCGCCGATATTGCTCAGGCGATGTTTGAAGCGTCGAATCAGGTGAATCGAGCTTTTGCCAGCCATCGCAACTAATACAACTCCGTCAACCTGTGTCGAGAGAATTGCCGCGTCCGTAAAGGAAATCGCGGGCGGCGAGTCGATGATAACGTGCTTGTAGTTCGTTTTTAAGAACTGCAAAAGATTTTTCATCTCGTTCGAGCTGAGAAGCTCAGCCGGATTCGGCGGAATCGGACCGCTGGTGATGACTTTCAGCTTCGGCAGATGCGGGTAAGGTTTTAATAGATTTTCGGGATTTTTCTCGCCCGAAAGATAATTGGTCAAGCCGGTCGAGTTTCCGAAACCGAAGTGATTATGCAGGCGCGGGCGGCGCAAATCGCAGTCGATGATGACGACATCCGCGCCCGATTGCGCGAGCGTGATTGCCGTGTTAATCGCGGTCGTCGTTTTGCCTTCGGCAGGCTGCGAGCTGGTAACGAGAATCGTCTGCGGCGGTTTTCCGGCGGACGAAAAGAGAAGCGACGTGCGCAAATGTCGATAAGCTTCAGCCATCGCCGAGCGCGTGTCTTCGAGCGCAATCAGCGCCGTCGAGTTCCCGTTGCCGTTGGTCTTTGCCGTAATCAAGCCTAATTTGTTTTTGACAGCGCCCGCCTGGTGCGGAATCAGGGCGAGAGTCGGCAAGCCGAGATGTCTGCCGATGTCATCGGAAGTTTTCACCGAATCGTCGAGATAATCGAGCAGAAAAGCCAGTCCGATGCCGGCGGCAAGCGAAATCAGAAAAGCGATAAAGATGTTTCGCTCGCGTTTCGGTCCGATTGGCGCGACCGGCGTAACGGCGGTCGTCGCAACTTTTATATTATCGGGACGGCTGCCGGAAATCGCCAGTTCCTGTTCTTTCTGTCTTTGCGTGTAGGTGTCGAGCAGTCCGCGATTGGTTTCGATTTTTCTTTTCAGCGTCGTCAGCTGCGTCGCCGCCTGTCCCTCGACATTGGCGGCGGAAACTTCGTTCATATACGAATCGCGAAGCTGCCCCTCCCGCGTTCGCGATGAATCGAGTTGAGATTTTAAGCCGACCAGAGCGCCTTGAACAGCGTCTTTTTCCAGTTTTTTCTGGTCGCGGTCAATCGTTTGTGTAACTTCTTTTTCAGTGTTTTGTCTGGTCGTCCGAAGAGAAGTGATTTTTTCTTCGACCTGTTTGACCTTTATATATTCGGGCGTATATTTTGCCAAAAGTTCGGCTTTTTCGGCGTCGAGATTCTGTATCTGCTTGTCGATTTCACGAAGCTGGTCCTGGAGTTTATTTTTCCGCTCGGTATTGAGCCGGTTCATATCCTGAAAAACTTTGCTGTCGCTGATGTCGGGAATATTTATTCCTTCGCCGCGATTGCTCGCTTGAACGGCGGCGTTGTATCTGGCTTCGAGTTTGCGGCGGTCGTCCATTGCCGTCAGCCACTGCCCGCTCAAAGTCGAAAGATTGCCTGCGCGCAGTTCGCTTCCTTTGTCCTGCAATGGCAGATTACTTTCGCGCATCAAGTTTATAAGCTCGACTTCCTGATTGGCGATGGTATTCTGCAAATCTTCGATTGATTTGCTGAGTTCCTCAAAAGTTCGTTTCGCGCCCTGCGTTTCGCGCTGTACGTCCTGTTCGATGAAAGTCAGCGCAACCGTATTCGCCGTTTTTGCCGCGAGTTCGGGATTCGTGCTCTGGATGCTGATGGTTACGATATTCGTTTTTTCACGCTGGTCAACGCTCATTCCGCCTAAAAGCGAACCCGCGTATCGGTCAACAAGCGCCTTTTCCTCGGCGGTAAGCACAACGGTTTGCCCGTCGTTTTCCGGCTCGTTGTTATTAACGGTCAGAAGCGGAAGCGAAGATTCTTTCGGCGGCGCGCTTTTCTCGCTCGAAAACATAGAACGGAAAAATAAACCGATGCCTTTATTTTCGTTGTTCAGCAGATTCGGGTCTTTGTAAAGTCCGAGCCGCGTAACGACTTCGCGCATCAAATCCGGGTTTTTCAGAAGCTGGAGCTGCGTGTTGTAATAATTTGCGTCGTTGCCAAAATTGATGTTAATCGGTTGATTTGCCTGCGGTTTGGGCTTGCGCGGCTCGATTATCATGTCCATACTCGACTGGTACATCGAAGGCTGGCGATACATATAAAACGCCGCGATGGCAGTTACGAAAATCGTCAGCGCCAGAATCAGCGGCAGGCGTTTATAAACGACGTTGAAATATTCGCGCAGGCTGCGCCTTTCGTCAAAACTATCTTCGTCGTAAAACGGTGAATAGTTTACGGGACCGTCCTGATTTGGAAGCTGTAAATCGTTTGTCTTTGGTAGAGGCAGCAGCCGTTCGTCTTTTTCCATACTTCTTAAAAACCTTTTGTTAAATCAGCCGAGTTTTCGCGCTTGGCAATCTTGCTTTATATCATATTCGGCGCAGATTTGCCCGTGTATTTTCACAATCCAATAAATTTTGTGTTTGTTAGACGCGTCAAAATTATCACTCGAAGTATTTGAAAATATACACTTTTTTCGCGTTTTAGGCAAAAAATGCGCGTCGCTAAAATTCAGTCCTTTTGTTTCCGTCCAAACTCAAATGTTATAATTTACGTTTTGTATCGATTTAATATTTACTCAATTAATAAACATATATGACTGGAATTTCCGAAAAAGGGTTCGGTTTCGAAAACCAAACAGCACCAAACGACTTTGAGCTCGGCATTGTCGGATTTAAATATTCAGACCTTTATGATGCAAACAAGCTGAAAGAATTAGCCGAAAAATTTTACGACGACGTTAAAGAAAAAAATCCGCTTCTATCGGAAGCATTGACTAAATACATCGAAAGTCACGGGATTGGCTACGAAAAACGCGTCGAATCGAACATCCTGACCGACGCCGCGCCGTATCTTTCCGAGTTTGTCGCCGGAATGTTTGGCGTCAACCGCGAGCGCGAGCAGTTGCAGCGCGAAATTACCGAACAAGACCCGATTTGGAAATACAAATTTTTCGTCCAGCGCCGCGCGATTAAGAAATTTACGGAAGAAAAACTAGCCGCTTTTAACGAAACGGAGCTTGCCGAAGCGTTGAAAGAATTAAAATTCGCCGCGTTTGACGAGGCTTTGATTTACGACGAAGAATTGGCGGTTTCATACATCACAAACAAGCTCGTCGAAGCCGAAGACGCGCTGACGAAAAATCAGGAAATGACGGCTGAAATCCGCGAAACGCTGAACCGCGTCGTCAAAGCTTACGACAAATTAAAAGACAAAACCTTCGGCAAAGTCTTCGAGCGATTCATCGTCGAAATGGACGGCGCGGGCGAGATTTTGCAAATTAAAGCCGTTTTGCAAATCCTCGAAATCTGGTCGGCGATGCAGTTTTTCGGCAGAAAAAAGAAATGGTATTCGTTCAAAGTTCCGCACGCGCTCGATTACCAAAATCTGGTTCATCTGATTCATCCCGAGCCGAAAATTTACAACATTATGCGCGGGCGCGACACGGATATGCGCCGCCGCGACGGTTTCAAATTAACCGATGACCGGGGCACGATGCGCGATTCATTGTACGAAGTCGATTACTGCCTGATTTGCCACGAACGCGACAAAGACAGTTGCTCGACGGGGCTTCGGGAAAAAGACGGCGCGCCGAAACGAAATCCGCTCGGAATCAAAACCGAAGGCTGCCCGCTCGACGAAAAAATCTCGGAAATGCACCTGATGAAGCGTCAGGGCGATTCAATCGCGTCGCTCGCTCTCGTTACAATCGACAACCCGATGTGCGCCGGGACAGGACACCGAATCTGCAACGATTGTATGAAAGGCTGTATTTTCCAGAAACAGGAGCCGGTCAACATTCCGCTCGCCGAAACGCAGACTTTGACCGACGTTTTGAATCTGCCTTACGGTTTCGAGATTTACAATCTTCTGACGCGCTGGAATCCGCTTAACGCCAAACGCCCCTTTGCGCTGCCGTATAACGGGAAAAATATTCTCGTCGTCGGGCTTGGTCCGGCAGGCTACACGCTCGCGCATTATCTTCTAAACGAAGGTTTCGGCGTCATCGGAGTTGACGGGTTGAAAATCGAGCCGCTGCCGGACGAATGGACGGGAAAAAACGGCAAAATCACGCCGAAGCCGATTAAAAATATCGAGGAAATTACGGACGAACTCGACGAAAGGATTCTTTCGGGCTTCGGCGGCGTTTCCGAATACGGAATCACGGTTCGATGGGACAAAAATTTTCTGACGATGATGCAGCTTATCTTGTCGCGCCGCAAGCGTTTCCGCGTTTACGGCGGCGTTCGTTTCGGCGGAACGCTGACGATTGAAGACGCCTGGAATTTCGGTTTCGACCACATCGCGATTGCGACCGGCGCGGGAAGACCGACGATTGTGCCGATGAAAAACAACTTGATACGCGGAATTCGTCAGGCGTCGGATTTCCTGATGGCTTTGCAGCTTACGGGCGCGTTCAAAAAAGATACTTTGACGAATTTGCAGGTTCGTCTTCCGGCAATCGTCATCGGCGGCGGTTTGACGGGAATCGACACGGCGACCGAGCTTTTCGCATATTATCCGGTTCAGGTCGAGAAGATGCTCGCAAATTTCGAGGATGTCGCGGCAGACATCGGCGAAGAAGCGGTCTGGGCGGCGTTTGACGAGGAAGAGAAAAAAGTTTTCGGCGAATTTCTGGTTCACGGAAAAGCGATTCGTGAAGAAAGAGCGAGAGCCGAAAACTCGGGAGAAATGCCGAATTTTGTTCCGCTTGTGCAAAGCTGGGGCGGAGTTTCGCTTGTTTATCGAAAGCGCCTTCAGGATTCGCCCGCGTATCGCCTGAATCACGAGGAAGTGCAGAAGGCTCTGGAAGAAGGCATTAATTTTGTCGAATTGATGTCGCCGACCGAAGCCGTTCCCGACGAATACGGCGCGATTAAGGCTTTGATTTTCGAAAAGCAAATCTACGACGGGGAAACCGGAAAATTTTCCAACGCGGGCGAATTTGAAAAATTTTCGGCACGAACGGTTTGCGTCGCGGCTGGAACTTCGCCGAACGTGATTTACGAAAAAGAAAAGCCCGGAACATTCCAACTGGACGAATGGCGGCAGTTTTTCCAACCGTTCAAACTGGAGAAAAACGGCGACGGCAAATTTCACGCAGCGGAAGCCGCGAAAGGCGAAGACGCGTTTTTCACTTCTTACGAAGAAAACGGAAAATTTATCAGCTATTACGGCGACAATCATCCGAAATACGCCGGAAACGTCGTCAAGGCGATGGCTTCGGCAAAACACGGCTACCCGAAGGTTGTCGAGCTTTTTGTCGAGGAGCTTGCAACGCGCGGCAATTTGCCGCAGGCGGAAAAGGACGCGATTTTCGACAAGCTGG
>JBARIW010000005.1:0-31787 GCA_049799955.1 Pyrinomonadaceae bacterium
TTTATCAAAGAACACTTTTTATTTGCACTTAAAAGAGTGCGAGTTTAGATTTAATTACAGAAATCATGACTTGTATAAAATGATGTTGAAAATCACTAAGACAATCATTTTCTGCTAGGCATGACCCAAACAAATTTGTTTTAGTTAATGTTTCTAATATTCAAAAACACTGTGTCCATATTTGTGCCTACCCCCTGCTTGCAGCTAAATGCACTGAATTACAAAGGATTTTGCTAAACATCTTATTTACTTTAAGTTACATACTGATGCAACTCCATGCATATAGCCTTAAAAGAACTGCAAAAGCTTTATTCATCAGTTCGATTCTGATCGCCGCCTCCAATAAACATCGGTCTTTTGCGCATTTTCTAAAACCTTTGAAAATAGCTTTGCGGGGAGTGTCCGCATTTACTTTACACTTAAACCGAGACGATTAATATTTTTGGGTCAAGACTAGATAACAATGTTATCTTTGGTAATTTTCAAAAGTAAAGAGTAAAGATTTTCATTTCTGTAATTGAAACGAAACTCCGACTCTTTCAAGTGTAAATAAAACGTGTTTTTTGACAATCCGCGAAACTTAACCAGTCGAACTTTGGCGTATCCCCAAAAGCCTTCGATGCCGTTGATGTGATTCGTTTCTTCGGCAAATTTATCATCCGAATGAAGGATTCGATAATGCTTCCGATAGCCTAAGTGCACGATTCCATCATAGGATCGGAAACCGTCCGTGTGAATCACGCTCTGCAAACTGACTTTACCTTTAACTATTTGCATTAGCGTGTCTTTACGGACATTCGGAACGATCTCGGTATAAACTTTACCGTTTCGTTTATAGATGCCGAAGACGATGGTTTTGCCCAAAGCTCCGCGACCGCGTTTGCCTCGCACGTAACGAGAACCGAAATAGGATTCGTCCAATTCGATCTCGCCCGCAAAAGGCGATTCGTGTTCGCAGAACCCGGCGACTGATTGGCGGATTAGTGTCAAATAACGATTAACCGTATTGCGGTTCAAATTAGTCAAAGCAGCGATTTGAGTTGCCGTTAAATCCAGCGCAAAAGAGCGTAAGATTTGACGAAATTTAGCACGAGAAATTCGAGCGCGAACAAATCGCTTATAATTATCTGTCATCACTAGATTTAACTATTCTATCTTAGTTCTTATCTAGTCTTGACCCTTATTTTTTTATTAGCGAGCGATTCACGATTTATTGATTTATCGGTTGACGAATCTTGTGCTTTGACACAGCCCGATAAAAAACAAATTGCCGTCATCATAAACAACGTGAATGCTGTCAGCTTGTTCATATAATTGCTTTTAACCAATCCATTTTCATTATCTGCGGTGCTAAGCACCGCGAACAATCGAAACTGTTTTGTCCGACAAATTAACGATTCACCATCTTCTGAGCGGCTTCGGAATATCTTGCTCCTTTGATTTCGATTTGCAATGTGATTTCGTCGAGTTTTTGCAAATCTTCCACTGTCAATTCAACGTTTTCCGCACCGACATTTTCTTCTAAACGATGCAGTTTCGTCGTTCCGGGAATCGGCACAATCCAGGATTTTTGTGCCAAAACCCATGCCAAAGCGATTTGCGCGGGAGTCGCATTTTTCTGCGCGGCAAATTTTCCGATTGAATCAATCAAAGCCTGATTCGCTTTGCGGTTTTCTTCCGAAAAACGCGGCACGGTATTGCGAAAATCGGTTTTGTCGAAGGTCGTGTTTTGGTCAATTTTCCCGGTCAAAAAACCTTTACCAAGCGGGCTGAACGGCACAAATCCGATACCGAGTTCTTCAAGCGCCGGCAGAATTTCGTCTTCCGGTTCGCGCCACCATATTGAATATTCGCTCTGCAAAGCAGTAACAGGCTGAACGGCGTGGGCGCGGCGAATAACGTCAACACCTGCTTCCGATAATCCAAAATGTCTGACTTTTCCTTCATTAATCAATTCTTTAACTGCTCCTGCCGTCTCTTCAATCGGCACATTCGGGTCAACCCGATGTTGATAAAGCAAATCAATGTAATCCGTTTTGAGCCGTTTAAGCGAACCTTCGACGGCTTGTTTGATGTGTTCGGGACGGCTATTGAGCGGCGGGTCGGAATGTTGTACACCGTTCGCATCAATGTTGAAACCGAATTTCGTCGCAATGACAACTTGCTCACGAACAGTAGCCAGTGCTTCGCCGACGAGTTCTTCATTGGCGAACGGACCATAAACTTCCGCCGTATCGAAAAACGTTACGCCTTTTTCAACCGCCGCCCGAATCAATGCGATTCCGTCTTTCGTTTCCATCGCTTGACCCAAGCCGAAACTCATTCCCATACAACCCAGCCCAATCGCTGAAACTTCTAAATTACTGTTTCCAAGTTTTCTTTTTTGCATAATTTATCTCCTATTTCTTCGGCGGCGCTTCCACGCCCGAAAAGACCAATACAGCGTCCGGCAGACGCTGTCCGCGAATCTCAATCGCTGAAACAGCCGAATTCAGTTCGGCAAGTTCGGCGGGCGTAAATCTAACGGCAGCCGCGCCGCTGTTCTCGACCATGTGCGCCATCTGTGTCGTTCCCGGAATCGGCACTATCCAGGGCTTCTGCGCCATCAGCCACGCCAGCGCGATTTGAGCGGGAGCGGCATCTTTCCGTTTAGCCCAATTCTTCACCAATTCCACGAGTGCAAGGTTGTGAGGCAGATTCTCCGGTGAGAATCTGGACTCACCGCCGCGAATGTCGCCGGGCGCGAATCTGGTGTTCGCGTCAATCCAGCCGGTTAAGAACTGTACACCGAGCGGACTCCAAGGCACAAAACCAATTCCAAGCTCCTCGCAAGTCGGAATTACTTCCTTTTCAGGACCGCGCCACAGCATCGAATACTCGCTCTGGACGGCGGTAACGGGCAGCGCGGAGTGCGCCCGGCGCAAGGTTTTAAGCCCCATTTCGGACAGTCCCCAGTGCAGAACCTTGCCCTGCGCCATCAGGTCTTTGATTGCGCCCGCCACGTCCTCAATCGGAACTTCGGGATCAACGCGGTGCTGGTAGAGTAAATCAATGCGGTCTGTTTTCAGACGCTTGAGCATCCCCTCGACGGCGAGCTTGATGTGTTCGGGTTTGCTGTTGAGTCCCGGCAGTCGTCTTCCGGTCTCAAGGTCAATATTCCAGCCGAACTTCGATGTGATGACGACCTTATTTCGGAACGGCGCGATGCTTTCACCGAGGATACGCTCGCATTCGAGAGGTCCGTAAGCCTCAGCCGTATCAAAGAACGTTACGCCGTTGTCATATGCGGCGCGGATAATATTAATCATCTCCGGACGATACGGCACGGTCGTTTCATACTTGCGGCTCATATTCTGAACGCCCAGCCCGACCGATGAGACTTCCAACTTACCTAGCTTTCTTCGTCTTGAAGATTCCGCAACGATTTTATTTTTTTGCTGCTTTTTCGCCTCTGATTTTTGGGCATTAGCCTGATTTTGTGAAGCTGCTAAGGAGAGCGAACCGGCGGCGAGTCCTGTCCCTACAAAAAGCGTCTTCGTGAAAAAATCACGACGGCTCACACCTTCATTTTCCTGCATATTAGATTTATTTGTTTTTTCCTCTTTCATATTTTTAACTCTTCATTCCGTCCTTCAATCGGAGCGGCTTGTCTTTAGGTGTTTCGTTTTGCAGTGCCTAACATTTTCACCATTGCCGGGTCGCGATGATCGAAGAAAAGGCTTTGCTTTGTATCCAAAGCGGCAATCCGGTTCATATCTTCCAAACTTAATTCAAAATCGAAGATGTCAAAGTTTTCGACCATTCTTTCTTTGCGAACCGATTTTGGAATCACGACCACGCCTCTCTGGGTAAGCCATCGCAAAATTATCTGCGCGACCGATTTTCCGTATTTTCCGGCGATTGACACTAAAAGTTCGTTATGAAAAATATTGTTTTTACCTTCGGCAAACGGTCCCCACGATTCGATTTGGACGTTGTTTTCTTCGAGAAACTTTTGCGTCTCCGTCTGCTGATGAAACGGGTGCGTTTCGATTTGATTAACCGCCGGAACTATTTCATTGAAAACGATAAAATCCATAACGCGGTCAGGATGAAAATTACTGACTCCGATAGCCTTTATTCGTCCGTCCCGGTACAACTCTTCCATCGCCCGCCACGCGCCGAAAACGTCTCCATACGGCTGATGAATCAAATACAAATCGAGATAATCCAATTGCAGACGGTCTAACGACCTCTGAAAAGCATTTTTAGTTTTTTCGTAACCCGCATCCGCTAACCAGAGTTTGGTGGTCAAGAATATTTCTTCTCTTTTCACGCCGCTTTTTTTAATGGCGTTGCCGACCGATTCTTCATTTCCGTAAGAAGCGGCGGTATCAATCAGGCGATAACCGGATTCAATCGCATCCAACACGCTTCTTTCGCATTCTTCAGGATTGGTAACTTGAAAAACGCCGAATCCTAAAATCGGCATCTCCACCCCATTGTTCAATATAACTTTTTGCATAGTTTCTCCCGCGTAATTATCACTCATTTTTTGACTGCTGTTTGTCATTTGGAATACATCAAATTTCTCCAAAAATTATTTCGTTTCGTCAGGAGCCATTTTCTGTTTCCTACTATTTAAGTTTGATTATAAAGGCTGAGAATGAGGAGCGGTATAACGATTATGGCGAATGATATAATAATCCTGCAAAAACTTCTCGCTTTACGTGCAGTCATTAAGTGAAAAGAGTTAGGATAAAATTATGAACGAGCAAGCAGAAAAACGTGAAAAGTTAAGAACGCAAATTAATCGTGAGGAACTAATTGAGCGGATGATGCGACTTGTTCCCGAAGATGGAGCAAAAGAAGTCTTACCCGGCTTTTTTCTCGCTCGTTCGTCAAAACCGATGGAATCAGTGCATTCCATTTATCAGCCCGCTTTCTGCTTTGTCGTGCAGGGCGGCAAACGCGCGCTCTTAGGTGGAGAAGTATTTTGGTATGATCCGGGGCATTACCTGATTTTCTCGGTCGATTTGCCGCTCGTCTTTCAAGTCGAGGAAGCATCGGAAGAAAAACCTTATCTCGGCTTTCGGATAAATCTCGACCCGGCACTGGTTGCTTCGGTAATAATGGAGTTAGGAATTGAAACTAAAAAAGGAGATGCAAGCGTTAAAGGAATAAATATCAGTCCGGTTGATGCCGATTTGTTTGATGCAGCGGTGAGGCTTATCCGGCTTCTGGAAACGCCGAATAAACAAAAAGCTCTTGCTCCGCTCGTTATCAAAGAAATTATTTATTTGCTTTTAATTGGCGGACAAGGCGCACGACTTAATCACCTGATGAATTCAGAAGGAGACACACGGCGTATATCCAAAGCGATTGGACATTTGCGCGAGAATTTCGACCAACCGCTTCAAATTGAAAATATGGCGCGTTCGCTCGGAATGAGCGTTTCCGGTTTTCATCATCATTTCAAATCCGTAACGGCAATGAGTCCTTTGCAGTTTCAAAAACAAATACGGCTTCAGGAAGCCCGCCGCTTGATGCTCGGCGAAGATTTGGATGCGGCAAGCGCCGGTTTTCGCGTCGGCTATGATGATGCCTCACATTTCAGCCGGGAATACAAAAGGCTTTTTGGTGCATCGCCGCAGCGTGATGTTGCTCAACTTCGTCACAATCTTGAACATTAAAGGATGAATTTTAGTTAGACAAAATAACTGCTTTGACCAATTAGAGAAAAAGGATTTCCCGTTTTTTTTAGCATTCCAAAAATTAGGGCATAAAGTAAAAATTTTAAGCGGGAAATTTACTGATTTGAAAAACTAAAATTATTTGCCGCCGCAGCCTCTTCGATTAACGACGAATATTTTCTCATTATTTCCAAATGCTTTTTGTTTTGAAGCTTATCCACGGATTCCCGGCAGATGCGGTAATGCGGCTCGGCTTCGGCAAACTTACTCTGCATTACCTCGGCATAAGCCAATTTACATTCATTTGCAAAAATCGGGGAATTATCTTCCTTGTAATATTCACGGAAAATCGGCAAAGACTCAAGCAAATATCTTTCGGCAATCTGATATTTGTTTTCATCTGTCGCCGGAATCACCGCCTGAAGATATTGCTCGTGAGTTTCTTGCGTATCAGGCAGCATCAGTCGCGACGTGTAAGCTTCGAGCATATACGGCAGATTCAGATTGTGCGGATTCGTTTCGCGCATCATCTGGATGGCTTCAGCCAGAAATTTTGCCTGGTCCCCTTTTTTTACGTCGCTCGATCCCCATAGATAAAACATATCCTTGGCGACGAGTTCGTGGCGTTCGCCGTAAAACTGTCGCCTTAATTCGATGGCGCGGCGCGCGTGATAAAGATATTTCTCAGTCGTTTCTTCGACGTTAAGAGCTTTTTCTATTTGAAAACTATAAACTTCGGCGAATTTGTGATGAAGCTCCGCCTGAATGTCGGGCTGACCGGCAAATTCGATGTCGAGCTTCTCGCCCATCTCATTTAAAACATCAATCACTCTGGTTTCACCGTTAAACTTCGCGCCTTCGGCATACCACGCCGGATTGGCGTATGAGATTATTTTGCTCATAAAATGGCTGATTTTTTCGGCTTTTTCTTTTTCCGAATTGGCTCTTTCGGTTTCAAGCTCGGACTGCCGCTGCGCCTCAGATGCAATTTGCGCCTGCGCGCGCGCCGCATTTGCCTGCCAGATTGCAATCGTGATTCCGGCAAATAAACTGATTAAAATCAAAACGCCCGCCAGAACCGAAATCTTATTGCGCCGGTAAAATTTGCTTGCCTGATAAGAAAATGTCGCCGGACGCGCCAGAATCGGCATACCGTCGATAAACCGCCAGATGTCGGCGGAAAACTGCTCGACCGTTTGATAACGTCTTTCCGGTTCTTTGCAGAGCGATTTTAAGATTATATTGTCAATATCGCCTTTTAGCTCAGAAGATGAGAAAGGCGGAAGCGGGGACAAGGAATTTTTTGCAGAAAATTTGTCAAACTCCTTTTCTCCGCTTCTCCTCTTCCCTTCTTCCCGATACGTTTCGCTCGGCATTGCCGGCTCGTTTTCGCCGTTTGTTTTTCCTGACGAATCAAGCGGCAGCGCGCCGGTCAAAATTTTGTATAAAATGACGCCGAGACTGTAAATATCGGTTGCCGTCGTTACCTGTTCGCCTTTGATTTGTTCGGGAGAAGCGTATTCCGGCGTCATCGCTCCGAGAATTGTAATCGCGGTTTTATCTTCCGCGCAGCTTTCGTCCAGCAATTTCGAGATGCCGAAATCGAGCAGCTTCGGCTCGCCGCCCGCCGTAACGAGAATGTTTGAAGGCTTCAAATCGCGGTGAATCGTCAAATTTTGATGAGCGAATGAAACGGCGTCGCAAACTTTATTGAAAATTTTCAAACGCGCCGTTAAAGAAAGATTTCCGATTTCGCAAAATTTATCAATCGGCTCGCCTTCGACATATTCCATCACCAGATACGGCACGCCGTCGGCGGTCGTTCCGGCGTCGAGCAGGCGGGCGATGTTCGCGTGATTGAGCTTCGATTGAATTTGTCTTTCACGCTCGAAATGACGGCGAATTTTTTCGACGTTAAATTCGCGTTTGAGCAGTTTTACCGCAACTTTCTGTTCAAATTTCCCGTCGTCTCTTTCGGCAAGATAAACCGCGCCCATTCCGCCGAAGCCGAGCTCGCCGATAATTTTGTAAACGCCGACATTCTGACCGGTTAAAACGTTTTTCGAATCATCCTCGTCAAAAAACTCCCTTGAAAATTCGACCGCCGACAGATTCATCAAATCAACGGCTTCCTGCTCAAAACCGACCAGTGATTCGACTTCCTCAAGGATTTCGGCGCTCGCGCCCGATGCGTCGAGAAAATTCCGCCGCCGCGAAGGTTCGAGCGGCAAAACTTCGTGCAGAAGCTCTTTTACTTTTTTCCAGTTTTCCGTTTCCATACTCAGAAATTCCGCTTAAGTCATTTTAACAGCCAAATTAATTTACGATTTTATCAATTTATCACAATTACGATTACGGAGAAGCCGTAAAATCAAGCTCTTCCATTTCTTAGGCAACAAACAAAACCCGTGGCGGCGGCTCGAATTCGTAACGCATATTCCAAGCCTCTTTTTTGGTTATTAAGAAATAGAAACTCTACAAATGAAATTCGGGTTTCCAAATGTATATGCGTGAAAAGTCTTGGAAGTCAGACAAGTTTTTGAAAGATTTATTTTTGATTTAATTCGCGGTAAAGCCAGAGTCGCGCCGACTGCCATTCGCGCCCGACGGTTCTTTCGGAAATGTCGAGCGCTTTGGCTATTTCGCCATTGTTCATTCCGCCGAAAAAGCGCATTTCGACAATCTTCGCCTGTTTTTCGTCAAATTTCGCTAATTTTTCCAAAACTTCGTCCAGAACGAGAATCGAAGCGGCGCGTTCTTCGACCGGAATCTGCATGTCGTCAATCGAAAAATGAATCGGATTGTTTCCGCGTTTTTCCGACGCGCGGGCGCGGGCGTAGTCAACCAGAATCTGCCGCATCAGGCGCGACACGATACCGTAAAAATGGCTTCGGTCACGCCATTCCATTTCCGTTTGCGCGCTCAATCGCAAAAACGCCTCGTGAACGAGCGCGGTCGGCTGCAAGGTGTGGTCGGAACGTTCTTTCGACATTAAAAACCGCGCCTGCCGCTTCAATTCATGATAGACAAACGGCAGCAGACGCTCGCCCGCTCCGGCGTCGCCCTCGTTCCAGTCCTTTAGAATCAGCGTAATCTCCGCCGCTCCGCCGTCGCTCATAGTTTTTCTTTTGGGATTTTGCCATTGAATTTTAGCTCATTTTCCCGCGAAATAAAAATTTTTCGAAATATTTTGTCGTCTTTTTTCCAAATCTTCCGCATATACAAAATAAGATTCAAAAATTATTCAAAAGATTCACAGAAAGGGGAAGAATATGATTATGAAATTTAGAAAAAATATTGCCGGATTTATTTTATTAGCTTTCGCGGTTTCGTTTGCGCTGCCGCTTCGCGCGATGAATTTGGCGCGGGCGGAAACGCGGACGGATTTGGCGGTTTCGACTTACGGAGTTTCGGGACAAGGCGTAATCGTCGCTATCCTTGATCGCGGAATCGATTGGAAAAACAACGATTTTCGAAACGATGACGGTACGACGCGGATTAAATATATTTTCGATTTGACCGACAATTCGGGAGCGAACGCGCCGGGCAATCCTTACGGTGTCGGGACGATTTACACCGAAGCGCAAATCAACGCCGCATTGAACGGCGGAACGCAGCTGGCGACGCGCGACGCCGTCGGACACGGCACGACGACGAGCGCGATTGCCGCCGGAAACGGGCGCAACAGCACGAAGCGCAAATATCGCGGCATCGCGCCGAACGCGACCATCATTATGGTCAAATTTACGACCGAAGGCGCGCCGGCGCACGACACTCAAGCTGCCGAAGCGCCGTTTTACAATCCCGATTTGCTTCAGCCAGCAATCAGTTTTGTTCGCGCCAAAGCGACCGAACTGAGTATGCCCGCCGTTTTGCTGGCAAATTTCGGTTCGATTAATGGTCCGACCGACGGGACGAGCGCGTTTTCACGCACGATTGACGCGAATTTCGGCTCGGGCAAACCCGGCTTCGTGTTCGTCAACGGCACGGGCGACGACGGCGGAATGCCGAATCACGCGGGCGGCGTTATCGCGCAGGGCGAAACGAATTCGATTCAGATTCAGAAGGTCAACGCGGGCAATCTGCGGATGGATTTATGGTATGGCGGCAGCGACCGTTTTACCGTTTCGCTGCAAACACCGAACGGCAATTTCGGTCCATACAGCCCGCCGAACAACGGAACTTCGTCGACTGTTTCAAACTCGACTTTTGCCTGTTATCATCAAGGCGTCGGACAGGTTTTTTACGGCGCGACCAATCAGAAACGCGAAATATTATTAGACATCGCGGGTCCGGCGGGAACATACACCGTGCAACTTACCGGAACGACCATCACCGGAAACGGACGCTTTGACGCGACGCTCAATCCGTCGAATATTGCAGGCGCGGCGAATAACAATCGTTTTTTGAACAACGTCGTCGCGGGAAGCATCTGGGACGGCGCGACCGCTCAAAATAATATCGCGCCGAACAGTTATAACATTCGCAATACATGGGTTGATATTGACGGCTTCAATCGCGCGACACAGAATCAGGGCGCGATTAACGATTTGTGGCGCGGCAGCAGCACCGGTCCGACTTTTGACGGTCGGCTCGGCGTTGATTTCAGCGCGCCCGGCGATTCTGTTTTTACGACTTATAATCCGACATCTTATTTTGCCACTTTTCGGTTTAATCTAATTCAGGACGGCGGCGGATTTTACGGCAGAGCGAGCGCGGTCAGCGCCGCCGCGCCGCAGGTAACGGGCATAATCGCGCTGATGCTGGAGAAAAATCCGCGTCTCGATCAAATTCAAATCCGCGCGATGCTCAGAAATTCCGCCCGCGCCGATGCTTTCACCGGAGCGGTTCCGAACCCAAATTGGGGCTACGGAAAGGTTGACGCATTGAACGCCGTCAGATTAGCCGCGCAATCGGTTCGCACACCGTTCGATTTCGATGGCGACGGGAAAAGCGATTTATCGGTTTTTCGTTCTTCAAATATGAATTGGTATATTAACCGTTCGTCGAACAATCAGCTTTCCGGCGCGCAATTCGGCTTGAGTTCGGATAAGCTCGCGCCCGCCGACTTTGACGGGGACGGCAAAACCGACATCGCCGTCCGGCGCGAGGCGGAAGGTAACTTTTATATCCTGAATAGTTCGGATAATTCGGTTCGCGTCGAAAATTTCGGTCTGGCGGGCGATGTTTTATCGGTCGGCGATTGGGATAGCGACGGCAAGGCGGATTTAGCGGTTTATCGCGCCGGAGCGCAGAGTTTTTTCTATTATCGCGGAAGCTTGAACAATCCGTCGGGCAGCGTAACTTCAATCGCGTGGGGAATTTCCGGCGACTTTCCGCAGCGCGGCGATTTCGACGGCGACAGCAAAGCAGACGCGGCGGTTTTTCGTCCTTCAAACAATGTCTGGTATATTTTGCAGTCTTCGAATAATTCGGTCAGATATGATTATTGGGGACTCGGAACGGACAAATTCGTTCCCGCAGATTACGACGGCGACGCGAAAATCGATTTAGCTGTGTTCAGAAATGGCGTCTGGTATATCAAACAAAGTGCGAATAATCAACCCAGATACGAATATTACGGACTTTCTACAGATACGCTCGTTCCGGCTGATTATGACGGCGACGGCAAAATCGATGTTGCAATTTTCCGCAACGGGCAATGGTATCTGAATCAAAGCACGAGCGGTTTGACGGTTGCCAATTTCGGATTAAACGGAGACGCGCCGATTCCGGCTGCCTTCATCAATCCGTAAGTTTTCTCTCCTCACTGAAAAAAGAGCCGTCAAGTATCGAACAGATGCTTGACGGCTTTTTACTTTGCTTTTAGAAATTTTGTCCGACTTTTCAAAGTTTTTTCGCATATCTCAGCAGAAAGACAAATTCAATGATTTCAAAGGAGAAAATTATGCGGTCAGCTTTAACATATTCGGCAAAACTAACGATTTCGGCAATTTTTCTATTAATAGTCTCGGCAGTCAATATTTCAGCGGCGACTTTTACCGTCAGCAATACCAACAATACCGGCGCGGGCAGTCTCCGGCAGGCGGTTTTGGATTCAAACGCGGCGGCGGGTTCGGACACGATTGTTTTCGATTCGTCTTTCAACTCGCCGCAGACGATAACTTTAACTTCTGTTATCACCATCAATCCGGCAACAGGCGATTCTTTGACAATCACCGGACCGGGCGCGAATCTGCTGACGGTCAGCGGCAACAATGCCACTCAGATATTGGCTCTCAGTTCGGGCGATACGGCATCAATCAGCGGAATGACGCTGACGCAGGCTGTTACCGGAGCTATCTCAAATGGCGGCACTCTGACTGTTACTAACTCGACCTTTAATGCGAACACGAATAATGGCGGCTTCAATGAAGGCGGCGGTGCTATCAGCACCAGATCGGGTTTGTCATTGACGGTTATCGGCTGCTCCTTTACGAACAACACAAATACTGCTCCGGGTGTCAACGGAACGGGCGGAGGCGCGATTTCTAACGATGCCATAGCGACGATTATCAACTCGACCTTTACGAATAATTCTGCCGTGAACGGTGCCGCCGGCGGTGCTATCTACACTAGAGACGGTATGATGAGTATTACCGGTTCGACCTTTACCGGAAACACGACGACATCTACCGGGCAGAACTCGCAAGGCGGAGCCGTAGCCGTTCAGGGCAACGGTCAGCTAACGATTAACAATTCAGTGCTAACCGGAAATTCGACGACAAAAGACGGCGGGGCTATTTATTATCAACCGAACGGTGGAACCCCGTTTTTGACAATCACCGATTCAACCATTTCAAATAACATCGCCAATAGCGATGCTGATGACTTCGGCAACGGCGGCGGGCTTAGCCTTCAGGGTACTGGCTCGGTCAGCATTTCCGGCACGACCATTAACGGCAATACGGCGCGGCAAAGCTCGTCTTTTTCAGCCTTCGCAGGCAACGGCGGCGGGATTGCTGCTTCGGCAATCACGAATCTGACGAATACGACGGTCAGCGGAAATACGGCGGGATTCACCGGCGGCGGCATTTACACAATCGGCACGTCAACGATTATCGTTACGATTGAAAGCTCGACCATTACCGGCAATACCGCGACGAGTTCCGGCGGCGGTTTAATCGCTAACTCCAGCAATCCCGTAAATATTCATAACTCTATATTTGCCAACAATACGGACAACGGAACCGCGCCGGACATTCGCTCCGGCACAGTCGTTTCGCAGGGTTATAATTTGATTAGAAACACGACCGGCGCGACGATTTCGGGAACGACGACGGGAAACATCACGGGCGTTGACCCGCGCATTGACGGCGTGCTTCGCAATAACGGCGGTTTGACGAAAACGCACGCGCTGCGGCGAACGAGTCCGGCATTGAACGCAGGCGATCCGGCGAGCTTTCCGGCGACCGATCAGCGCGGCTTTCCGCGTCCGGGAACAGGCTCGAAGATTTCCGACATCGGCGCGTATGAACGCCAGTCAAATGATTTAGTCGTTCCGGCGGCATTCGATTTCGAAGACGACGGACGCGCCGATTTAAGTGTTTTTCGTGCCAATTCCGATCCGGCTTTTGCCGATTTTCAAATTCGTAAAAGTTCCGACAATCTGCTGCTCGGCTATTCATGGGGCTTGCCCGGCGACAAACTCGCGCCCGCTGATTACGACGGCGACGGCAAAACCGACGTTGCCGTCTGGCGCGAGGCGGAAGGTAATTTTTACATTCTCAACAGCGCGAACGGCACTCTGCGTCAGGAAAATTTCGGTCTGACGGGCGATATTTTAAGCGTCGGCGATTGGGACGGCGACACGAAAGCCGACTTAGCGGTTTATCGCGCCGGAGCGCAGAGCTTTTTTTATTATCGCGGAAGCTTGAACAATCCGTCGGGCAGCGTAACTTCAATCGCTTGGGGAATTTCCGGCGACCTTCCGCAGCGCGGCGATTTCGACGGCGACAGCAAAGCAGACGCGGCGGTTTTTCGCCCGTCAAATAACGTCTGGTATATTTTGCAGTCTTCAAACACTTCTGTCAGATACGATTACTGGGGAATATCGACCGACAAATTTGTTTCCGCAGATTACGACGGCGACGCGAAAACTGATTTGGCAGTATTTAGAAATGGTGTTTGGTATATCAAACAATCTTCAAACAATCAGCCGCGCTACGAATATTTCGGACTTTCCACAGACACGCTCGTTCCGGCGGATTACGACGGCGAGGGAAAAGCCGACGTTGCTGTATTTAGAAACGGCGTCTGGTATATCAAGCAAAGCATGAACGGAAACGTTTCGATTGCTAATTTCGGTTTAGGCGGCGACGCGGCAGTTCCGGGCGCTTATATCATCAATCCTTAAGCGAAATACCTCTCTTCTTGCCGAAAGTCGTTTGAAATTAAAATTTCAAACGACTTTCGGCATCTTTCGGTTAAAATAAAAAACACACCGGATATTTTCATTATGCGCGCTGAAACGATGCGGAAATACGCACGAAACAAGTGTGTTTTCTGTCGGTTGACACGCGGATATAGCGCGTTTTTCTGCACCGTTTAAATTCTTAATTTGGGATTTATCAATCGACAACTATAATTTACAGCTAGATTATTAAATATTCGTGACAGCAAATCCGGCATTAAGTAAACGAAGAAATATAAACTCGCTGCAAGCCTTACGCGGCATAGCGGCGGTGATGGTTTTGCTTTTTCACCTTACCGAAACTCTGGATTTAACGGCTTCTATAAATTTTCTCAATGGATTTTTCAGATTCGCAAATTCGGGCGTGGAAATATTTTTCGTTTTAAGCGGTTTTATTATTGCCTACACCGCTCATCATTTGATTTCGACAAAAAGAGTAAAAGAATACATTCTCAAACGTTTTATCAGAGTGTATCCGATTTATTGGATAGCGATTACTTTTTTTATTATTCCGGCAGTTTTCTTCGAGCTTAACAGCAGCTATGTTTTTTCGTTTTACAATCTGCTTTCGACTTATTTGCTGTTTCCCGAACATCCGATGATATACGGCGTTAGCTGGTCTTTAAGTCATGAGGTTTATTATTACTTACTTTTTGCTCTGCTCATTATCAGCCGTAAATTTATCGTTGTGTATTTTCTCATCTTTGCCGTCGTTATTTTCCGCGTACTCGGATTTGTCTCGTTTGAGCATAGCGCGGTCTTTAGGCTTATGTTCTCGCAAAACGTTTTATTGTTTTTTATGGGAATGACGACATTTTATATATTTCATAAAAAGCTTTTTTCTCCCGCTCGCAGTGTTTGTATAACAGGAATTACGATTTGTATTCCGGCATTCATTTTGTATGGGCAAAATTTTCACGACTATATTTTTGCGTCGATGTTTTATGGACTGACAACCTCTTTTTTAATTTTTTGCTTAGTTAATTTAGAGATTAATCACGACGCGAAAATTCCGCATCCTTTTATTTTGCTCGGCGACGCTTCCTATGTTTTATATCTGATACATCTGCCGATTCTAAAATCGTTAATCAAGCTGACTTCAACATTCACCGCAGCGCATTCGGTGATTATTTCCCTGTCGATTTTGAGCTCGGCGCTGATTATTTATGCGAGCATCATTATTCATAAAAAAGTTGAAAAGCCGCTTCTCAGACTTTTGAAAATGAAGTTTGAAAGCAGATAACTCCAAATCTTAATCTCTCGAATTTGCATAAATTTTACGGTCTTCGGGCATTTTTCATAAAATAAATTGAAGTAACCTAAAAAAAATATTATGTTTAGACTGAGAATATTAATAATTTTCTTACACACAATTCCTAAACTATTGAAAGGAACAAAATCAAGTGAATCCGACTGATATTAAAGACCCAGAGTATTTTCATAAGGTAGTTGACTGCCAGTATGCGTGTCCGGCGCACACGCCTGTTCCCGAATACATAAGACTGATTGCGGAAGAAAAATACACCGAAGCCTATATGATTAACTGGGATTCGAATGTGTTTCCCGGAATTCTCGGTCGAACCTGCGACCGCCCGTGCGAGCCTGCCTGTCGTCGCGGTCGGATTGAACAGGAACCCGTTGCGATTTGTCGATTAAAGCGCGTCGCGGCGGATAACAAAGGCGAAGTAAAAAGTCTGATGCCGCGTGCGCCGTTTAAGCCGAACGGTAAAAAAATCGCTCTTATCGGCGCGGGACCTGCTTCTCTGACGGTTGCGCGTGATTTGGCTCCGCTCGGCTACGAGCTTCATCTTTTCGACGAGCTGAAAAAAGGCGGCGGTTTTATGCTCAGCCAGATTCCGTCGTTTCGCCTGCCGGAAAGCGTTTTGGATGAAGAAGTTAACTACATTCTCGACCTCGGTATTCACACATATTTCAACACTTATGTTTCGAGCCTGAAAGAGGTTTTGGAACAGGACTACGACGCGGTTTTTATCGGAACGGGCGCGCCGAAAGGTAAGGATTTGCCGAAACTGCCCGGACGCTGGGAAGGCGCGGCGAATATTCATATCGGAATAAACTGGCTGGCGAGCGTCGCATTCGGTCATATCGAAAAAATCGGGAGAAAAGTTATTGTCGTCGGCGGCGGAAATACCGCGATGGATTGCTGCCGCACTTCGCGCCGTCTTGGCGGCGAAGAAGTGAAAGTTATTGTTCGCAGCCCGTTTGAAGATATGAAAGCGTCGCCGTGGGAAAAGGAAGATGCGATGCACGAAGACATTCCGATTATCGATAATCACACGCCGATGTCATTCGTCGTCGAAGACGGAAAATTAAAAGGAATGATGTTTGAAAAGGTCGAGCCGGTTTATGACGAAAACGGTAAACGTCGTCTTGTGCCGACGGGCGAGCCTCATGTTTTCGTCGAAGCCGACGATGTTTTGATGGCAATCGGGCAGGAAAACACTTTTCCGTGGATTGAGCGCGACATCGGCGTCGAATTCGGCGAATGGGATATGCCGGTTGTCGATAAAAAGACATTTGCTTCAACTCACAGACGCGTTTTCTTCGGCGGAGACGCGGCTTTCGGACCGGAAAATATCATCACCGCCGTCGCACACGGGCATCAGGCGGCGATTTCGATTGATTTATTTTGCAAAGGCGAAGATTTAAACAAACGCCTTTCCCCGTTTGTAAATTTAGTCAGCCAGAAAATGGGAATTCACGAATGGGCTTACGACAGCGAAATCGAGCACGACCCGCGATATATCGTTCCGCAGGCTGATAAAAAGAAAACCTTAACGAATCGCAAGCAGGAAGTCGAGCTTGGTTTCGACATCAAGACCGCTTTTAAAGAAGCCGAACGTTGTTTAAACTGCGATGTTCAGACGGTTTTCACCGAAATTAAATGTATCGAATGCGATGCCTGCGTCGATATTTGCCCGACATCCTGTATTACGTTTACGACCAACGACGAAGAACCGGAATTGCGCTCGAAACTGAAAGTTCCCGCGCTGAATTTGACGCAGGAACTATATGTTTCAGATAGCTTGCCGCAAACGCCGAGAGTGATGGTCAAGGACGAGGACGTTTGCCTGCATTGCGGCTTATGCGCGGAAAGATGCCCGACAGCGGCTTGGGATATGCAGAAATTCTTTTACAACGTAACAAAAACTTATACGGGCTGCGGAAAGTAATATCATTTATCATTGAACATTTATCATTTATCAAAACCCTCCGATAAATGATAAATGTTCAATGATAAATGATAAATGAATATTAATGAGTGAAGTAAAAATCAACGATTTTGTTATCAGGTTTGCCAACGTCAACGGAACAGGTTCAGCCAGTGCGAATGCGCTTTTTACAAAAGCGATTTTCCGAATGGGCATTCCCGTAACGCCGAAGAACATTTTCCCTTCAAACATTCAGGGCTTGCCGACGTGGTATGAAGTGCGCGTCAGCGAAAAGGGTTTTTTAGGTCGGCGCGACGGAATCGATTTTATGGTCTGCGTCAATCCGCAGAGCATGGCGCGCGACGTTGAAAGCGTAAAACCGGGCGGTTATTTTCTTTACGACAGCACCAAACCTCTGCATTCGCAATTTATCCGCGACGGCATAAATTACATCGGAATACCGATGACCGCGCTTTGCAACAAAGCTTTTACAGACGCGCGGCAACGGCAGTTGTTTAAAAATATCGTCTATATCGGCGCGCTTTCGGCATTTTTCGATATTGAGTTCGGTGTTTTGGAAAATCAGCTCGGCGAGCAGTTTAAAGGTAAGGAACGCCTGATTGAGCCGAACATCAAAGCCTTAAAAATGGGCGTTGATTATGTTCGTGAGAATTTTGAATATCCGCTTCCGATTCGCGTGCAAAGACGCGACCTCATCGGCGATTCGATTTTGATTAGCGGAAATACGGCGTGCGCGCTCGGCGCGATTTACGGCGGCGCGACGGTTGCCGCGTGGTATCCGATTACGCCTTCGACTTCGGTTGTGGACGCATTTGGAAAATACGCGGAAAGGCTTCGAATCGATAAAGAAACGGGCAGAAAAAATTTCGCCGTCGTGCAGGCGGAAGATGAACTGGCGGCGATTGGAATGGTCATCGGCGCGAGCTGGAACGGCGCGCGCTCGTTCACGGCAACCAGCGGTCCGGGCGTTTCCCTGATGAACGAATTTCTCGGTCTGGCATATTTTGCCGAAATTCCGACGGTTTTAATCGACGTTCAGCGAACCGGACCTTCGACCGGAATGCCGACCAGAACGCAGCAATCCGACATACTTTTAGCCGCATACGCTTCGCACGGCGACACCAAGCACGTTTTGCTTTTTCCCGCTTCGCCGACCGAATGTTTTGAAATGACGGCGGAAACTTTCGATTTAGCCGAAAAGCTGCAAACGCCCGTGATTTTGATGACCGACCTCGACCTCGGAATGAACGACCACATCTCGCGCCCTCTGGAATGGAACGACGCGCGCGAATACGAGCGCGGAAAAGTTTTAGACGCGGCGGCGCTCGACGAAATCGAAAAATACGGTCGTTATCTCGACACCGACGACGACGGCGTTCCGTATCGAACGATTCCCGCAACGCACGAAACACGCGGCGCATTCGTTACGCGCGGCTCTTCGCGCGACGAATTCGCCGTTTATACCGAGGACGGCGCGACATATCTGCGCAATATGGACAGGCTCGCAAAAAAATGGAATACCGCTAAGAAACTCGTTCCCGCGCCGGAATTTTATCAGGAAGAAAACTCTTCAAAATTCGGCGTTCTGTTTTTCGGAACTTCCGTTTACGCGGCGGCGGAAGCGATTGAATTATTAAAAGAAGAAAACATCACGCTCGACGCAATGCGCGTCAAAGCGTTTCCCTTCGGCAAAGAATTTGAGGATTTTATTACCGCGCACGAAAAAGTTTTCGTCATCGAACAAAACCGCGACGCGCAGTTTAAAAGCTTGATGATGATTGAATTAGGCGTAAATCCTGCAAAGCTTATTTCTGTGCTGAATTACGACGGAACGCCGATAACCGCCGATAATATTTTGAAACAAATAAAAGCGAATTTGCCGAAAATAACTGAAAGAATTTAACTGTCTCTGAAAATTATTATATGTCCTCAAACTTGGTTTTCACGTTGATACACATGGATAGGGCGGTGTAGGGTACATGAAGGCTAAATGGTAAATCTATAGCAGACCTTTAGCACAAATCAAGGTTAAATTTGTGTTATAATTCCGATGATGGTCATTAGCCAAATCATCTGGAAAGACCTGTTTGTTGAGAAATTTGCGACGAAACACGGCGTATCGATAACAGAAGCGGAAGATGTTCTTTGCTCTAAACCGCACATCAGGAAAGTCGGTAAAGGTTACGTCAAAGGCGAAGATGTTTATGCCGCGTTTGGTCAGACTATCGGCGGGCGTTACTTGGTTATTTTCTATATTCGCAAGGTGAAGGGCGCAATCTTGCCTATTTCAGCACGCGATATGGATGACGGTGAGAGAAAATACTATGGGAAACAAAAACAAAATTATTGACCCTTTACCCGATTCATTTGCGACGGAAGAAGAAGCCGGGGAATTTTGGGACACTCACAGCACAACAGATTATGCCGGATACTTACAGCCTACGGACGATATAATCGAAATTAAAAAACGGGTTTTCGAGGTTCAGGTTGCCGAAGATGTCTTTCAGAAACTACAGCAGGAAGCCGATTCACTACATCAATCAGTGCCAAAAGTAGTTGACAAAATTCTGCGAAAGCAATTGACTTTAGCTTAATATGACATACGTTCGCTCTAAATTTCGTCATCCCGCGCTGCCCAAAAACGATTTGGGTTACACGGTCGATTATTATGAAGGCTCGCTTTCGACGCTTTGCGCCGGTTGCGGGCACGATTCGATTAGCGCGGCGGTCGCGCAGGCTTGTTTTGAACTCAATATCGAGCCGCACAAGGTCGCCAAAATGTCGGGCATCGGCTGTTCTTCGAAAACGCCCGCTTATTTTTTGAGCAATTCGCACGGGTTTAATTCGGTTCACGGTCGGATGCCTTCGGTGGCGACGGGCGCGAATCTGGCGAACCGCGATTTGATTTATCTCGGCGTTTCCGGCGACGGCGACACGGCTTCGATTGGAATGGGACAATTCGTCCACGTCATCCGGCGCAATCTCAATATGGTTTATATTGTGATGAACAACGGCTGTTACGGGCTGACCAAAGGTCAGGATTCGGCGACCGCCGACAACGGTTCGAAAAATAAATCAGGCTCGGTAAATTTATTTGAATCGATTGACCTTTCGAGTCTCGCGATTGAACTCGGCGCAACTTTTGTCGGGCAAAGTTTTTCCGGCGATAAAGACCAGCTTATTCCGCTTATTAAAGCCGCGATGAATCATCCCGGATTTGCTTTTTTGAACGTGATTTCGCCCTGCGTAACCTTCAATAACAATGTCGGCTCGACCAAATCTTACGATTACGTGCGCGAACACGTCGAGGCGACGGCGACGGTTGATTTTGTCCCGATTATGAAAGAGATTCGGACAAATTATGATGCGGGAAGCGTCGAAAGCCTCGAAATGCACGACGGTTCGGTCATACAGCTTCATAAACTCGCCAAAGACTGGAATCCTTTGGACAGAGTTTCGGCGATAAATGCCGTTCAGAACGCGAAAGCCAGAAACGAAATCCTGACCGGATTGCTGTATATGAACAACGACAGCCGCGACCTTCACGAGCTTATTCAGACAAGCGAAAAACCTCTGAATAAATTATCAAAATCGGAGCTTTGTCCCGGCTCGACGATTCTCGACGGAATCAACCAAAGCTTCAGGTAGATGATTAGAATGAGGCGGCAATCGACTTTAATTGCCGCCTCAAAAAATTTCCCTTTTCCTTTTTCTTTCAAACCGCTATTATATAAAAGGACGCCGCGCTAAACACGTCCCTGTCTTTCCAAAATCTTTTCAAAACCTATAATTCCAAATTCTTTCTAATGAATATTTTATTAGCTTCTTTCGAATCAGTAACCGGCTTGCCCGAATTTGTCGGTTTTATTTTTATTTTCCTGCTCGGCGCGATAATCGGCAGTTTTTTGAACGTTATAATTCACCGCGTGCCGAACGAAGAATCGATTGTTTTCCCGAATTCAGCCTGCCCGAAATGCAAAAACCCGATAAAGCCATACGATAATATACCAATTTTGAGCTGGATTATCCTCGGCGGAAAGTGCCGGAACTGCAAAAATCCGATTTCGCCGCGTTATCCAGCCGTCGAGCTTTTAAATGCGCTGATTTACCTGCTCGTATTCTGGCAAATCGGTTTTAACCCGTTTCTGCCCATAGTTTTAATTTTTGTCTCAGCAATCGTTTCGCTCATTTTTATCGACGCGGAACATATGATTTTGCCGGATGTCATCAATTTTCCGCTGCTTTTTCTGGCGCTGATTGTCCGGCTCGCTTTCGGCTTCGCCTTTGGGAACGCATATTTTTCAGACCTTAATTATTTTCCTCTAAATCAAATGAGCGGTCTCCCGATTTGGCTCGTTTCGATAACCGGCGCTATCTTGGGCGGGCTGGTCGGCGGCGGATTTTTGTGGCTGGTCGGCGCGATTTGGAAAAAGCTTCGCGGCGTCGATGCGATGGGTTTGGGCGATGTCAAAATGATGTTTGCCGTCGGCGCGCTGCTCGGCTGGCGTCTGACGCTTCTGTCGATTTTTCTCGGCGCGTTTGCGGGCGCGATAATCGGAGTCGTCGTAATTTCACGCCAGAAAGACAAAGATTTACAAACGCAGATTCCCTTCGGCATCTTCCTCGGAATCGGCTCAATTCTCGCGCTGCTTTTCGGCGAACAGATGATTAAATGGTACATCAATACGTTTGTGCCGTAAAAATTCAAGATTTAAGATTCAAAATTTAAGGTTTAAGATTCAAAATTCAAGATTATTTCTCGCAATCCTGAATTTTGAATCTTAAATTTTGAATTTTGAATTTTGAATTATTTAACGACTGCGTTTTCCATGCAATTCGCCGAGCAGTAAAAGGTTTTTGAGCGAAGATTTAACGCCTTTGATTGCGGAATCCACGTTCCGCATCTGGCGCATTTGACGAGCTGAGAGTCGTTTGCGCTTTCGGTTTTTTCGATTTGTTTTTCTTCCGGCGCTTTGCTCATCTGCCGCATTTTTCGAAACATTCTGAGGACATACAAAGCCATCTGAATCTGTTTGCGATAGCGCAGCGCGACTAGTCCGAAGACGACTATCAATATAAATAAAACTACTAAAAACTTGGTCATTGAGCGATTTGTTTTTGAATCTCGGCAAGACTCGGCGTATTCGGGTTTACTTCTTTAAGCTTTGCCAGATAATTTTCGGCTTCCTGCGTTTTTCCCTGCAATAACAAAGCCTGAACGAGATAAAGCAAAGTCTTTTCGTGCTTCGGATTTTCCTTTAGAGATTTTTCAAATTCGGCAATGGCTTTATCGTTTTCCGGCGGAGTTTCCAGAAAATAGGTCAAGCCGTTATCGGTTCTGACTTCGATGTCGTTCGGCGTTTGTTCAAGTAATTTCGCGTAAAATTCACGCGCTTTTTTAAGACTTGCGTTGTCCTTTTCAAAATATCCGATGTCGAAATACAAATTTCCGAGCGTAACCGTAACGTCTTTATCAGCAGGATTTTTTTCGTACGCGCGGTTTAAGAGACGGGATACTTCCGTTAAAAGTTTTGTGTCCTTTTTGATAGAAGCATATTTGTACAAAGCCATTCCGAGATTTTTCTGAGCCTGAACATTATTCGGATTCTGGTCGGCTTCGGCGAGTCTTTTTTGAATTTCTTCATCGGATAAAGTATTTTCCGCATCATTTTGACTCGAATTTGACTGGGAATTTTTTAAGCGATTATTTTCGGTTCTGAGCGTTTCAAGCTCGCTTTTATTCAAGGCATTGGCAAGAAAAAAACCGCCGATAAAACTTAAAATAACTAAACCGATTGAAAGCCAGAACGCCTTGATATTCATTGGGGAGATTTTAACAAAATAACTTTTAAAATGCGATAAGCGCTGCGTTTGAATAAATCGGCAGCGCTCGCTGGAGTTTTTAATTCGATATTATTTATCGTCTTTTTTATCCGACGCTAATTGCAAATCTTCGGTTCTGCGGCGCGGAAACGGGTCGGTCGAGCGGCGGCGCGGAACCGTAACGTCAGTTCTGCGGTCAACGCTTCCCGTCGGCAAGCCTTTGCCGTGAACGGCTTCGACTAAAATCCTCGTAATTTCCTGTGAGAGTGTTCGATGTTCCGATGCCGCTCTGCGGCGCAATGATTCTTTGAGTTCATTCGGCACATACGCACCGATAAATACACCTTTCCGGTTAGCCATAAGTAGTTAAATTTCTCCTTTTGATTTCAATTAAGTAAGACAAGATTAGCGCCCCGCAAACCGAACAAGCCTGTAAGCCGAATTTTGTAACTATCTTTTATAATAGCCGGCAATCATTCATCTAGGCTGTTCGTCGCCGAACAGCTCAAGCGACCTACCCGGAAACGTCGTTCAGACGAATCCGAACATTGAGCGGGCAACTCAAAAAACGTTTCCCTATTTGGTCTTGCACCACGAGGAGTTTGCCTAGCCGCATTTGTTACCAAACGCGCTGTTGCGCTCTTACCGCAACATTTCACCCATCACCTTTCGGCTGGTTTATTTTCTGTTGCACTTGTCGTCGCCCGATTAAAATCAGACGCCCGGTCGTTATCCGGCTCGCTGCCCTACGGTGTTCGGACTTTCCTCTTTTCGCGAAAAAAAGCGATTACCCGACTTGTTCAATTTGCAAGGCAATATAATATTAACAAACAATGTTGGGCAAATCCAATAAACTTTGGATTAATTAATTTCCGATTTCAATCGTGTCGCCGGCTTCGAGCGCCGGGTCGGGCAATTTCCCGTTTTTGATTTCTTTCAGATTATATTCGGTCGGAGCAAGCAAGCCCTGCTCGTTTTTGCGGCGAATCGTAACTTTTTTCGTGTCGGCGCGTCTTAAACCGCCCGAAGCCAAAATCGCCTGAGTAAGCGTTAATCCCTGATGAAAATCTTTTTGACCGGCGGAAATAATGTCGCCGCCGATAAAATAAAACTGCGCCGTGTCCGAATTGCCCGCGCTTTTGCCGTCGCCCGATGTAAACTCGACAATGTCGCCCGGAAATACCAAAACTTCTTCGTATTTCGAGTCTTTCAAATCAAATTTTTCCGTCTGCGAGTTTGCGCGCTTGATTGTAACGCCGCTCGCTTTTGCCTGCACGACGGCTTCAGCCCTGACCACATAGAGCGGAATCGCTTCGCGCTGAAGAAATTTTTCTCCGGCTTTTTCCACCAATCCCAAAACTGTGATTGAATGGCTCGCATATTCGCGCAGCTTCACCGAAACCTGCGGATTTTCGTATAATTTTATCTTTTCTTTGAGCAAATCTTCGATTTCTTCGGCTGTAAACCCCGAAACCGTAACCATCTCGCCCGCGAGCGGATAATCAATCGTTCCGTTGTTCAAAACAGTAAAATAATTCGATTCTTTGGCGGGCGCGTTTTGCAGGCTGATAAATAAAACGTCGCCGATACCGACTTTATAAATTTCCGTCGGAGCGACCGATGCCAGATTCGCGCGCTTGGCAATGTCAAAAGTTTTCTGCGCGATTGTTTGGGTTTCCTCTTTAGGCGTCTGCTCGACATTTTCACTTGCAACAGTCGTTTCGGTTTGCGGATTTGTATTCGCCTGCGTTTCTTTTTTCGCTTTTGTCTTCGGATTTTGCGAATATCCGAAATTCACCTTCGTCGGCGGAGTTTGAATTTGAGCAAAAATTTGCCCGACCAAAATAAGCGGGAATATCGAAAGAAATATTGAAGATTTTCTAAGCCAAGTTATACGCATATTTTTATAACCGCAAAAACTTTAAAAAGTTTCCTGCTCAAATATGATTATTTTGTATGGGTTGAATTACACAATAAACCACATTTCAAAATTGAGCAAGCGATTTTCAGTAGTTTCGAGCCTTTTTGCCCGTAACCTTATAAATGCTCAAAAGATAGGAGTTTTTAGAATTTTTATCTAAATTTATTACTTTTCGCCGTCGGCAGTAGATTTTTAGAATAGAGATGCGACCATTTTTCAAGAAAGCTTTCGCCCGCGAGATTTTCGATTTCGTCGGCAGTCGAGCATTTTTCAAGCTTTTTCACTATTTCATAGACTTCTTCCAGAGCAATTCCCGAAATGATTTTTCTGACGCGCGGAATCGAATTGACGTTCATACTCAGCTCGGTCGCGCCCAGACCGATTAAAATCGGAACATAAAAATAAGAGCCAGCCATTTCGCCGCAAACGACGACCGGAATTTCGAACTTTTCACCCGCTTTCAAAACCGTTTTTATCGCGCGAAGCACCGCCGGATGCAGCGTTCTGAACCAATCGGCAACCGCTTCGTTATCGCGGTCAACCGCCAGAAGATACTGCACGAGGTCGTTTGTACCGAGACATAAAAAATCGACTTCCCTGCAAATTTCATCGACGATAAAAACGCTTGCTGGAACTTCTATCATCGCGCCGAGACGAGGGCTGCCGAATTTTATTTTTCTTTTTCGAAGATATTCCCGTTCCTGCTCTAAAATTTTCTTTGTCTTTCGAATCTCGGAAACGTCCGAAATCATCGGCAAAACAATGTCGATTTTTTTATCGAGCGAAGCCTGCAAAAGCGCCCGAAGCTGAATACGAAACTGCTGTTTACGCTTCATACTAAGGCGAATCGCGCGAAGTCCGAGCGCCGGATTTTTTTCCTTTTCTTCGCCTTCGTCAACCAGAAGCTCGACGCTTAAATCAAACGTGCGGATTCGGACGCCTTCGTCGCCGACGAGTTCGGCAATATTTTGATAAGCGATTACCTGCTCGTTTTCGGTCGGAAAACCCTTGAATTGATTAAACAAAAACTCCGAGCGATAAAGCCCGATGCCGCGCGCGCCGAATCTTTTCGCTTTTGCGTAGCCTTTCGGTAAATCGAGATTGGCGCGAATCGTGATTTCGTGCCCGTCGAGCGTTTTAAGCTTTCCACGCACAGGCTCGATTTTTTCGGATTTGTCGGTTTGAAACTGCGACGCGGCGATTTTGTATTCGTCCAGAGATTCCGCCGAAGGATTTAAAATCACCTGCCCGTTATAACCGTCAACGACGACGCTTTCGCCTGTCTGAACGCGGCGGAGAATTCCCTTCATTCCCGTTACGGCAGGCAGATTCAGTTCTCTTGCCAAGATAAATGTATGCGAAGTCCAACCGCCGTTTTCGGTTATTATCGCTTTCGGCTCGCTTTGCGCAAGCTCGATTAAAGTCGAAGGTTTTACTTCTTTGGCGACGATAATCGAGTTTTTTTCAAGTCGAATGCTCGCTTTTTGCCCGCCGCCGAGCGCCGTCAGAATCCTGTCGGCAATGTCTTCCAAATCGATGTAACGCTCGCGGAAATGGTCGTCGGAGATGGATTTATATTGCGCGATATATTTGTCCGTAACGACTTTTACAGCCCACTCGGCGTTAATTTTCTGCCCGCGGATGTTTTCCTCGATTTTTCCGAGCAGCGATTTATCTTCGAGAATCAAAAGATGCGCGTCGAATATATTCGCGCTTTTTTCGCCGAACATTTCGCTTTTCTGCGCGCTCGTTTTTTTTAACTGGCGTTTTGCAAGACGAACGGCGGCGTGAAAACGTCGAAGCTCGCGGTCAATCTGCGTGTCTTTTAAATCGATTCGGTAAAATTGACGTTTTCGCCCGTAAAGACAGACGATTTTTCCGATAGCGACGCCGCGTGAGACGGCTCTTGCAGACAGTTTTATTTCGGATTCTTTTTTCTTCGCCCGTGAGTTTTGACCTGTTCCGTTCAAAACATTCATTTTGTTTATCCTGACAGGAATATTAAATTCGGAAACCGGTTTAGCTTCCAAAACCTAAATTAATACCGCCGCCTCCGCCGCCCTGCGACGGGAAAAATGGTTTGAGAAGTCCGGCAAAGGCTCTCAGATTTCGTGTTTGAATAAGTATCTCGCCCGGACCATTAAACTCGGCGACCATACCTTCGCCGCTCAAAAAGCTTCTGAAAAACCCGCTTTTCGCCGCTTTTCGCAGATTGTACTGCATTTGCGCTTCCCAAGCGACGAGATGTCCCGTATCGACGACATACTGCTCGCCCGGACGCAAAGTTTTACGATGAATTGCGCCGAAAGATGAAACAAGCAGAAGTCCCGCGCCGCTTACTTCCAAAAGAAACAAACCTTCGCCGCCGAGCCAGGATTTTGCCCCGCCGAATTTTGTATCGACAACCAAACTTGTATCTCCGGCGAGATATGAACTCGACTGAACCAGAAAAGTCTGGTTATTCATCTCGATTCCGACCACATCGCCGGGCGTTCCGGGCGCAAGCGTAACTTCGCCCGCGCCGCCGCGAGCCGTAAAAGTCGAGACAAAAGCCGATTCGCCGCCGACAGCGCGTTTCAAAGCGCCGAAAACGCCGCCTTTCATTTCAGAATGCAAATCTACATTTGCCGACATCGAAACCATCGCTCCCGCTTCGGCGGAAATCGCCTGTTCGGGCTGCAAATTTACAACCGCAAGCGCAAACGCGCCCTGATGCTCTATCGACCACGTATAGCCGCGACCTTGCCCGCGACCGTCAGCATCAAACTGAAACGCCTCGCGTCCCTGCGAAGGCGGCTGCGCGTAATTCGCCTGCTGCTGATATTGCGGCGGCGGCGATTGCTGTGGTTGCGCCTGCATCCGAAATCCGCAAGTACCGCAAAATTGAGCGTTTGGCAGAAGCGGCGCGTTACATTTTGGACAATTCATATTTAATTGATAATTGATAATTGATAATTGATAATTCTTTTTTTCTTAATTATGGCTTTGCCTAAAAAGTCTTTAAGTGCCGAATAATATTCGGTTTTAAGTTGTTTTTAAGTCCAAAGACGAATCTTGTTCGTTTTATTTAAGCTATTCAAAACATTATTCGATGTCTTCCGACTTTTTAGGCAAAGCTCTTAATTATCAATTATCAATTATCAATTAATCCTCACTCCCTTTGATTTTTTAACAATTATTTGACAGGCTTCGTCGGGAGTTTGGGCAAAATCCAGAAGCGAAACGTCTTTATCGGACACGACCAGATTTTCCTGCCACGCTTCGACCACGTTTTTCCAGCAATCGCCGAGCAGAACGAGCGGACGCTTTTCTAAAACCCCGGTTTGCAGTTTATTCCAGACGAGCGAAATTTCCGTTACGGTTCCCATTCCGCCGCGCAGGGCGATAAAACCGACCGAACGCGTAATCAGGTGCTGAAGGCGCTCGTAAAAATGCTGGCTGGCGACTTTATCGGTTAAATAACGATTCGGCTCTTTCTTGAATTCATTCATTAAAATGCCGAAAACGCGACCGCCTTTTTCGCGCGCGCCGCGCGATGCGGCTTCCATCACGCCGAGATAGCCGCCGGTGCAGATGGTAAAACCGGCTTCGGCAAGCCTGCCGCCGACTTCTTTTGCCTCTGTATATTCGGGCGAATTTTCTCCGCACCGCGAGCCGCCGAAAATTGTTACGATTCTGTCTTGATTTTCTTGTGTCACGTTTGTTTTTCTATAAAAAGTTTTTCGAGTAAACGTCTCAAACTTTATTATAGTCAACTCTCGAATTATGACAAACTTTTACGATTCGGAAGCGGCTTCTTCGGGCGTTAAATTTCCGGCTTCGTGAATCGCTTTGGTCGTATCGGTGAAAAGCAAAATGACGCTTCCGACGACGAAAAACACGATTAAAGCGAGAATTGCCTGCCGGAACGAGCCGGTTGCGCCGACAACAATCGTAAAAAGAAGCTGTCCCATCCAGGAAGTACCTTTCTCGGAAATTTCATAAAGTCCGAAAAACGAAGATTCGCGCCCGGCGGGAATCATCTGCGAATAAAGCGAGCGCGAAAGCGCCTGCGCGCTTCCCAGAACCATTCCGATAAACGCGCCCATTACATAAGCCTGAAACGCGCTTTCGAAAAACATGTACGCGTAAATGACGATTCCGCACCAGATTACAAGGGACAAAATTATCGTTTGTTTTGCGCCGATAAATCTGGCGATTCGCTCAAAACCGATTGCGCCGACAAGCGCGGCAATTTGAGCGACGATAAAAATAGTTATCAAAAATGAGCTGTCCGAGGGCAAGCCTTTCGATGTAAAAAGCTCGTAGGAAATAAAAACCGACGACTGTAGAATAACCGTTTGAATTCCGTCGTTATAGAAAAGATACGCGATGAGAAAAAGCATCGTGTAGCGCAGGCGTCGAAGCTCTTTCAGAGTTTGCCACACTTCGAGGAAACCGACCGTAACAATGTTTTTATCTTTCGGAATTTCCTTGTCAGCGCCGCGTGTTTTGATTAGATAAAAAGTAACTATTGCGAAAAGTCCCCACCAAATCGATGCCATCAGAATCGAAATTCTGACCGCCATTCCGGTTGTGATGCCGATGCTTTCGGCATTTTTGATTATTAAAAGATTTAAAACCAAAACCAGAACGCCGCTCAGATAGCCAAGACCGTAGCCGTAACTCGAAACGCGGTCGCGCTTGTCTTCGGTCGTTATATCTATCAAAAATGCGTTGTAAAAAACATTCGCGGCGGCAAAGCTCATATTTGAAACGATGAACAAAACACTGCAAATAAAATATGACTCGGTAACGAAAAACAAAAGCGAGCTGGCGATTACGCCGAGATAGCAGAAAATCGCCATCAGCTTTTTTTTCAGATGCGTATAATCGGCAACCGCGCCCAAAACCGGCAGGATGACGACCATCGAAATAACCGACAAAGCCGTGCAAAATGCCGGAAGTCCTTTCGGCGTAACCTTAAAGAAAAACAAATCGAGAACGACGCCGTCCTCGCCGACCGCATCTTGCGCCAGACCCAAAAGATAAGGTCCGATTAAAACTCCGACAACCGTTGTAAAAAACGCGGAATTTGCCCAGTCGTACATCATCCACCCGAAAATTTCTTTGCGGTCGTTTTTCGTTATGTTATTTTCTTTATTCATCTTGTTAGCAGATACAAAATTGCCGGAGTAATATTGGTTAAATCCTTTATTTGCTTACTTATTTCATCTTTTTTCCTGCCCCAAACAATCGTCGGAACGTCATTCAAAGTATGATTGCGGACGGACAAATCTTCTATGTTTCCATGGTCGCTTGTCAAGATAACGGTCGTGTTTTCTAAATCTACCCGCTTCAAAGTTTCGCGGATAAATTCGGCAAGCAGAGGCAAATGGATTCGCGCCCGCTCAAAATCCTGCGCGTGCCCGATTTTGTCGGTTATAAAATGCTCGTAGAGTGTAAAGCGATATTCTTTTGTAAATTCAGCCAGAATTTTTCCGGCTTTTTCCGCCGAAAAAACCGGCGCGTCAAAACCTCTTTCAATTAAAATTTGGTTCGTAAAATCATGAAATAAAGCTTTCTCGCCAAGTAAATCAGGAAGGCGGCGAAAGGTCATTCCGGCGGCTTCGACCGCACAGGTCGTTGCCGATTTCCAGCGCGGAGTTTGTTCAAAAAATTGCGGCGTGTAAGCGTTTACAAAGACATTTGGCTCGATATTTCTCTTTTTTAGCTGTAAAAAGACAGAGTTTTCATTGATTACATCGCGCAGAGCCTGATTGGGAAAACCTTGTTTATGGAATCCTAAAAGCTTTGGCGCGTTGATTCCGGTCAGAATCGTGGTTTGCCCCGAAGCGCTCTGCGGGCGACCGTCAATTCCGAGTCGCGGATTTGTCGGGATGAGTTTGCCCTGAAATATCACATCAGATTCATAATTTTGAAAATAATTTAAAGGCTCGGTATTTTTTATTTTTACAAACGGATTTAAATCATTATTCTTGTCCCCAATGCCAAGACCGTCTATAAAAATAAGCAGGACATTTGGTAAATTTTGCGTTCGCATAGAAAAAATTATCTCAGAATTCGACTTATAAGATTAAATTTTATTAAATTACTGTAAATATTATATGCGTAGATAAGAGAAATTCTTGACAATCAAGCTCAAACAGAGTAAATTTCCATTACTATCCTTTTTATCTTTAGTTAAATAGTTGTTTTAATTTAATCAAATCTTAAATCAGCCGACTAAAGTATATTAAATGTCATTTAAAATATTTGGAGGGAGATTTTTATGTCTTGGGCTAAGATAAACAGATCCACGCTTACTTTGCTTTACTGTATTACATTTTTGAGTGTGGCAATTACGACTTTATGGTTTGCAGCCGGCGCAAATCCGGTTGAAGCCAATATAAAGGGCGATAAATCGCTTGCATTACCACCGATAACATTTCCGGGCACAGGCACGGGAGCGATACCGGATTCGCCGGGCGGCACTCCGCCGGTTTACGGAACGCCTCTGGTTATCAGTTATGCGGTGACGGGCGTTTCCGCTCCGCTGACGGATGTGAGCGTCAATTTGACGGCAACTCACTCGTGGGTCGGCGACCTCGACGTTGTTCTGCGCTCGCCGTCGGGAACGGCGCAGCAGACGATTTTTAGCCGCGTCGGCGCGCTGACGGCGACCAGCTTCGGCTCATCGTCGGATTTGAGCGGTTTATATAATTTTACCGATACGGCAACGGGCACTAATTTTTGGACGGCGGCGGCGGCAACACCGATTCCGA
>JBARIW010000006.1:0-8157 GCA_049799955.1 Pyrinomonadaceae bacterium
AACGTAAACCGCGCGGATTACGATAAAAACAAAGCCGATTACGAAAAAGACAAAGGTTCGAGCACAATCGGACAGGGCGCAAACGATAGCTGGATTTGGTTCAAAACCCGCGCCGCTCTCTTAGCCACCAATGATTTGCGCGAATCGACGATTAACGTTGATGTTGTTAACGATGTCGTAACTTTGAAAGGCACTGTCGCCAACGCCGCGCAGAAAACCAAAGCCGAAGAAGTTGCCAAAGGCATCGAAGGCGTCAAAAGCGTGAAAAACGAGCTGAAAGTTTCGGCAACCGATTCGGTAACAAATATGAGCACAACCGATTCGGACAAAAAAGCTAACACGAACACAAAGAAATAAACATTTGAAGTAAACCAGCAAAAACAAAAAAACTGCCGATTTTATTAGTCGGCAGTTTTTTGTTTTAAAAACTTTGCGCGCTTTGCGCCTTTGCGGGAAATTTCTCTTAAATCCTTGCCTTCAATTTCTGCAATCTCTTTGCCGCCGCTTCCAAAGTTTCATCCTTTTTACAGAAACAAAAACGAACCTGATTTTTGCCCAAATCCGCATCGTGATAAAACGAAGAACCGGGAACGACAGCGACGCCGATTTCGCGAATCAGGAATTTCGTAAATTCGATGTCGTTTTCAAAGCCGAAGGCGGAAATATCGCTCATCACATAGTAAGCGCCGTCCGGAGCGCTGCATTTAAATCCGGCTTTTTGCAAAACAGGCACGATAAAATCGCGCTTTCGCTGATACTCTTTTTGCAAACCCAGATAGTATTTTTCCGGCAGACTCAAAGCATACGCGCCCGCGTGCTGAAGCGGATTTGCCGCGCCGACCGTCAAAAAATCGTGAACCTTACGAATCGCGCCCGAAATATCCGGCGGCGCAATGCAGTAACCGACGCGCCAGCCCGTTACGGAATAAGTTTTCGACAGTGAATTAACAACAACCGTCCGCTCGCGCATCCCGTCAAGCTGCGCCATCGAAATGTGGCGCGGATTGTCCGTCGTCATCGTTCCCGCGTCGCGTTTGCCTTTATAAAGAATGTGCTCGTAGATTTCATCGGTGAAGCAAATCGCGTCAAACTCTTTGCACAAATCGGCGATAAATTCCAATTCTTCGCGCGTGAAAACCTTTCCGGTCGGATTGTTCGGATTGCAGATAATTATCGCTTTCGTCCTTTCGCTAAAAGCCTTTCGGAGTTCATCTTTTTCAAAATGCCAGCCGTCTTCTCTCAAATAAAGCGGAACGTGAACTGGTTTTGCATCCGATAGAATCGCGTCCGGCGCGTAGTTTTCATAAAACGGCTCGAAAACGATAACTTCCTCGCCCGCATCGACGCAAGCCATCATTCCCGCAATCATCCCTTCGGTCGAGCCGCACGTTACGGTTATCTCCGTTTCCGGGTCAACTTCAAGTCCTAAAAACCATTTCGTCTTCGCCGCAATCGCGTCTCGAAAAGATTTCACGCCCCACGTTATCGCATACTGATTATGGTCGGCGGCAATCGCCTCCATCGCCTTCTGCTTAATATCTTCGGGCGCGGCAAAATCGGGAAAGCCCTGTCCGAGATTGACCGCGCCGTATTTCAAAGCCTCGCGCGTCATCTCGCGGATAACCGATTCGGTAAAGCTCGCCGCTTTTTTCGAGATTCGATTTTTAGAAATTATTAGAGATGTTTTCATATAACTTTATTCATTTAGAAATTTATAAATATTTTTGGCGATTTCACCTTCTATACTTTCTCCTGTTTCATCATTTTTCATGTCCAAAATAAATGATTTTGATTTATTTAAGTCTTTTTGTTTAGTGTAATATTCCACCTATGAAATGTCTGAATCCTACCATCTGTCATCACTAGATTAGGTAATTCATAAACATTCTCATTTTTTTCGACCTTTATTTCTATGTTTGAAAGCGATACTGATCTTGATTTAAAATCTTCCTTAACCATTTCTTTAATTTCTTCCTCCGAATCCATAATCTTTATTACAGTATTTAATTTATTTGATGCAAATATCAATAACGGCAAGCACATCGTCAATTAATTCCTGCGGTGCTTTTTCAACAAATTTCGCTTTTCTCGTATTAAAATCAACCGATTTAACTTGCTCGACCATTACAAATCCGGTCAGTGCGCTTGATACAGGAACAGCTAAATGAAAGGGAATTTTGCGGTCTGTATTAGTAATTGGGCAAACTATTGCTAAACCTGTGGCTTTGTTGAAAAGATAATTGCTGACGACAAGCGCCGGTCGCCTGCCTTTCTGTTCATGTCCTGATTGCGGGTTGAAGGAAAGTGTGATGAAATCGCCCTTTTCGGGAATGTATTTAGCCATTACCAAACTTCCTTGCCGACAGGGTTGCCGAAATCTTCTTCCTGCGTTTTATAATCTTCCGGCATCTTCGCCGCCATTTCCGCTAAATCAAATTTTGGCTTTTCGTCGGGAACAATCACATAAACCGTTTTATTTTCTGGTAATGTTACGCTTACAGTGAGTTTGATTTGTCCGTCTTCGACTTTTCCCTGATATGTTTCAATGCTCATAAAATTTTCCTTTTGGAAAATAATAGCGCAAAAACGCAAAAGAAACTAGAAGATTTTCTCTTAATCTTTCGCCCAAAGTCGAAATGTCAGACCGAAATTTATCGTGAACGGATAGCCGGGCGTGGCGTGAATTCCGGACGCGACACCGCACGTCGGGCAGATGCGCGATTCGAAATAATTCTGCGTTTCGTAATATTGTTTGTTCAAAACATTATCAATCGAAACGTTGAAGTCAACCCATTTTTTCAGGCGCTTGGAGACGGCGAAATCGACGACATCGTTTCCGGCGGCGCGAATCGCTTCGGTTTCGCCGTCCAGACGATAGCCGGAAATTCCGCGATAATTGAGCGACGCGTTAAAGCCGTAAAATTCCGATAAAACCAGCCCGGCATTGCCGACCGTGTGCGGCGCGCTGTCGATGATTAAGCGGCGATTATCAGCGGTGAATTGTCCCGGATAAAATGCCCGTAAAACCTGCGTCAAACCGGCGTTAAAGCTTAAGTTTTCGGTCAGTTTCGCCGACGTTTTGAATTCCAGACCGTAAGAGCGCGAGCGTCCGGCAAATTCGATGCTTCCGTCGTCGGGAATATAAATCTGCTCGTTTGAACGGTCAATCAGAAATGAGCTGGCGACGGCGGAAAAACGATTTGAATTGTAAGCCGCGCCGAGCTGGTAAAAATCGGTCGTCGAGATTTTCGGCGCGTCCCCGTTGCGAATTATTCCGCGCGCGTCCTGCGAGGAAATTCCGCGACCGTAATTGGCGTAAAACGACACCGGAATTTTTTCGAACGGCGACCACGCGAGCGCGAGCTTCGGCTGAAATTTGCCCGCGCTTTCTTTGCCGACAAGCGGATTTACCACAGAGACACAGAGACACAGAGGAGATAAAAATTTATTAAAAATCTCTGTGTCTCTGTGTCTCTGTGGTGTGTTTTCTTCTCCGCCGATTTCGAAACCGTCAACGTCAAACGTGAAATAATCGAAACGCAAACCCATTTCGAGCCGCAGATGACCATTGAAAAAATTGATTCCGTTTTGAACGTAGCCCGCGAAACTATTGACGTTCGCCTGCGCTGAAGTTAATAAAACATCCGGATTATCGATATTTTCGGGCAAAAACTTGCGGTTCGGATTACGCCCGGTTGAAGGATAAAGCCCGACGTTTATTTGATTGGCGAGAAAATTTCCGCCGATGGTGAGCAATGCCTGTTTGCCGAAAAATTTATACGGCTGCAAAAATTGAACATTTGCGCCTTCCTGAAGCCGCGAATCGTGCTGCTGAATCTCGTCGCCGTAAACCGGGTCAGCCAAAAAGAAAGTAAAATTCGACCATAAATCAAACAGCGAACGCCCTAAAAACGCATCTGCTTTGAACGTTGCGCCCGATTTAAACTCTTTGCGAAAATAAGCGCCGATTGTGCCGTTTTGAACTTTTCCGCCGTTGTCCGGGTCGATAAAACCGAAGCGGTCGAGATTTCCGTTTGCGACTTCATCAAGCGGAATTTGTCCCGACGAAGTGAAATCATTGCGCCCGAAGTTAAATTTTAAGCCGAACGCCTGACTTTCATTGAATTTATATGTAAAGTTTCCCGTGATGTTGTCGCGCCGGTATTTGAGAGGATTTTCGAAAGGTCCGTCCGTTTCGGACAATTCATACGCGACGAAAGAATCTACATTTTTAATTTTCGGACTAAAAGCGATAAATGAGCGAAAGGTGTTGAACGAACCGCCCTGAACGCGCAGGGTTAAAATCTGCGGCAAAGATTCTTTCAAACGGATTTGGACGACGCCCAAGCCGGAAAAATCGCCGTACGCGGCGGAAAATGGTCCGTTTATGATTGAAACATCTTCAACCAACTCGCTTGAAAGCGATTTCAGCGCGCCGAGATAACCTTGTCCGTGTCCCTGCGTTCCCTGATTTTGCTGGATGTTATCGACGAGAATTTTTACGCCGCCGTTTACGCCGCCGTGGTCTGTGTTAAAACCGAAACGGCGAATTTCCAGAGATTTTCCGCCGCCTTCGTGCTGCCCGGCGTTGATTCCGGCGTTTAAGCCTTGAATAAGCTGGTCGTCTCGATTAAGAAGAAAGTTTTTGTAAACGGTATCGTTGCGGATTTCGATGTCGGGCGCAAGCGTGTCGTCCTGAATTGTTACGGTTTCGTTTACGGGCGGCACGACGTATTCGATTTTTATCTGAACGTCTTCGATTTTATCCGCCGGCGCAAAAATTCGCGTAACCGACGCGATATTTTTGCCGGAAAATTTGACCGATAAAGATTCATTAGGAACTCGCAGCGAAAATCTGCCTTCACCGTCGCTGACGGTCGTGAGTTTCCCGTCAAAAGTCTGGACTTCGACCGTTACGTTCGGCACGACTTCAAACATTTGCGTCAGAATCGTGCCCGAAAGCGTGCGCGTATTTTGCCCCGAAACTGTTACCAGCAGAGACAGGAACAGGCAAAATAATAAAAGCGGCTTTTGCATAAACATCTTAATATTTCCGAAAACTTACAGGAAATATTCGTTAATTGTAACCGTTTGGATGCGCTTCGTGCCAGAGCCACGCGCTTTCGATGATTTTTTCGATTTCGGGAAACTGCGGATTCCAGCCGAGAATTTCGCGCGCGCGCCTCGCGTCGGCGACCATTCGCGATGCGTCGCCCGCACGACGCGGCGTAACGCGCGCTTCGATATTTTTGCCCGTAACGCTCCGCGCCGCCGTGATAACTTCTTTTACGGAATAGCCGCTTCCGTTGCCCAGATTTATAAATTCGGAGTGTTTTCCCTGCCGCAGATGTTCGAGCGCGAGAAGATGCGCGCGGCTCAAATCCGAGATATGAATATAATCGCGAATCGCCGTTCCGTCGGGCGTCGGGTAATCGTCGCCGAAAATCGAGATGTATTCGCGCTTGCCCTGCGCCGCAAATAAAATAAGCGGAATCAAATGCGTTTCCGGTTCGTGATGCTCGCCGCAGCGCTCGCTTGCGCCGCAGGCGTTGAAATATCGAAGCGCGACGAATTTCAAATTGTAAGCCGTATCGTAATCCGCCAGAACGCGCTCAGTCATAAATTTCGACCAGCCGTAAGGACTCGTCGGCTTTTGCGGGTGTTTTTCGTCAATCGGCGTGTATTCAGGCTCGCCGAAAGTGGCGCAGGTCGATGAAAAGATGATTTTTTTTACGTCGTTTTCGATTAAGGTATCGACCAGAGAAAGCGTCTGCGCGAAATTATTTTCATAATAAATCTGCGGTTTTTCGACCGATTCGCCGACGTATGCAAACGCCGAAAAATGCATACACGCTTCGATTTCGTTCTCGCGCAGGATTTTTTTAACCAGTTCTTTATCGCCGGTATTTCCTTCGTAAAAAACGACGTTTTCTGCCAGCGCCTGACGATGCCCGTAAACGAGATTATCCAGAACGACGACCGTTTCATTCTGTTTTTGTAAGTCTTCGACCGCGACGCTTCCGATATAGCCTGCGCCGCCGGTAACTAAAATTGCCATATTTGTTCGCTTTTTTGAAGAAATGCGAGTTTATGCCGAATTATTTTCGGCTAGATTCAGCTTTGACGCGGGCGGAAAAAAATTTTCTTCATCCGGGCAATCGGGCTTTATTCCTTCCGGCTTTTCCTTTTCCGTGATGCGCGCTTCGGGCAGAAAATGATTGAAAAGCCTGCGGATTTTTGCCTCGTCGCAGCTTGAAACCGCTGCCCTGAAATTAGTGAGAATCTGCGCGACTTCTTCGCCCGAATACGTTGCAATCTTGCCGATAAAAATTTTCGGATGCCCGGTCTTTAATAAATTTTCGCCCGTAATTTCCAGTTCTTCAAAAAGCTTTTCGCCCGGACGAATGCCGCTGAAAACGATGTCGATGTCTTCATACGGCTGCAAGCCCGAAAGCCGAATCATATCTTCCGCCAAATCCAGAATTTTGACCGGAACGCCCATATCGAGAATGAAAATTTCGCCCCCCTCGCCCAAAGCGCCCGCCTGCAAAACGAGCTGCGAGGCTTCCGGTATGGTCATAAAATAGCGCGTCATTTCCTTATCCGTTACGGTTATCGCCTCGCCTTTGCGGATTTGCTCGCGGAAAATCGGCACGACCGAACCGGCTGAACCGAGCACGTTGCCGAAACGGACAGCCATATAATTTGTCGGGTAAATTTGATTCAAGCCTTGAAGAACGATTTCCGCGATGCGCTTTGAAGCGCCCATCACGGAAGTCGGATTGACGGCTTTGTCAGTCGAAATCAGGACAAAATCTCTGACGCCGTATTCGCCCGCAAGCTCGCCGATACATTTTGTGGCAAAGATGTTGTTTTTTATCGCTTCGGTCGGGTTAGTTTCCATCAAAGGAACGTGTTTATGCGCGGCGGCGTGAAAGATGACATCGGGTTTGTATTCGGCAAGAATTTCGCGGATTCGCGGCTCGTCGCCGATGTCGGCGAGAAGCGGAACGAATTTTGTCGCGGGAAAATTTTTAACCAGCTCGCGCTCGATTTGAAAGAGAACAAATTCGGTGCGCTCGACCAGAAGCAGCAGTTTCGGGCGAAATTCGGTGATTTGCCGGACGAGTTCCGAACCGATTGAGCCGCCCGCGCCCGTTACCATCACGGTTTTTCCGGTCAGAAATTCGTGCAGATTTTTGTCGTCAAGCTGGACAGGCTCGCGCCCGAGAAGGTCTTCGATTTGCACGTCGCGGATGCGCGAAACCTGAACGCGACCGTGAATAATTTCGTGCAGGCTCGGCACGATTCGGGCGCGAACGGGAATTTCGCTGCAAATATTCAAAACGCGGCGAATGTCTTTTCCCTGCGCCTGGTCGATGGCGATGACAACTTGCTCGATGTTTAATTCGTCAACCAGACGCGCCAAATCGTCGGTCGTTCCGAGAACTTTTATGCCGCTGACGCTTCCGCCTTTTTTGTGCCGGTCGTCGTCGACAAAACCTTTAATCTGAAATTCAGTGTCGGCGCGTCCGAGAACGTCTTTTACAGCCAAAGCGCCGATTCTTCCCGCGCCGACAAACAGCGTCGATTTGCGCTTGGCGCGGCGCGAGCCAACCTGAAACGGTCGGTTGTCGCCGATTTCGTGCGTGAAGCGGCGCAGAACTCTTAGCCCGAGAAGCCCGCCGAAAGCCAGCGCCGTATCGATTAAAATAACCGAAATCGGAACCTGCCAGCGGTGAAAACCTATAAACGAAAGAAGAAATCTAAAGGCAATCAAAACAATGCCCGAGAGCAAAGCGGCTTTGAGAAAGGCTTTGATGTCTTCGAAACTGACGTAGCGCCAGATTATCGAATATGCGCCGACCAGAAAAAGCGATGAAAACTGAATGAGAATGACAAACGGAAGCTGGTTTATCGCCGCATCGCGATAAAAATCGCCGAGTTGAATGTTTAGCGAAGGCAGATAAGCCAGAAGAAACGCGCCGCAGAGAACCGCGATGTCCATTAAAAACTGAACGGGGCGGCGCAGAAACCAAAAACCTTTTTCTATATGACTTTTTTCCGGCGAATTTTCCACTTGCATTATTGAGAAAATATTATATTTTGAAGTTACATTGCGAGAGAGTCGCGAGTCAAGAGTCGAGAGTCGAGAGT
>JBARIW010000007.1:0-27504 GCA_049799955.1 Pyrinomonadaceae bacterium
GCTGAAAAGCTTCAGAATTTGACGGAATTTAGCGCGTGAAATTCGAGCGCGCACAAGATGTTTGCAACTATCTGTCATTGCTAGCTTTAAGTATTATATTTTACTTTTCTGCTAGGCATGACCCAATAAATAAAATCTCGTTCAAGATGAGATTCAAACCAAACTAATTTTCCGGTTTTAAGACTGGGAAATTTCCCGATGTTCTTTAGCGTACCGGTATTTGTAATTTTTCTTGATTTCATGTTTTTTGTGAATACAAAAGCAACTTTGTCTGTATTGAGGATTGCTTCAGACTTAGTTAAATTTGCAGTTCTTCGCTTGTGCTGGAAAGATTCTCGGAGTGAAATCAAAAACAATTAGGCTAACTTGCAAGAAGCAAATTGCTATGGTATAAACAAATACACTACGAGCGTTCCGCCAAGCGGATTGTTCAGCAATAAGCAGGTGAAATTTTCCAGAAGCCGCCTACTTAGTTTCAAAAATAAATTTTATTCAGCCTGATTGTTTAAAAACTTTCAGGCTTTACTTTTTTACATTTTAACTCCTTTAAGCAGAGGTCGTTTTACATCTCTACTTTTGTGCAATTTGCCACAAACATTTGCAAAAGTCAATTCTGCTAAGTGATTTATTATAAACGGTTTAAGTGTGGGGTTTACCCACAAACTGTGGGGAAACCCCACACTTCTGATTAGCCACTTATATTTGTTGGTACAAAATGACATTCTAAATATGAGTATTATCTTTAATTAAAGGATATAAAGAAAAATAAAGGAAATACTTATTCTTAATTACGTCTGCCACTTCTCAAACAAGTTCTGCTGATTTGGAACTGTTTTATTGATAAATCGCTTTCTTTATTTATCGGAATGAATTAATAATTAAGAGTTGGATTTAGGTTTGATCAAATCTGTTAGAGTATTATTTAGGAATATAATTGTTATTTTTTGTTAAAGCCAATTATTATCCATTACACTCAAATGAAACACATGCTCTTTTAATTCTCTTAAAATCGCTCTGGCTTTTTTCGTGTTTCCTATTTCAAAATAGCTTAAACCCAGCCAGAATTTCGCAGTCAAATCCTCTTCATCCGCTTCCAAAGCATTTTCGAGATGAATTATTGCCTGCTGATAATCATTGTTATTTATGAAAACCTCAGCAATTCGACGGTGTAATAATGAAATATTGGGATTTTCTCCAATAATGAATTCCAGGCAATTTAACATTTTCTCCGAATCGCCTTCTATCAAATGAATTATCGACATCCCAAATTTTTGCGCGGTATTGCTCGGGTGACTTTGAATAATATTCCGCAGATTTTTCAATAAATTACTTGAACGGCAAGCACATTCTATCGAAAAATCACTCTGGAATTCAGTTGTTCTTTGTTCAGTCATTAAATTAATTTTTGAGGAGATTCAATTACAAAATTTATCTACCCGGTTTAGTTTCGGCTAATCGATTTTGTATCAGCTAATTTTGCCGTTTCACTTTCTGTTTTTTAGTATTCGATTTATTGGCGATTTCAACAAATTTGATATTGTTCCCGTAAATCCACGCAGTTTTGTTCGTTCCAGCAAGAATAATCTGATACCAGCCATTAGTTGATTGATCATCCGCTAAAGAGAATCGTTTGCCAAGAGATGCTTGCTGAACAATGCTGCTGTTTATATTCGGCTCAGTTCGCACATTAGCTTTTCTGACGATAATCTCTGCCATCTTTTTGTTTGAAGATACTATTTCGGAACTCTTTTCTGAAGAAGTGATACAGACTGCTTTATACAATGCTTCGCTGATTGAATCCGGTATAACATTTATCCACTCTGTTCCAGTATTTTTTAGAATAAATTTGCCGGTTGCGCTGTAATCTGATGCCTCAACAAAGAGATACTTTTTCTCACTGCATTTCCATTCAACCAGACTAATGCGAAAAGATCCGTTCAAGAAAATGTTTTTATCCCATACGCGAATAGTGTCGCCTGATACTTGGCGAGAGCTTTTATCGATATAAAATAAAGTGCCGTCAGAATTTCGAGTAATGAAAACCCAGCGATTTTTCTGCTGTGCAAAAACTGAAAAACAGACCAAGGTTGTGGTAATTAACAAAAGCGAAAGATAGGAAGTTAATTTCATACTGTTTACTGAACGGACATTGAATAAGAATTCTTCGAATTGATTTACTGGTTCTCATATTTGATATAATGTTTAATTATTTCGGGCTAAAGGCTTTCACACTTTACAAAAACTCGTAAAATGAGTTTGTTGAGTAAAATTGCCCAATCTCAAAAATGAAAACGGCGGCGTCAAAACTTAATTGAAACCGTCTGCAGAAAAATGGATTAAATACGTTTTTTCGGCACAATATCTATACAAAAATAGACTAAACCAATATTGGTTTAGTTGCAAGAAAAAGTTTTCTTTAACTGTTCTATTAGGAGGTATCTCCTAATAGGACGATATAATCGCCAAAAACCACAAAAACTGGCTGAAAAATTATTGCAAATCCGAAAGAAGTTAGGTCTTTCTCAAAATGAGCTGATACGTCATTTAGGCTTAGAAAATGAAATAACTCAAAGTAGGATTAGCGGATATGAATTGGGAATTCGGGAGCCGTCATTGCCCACATTGTTGCGCTATTCTAGGGCAGTAGGGATATCAACTGATTTATTGATTGACGATGAAGCAGAGCTTCCCTTTGGAGAGAATTAAAAATGGTAATTGAGTAGGTTCATCTTTAAGATTTAGTGAATTCTACAATGTTACATCTATTTCAGCATTTACTTTTCAAGCTGTGAATAACTATTAAGTTTTATAGAGATTTCATTATATGCGCACTAAATTTCACTTTATGCGCAATCTCACAATCCTCCCAATAATCATTAATTTTCAATGATTTCTGCAATCTTGATAAAAAAGTAAAGAATTGGTAATCTAAAGCTTGAAGAAATGTAAAAATTTTATAACCGGGCGGAAACGATGAAAATATCGGCACAGGAAGAATACGGATTGCGTTGTTTATTGCAGTTGGCGGGCTTGCGGGAAAACGAAAGTTTGACTTTGCCGCAGATTGCCGAACGCGAAGGGATTTCGGTTGCAAACGCCGGGAAGCTGTTGTGGCTTTTGAACAAAGCGGGATTTGTGCAGGCGACTCGCGGGACAAAAGGCGGCTACAGCCTGGCGCGCGCGGCAGGCGAGATTCGTCTGAGCGAAGTTATAAAGGTTTTGGATGCCGACGTTTTGAATAAGCATTGCGAAAGCTATACGGGCGTTCTCGATACTTGCGTTCACAAGGGCGATTGCGGAATTCGCCCCGTTATAGTCGGGCTTCACGAAATTGTCGAAAACGCGCTCTCGCAGATTACACTCGCGCAGCTTGTCGGTAACGAAGCGTCGGTCGACGCGACATTTCATCAAATAAAGGGAATTCACCGGACAATCGAGCCGCAAGCCAGTCAGCAGTAGGCAGAAGCCGTTTAACTTTGAACATTGAACTTGGAACTTTGAACCAAAATGAGTACAGCAACAGAATTATTAGCAAACAGGGAATATAAATACGGTTTCGTAACGGACATCGAAACGGAAACGATTGCCAAAGGATTGTCGGAAGACACGGTACGACTTATCTCATCAAAGAAAAACGAGCCGGAATGGATGCTCGAATTTCGTCTGAAAGCGTTCCGGCAATGGCTGAAAATGAAAAAGCCCGACAACTGGGCGAATTTCGATTATCCTGACATCGATTTTCAAAACATAAGCTATTACAGCGCGCCGAAACAAAAGGCGAAAAAGCAATCTCTGGACGAAGTTGACCCGGAATTACTGAAAACTTTCGAAAAACTCGGAATTCCTCTGACCGAGCAAAAAATGCTTGCAAACGTCGCGGTTGACGCGGTTTTCGATTCGGTTTCGGTGGCGACGACTTACAAGGAAAAACTCAAAAAAGCGGGAGTGATTTTCTGCTCGTTTACCGAAGCGGTCGAAGAATATCCCGAGCTTATCAAAAAATATCTCGGCTCGGTCGTGCCCGTCGGCGACAATTATTACGCGGCTTTGAATTCGGCGGTTTTCTCCGACGGTTCATTCGTTTTTATCCCGAAAGGCGTGCGCTGCCCGATGGAACTTTCGACGTATTTTCGCATTAACACGCAGGAATCGGGACAGTTTGAACGCACGTTGATTGTCGCCGAAGAAGGCGGCTACGTCGCATACAACGAAGGCTGCACCGCGCCGCAGTTCGACACGAATCAGCTTCACGCGGCGGTCGTCGAGCTTGTCGCTTTGGAAGACGCGGAAATCAAATATTCGACCGTTCAGAATTGGTATGCCGGCGACGAGCACGGCAAAGGCGGAATTTATAATTTCGTTACGAAACGCGGCGCGTGTCGCGGGAAAAATTCAAAAATTTCGTGGACGCAGGTTGAAACCGGAAGCGCGATTACGTGGAAATATCCGAGCGTGATTTTGCAGGGCGACAATTCAATCGGCGAATTTTATTCGGTCGCGCTGACCAACAACGCGCAGATTGCCGACACCGGAACGAAGATGATTCACATCGGCAAAAACACGAAATCGACGATTATTTCCAAAGGAATCTCGGCAGGAAAATCGAATAATTCGTATCGCGGACTTGTCAAAATAATGCCGAAAGCCGAAGGCGCGCGTAATTACACGCAGTGCGATTCGATGCTCATCGGCGGAAAATCCGAGGCAAACACTTTCCCGTATATCGAGGTAATGAACGCGACGGCGCGCGTCGAACACGAAGCGACGACTTCGAAAATCAGCGAGGAACAATTGTTTTATCTACAGCAGCGCGGCATCTCGCAGGAAGACGCGGTTTCGCTGATTATCAACGGTTTCTGCAAAGAAGTTTTCCGCGAGCTGCCGATGGAATACGCGGTCGAAGCGACGAAACTTTTGGGATTGAAACTTGAGGGAAGTGTCGGCTAAATGATAAAAAGTTTCGCCGATAAGGAAACTGAAAAGATTTTCGGGCGCGAATTTTCCCGAAAATTACCAAACGATATTCAACGCGTCGCACGGCGAAAATTGGAAATTTTAGACGCGGCGGAAAGTTTAAGCGATTTGCGAATACCGTTGTCAAATCGTTTGGAAAAGTTGAAAGGAAATCGCGGTCATCAGCACAGCGTTCGAATTAATGACCAATGGCGAATTTGTTTCGAATGGCGCGGCGAAGACGCTTACGAAGTGGAAATCATTGATTATCATTGAGGATTTTTTATGAAAAAGTTAGAACCGATTCATCCGGGCGAAATTTTACTGGAAGAATTTTTATTGCCGATGAAAATAACCCGGACGCAGCTTTCCGAAGATACAGGAATTTCACCGGAAGAGGTCGGAAATATGATCGAAGGCAAATCACCCGTTACGCCGAATGCGGCTTTGCGATTGTCTTTATATTTCGGTTTATCGGAAAGATTTTGGCTCAACTTACAGTCGCGCTATGACCTTGAAACTGAAAAGGATAAAGTTGCCGATAAGTTAAAAAAAGAAGTGCGAATTTTGCAGGCGGCTTAATTTTATTAACAGGTTTGTAAAGAAGTTTTCCGCGAACTGCCGATGGAATACGCGGTCGAAGCGACGAAACTTTTAGGATTGAAATTAGAAGGAAGTGTCGGGTAATTTATGAATTTAAATATCGAACTCGAACAGGAAACGGACGGACGCTGGATTGCCGAAATTGACGAATTAAACGGCGTTTTGGTTTACGGCGAAACACGTGAGGATGCAATTCGGAAAGTTAAAACTTTAGCTTTGCGTGTGATTGCCGACCGTTTGGAAAATGGCGAAAGTTTGCCGCAACAAATTGAAAGTTTAATTTTTGAAGCAGCATGAGTAATTGGAAGTCCGCGAAAGCCAAAAGAGTTTTATCCGCGCTGGAGAAAATCGGATGGCAAATCAAATGACAGAAAGGTTCGCATAAAACTCTGTCGCGTGAAGGTTGGGCGGATTACGTTTTTGCGTTTCACGATGGTGAGGAAGTCGGTTCAATAATGATGTCGAGAATTGCCAAGAAAACTGGTTTGAAACCGGAAGATTTATAAATGGAAAAAATCAAATTACCAAACGCGCCCGAGCCGAAAGGGCATTATTCGTCAGCCGTTGTGCATAACGGCTTAATTTTTGTGTCAGGACAACTGCCGCGCGACGCCGTAACGGGCGAAGTCGAAACCGGCGCAATCGAAGCGCAGACCGAGCTTGCTTTGCGGAATGTCGAAGCGATTTTGAAAGAAGCGAACAGCGATTTGAATCACGTTTTGCAATTTACGATTTACGTTTCCGATATGGAGCTTTGGGACGCGGTTAACGCCGTTTACGCGCGGATTTTGGGCGAACACAAACCGGCGCGGGCGATTGTTCCGGTCAAGGATTTACACTTTGACACGAAGATTGAAATTCAGGCGATAGCGGCGGTGAAAGAATGAAAATTGCAATCGTTATTTTCGATAAATTTACCGACATCGATTTGTTTTTGATGTGGGATTTGCTCAATCGAGTGCGCGTCGAAGGTTGGGAAGTGAAAATTTTGGGTGAAAAGGAAGTTCATATTTCGGCGACAAATATTGAAGTTAAAACTCACGGCAGAATTGAAGAAGCAAACTCGTCGGACGCGGTTTTGTTTGTCAGCGGGCAAGGCACGCGGGCGAAAATGATTGATAAAGAATGGCTTTCGCGTTTTCGGCTGAATCCCGAAAAGCAGTTTATCGGCTCGATTTGTTCGGGCAGTTTGCTTTTAGCCGCGCTCGGTCTGCTCGAAGGCAAAACGGCGACGACTTATCCGACAACGAAAGCGGCGCTCGAAAGCTTCGGCGTCGAAGTGGTCGAAAAACCGTTTGTCGCGCACGGGCGCATTGCGACGGCTGGCGGCTGCCTGGCGCAGCAGCATTTAATCGGTTGGATAGTTGAAAATCTGGCTGATAAAAGCTGGCGCGATTTGATTTTGAAGTCGATTCAGCCGGTCGGCGAAGGTTTGTTTTTCTCGGACGCGGAAAATTTGACGCGGCTTTACGCGCCGCTGCCGAAAGCGCAGACGGTTTAATTTAACAAAGGGAAATTTATAAAAATGTTATTGGAAATCAAAAATTTACACGCCGGAATCGACGGCAAAGAGATTTTAAAAGGCTTGAATTTGCAGATTAACAAAGGCGAAGTTCACGCGATTATGGGACCGAACGGCTCGGGTAAATCGACTCTGGCGAAGGTGCTCGCCGGTCATCCGAGCTATGAAGTTTTGCAGGGCGAAGTGCTTTACGAAGGCAAAAATCTGCTCGAATTAGAACCTGACGAGCGCGCAAAAGCGGGCGTTTTTCTCGCGTTTCAATATCCGGTCGAAGTTCCGGGCGTTTCGAATTCGCAGTTTTTGCGGCTCGCTTACAACGAGAAGATGAAATATCTGGGCGAGGAAGAACTCGACCCGCTCGAATTTAACGATTATTTGAAGGAAAAAGCGAAAATCGTCGAAATGAGTTCGGATTTCTTCAAGCGCTCGGTCAACGAAGGCTTTTCGGGCGGCGAAAAAAAGCGCAACGAGATTTTGCAGATGGCTGTGCTTGAGCCGAAACTCGCCGTTTTGGACGAAACCGATTCGGGACTCGACATCGACGCGCTTAGAATCGTCGCGGGCGGCGTAAATACGTTGCGCGACGCAAATAAAGCAATAATTCTGGTTACGCATTATCAAAGGCTTTTAAATTATATCGAGCCGGATTTCGTACACGTTCTGGCGGGCGGAAAAATCGTCAAGCAGGGCGGCAAGGAGCTTGCGCTCGAACTCGAAGAAAAAGGCTACGACTGGGTGAAATCGGCGAATGCAAAATAAAGGGGAAACGATGATACAAGCAGGGAAAGAAACAATTTACACTGCCGATTTCAGGCGCAGTTTAGAAAGTGCGAATCAGCCAAACTGGCTGCAAAATCTGCGCGAAAATGCGTTTGAATATTTTACGGAAAATGGTTTTCCGACACCGCAGAATGAAGAATGGAAATACACGAATGTTGCGCCGATTGCGCGGGAAGACTGGTCAGCGGCGGGCGCGTCAATCGCTGAATCGAACGCAGGCGCGATTGACTTTGTTTTCGATGAATCGCGGACGAGCTTTCTGGTTTTTACAAACGGCAGGTTTGATAAGAATTTATCAAACCTTTCGGCATTGGGCGACGTGGAGATTTTGAGTTTTGCAGAAGCATTAAATAGCGAAGAATTCGCCGAAATTTTCAAAGCAAAGCTGGCAAAATCAGTCGATTTCGAGAAAAACGGTTTCACGGCTTTGAACACGGCTTTTATCGGCGAAGGCGCGTTTTTGTTCATCCCGAAAAATGCGAAAATCGAAACTCCGATTCAGTTTTTATTTTTGACGGACGAAGGAAAAGCTTCGTTTCCGCGTGTTTTGGTCGTCGCCGAAGCGTTTAGCGAAGCGACGATTATCGAAACTTACGCCCGAACGGGTGAAACAAAATATCTGACCGACGCCGTGATTGAAATTTCTCTGGCGGACGAGGCGAAATTAAAACATTATCGCGTTCAGCGCGAATCGCACGAAGCGTTTCACGTCGGCACGACCGGCGCTGAAGTCCGTCGCGGCTCGGTTTATGACTCGACGAACATCACGCTCGGAGCGCGCATTTCGCGCCACGATATTAACGTGAAATTTAACGCGGAAGGCGGCGAAGTCTTTGTTGACGGCTTATATCTCGTGAGCGAAGACCAGCACGCCGACACGCATTCAATCATCGACCACCAGTTGCCGAACTGCACGTCGCATCAAAATTACAAGGGAATCGTTGACGGCAAAGCGCGCGCGGTTTTTAACGGCAAAGTCTTCGTCCGCGAAAACGCGAGCGGAACGGACGCAAACCAGTCGAACAAAAATCTGCTTTTATCGAACGAAGCGCGCGTTGACACAAAACCGCAGCTCGAAATTTTTAACGACGACGTAAAATGCGCTCACGGCGCGACCGTCGGGCAGCTTGAGGAAGAAGAATTGTTTTATCTTCTTTCGCGCGGCTTAAACGACGCGCTGGCGCGAAATCTTCTGACATACGGTTTTGCCGAGGAAATCGTCAACAAAATCGAGATTGAATCAATCAAAAAACAATTGGACGAAGCGGTTTTGAATCGTCTGAACGCGAATCTGGAAGCATAATTGCAGTAAATTCGGAGGGGAAATGGATATAAAAGAATCTGAACAATATTACAGAAAACTTAGTGAAGAAGATAGAATCTTCACCTTACTTAATTATGATGAAGCCTTTACAGCTATTCAAGATGAAGTAAACCATCTAGCTATTTCAGACGGTATTTCTGAAGAAGTTCATGAAGTTTTGAACCGAATTGAAGCATTGGCAAGGCACAGATACGATTTTCGGACAGAAGAGCAGAAAGAAAGAGTTAAATCGCGTGAATTTAGAAAGTCTGCGAAGATAATTGATTCCTTTTTAAAAAGAATAAATAAAAAACTATGAGAGTTAGAACGTCTGTAACACTACCGAAAGAATTGTTGATAAAAGTTGACGCTTTAGCGGGAAAAAAGCATAAGCGTTCGGAGATTGTCGAGTCGGCTTTGCGTGAATATGTAGCGAAAGAAAACGGCAGGGAACTGAATCGCCGCGACATCGAAATTATCAATGCCAACGCCGACAAATTGAATGAAGAAGCATTGGATACTCTTGAATATCAGCAGGTGAATTGGTGAAAAGAGGTGAACTTTATCGGATTTATAAACCAAATTCCCGCGACCCGAAACGCTATCGCGTGTTTGTTGTTGTAAGCCGTCAAGAGGTGATTGAGTCGAAATTTTCGACTGTGATTTGCGTTCCGATTTATACAAATCGCACAGGTTTGGAAACGCAGGTTAATGTTGGAATTGATGAGGGATTAAAACACGATAGTTGTATTTTCTGTGATGAAATTGTGAGTTTTCCAAAATCTATGTTGACAGATTTTATAGGCAGTTTGTCAAAAGAAAAATTAAAGGAATTAAATGAAGCGTTAAAAATCGCTTTGGTAATAAAATAATGGAATCAGCAGTAAAAGAAATGAGCAATTTTGACGTTGAAAAAATTCGGAAGGATTTTCCCGTTTTAGCAAGCGAAGTGAACGGGAAACCCCTGCGTTATCTGGACAATGCGGCTTCGTCGCAGGTGTCGAATCTGGTGATTGAGCGCGGCGCGAAATATCTTCAGGAAGAACATTCAAACGTGCATCGCGGCGTGCATTATCTTTCGCAGCGGGCGACGAGCGCATATGAAGCGGCGCGCGAAAAGGTGAAAAGATTTATCAACGCGGCGGAGGCGAAAGAATGTATTTTCGTGCGCGGATGCACCGAAGGCGTCAATCTCGTCATGCACGGCTACGGTCGCAAATTTATCGGCGAAGGCGACGAAATAATCATCAGCGGAATGGAACATCACTCGAATATCGTGCCGTGGCAGATGCTCGCGGAGGAAAAAGGCGCGAAGCTGCGCGTGATTCCGCTTAATGAAAAGGGCGAATTAATTTTGGACGAATACGACAATCTTTTTAATGAACGCACGAAAATTGTCGCCGTAACGCACGTCGCAAATTCAATCGGGACGGTCAATCCAATCAAGGAAATGATTGCGACGGCGCATAAATTCGGCGTTCCCGTTCTGGTTGACGGCGCGCAGGCTGTGCCGCATTTTCGGGTTGACGTTCAGGATTTGGACGCGGATTTTTACACATTTTCCGGTCATAAAATGTTTGCGCCGACGGGCAGCGGCGTGCTTTACGGCAAAAAGGAGTTGTTGGATAAAATGAACCCGTTTCAGGGCGGCGGCTCGATGATTCGCACCGTTACGTTTGAAAAAACGACTTACGCGCCGATTCCCGAAAAATTCGAAGCCGGAACGCCCGCGATTGCCGCGAGCATCGGTCTCGGCGCGTCGATTGACTACTTAAATTCGATTGATTTGGACGCGGCTTTCGCGCACGAACACGCGCTTTTGCAGTATGCGACGGAAAAGCTTTCGACAATCGAAGGCGTGAAAATTATCGGAACAGCCGCCGAAAAAGCGTCGGTTCTGTCATTCACAATCGAAGGCGTTCACCCGCACGACATCGGCACGATTTTAGACCAGTCGGGCATCGCCGTTCGCGCCGGACATCATTGCGCGCAGCCCGTGATGAAATTTTTCGACGTTCCCGCGACGGCGCGCGCTTCGTTTGCTTTTTACAACACGCGCGAAGAAGTTGACGCGCTCTCCGAAGCGGTGCAAAAGGTGATTGAGGTTTTTGCGTAAAGGGGCATTGCACAAAAATTATGAGTAAAGAATCTGAAACCACGAATTTACACGAAGAAACACTAAATATCCGATTCTTTTTCGTGTCATGCGCGTGTAAATTTGCGGTTTCAATTTCTTAAACGCATATTTATTGTGCAAAGCCGGTTGGCGATAAAGTTTGGATTTGGAATTTCCCTTGCCGGAGGAATTTACGAATAAATCAGGCAGGAAGTATGAAAAACGTCGTGAAAAGTTCATCTACGCGTGAAAAAGTCTATCTACGTCGTGCGAAGTCTATCTACGTTGTACAAAGTCTATCTACGCTGTACAAAGTCTATCTACGACGCGCATAAGTCCATCTACGAGTGGAAAAGTCTATCTACGCCGTATTAAGTCCATTGACGGTGTACAAAGTCTATCTACGAGCGAAAAAGTCTGTTTACGAGGTGAAAAGTCCGTATGCGGCGTGAAAAGTTCATAAATGCCGCGCAATTTCAAAAAACGCGTTGAAGCGAACCGGAAAAGAGTTATTTATGTCAGAATTAAGCGATTTATATCAGGAAGTTATTTTAGACCACAACAAAAATCCGCGAAATTTCCGCGAGATTGAAAATGCGGACAAAACCGCCGACGGGCATAATCCTTTGTGCGGCGACGCGCTTAAAGTTTATCTTTCGATGGACGAAGACAAGGTGAAAGATGTCGCGTTTCTCGGTTCGGGCTGCGCGATTTCGAAAGCGTCGGCTTCGATGATGACGCAGGTTGTCAAAGGCAAAACGCGCGAAGAGGCGGAGATTTTGTTTGACGAATTTCACAAAATGGTAACGGGCGCGCTCGACATCGAAGCGGACGAAAACAATCTCGGAAAATTAAAAATCTTTGCGGGCGTTCTTGAATTTCCGGCTCGCGTCAAATGCGCGTCTTTAAGCTGGCACACGCTTCACGCCGCGCTCAATGACGAGGCGGAAATTTCGACCGAATAATGAAAGACAATGAAAGACATCGAAACGCGCGAAGATGTGGAAGCTCTTCTCACCGAATTTTATAAAATCGCGACAAAAGACGCGGAAATCGGACATCATTTCGATGATTTGGATTTGATTTCACATCTGCCGATAATCGTTAATTTCTGGGAAAAGATTCTTTTCGGAAAGCAAATTTATTTCGGCAATCCGATGGCGATTCATCAAACGCTTGACGAAAAATTTCCCTTAAAGCCCGAACATTTCCATCGCTGGATTGAGATTTTCAATGCGACGGTTGACGCGCATTTCGCGGGCGCGCAGGCGGAAAACGCCAAACTGCGCGCAAAGATGATTGCCCACAGCCTGAATCAGCGCATCAATCAGGATTCAGCTCAAATTAACATAAAAACGGCAGGTTAGCCGCGGATGGATGCAAAAGCTCAAATCTACATTTCAAATTTGTGAAATGTCGCCTTCGTGTGTCAGAATTTCGACATCGCTTTAGAAAACAAATCCTTCGCTATAATCTTAAATGACCGTTGAGAAAGAGAATCAATTTAAAGATAATCTCCTGCTTTTTGTCCGTATCGGAACCGGAATTTTAGGCACTTTATTTTTAGTGGTAATAATTTCGCGGATTATTTATCCTTTCTCTAACGGAACGTGGGAAGCAATGAACTGGATGCCCGCCGCGCATCTTCTGGAAGGCAAAAATCCATACGCTTTCGCTTTTACGCCGCCTTACAGTATGACGCCGTACGGCATTCTCCACTATGCTTTAACCGCCGTCGGCGTCTGGCTTTTCGGCTTTCAGATGTGGTTCGGAAGAGTTTTGTCGGTGCTCGGTTTTGCCGTTTGTATCATATCTGTTTTTAAAATAACACGAAAAATAACGGTCGATAAAGAAGCGGCGACGGCTGCGTGTCTCGCGGGATTGGCGATGTTTCCGGCGCAGCTATGGGTTGGCATAATGCGTCCCGATTTGGTCGCGGCGGGATTTTCTTTTGCCGCTTTATGGCTGGCTTTCACGCTTGAAGAAGATAAGAAAACCTCTTTCGGACACGTTGCGGCAATGGTTTTTTTGTCGCTTGCCGCTTTTTTTACCAAGCAAACGTTTCTGCTGGCGACAGGCATTATTTTTTTGCGGTTTCTACAGGTGAAAAAATGGCGCGAAGCCGTCTGGTTTGTTTCGGCAGTTGTGATTTTAGCCGCTTCGCTGATGTTTTTGCTCAATTACACATCTTCGGGCGGTTATTTCTGGCAGCATTTCACACATGCCAGAAGATTGCCGTTCAGCCTTGAGCATTCCGCCCGGAATTTAATCGAGATGCTCAAGCATCCGTCGTTTTTCTTTTCGGTTGTCTTTTTGTTTGTTTTTATCTATCATAATCGAAAATTTTTCAGTCGCGCCAGCCGGAATGATCTGCGGGAAATTTTACGCTCGCGGGAACTTCTGATTTTTCTTTATTTTCCGCTCTCGACTGTCTGGGCTTTTCTCTCGGGCGGAAGAGAAGGCGCAATAGCCAATTATTACATCGAACACTCGTTTGTTCTGGCAATCGTCTGCGGCTTGATTTACACGAATTTCAGGCGAAACGCTTTGCCGAATCCGGCGCTGGCGATGATTGTTCTGCTGACGCTCGGCGGCATGTTTCAGCAAATGCGTGTTTTGCGCGGCGAATATTTTCGACGGCAGGTCGTCGGCTATTATCGTGAAATGTCCGAAACCGCCGGAAAATTTACGCCGCCGGGAAGCCGTTGCATCAGCATTTTTCCCGAACTCGTCGTTCGGAACGGCTGCTCATTTGAATTCGACGATTTTGAGGAGTATCAGGGCGACTGGTCGCCCGAGCTGCGCGGAATTTTCGAGCGGGAAGTGAAAGCCGGAAGCTACGCGGTGATTATATGGCACAATGATCGTCTGGGCGCACAGTTTCCGAATTATCGATTCGTTCCGATGTCGCAGAAAGTACCGGAAGGATATTACACGCCTCATCTTTACGTGCGGGAAACGCCGCCGTCAGAGTGAATTTTTATGCCGAGTAATTTACCGCGCCAAAGTATAAGCGTTTTTTTTCCCGCGTATAACGACGCGCGCTCAATCGGGAAATTAGTTGCGGACGCGCTGGAGATTTTACCGGCTTTGACCGATGATTACGAAATTATCGTTGTCAATGACGGAAGCGGCGACGAAACGGCGAATGTTCTCCGCGATTTGCAGTCAAAACACAAAATTTTGCGCGTCGTCGAACACGAAACGAATAAAGGTTACGGCGCGGCTTTGCGAAGCGGATTCGGCGCGGCAACAAAAGATTTGGTTTTTTACACGGACGGCGACGGGCAATATGACGCGCGCGAGCTGCCCGCGCTTTTCGCTCTTTTAGACGAAAAAACCGATGTCGTCAACGGTTTTAAGCTTGAACGCGCCGATAAAATAAACCGCAAAATTATCGGCAATTTTTACAACTGGCTGGCGCATTTTCTTTTTTCTTTGCCGATACGCGACGTTGATTGCGATTTCCGCTTGATTCGGCGCGAGTTTTTGTGCAAAATACGGCTATTCTCTACCAGCGGCAGCATTTGCGTCGAACTCGTTTATAAACTTCGGAAAGCAGGAGCGCGTTTCGCCGAAACAGGCGTGAATCACTATCAGCGCCCGTTCGGAAAGTCGCAGTTTTTTACCGTCCGGCGCGTCGTCAAAACTCTGTTGGATTTCTTCTCCCTATGGTTCAAATTTATTATTTTAGGAAAAAATCAGTAAAAATCCGGCGGGATTAAATCTGATTACAGAAAAAGCTGAAAATGAATATTCCGCGCGAAAAATACAAAGGGCGTTCGGTTTTGATAACCGGCGGTTTAGGCTTTATCGGGAGCAATCTGGCGCATCGTCTGGCTGAAATCGAAGATGTCGATATAACTATCATCGACTCGCTCAGCGAAGGTCAGGGCGGAAATCTTTTCAACATCGAAAGTATCAAAGACCGCGTAAATCTGCACATTGCCGATATGGGCGATAGCTGGGTCATCAATCATCTGGTCGGCGGCATCGATTATATTTTCAATCTGGCGGGAAGCGTCAGCCACGTCGATTCGATGAAGATGCCGCAGGTCGATTTGCAGCTAAACTGCGCGGCGCATCTTGCGCTTCTGGAAGCGTGTCGAATGTTTAATCCGCATGTCAAAGTTGTTTTTACGAGTACGCGACAGGTTTACGGCAAACCGGAATATCTGCCTCTGGACGAAGAGCACCGTATTCAGCCCGCCGACATCAACGGCGTTCATAAACGGACGGCGGAACTATATTACCAGCTCTACCAGCAGGCTTACGGGCTCAGAACCGTGAGCCTGCGCCTGACCAACACCTACGGACCGCGCCAGCAGCTTCATCACAATCGGCAGGGCTTTATCGCGTGGTTTGTCCGGCAGGCAATGATGGGCGAGACAATCGAGCTTTTCGGCGAGGGAAAACAGCGCAGAGATTTAAATTATATTGACGACGTGATAGATGCTTTGCTTCTGGCGGGCGCGAGCAAAGAAGCCGAAGGGCAAATTTTTAATCTCGGTCATCATCAGGTTGTAAGTCTCGCGGAAGTCGCCGCAGAAGCGATTAAAATTACCGGTCGCGGCGTCGCCGTCGGCGTCCCTTTTCCGCCCGAAAGACAATTAATCGATGTCGGCAACTGCTTTTGCAGCTACAAAAAAATCGAGCAGGCTCTAGGCTGGCGACCGGGCGTGAATTTGAGTGAAGGCTTGAAGCAGACAATTGAATTTTACGGGCAAAATCAGGAGCATTATCAGGGCACGGATGAAAATATCGTTTCTAAATCTTACTCGTCAGTCTAACGAATTAAGCGCGGAAATCAACGATGCGTTTGCGCGCGTAATGCGCGGCGGAAAATTCGTTCTGGGCGAAGAAGTCGAAGCCTTCGAGCGCGAATGGGCTGAATATTGCGAAGCCGAAGGCGCGGTCGGCACGGCAAACGGAACGGACGCGATAACACTTGCTTTGAAGGCGCTCGGCGTTCGAGCCGGCGACGAAGTTATCACCACGCCTCTGTCAGCCGCTTACACGGCGCTGGCGATTGCCGATGCGGGCGTAAAACCCGTTTTTGTCGACATCGACGAAAAAACTTTCAACATAAATCCCGAACAAATAGAACAGGCAATCACGCCGAAAACAAAAGCCGTCGTTCCCGTTCATCTTTACGGTCAAACGGCAAATATGAAAGCCATTTGCGAAATTGCGAAACGCCGCAATCTGTTTGTAATCGAAGACGCGGCGCAGGCGCACGGCGCGAGATTTGACGGGAAGCCTTCCGGTTTTTCGAGCGATGCGGCGACTTTTAGTTTTTACCCGACAAAAAATCTGGGCGCACTCGGCGACGGCGGCGCGATAGTTTCCAATAACGAAGATTTTCTACAAAAAACGCGTGCTTTGCGGCAAGGCGGACACGTTGAAGCAATGCAGGCAAATCTAATCGGCAGAAACTCCCGGCTCGACGAAATGCAGGCGGCATTTCTGCGCGTCAAACTGAAAAAACTCGGGCTGTGGAACGCGCGACGGCGCGCGCTGGCGAAGATGTATTTTGAAAGATTGAAAGATTTTCCGCGTGTCCGGCTTCCTTTTGTGAGAAACAAAGACGAACACGTTTTTCATCTTTTTGTTATTTGCCATGAACAACGCGACGAGCTTAAAAATTTTCTCGCCTCGCGCGGCATCGAAACGCTGATTCATTACCCGTATCTTTTGCACGAACAGGAAATTTTTTCTTCCGGCGGGCAAAAATCTTTGCCTGCCGCTGAAAAGGTTTCCAAAGAAATTTTGTCATTGCCGCTTTATCCGAATATGGAAAACGAGGAAATCGAAATTGTTTGCGAGGCGATTGCGGAGTTCGAAAACAAGCCGGTTTCAGCCCTTTCGCGCCACGCAAATCGCTGATAATCCGAACGGAAGGCTTGCATTCGGACGTTTCAAAAATTCAGCTTCAAACAATAAAGCCCGCGTTAAAATTCTATTCAGCCAGTTGAGCGAATCGGGAAGCAGTTTTACGTCCGAGCCTTTTTCGGCAAGCCCGATTGGTTTCAAAACCAGACGCCTGACAATCGCCAGCGGAAACGGCAAAGTATTGGCGTAGGTTTTTCTTAAGACGGTGAAACCGCCCTTTTCGAGCTTTTGTGATATTTCGGCGAGATTGTAACGGCGCTGCGAGTTCAACGCTTCGTCGTGCCCGCTTCGCATCCATGTGTAAGCCGCGACGCGAACGAAAGCCGTGCCTTTCGGTTTCAAAACGCGAAACATTTCCCGGATGGCTTTTTCGTCCGCGTTTTCGCCCGGAATCTGAACGAGTACGTCAAAGTTCGTAACCAAATCAAAAGTTTCGTCGGCAAAAGGCAAATCGGTTGCCGAAGCTTGCGTGAGAAAATTTTCTCCGCGCTCGCGGCAAAAATCCAGCGCCGCCCGTTCAACGTCGAGAGCTTTGATTTCCGACGCTTTCGCATATCGTTCGAGCCATTTCAGATTCAAGCCCGTTCCGCAGCCGATGTCCAGAACGTTTTCCAAATCGCGCCCGCAAAATTCGTCCAGAAGCGCGGCTGAAATCTCGCGCATCCCGGCAAACCACCAGAGTTTTTCTTCCGTTTCGTAAAGGTCGATAAAATCTTTTGTCCGCATATTTTTTTTACATTGTGTTCGATAAAAGCTTGAGAAGCAAAAGAGAGCGCGGCGCGGCGCAAAAATATTTCGGCGGGTTCGAGCAACTTAATTTATTTGTAGCGAATCTTTTAGTCAAAAGGTCTTCCGAAAATTTAAATAAAGCTTTCCCCGAAGTTTTGAAAAAATCTTAAAACAAAAGGAGAAAATTGATGAAAGTCTTTCGTTTTTGCGGATTGATGTTCGCGTTTGGCGGAGTGTTTTTGTTTTCCGGTCTTGATGCTTTAGCGCAGCAGAGCGCGTCTTCGTCCTCGGTTTCGCGGAGTAAGGCGATTTTAAATTCGACGCCGGTAAATACGAGTTCGAATAATCCGAATTCGACATATACAAGCTCGGGAAATTCAAATTATTACAGGTCGAATGTAACTTTTACGCCGCCGGACGATGTTTCGGTCGAGGAGTTTGTAAATTATCACAAGCATCGTTTGTCGCTTCCGAAGGTCGGACAGGCGGTCGCGCTCGACACGCGTTGGGGCAACAATGAAATTTCCGCGTGGCAGCGCGAAGCCGTTCTGCAAATTGGATTTACGACTGCCGAAGTCAACGAGCGAACCGATTTGCGCCCGCTGAATCTGTCGATTGTGATTGACAAAAGCGGCTCGATGGCGGAAAGCGATAAAATGTCGCGCGTCAAGCAGTCGCTTTTGACGATGCTCACAAAGCTGCGTCCCGACGATATTATTTCAATCGTCGTTTTCGACGACGGCGCGCAGGTTTTGTATCCTTCAAACCGAATCGGCGACGGTTATGAACTGCGCCGCGTGATTGACTGCATCGAGCCGAATGGTTCGACGAATCTGAACGCGGGACTTATGCTCGGCTACGAGGAAGCCAGAAAAAACTTTCGAAAAGACACGACAAATCGTGTGATTTTATTGACCGACGGCATCGCCAATGTCGGCGTAACCGAGCCGACAAAAATTGCCGCCAATTCTTCCGAGCTGAGCGGTCAGGGAATCGACCTTTCGACAATCGGCGTCGGACTTGATTTGAACAACGAGCTTTTGCGGACTTTAGCCAAATCGGGACGCGGGCTTTATCATTTTATTTCCGATTATCAGGACATCGAAAAAGTTTTCGTCAACGAGGTTCAAAGCCTGATTTCTTCGGTAGCGAAAAAGGTCGAAGTCAGCGTCGATTACGACCCGAATCTGGAAGTTGAAAAGATTTACGGCTACGCGCCGCGCTTTCGCTCAAACGGCGTTTCAATCAGCTTAGAGAATATGAACAACGGCTTGACGCAGGTTGTGATGATGCGTTTTCGCGTTAAAAATACTTCAAAAAGCGCGTCTCCGGTGAAAATTCGCCTGTCGTATTTCGATGTCAAAAAGCAGCGAATGGTCGAAGAAGTTCAGGAAATCAGCCTAAATCCGAGCGAACAGAAATCCAGCGAGCTTTTAGCCGATGTTGAGGTGAAGAAAAATTACACGATTGCCGGGCTTGCACAGGCGCTTCACGATATGACCGAAGCCATTAAACGTCGCAGTTATTCTGAAGGCGAAAATTTCCTAAACAGCTCTGTTGCAGAAGCTTACAGGCGTTATCCGAATATGGAAGACAAGGATATTAAATTTATTTTGAATATCGTCGAAGGCTACCAGCGCGACCTGAAGGCTTTTAACAGGCAAAACAGGCAAAACAGCGATTGCGGAAAATGTAAGTAAAGTTTTCAAGTAAAAAGTAAAAAAGGCAAAAGTAAAAAGTGAAGAAGCCGCTAAGTTAAACTTGAACAGTTTAGCCAAACGGCTTTTTTACTTTTTACTTTTTACTTTCTCCTTTGCGCGGACGCGCATTTTGTCGTAACTTTTTTCAATGAAGATTTCCAGAATCGAGCTTATCGAAATAAACCTGCCGCTCGTGCATTTTTTCGAAACGAGTTTTGGCAGAACTTATGAACGCAGAATAATTTTAACGCGCGTCGAAGACGAATCGGGCGTATCAGGTTGGGGCGAGGTTACGTGCGGAGAAACGCCTTCGTATTCCGAGGAATGGACGGATTCGGCGTGGGTTACGATTGAGAAAATTCTAGCGCCGATGATTGTCGGGAAGGAAATTGAAAAAGCTTCCGAAGTCTGGAATTTGATGAAAAAGGCGCGCGGAAACCGGATGGCGAAAGCCGCGATTGAAACGGCGGTTTGGGATTTGGAAGCGAAGAAATTAGCCGTTCCGCTCTGGCAGCTTTTGGGCGGAACGCGAACCTCGATTGCCTGCGGCGTTTCGATTGGAATTCAGGATTCCGTCGAACAGCTTTTCGAAAAAATCGAAACCGAAATCGGCGCGGGTTATCAGCGAATAAAAATCAAAATCGCGCCCGGTTGGGATTATAAAATCATCAAAAAAGTGCGTGAAAAATTCGGCGCAATCCAGCTAATGGGCGACGCGAATTCGGCTTATTCATTGAACGATATTGATTTGTTCAGGAAGATGGATGAGTTCAATCTGATGATGTTCGAACAACCGCTCGCGCACGACGATATGCTCGACCACGCGAAGCTGCAAAGGGAAATAAAAACGCCGATTTGTCTCGACGAATCCGTTCGCTCGCCCGAAGACGCGCGGAAAGCGATTGAACTCAAAAGCGGCAAAATTATAAACGTAAAGCTCGGACGCGTCGGCGGACACGCGCAGTCGCGGCTTGTCGAGGAAGTTTGCCGCGCAAACAATATTCCCGTCTGGTGCGGCGGAATGCTCGAATCCGGCGTCGGTCGAGCGCATAATATTGCGATGTCAACGCTCGCCGGTTTCGTTTTGCCCGGCGACGTTTCGGCAAGCAAGCGTTACTGGCACGAAGACATTATCGAGCCTGCGGTCGAAGTTTTGCCGAACGGCACAATCGTCGTTCCCGAAGAGAAAGGAATCGGTTTTGAAGTTAAAACCGACAGAATCGAAAAACTAGCCGTGCGAAAACACTTGATAAAATAATCCGACACAATTATTTGCAGCGGTAATATTTTGTTTTTTTATACTTTATCTTCAGAAGTTTTCGGGAAAATTTAAGTATTAATCGAGTGAATAGAAATGTATGGTTCATTACATTTCTATTCACAAAATAATAATAAAATTTTGCGGAAGGCTTTTTAAAAATATCGAGCAAGGGAAGAGAAAGTATGAAAAAAATTATTGCCTGCGGCATTGCCGTAATTTTCGCGCTGTGTTTTCAGGCGCAAGCGCAAAACAAAATAGTCAAACAGGTTACAATCACCGGAAATTATTACGACACCGCGACGATTGAGCCGACCATTCAGAGAATCAAATCATTAAAATTGCCCGCCGGTTTTTCTATCGCAAAATTTGCCGAAATCTCGAATCCGCGAATGCTCGCGGTCGCGCCGGACGGAACAATTTATGTTTCGCAGCGCACGCCGGGAACTTTGTCGATGCTCAAAGATACGAACGGCGACGGCGTTGCAGATGTGCAAAAAGTCGTTGCAGAAAAGAAACAGATGCACGGCGTTTACGTTGACGGCGGGAAAATTTATCTTGTAACGGTCAAGGAAGTTTTCGTCGCCGATATAAAGTCCGATGGAACGCTCGGCGAACTCCGGATGATTATCGACGATTTGCCCGACGGCGGACAACATCCGAATCGCACGATTGCGATTCATGACGGAAAGCTTTACATCACGGTCGGCTCGACCTGCAACGCCTGCGACGAATCGAACGTCGAAAACGCGACGATTTTAACAACTGACTTAAACGGAAAAAACCGCAAAATCTACGCTTCCGGCTTGCGAAACACAATCGGTTTCGGCTGGCATCCGGTTTCAGGCAAAATGTTCGGAATGGATCACGGCATCGATATGCTCGGCGACAATGACCAGGAAGAAGAGTTGAACGAGCTTGTCGAAGGAATGAAATACGGCTGGGCTTACGTTTATGCGGGCGGAAAGCTAAATCCGCACAACAAACCGCCGAAGGAATTGGGCTTGACGAGCGAAGATTGGGCGAAACAGTCGAAAAATCCCGTTTTGCTTTACATGCCGCACGCCGCGCCGATGCAGATGGCTTTTTATACCGGCTCGATGTTTCCGGCGGAATATAAAAACGACGCTTTCGTGGCGATGCGCGGCTCTTGGAATCGAAATCCGCCGAGTGGTTACGAAGTCGTTCGCATACGCTTCGACGCGCAGGGAAATCCGACGAAGTTTGAGCCTTTTCTGACCGGATTTTTAATCAAAGGCGGTTCGGACAACGGCAAAGACGCGCATTTTGCCCGGCTTGCCGGACTTGCGACGATGAAAGACGGTTCGATGCTCGTTGCCGACGACACGAACAATATTATCTATCGCGTCAGCTACAATCAAAAAACAATGCCGCCGATTATGTCGCGCGACAATATCTCGATGCTTCTCGCAGAAACGGCAAACGCAAAATCCACAATCACGGTTAAATCTTCGGCTTTTGCAAATATGCAGATGATTCCCGACAAATATTCGTCGTATTTCGAAGGCGTTTCGCCGGAAATCTCTTGGTCGAATGTTCCGAAAGAAGCAAAATCTTTAGTTCTGATGATGGAAGACCCGGACGCGGCTTTGAAGCCCGTTACGCATTGGATTATGGCTAATATTTCGCCGAATGTTAAAGGTTTGCCTGAAAACGTGATAAAGATGGAACGATACGGCGACGCGATGCAGGGCGCGAATATTCAGGGCAAAATCGGCTATTACGGACCGATGCCGCCACCCGCCGACAAGCCGCACGCTTATCATTTTCAAATCTTCGCGCTCGATACAAAGCTCGATTTGCCGAGCGGTTTTAATCGACAGGCGTTGCTCGACGCGATAAAAGGACACGTTATCGCCAAAGGCGAACTCGTCGGGATGTATCAGCGCAAGCCGGACGTTAGAGAGAAGAAGTAAGAAAAATTATCCGCAGATAAACGCAGATAGACACAGATTAAGGGAAAGCGCTTTGATTTCTTCCTAAAAATCTGTGTTTATCTGCGTGCATCTGCGGATAATTTTTTCTTCATTTCAGCCGCAGCGGCGTTCGGTGTTAAAGTATTTATTTTTACAAAACTATTATGAGCAATCACGAACCTAACAAAATTATTTTCTCGATGGTCAAGGTCAGCAAGTTTTACGATAAAAAACCTGTGCTGAAAGACATTTACCTTTCATTTTTTTACGGCGCGAAAATCGGCGTTCTCGGTCTGAACGGCTCGGGAAAATCTTCGCTTTTGCGGATTATCGCCGGAACGGATAAGGACTTTAACGGCGAAATCGTCTTTTCAAAAGGCTATTCGGTCGGTTATTTAGAGCAGGAACCGAAGCTCGACGAAACGAAAACCGTCCGCGAAATTGTCGAGGAAGCCGTTCAGGAAACGGTCGATTTACTCAAAGAATTTGAAGAAATCAATATGAAATTTGCCGAGCCGATGACGGACGACGAGATGAACGCGCTCATCGAACGGCAGGGCGAAGTTCAGGAAAAGCTGGACGCTTTTGACGCTTGGGATTTGGATTCGCGTCTGGAAATGGCGATGGACGCGCTGCGCTGCCCGCCGCCGGAAACGCCGATTAAAAATTTAAGCGGCGGCGAAAAACGTCGCGTCGCGCTCTGCCGTCTGCTTTTGCAAAAACCGGACATTTTATTACTGGACGAGCCGACAAACCATCTCGACGCGGAAACCGTCGCGTGGCTCGAACAGCATTTGCAGAAATACGAAGGAACGATTATCGCCGTTACGCACGACCGGTATTTTCTCGATAACGTCGCGGGCTGGATTCTCGAACTCGATAGAGGCGAAGGCATTCCGTGGAAGGGAAATTATTCGTCGTGGCTTGAGCAAAAGCAAAATCGGCTGGCGCAGGAGGAAAAGACCGAAGCGAAATATCAGAAAACTCTGGAGCGCGAGCTGGAATGGATTCGGATGTCGCCGAAAGGTCGCCACGCGAAATCGAAGGCGCGCATCAACGATTATGAACAGCTCGTCGCGCAGGAAGCGGAAAAACGCGCCGAAGATTTGGAGATTTTTATTCCGCCCGGCGAGCGTCTCGGCGATGTCGTCATCGAAGCGCACGGCGTTTCAAAAGCTTACGGCGACAAGCTTTTATTTGAAAACCTCGAATTCAGCTTGCCGAAAGGCGGAATCGTCGGCGTAATCGGTCCGAACGGCGCGGGAAAAACGACGCTTTTTCGCCTTATTACCGAACAGGACACGGCGGATTCGGGCGATTTTAAGGTCGGCGAAACCGTCAAACTCGGCTACGTTGACCAATCGCGCGACTCGCTTAATGCCGATAAATCAATCTGGGAAGAAATTTCCGACGGCTTGGATTTGGTGCAGCTCGGCAAGCGTGAAATGAACTCGCGCGCGTATGTTTCGCGGTTTAATTTCTCCGGCTCAGACCAGCAAAAACGCGTCGGGCAGCTTTCGGGCGGCGAAAGAAATCGCGTTCATCTGGCGAAAATGCTCAAATCCGGCGCGAACGTGATTTTGCTCGACGAACCGACAAACGATTTGGACGTAAACACGATGCGCGCATTGGAAGAAGCATTGGAAAACTTCGCCGGATGCGCCGTTGTCATCAGCCACGACCGCTGGTTTCTGGACAGAATCGCCACGCATATTCTGGCGTTTGAAGGCGATTCGCGTGTCGAGTTTTTCGACGGAAATTACAGCGAATACGAAGAAGATAAAAAACGTCGTCTGGGCGTTGACGCCGACCAACCGCACCGGATTAAATATCGCAGTTTAACGAGAGCTTAGTTGTAAAATATAAGGCTGAATTTAAAAACATTCAGCCTTTTTCACTCAAACTTCACAAAGGAAAAAATATGTCTTTCAACGCTATTACCGTCAAAGAAGCAATCAAAAACATTCGTTCAAGAAAATTCGTTTTGCCTTCCATTCAAAGAGAATTAGTCTGGAAGCCAGACAAAATCAAACGTTTGTTCGACTCGCTGATGCGCGATTATCCAATTAGCTCTTTTCTGTTTTGGCAGCTTGACCGAAGTAAAATCGAAGAATTTACATTTTATGAATTTATCAAGGATTATCACGAACGAGATAAAAAACATAATGAGAAAACTGATGATTTTGGTGAGGGTGAAATATACGGAATTTTAGACGGACAGCAGAGATTAGCTTCGCTTTATATCGGACTTTACGGCTCGTATTCTTACAAAGAACCTAGGTATCATTGGCACAAGGATAATGCTTTTCCGCAAAGATTTCTTTACTTGAATATCTTGCGTGAAAAATCTGCAAAAGATGACGATAACGAAATTTCAGAAGCCGAAAGTGAACTTGAATTAAAATATGATTTTCGGTTTTTTACTGAAAAAGAAGCACAAGAAAAAAGTAACGACAATGATTACTTCTTTAAGGTTAAGGACATTTTGAGTTTTAATGAGGAATTTGAAGTTACCGAATATTTGTTTGATAAAAACTTAATGAGTTTGGGAGAGAAGTCGAGATTTGCCAGCCAAACTCTGACCAGGCTATTCAGCGTTGTTCAGAAAAGAGAAATCATTAATCACTACATCGAAAAAAGCGATAAATTAGATAAAGTCTTGAACATTTTCGTTCGCATCAATAGTGGCGGCGAGCCTTTGAGTTATTCAGACCTTCTGCTTTCGATTGCGTCCGCCCGTTGGGAAACCGACGCACGGGAGGAAATTACCAAATTTGTTGATGAAATAAACAAAATTCGCAACGGTTTTAATTTTAATAAAGATTTTGTTTTGAAATCTTGCTTAGTTCTTTGTGATTTTTCTGACATAGCATTTAAAGTCGACAATTTTAACCGTCGAAATATGAAAATTATCGAAGAAAATTGGCGAAATATTAAAACGGCAATTAGATTGGCAGTTGAACTTGTTGCGTCGTTTGGTTATGACCGCGAACGACTTATTTCTAACAATGCTTTGATTCCGATTGCTTATTATCTAAATAAAAAAGGTTTGCCTCAAAACTTTGTCGAGTCTTCGCAATATCGGGAAGACAGAGAAAAAATAAGAAAATGGTTGATTGCCTCTTTGCTCAAACAAGCCTTTAGCGGGCAGCCCGATTCGGTCATCAGACCAATAAGAAATATAATTCAGCAAAATCACGAAGGTTTTCCGCTTGATGAAATAGTCAGTGAATTTAACGGAAAGCCAAAAGATATTTCAGTCAACGACGACTATTTGGAGAATTTGTTGGATTACAATTACGGAAACAAATATGTCTTTACAATTCTTTCGGTTCTTTATCCAAATTTAGATTTCCGAAACAGATTCCATATTGACCACATTTTTCCGCAAAGTCTTTTTAAACGAAAAGACTTGATTGAAAAGGGAGTTTCAGAAGAGAACGTAAATTTTTACCTTGAAAATTACAATTCTTTGGCAAATCTCCAACTTCTTGAAAGAACACCTAACACGGAAAAATCGAATAAAGAATTCAAAGAATGGCTCATTGAAAATTATTCGGATAGAGAAGCAAGACAAGATTATTTGCGGAAAAATCTTATTCCGGATGTTGATTTAAATTTAGCTAATTTTGAAGAGTTTATTAAAATAAGAACTGATATGATGCGGGAAAGATTTAGAATCTTACTGCAATTATAATTTTTTGAATTATCTCTGCTCAAAGTAAATTCATTTATAGCATTTTTATCCGTTCATTCTTGCACATCATTAAAATTTTTCGCTACTATTGAACTAACACGCCTGTTTTATAATTCAGACAGTAAAAATTATTGATGAAGAATTTTGCGATTATAACGGCAATTTATTTGCTTTTGAGCTTTCTGATTTTGTTTTCCGCCTGCGGAAACAAAGTCGAAACCGCGCAAAACGAATCGAACGTTTCGCCGCCTGCTTCAATCGATAAAAAAGCTTCGCCCGAACCCTCGCCCGCTTCCAAAATCCCGAATCTGCAAGCCGAATTTTTAAGCGATAAAAACACGGCGACCACGTCGCCAATCGGCAAATTCGATTTCAAAAACTACACATATCCGTTGCCGCGCGGCTGGCAGGACGCGGACGCGCAAGAAGCCGTGCTGGAAAACGGTTTGCGGCGCAGAAGCGAAGAGAGAATCGGGCTTTCGTATGTTGCGACCAAATTCGGCGACGTTACGGGCGACGGCGCTGACGAGGCGTTTGTTATTTTGAAAATCGAAACCGCCGGCGCGGCAATTCCGCAAATCGTTTATATTTTTTCGCTGAAAGACGAGCAGCCCGAACAAATCTGGTATTTTCGCACGGGCGACAGAGCCGACGGCGGTTTGAAAAACATCTTCGCCGAAAACGGAGAAGCCGTCGTCGAGCTTTTCGGTCAAGACCGTTTTATCCTCGGCGAGCTGGAAACTTCAAAAATCACCGGCGATGAAGAACAGCTTTGCTGCCCGATATTCTTTTCGCGCACGCATTATAAATGGAACGGCAAGACTTTTCTGATGCAGGGAAAACGCCTGACTTTCTCGCTCGAAGACAAAAACGCGCCGCCCGTCGAGAACATGAGCGAAATCGTCAACGCCAAAGAAAAATCTAAAAATGAAAAGAAGTGAGGTGAGAGAAGTGAGAAGTGAGAAATGAGATGTGAGAATCTTTTTGCTTCTTATATCTCATTTCTCACTTCTA
>JBARIW010000008.1:0-50136 GCA_049799955.1 Pyrinomonadaceae bacterium
CATTCACCTAATTGAAAGTAAAAGACGGCGCGGTCGTCGTGTTTCTTTCGTCGGAATGTCCCGTCGTGCGCGGTTATAACGACCGCATCAACCAGATTGCGGCTGATTTTCAGGCGAAAGGAATCTCGTTTATCGGCATCAATTCCAATTATTCCGAACCGCTCGCGCAGGTTAAAAAACATGCCGAAGAGCATTACAAATTTCCCGTTTTGATTGATACGGGAAATGTTATCGCCGACAAACTCGGCGCAAACGTAACGCCTGAAATATTTTATTTTAATGATAAAAATGTTTTGATGTATCGCGGCGCGATTGATAACGATAAATCGGGCGAAAATATAACAATCAAATATCTGAGCGATGCTTTAGACGCCGGTTTAGCCGGAAAACCGATTACCAAAGCGACGGTAAACGCTTTTGGCTGTGGAATTAGGCGCGCCGAAAAAAATTAATGAACATCAAACCTTTTATTCAGGCGAAAACGGGAATGTGTTTTCTCATTCTCGTTTTTGCCGCAATTTTGCCGGTCGAAGCTTTTTCCCAAAATGCTGAAAAGGTAAAAACCTCGCCCACGCCTTCGGCAACGCCCGCGAGTCTGCCGAAAGTTACGCAGATTGACAATATCGCGCTCAAAAAGCTGATTAAGCCGGGCGGAAAGCCTCTGCTCATCAATTTTTGGGCGACGTGGTGCGACCCTTGCCGCGAAGAATTTCCAGACCTCGTTAAAATCAGCGCGGATTATAAAGACAAAATCGATTTCATCACGATTTCGATGGACGATTTGGCGGAAATAAACCGCGACGTGCCGAAGTTTCTGGCGGAAATGAAAGCCGAAATGCCTGCCTTTCTTCTCAAATCGCAAAGCGAAGACGCGGCGATTATGACAGTTTCAAAAAACTGGCAAGGCGCTTTGCCGTTTACGATTTTATTCGACGAAAAAGGCGAAACCGTCTATTTCCGGCAGGGCAAAGTCAAGATAGACCTTCTTCGTGCGGCGCTTGAAAAGCTTCAGACAAACGCGCCCGTAGCAATCGTTGAAACTACGGATTTATCAGGCGTCGTGCAGGTAAGCTCGGCAAAAGAAGGCAAAGAAGACGCCGAAAAAGATATTGCCAAAGGTATTCTGCAAATCAAAAGATTCGGGCTTACTCCGGCGATTCCGGCGCAAAGGCTCAAACAGCTTAAAACGAAATATAATATCGAAATTGAAGAATACGGCTGTGTTCTGATTAATACCACGCCCGATTATTTCAAAGCCTATAACGAAACGATGCGCGCTGAAATAAAAAAACGCTACAGCTCCAAAGTTTTAGCAACACTGCCTCGATAAAAATTTAATCTAACAAAAATTACAAGCCGCCGGACTTGCCGAAAAATAGTTTTTGCGCTATGTTTCATACGTGAAACACTCGTTCAAATTCTAACTTAAAAGGAGCAAAATTTATGTATCGTGCAATTACAGATTTTCAAGCCGATTGGGGACATGAAAGCGAAAAAACGCTGGATATACTTCGCGCTTTGACCGAAGAATCTCTGGCGCAAAAAGTTTCCGACGACGGGCGCTCGCTCGGCTTTATCGCGTGGCATGTAGCGACGACGCCGGGCGAAATGCTCGGCGAGGCAGGAATTAAAACCGATTTGACGGCGGGCGGCGAGATGACGAATCTCGCGGAGATGATTTCCATCTACGAAAAAGCCGCGAAAACGGTCGGCGAAACAATCGCAAACGCATGGAAAAACGAAGAACTCGACGATGAAATTCCGATGTATGGAATGAGCTGGAAAAAAGGCGCGACGCTGCACGGGCTTATCGCGCACCAGATTCATCATCGCGGGCAGATGACCGTTTTGATGCGCCAGGCAGGCTTGCGCGTTCCGGGCGTTTACGGTCCTTCGAAAGAAGAATGGACGCAGTACGGAATGGACCCGCACCCGTAAATTTCAATTAAATTTTTCCTAAACCGAAGACGCAAAATCGAAATTTGCGTCTTTATTTTTGCTGTGGATTCGACACGAAAAATATAAAACGCTAAAATGTCTGTTTCGTTCTCGACGCTTGAAATAAACAGATGAACAATACAAAAATCACGCCTGAAATTGTTGCTCAACACGGATTTGCCGCCGAAGAATACGAGAAAATTTTGCAGATAATGGAACGCGAGCCTTCGATGACCGAACTCGGCATATTTTCCGTTATGTGGTCTGAGCATTGCAGTTACAAATCTTCGCGCGTTCATTTGCAGAGACTTCCGACAACGGGCGAGCGCGTAATCGTTCCGCCGGGCGAAAATGCCGGCGTCGTCGATATAGGCGACGATTGGTGCGTCGCTTTCAAAGTCGAATCGCACAATCACCCGTCGTTTATCGAGCCGTTTCAAGGAGCGGCAACCGGCGTCGGCGGAATTCTCAGAGATGTTTTCACGATGGGCGCGCGCCCGATTGCTCTGATGAATTCTCTCAGATTCGGAAATCTCAATCACGATAAACACGGCAATCGCAACAAAACAATTCTTAAAGGCTGTGTCGCCGGAATCGGTTTTTACGGCAACTGTTTCGGAACAGCGACGGTCGGCGGCGAAGTCGTTTTTGACGACGCTTACAACTTAAATCCTCTGGTCAATGCTTTTGCGCTCGGAATTGTCCGCAAAGACCAGATATTTTTCGGCAAGGCTTCGGGCGTCGGAAATCCGGTTCTCTATGTTGGCGCAAAAACCGGGCGCGACGGGATTCACGGCGCGACGATGGCGAGCGCCGAATTTGACGAAGAAGCGCTCGAAAAACGTCCGACGGTTCAGGTCGGCGACCCGTTTCTGGAAAAACTTCTGCTCGAAGCGTGTCTCGAAGCGATGCGTTCGGGCGCGATTGAAGGCATTCAGGATATGGGCGCGGCTGGCTTGACGAGCTCGTCGGTCGAAATGGCGGCGCGCGCGGGAACAGGTCTTGAGCTTGATTTAACGCGTGTCCCGCAGCGCGAAACAAATATGACGGCGTATGAAATGATGCTGTCGGAATCGCAGGAACGAATGCTCATTGTCGCGCACAGGGGACGCGAAAAACAGATTGTCGAGATTTTCAACAAATGGGATTTGGACGCGGTCGTCGTCGGGCGCGTCGTCGAAGGAAATCGTCTGAAAGTTTTTCATAACGGCGAGCTGATGGCGGATTTGCCGGTCGATAAATTGACCGACGAAGCGCCGAAATATAATCGTCCGATGTCGGCGAGAATTCAAGATTCAAAATTCAAAATTCAAAATTACGAAGACCGAAAACCAAAAACCGAAAACCAAAGCGAAGCTTTAAAAATGCTTCTCGCTTCGCCGAATATTTGCTCGAAGCGTTGGGTTTACGAGCAATACGACACAATGGTTCGGACGAACACGGCTGTACTTCCGGGCGCTGACGCGGCGGTTGTGCGGGTGAAAGAAACGCGCCGCGCAATCTCGATGTGCCTGGACGGAAATGGAAAATTTGCCGCGATTAATCCGAGAGAAGGCGCAAAATTGATTGTATCGGAAGCCGCGCGAAACAACGTCTGTGTCGGCGCAAAACCGATTGCCGTAACAAATTGTCTGAACTTTGCTTCGCCCGAACGCCCCGAAGTTATGTGGAGTTTTTCGGAAGTTATCGACGGAATAAAAGAAGCCTGCGAAGCGTTTGAAACGCCGATTGTTTCCGGCAATGTTTCGTTTTACAACGAAACCGAAGGACGCGGAATCTTGCCGACGCCGACAATCGGAATGGTCGGACTCATTGAAGACGCGCGAAAAATCATCACGCATGGATTTAAAATCGAAGGTGATTTAATCGCGCTTCTGGGCGAGACGAAGGACGATTTGGCGGCGAGCGAATACGCGCAGACCATTTTGGGTTTAACGACCGGCGAGCTGATTGAAATGGGCGAAGTTCCCGGAATAGATTTGGATTTGGAGAAACGAGTTCAGCAAACCTGTTTGAATCTGGCGGATAAATTTCTGCTGAAATCAGCGCACGATTGCTCGGATGGCGGCTTGGCGGTGGCGATTGCCGAAAGCTGTTTTTCCTCTTTGAATCGAAAATCAACCGGCGTGGAAATTGATTTGAAAGACGAAAATTTGGATGCGGCGACACATCTTTTCGGCGAATCGCCTTCGAGAATTATAATTAGTTTCGCGCCCGAAAAATTAAGCGAAATCGAAGCGATTTGTGCGGAAACGAACAGTCCTTTCACGATTATCGGAAAAGTCGCGGGCGAAGATTTGAAAATCAAAATCAACGGCGAAGAAATTGTTTCCGCTCCCGTTGCGGAGCTCGAAACGGCTTGGAAATTCTCGCTTGAAAATCAACTGGAAAATTAAATTTTCACAAACGGGATAAACGCCGGAACTTTAGCGGCGTATTCGTCATATTCGTCGGGAAAAGCGTCGCGAAGCAGTTTTTCTTCCGCAACGGTGCGGATTTTTGTGCCGATAATAAAAATGACGACGGCGACGATTAAAGCCAGCCAATGACTTAAAATAAATCCGGTCGCCAAAAGCTTTCCGAGCATTGCCGCGTAAATCGGGTGGCGCACGATTTGGTAAACGCCGCCTGTAATGAGCTTGTGGTCTTCAATCAGACGCGCCTGAAAGCTCCATTGTTTGCCGAGTTCCTTTATCGCCGAATTTGCCATCCAGACCGAGCCGACGGCGAGCAGTGCGGCTAAAATCTGAAAAATAATGTTGAGAGTGTATTGACTGTCGATAAACGGCGAAAAAAGCGGTGTGCGGTGCAGCGCCCAGACAAGCCCGAATGAAACGCCTTGCAGCGCGATGCCGATAAACGACTTCGGCGCGCGCTTTGCATCCGGCGCGGATTTTGGTTTTTTCCTCAGGAGAAAAGTTCCGGCAAATATAAACCAGCAAATAATGACTGCTGCAAACGAGACGGCTGAAGCGTAATAAGAAATCTGTTCCATAAATTTTTCACCGGATGCGGCAAAAATCCATACGCTCGCCTTTGATTTTTGTTCCCGCGAAAAAAGGAGCGTAAAATGTATAAAATGAAAGCAGGCGTTTATCTTCACATTCCATTTTGCCGCTCGCGCTGTTCGTATTGCGATTTTGCGACCGACGTTTTCAAGAACAATGAAACTGTCGAGCGTTACGTCAATGCACTCGTAAAAGAGATTCAAGATTCAAGATTCAAGATTCAAGATTCAAGATTTAAGATTCAAGATTTCGAAAACCAAAAGCCGAAAACCGAAAACCACATTGACACAATTTATTTCGGCGGCGGAACGCCTTCGCTTTTATCGCCGCGACAGCTCGAAAAAATACTCGATTCGATTTATAAAAAGTTCTCCGTTCTGCCCGATATTGAACTGACAATGGAAATGAATCCGGCGACGGTTTCGCTCGAAACCTTGCGCGAATACAAATCTCTGGGCGTCAACCGCGCGAGCTTCGGCGCGCAGACTTTTGACGATACGGAGTTGAAAAGACTCGGACGAAGACACACGGCGCAGGATGTCAGAGAAACAATAGGGCTTTTGCGCGAGGCGAATTTTGAAAACGTCAGTTTCGATTTAATCGCGGGCTTGCCGCGCCAGAGCTTGAAAGATTGGGAAAGAAATCTCGATGAAGCTTTGGCTCTAAAGCCCGAACATCTTTCGCTTTACCTTTTGGAAATTCACGAAGGCACGCCGCTTGCCGAACAGGTTCGAAGCGGGCGGCAGCCTTTGCCCGACGAAGATTTATCGGGCGAGATGTATGAATTGATGCTCGAAAAAATTGGCGAAAAAGGCTACGCGCAATACGAAATTTCAAATTTTTCACTGCCTGAATTTGAGTCGCGTCATAATTCGAAATACTGGCTGTGCGAGCCTGTCTATGCCTTCGGCGTTTCGGCGCATTCGTTTGACGGCGCGGCGAGGCGCGCAAACGAGCGCGATACTAACAAATATGTTTCGCTCGTCGAAAGCGGCGCGTCGCCCGTCGTCGAGGAAATTCGCCTCTCGGCAAAGCAACTTTCCGCCGAGTTCGCGTTTCTAAATCTGCGTCTGGCAAAAGGATTGGATTTAAGCGTATACGAAAATCGTTTCGGTATTAATTTGCGTAAAGAAATGGCTGAAGATTTGGCGCGTTTCGACGATTTGGGCTTAATCGAATTTTCCGACAATTGTTTAAAATTAACCCGAAAAGGTATGATTTATTCAAACGAAGTCTTCACTTTATTTGTTTAATCTGCCAAACTTATTGACGAATTCTGACATTATTCAAGCAGAATATTTAATAAAACTTCTAGGAGCCGGAAATATGAAATCATACAAAAACATCAGGACGTTTTTGCTTCATCTCTTTGTGTTTGCAGCACTCGCTTCATTTGTCGCGACGCCTCTCCGCGCGCAAATCAGCGGCGAAGAAGATATTGCTAAAGTTCTCGAATTATTCAAGCAAAAGCGTTTTGCCGAAGCTGCGCCTTATCTGGAAAAAATAGTTAAAGATTCGCCGAACGACCCGGATTTCCGTTTTCTTTACGGCTTTTCTCTTTTTATAAAAGCGGCAACGCAAACCGACAAAACCGAGGCGCGAAAATTACTGGCAGAAGCCCGCAAACAATTTGTTAAAGCTAAAGAACTCGGCTCAAAAGAAGAAAATCTCGACCAGTTAATTGCGACGATTCCGCCTGACGGCGGCGCTGTCAGCAATGCGCCTACCGCGAATTATTCCAAAAACAAAGAAGCCGAAGAGCTTATGAATAAAGGCGAAGCGTATTTTGCCGGCAACGATTATGACAATGCTTTTCTGATGTATCAGGAAGCCTTGAAGAAAGACCCGAATATTTACGAAGCGGCGCTTTATTCGGGCGATGTTTTTGTGCAGAAAGGCGACTTCGACAAAGCCGAAGTCTGGTATCAGAAGGCGATTTTGATTAATCCGAATCGTGAAACCGCTTATCGTTATTCCGCCACGCCTTTGATGAAACAAAAAAAATACGACCGCGCCCGCGAACGCTATGTCGAAGCTTATATTACCGAGCCGTATAACAGCCGGGCGCTCGGCGGCATGAAGCAGTGGTCGGAAATAACCGGCATAGAAATCGGTCATCCGTCGATTGAAATTCCGGTGAATGTCGGCGCGGGCAACAGCGGCAATATCAATATCACACAGGGCGGCGGCGATAAAACGGATGACGGCTCATTTGCATGGACGGCTTACGGTATGTCGCGCACATTGTGGCAAACCGGGAAAAACGGCTTGAGCGATAAATTCAAGACAGCTTTTCCGAACGAAACTAAATATCGCCACAGTCTTGCCGAAGAATATGATGCGCTTAAAATGACCGTAACGACGCTCAAGGAACGAATGAAAGCGAAAGACAATCCGGTTAAAAAGCTGCATCCCGATTTGGCGATGCTGGTCGAAATCTATGATAAAGGCTTTCTCGAACCGTATATTCTGCTGGCATTGAAAGATGAAGGCATTGCTCAGGACCATCCGGCATATTTGAAACAAAACCGCGATAAGCTGCGGGAATACGTTTTCAATTACGTTTTTTCCAGACCGAAAGCAAACAGCGTAAAAGCGGACGGTTAAACCCCGCTTTTACACTGTTTGTTAATTTAGCCGAGTATTTATGAAATACGCGCCAAGCCGATATGCCGGATTTTTGTTTACTGTCGCCATTCTGATGTTCTGCGCAGTTTTTACGGCTCGCGGGCAGACGAATGAAGAAACCGAAGTTCCGGTTCTAAACGAAGTTTATTCGCGCAACTGGGAATGCGTGCAAAGGGAAAACTCGGTTGTTTCAAAAGAAGCCTTCCGGCAAATTCTTGCCGATGCGCGTTGTATTAATCTGAGAAAAACGCTCGAAGTCGATTTTGAAAAGCAGACGCTCATCAGCTTCAGCGTGCGCGGCGACTGTTTTGTCAGCGCCGACAGCAAAATTTTCCGCAGCGACGCGGAGAAAAAATACACCGTCAAAATCCGCAAACGCTGGGGCGGATGCCGCGCCGCAGGCTCATTTCAAAGATGGTTCGTAATTGAAAAAATCCCGCCGGATTACAAGGTCGAGTTTGACGAATCAAAAACCGAATACACCGAACAAAACGAAAAAGACGTTTTCAGTCTTATAAATTCTCAAGAAACATTAGAGACAAAACAAATCGACCTGAAAGGCTGTATCCAGACCATTTTTATAACGGAATTCGTTATCAAAGACGAAGCCGATTATCTGAAGACAATCCGCAATGACGCGAGCCGCGATTTTTGTCTGAAAAATCTCGAAAAGATTGATTTCGCGAGGCACACACTGCTCGGCATCCAAATAAATTCCGGCTATTGCCGCGTTCCCGCCGGTCTCGAATATAAAGTCGTCAAAGACGCGGAGAAAAAACAATATCTTCCCGACATCAGCTACATCGACCCGCGCGGTTCGACCTGTCGCGCCCTGAGTCAATACGATTTGTGGCTGCTCGTGCCGAAGATTCCCGAAGGCTACGACGTTAAATTTCAGGTCAAAGCGAGGCAAAAAAGTGAGAAGTGAGAGATGAGAAATGAGAAAAGTTTTTACATCTTTCGCACTTCTCACTTAAATAATTATGCGCCGGCAAAATCTAAAATTAATCGCGCCGACCGCCGGGCTAAAAGCGGAATTTCTCGCGATGGCGCAGGAATCTGTCAGCGCCGGGGACGAGCATTATAAATCCGAGCTTGAAGATTTCGACGCGCATCTCAACAATGTGGAGAATTACGCGCTCGGCACAAATCTGCCGCCGAACCATGTTCCGTCCGATACCTTCTGGCTCGTCCGGGAGCGCCGCATCATCGGGCGAAGCGATTTGCGCCACCGTCTTAATGCCAATCTGGAAGATGTCGGCGGGCACATCGGCTACGACATTCGCCCGACGGAAAGACGCAAAGGCTACGGCACTCTGATTCTCAAATTAACACTCGAAAAAGCAAAAAATCGCGGCTTAAAGCGCGTTCTCCTGACCTGCGCCGCCGATAACACCGGCTCGGCAAAAATCATCGAGAAAAACGGCGGCAAGCTCTCCGAACAGGAAATATCGAAAACGACCGGAAAGATGATTTCCCGCTATTGGATAGAAATTTTATGAGCGGCGGCAAAAATCCGAAAATCTGCTCTCATCTTCAGCACAACCGCGCATTATTTATCTGAAAGCGGTCAGAGCGCCCAGCTGCGGTATTATAAAGATAGCGAATACAACTACCAGCAGAAGCAGAACACCGTTGATAATCGCACCGGAAATTGGAAGCAGCTTTTTCGTCTTCTTTGAGAAAATACCGATTATGCCGAGAATAAGCGCCAACAGATGCAAAAATGGAAACGTCAGGCTGATGAGGACATAGGCGACGAGAATATCGTTGCCGATAGAGTCTTTTTTGGCATCGAGCATCGCCCCGGTCATAATGAAAAACACCAGCAGAACCGGCAGCAGAAAACCGATAACTACCGATACGATGCCGAGCCGCGAATGACGCTTCTGCGCCGTTTGAAAATTTCTCTGTTCCATCATTTTTCCTCAAATCGAAATTCCTTTGCAAAAATTCCGCACATCTAAATTTGACTGCCTGTAAAAGTGCTTTAAGAATACAGGAATATGCGAATAAAGAAAATATGTTTTTTTTTGAGCCTGATTTTTGTTTCCGTTCTTGGCGCGTCGGCGCAAACGGTCGAACAGGCGAGCGCGAAGAATTTTAAGATTTACGCTCTGCGTCTGAAACCGAATCAGGATTTGCGGGTCGAGATGGAGAAATTTACAAAGGAAAATAAAATCAGCGCGGGCTTTATCATCACGGCAGTCGGGAGCTTGAAGGAAACGAAAATTCGTCTCGCGGATAAAAGCGACAGCACAAGTTTTGAAGGAAAGTATGAAATCGTATCACTCACGGGAACGCTTTCCGCCGACGGCGTTCACCTGCATATTTCCGTGTCTGACGGAACAGGCAAAACCATCGGCGGGCATCTGACCGAAGGCTGTAAGATTTACACGACGGCGGAAATCGTCATCGGCGTGAGCGAAGAAATTGTTTTTTCGCGCGAAACTGATAAGGAAACGACTTTTAAGGAATTAAAAATACGAAAGAAAAAGAAGTGATAAGTAATTGATTTTACCTATCACTTCTCACTTCTCACTTTTCACTTAAACTGTTACGGCTTTTCGTATATATCTATGTTTACGCCGCGCAGAAGCTCTTTTAGATGCCCGGAGAACTCGGCGTCCATTGTGCCCGCGAAATTGCCGAGCCTGACCTTAACGTCGAGAGTATGGGAAAGTCTGAGCAGCGTGGTTGCATCGATTTTATAAATCAAAAGCTCCTGAACCGTGTAAGGCATCTGGCGCGCGAGGCGAATGGCTTTGCCCCAAACGGCTTTCCCGTCTTCGGCGATAAGCGTCAGCGAATTGGATTCGGCAAAATTGTAATTCGGCGATTCGGCGAGAATTCCGATGACAAAATAATCGGTTTTCTTGTCTTCCGAAAAAATATAAAACACGCGGCTCTCGATTTTTATGCTCGTTTTTTCGTCTTCCACAAAGAAAAAGTTGCCGCGCGTTCCGAGAAAGCTGAGATTGGTTTTCGGCACCGCGCCGCTAAATAAATTCGAGCCTAAATCGGAAGCAGCGGCGGTTTCTGTGTCGCCGATGTTCGACCACATGCTGACGCTGACGACAGTTTTTTTCTTTGCGTTAACAATCGTCGAAGGCTTGTTTTCCGAAATTGTCTGCGGCATTGTCGCCTGAAGCTTCGCTTTCTCTTCCTGTTTCCTGCGCTCCTCGCGCTCGGCGCGAAATTCCCACGCGGTTTTCAGATTTTCGACGCCCCAGACGCCGCGTTTTTCCGCCCGCGCCTGCGCTTCCGTCGTTTGATAAACTTCGCTTTCACTCGCATCCTGCGCGTTCTTTTCCGGCAACGCATACCACGCCGCGCCGTCGCGGAGCATTTGCCGGCTGATATCCGCACCGTTCAGAACAAGCTGCCCGACGCTTTCGCTTTGAAGAACGCGACGAGGCTGAAACAAAACTGTTTTGCCGAGCACAAGCGCTTCGAGATGCTCTTTAACCGTCTGGTAAAGCGGCTGTTCGGCTTCGGGAATCTCGATAAACTGCAAAACGGCAGTAATCTTATTGCCGGACGAAAGCTGTATGACCGCAGTTTTACCGTTCACAACTTCGACGACCGTGCCGCCGAATTTGCGCTGCGGATATGCTGTAATCGCTGTAACGATAAGCACGATAATGATAAAAATTATCGGCTTTAAATTTTCTCTGTTAAATTCTTTTACGAGTTCCTGCATATCTTTTCTCGATTTAATATTTAAGATTTAATATTTAAGATTCAAGATTCAAGATTCAAGATTGGTCGTAATTTAATCTTAAATTTTGAATTTTGAATCTTAAATCTTGAATATGGAATCTTAAATATTAAATCTTAAATCTTGAATCTTGAATCTTGAATCTTGAATCTTGAATCTTAAATCTTGAATCTCTATCTTGTTTCCAGTTCATATTCGCGTAGGCGACGGTAAAGCGTCGAGGGCGAAATGCCTAAGATTTCCGCCGTTTTGCCGCGATGCCAGCCTGTTTGTTCAAGCGCCGTCAAAATCTGCTGTCGCTCCATTTCGCGCAATCCGGTCGTCGGCGTCGAGTTTTGAAATGAATTGGTCGCGTTTTCATAAGGCGAATGATTATTAATGGAAACAATCGGCTCATTTGTTCGATAAACGACTTCGGGCGGCAATTCCTTTGTCGTAATTCTACCGTTATCGGCTAAAAGAACGGCGCGTTCGAGACAGTTTCGAAGCTGGCGAACGTTGCCCGTCCAGCTATATGAAACCAGCGCGTCAATGGCTTGCGGCGCAAGCTCGGGAGCATTTGCGCCCGCGAGTTTTTGCAGAATATGCTGCGCGAGCGGTTCGATGTCTTCACGACGCTCACGAAGCGGCGGAATATTAATTTCGAAGCTGTTGATGCGGTAAAGAAGGTCGGGACGAAAAACGTTTTCGGCGACCGCCTGTTTCGGATTGCGATTCGTCGCGGCAATCAACCGAACGTCAACTTCGACCTTTTTCACACCGCCGACGCGGAAAAACGAACGTGTTTCCAGCGCGCGAAGCAGTTTCGACTGTAATTGCGCGGGCATTTCCATTACTTCGTCCAAAAACAAAGTTCCGCCGTCGGCAATTTCAAACAGTCCTAATTTGCGATTTCTCGCGCCCGAAAACGCACCGGCTTCGTGTCCGAAAAGCTCCGACTCAAGCAGAGAATCCTGAAGCGCGGCACAGTTTAAATCGACAAAGCTTTTATCATTCCGGCGGCTCAGACGATGCAGCGCCTGCGCGATTAATTCTTTTCCCGTTCCCGATTCGCCCGTGATTAAAACCGATGTGTCGGAAACCGCGACGCGCTGGACGAGACGCAAAACTTCCTTCATCTGCGGCGATTCCGCCACGATGTCCGGCATACTCTGATGCGTGCGCTCGATTTGCGCGCGCAGACGCTTGTTTTCAACTTTTAATTGCTGTTTTTCGGCGGCTTGTGTAACAAGCGCCGATAATTCCATGATGCGATACGGTTTGGTCAGATAATCGTATGCGCCGAGCTTCATCGCGTCAATCGCCGTTTCGACCGTTGCATTTCCCGTCAGCATAATCACTTCGGGCTGATTCTGCGATTTTTCGCGCAAACGCCGGAGCAGCCCGATGCCGTCAAGGCGCGGCATATTTATGTCGCACAGAAGAACGTCGAAGTCCGTTTCTTCAAGCAGACTCCAAGCCGTTTCGCCGTCCGAAGCCGTTTCGACTTCGTGTCCCTGGCGGCTCATTTCCTTCTGCACAACGAGGCGCAGATTGCTTTCATCATCAACTACTAAAAGTTTTGCCATAAGTTTGTTTGAGTTTGGGAGCTTGGAAAGTCAAAATTCTATTTCCAGACTCATTATTTGTCTTTGCTGACCGGTAAAAATATCGAGAAAGTTGTCCCGACTCCGACATTTGAACGAACGCTCAGGCGTCCGCTGTTTTCAGTAATAATGCCGTAACAGACGGCAAGTCCGAGACCTGTTCCTTTGCCGACTTCTTTGGTCGTAAAGAACGGCTCGAAAATTTTCGACATATTTTCCGGCTCGATGCCGAAGCCTGTGTCCTGAACTTCGATAACTACGCGATTTGTCTGCGCGAAAGCGCGAAATGTGAGCGTTCCGCCTTCGGGCATCGCGTCAATCGCGTTGGTCGCGAGCGCGATAACCGACTGCTGAATCTGCCCGCCGTCGGCGACAACGTGCGGAATATATTCGGCAATATCGAATGCTATTTCAATATTGTTGCCGCGTTTTTGATGCCGCACGAGCCGTGCCGAAGATTGTAGAATTTCGCCGATGTCTATCGGAAAACGATTGCCCGTACGCATCCGGCTGAAATCGAGAAGCCCGTTGGTGATTGATTTACAGCGAAAAGCTTCGCTGCGGATTAAACCGAGATATTCCTGCAAATCTTCGACTTCGGGCGACGCGCCGAAATCGCCTTCCGAGACGCGCGATTCCATAGATTCGGCGCAGGCTGAAATCGTCGCCAGCGGATTGTTTATTTCGTGAACGACGCCTGCCGCAAGTCGTCCGATGGCGGCGAGCTTTTCGGCGCGTCCGACCGCGTGAATCGCATCGACGCGCATCGTAACGTCTTCGCCGACCGTGATAACGTGCGTGATTTCCTTTGTTTCCTCGTCGCGCATCGGAACTTTGCTGACCAGCCAGTGTTTCGTTTTTCCGCCTTCGTCAACCGTGCTTTGCTCGATTCGCTCGATTCTTCCCGTTTCAAAAGCGCGTTCAAATTCCCGTTTTAAGGCGGATTGCGGGTATTTCGACAAAACCTGAAAAACATTGCGCCCGATAACCGAATCGCGCGGAATTCCCTGCGCTCCGATTTCGCGATGCCGGTTCCACGTAACGATTTTGTACTCGCGGTCAATCACATAGAGCGAAACGGGCAAAGCGTCCAAAATCGATTCGGTAAATTTTCTTTGCTCTTCGCGCGCCTCATTTATCGAAGTATTGATTGCCGCTTCGTAATGCGCCGAAAGATTTACGGACATCGCCGCCATTTGCGTCGCCGCGTCCACTAAGCGTTTTGCCGATTCCGTGCAATCCTGTCTTTTCTTAAAACCGACGATGAGCGCGCCTTTTACTTCCCCGTTAATGTGGAGCGGCGAAGCATATTCGAGCGCGTGAGATTTTCCTTTGAGCAGAAAATCCTTCTCGCTTTCCTTTGAAAAAGAAATCTGCGAAGGCAGAATTTCCAGCCATTTCTTAAATTTCGCGCGATGCAGAAAGTTTTGTTTCGGCTTGTGCGCGGCAAAAGCGCAGCTTACCAGACCGATTTGCTGAAGCTCGCAGGCGACGGCGCAGATTTCCGCGCCAAGCTCCGTTTGAATAGCTTCAGCCACGCGCGAGACGACCTTTTTCGGATGCACCGTGAAAAGCAGGCTTCGCCCAAGCTCGGTAATAAATTTTAATTCGCGCGATGAATCTGAATTTTTCCTTTCGGAAGAAAACGTTTCCGCGCTGTATTTTACTGGTTTCAGGGACAACATCTCGGTTCGGCTTCGGACACGACAAACTTCTGCCGGAAATTTGTCATCAGAGAGGATTGGTTAGACTTACGATATGAGAAGTGCAAAAACTTCCTATCTAATTAAAAACAATTTTTAACACTTTGTCAATGATTTTCGCTTATTTAGGCAAATAATTTGACAGTTTTCGGAATTAATTCAAAAATCAAGAAAACGGCTATGAAAAAAGCGGCAAAACTCAAAAAATTTATTGTTTATCTCGCGCTCGTTCTCGTTTTTCTCCCGGTCAAGACAAACGCGCAGGAAACGGTCGATAAAATGGTCGCGACCATCAGCGACAGCGTAAATACGGAGCTTATCACCTATTCCGACGTGCTTTGGCAGCTTGCCCTTCAGCCGGGCGCATCGCTAAATCCGCCGACCTCAGACGAGCTCAATCGCGCTTTGCAGTTATTAATCAACCAGCGTCTTTTTGCGCTCGAAGCACAGCGCCTGCCGCGAGCCGAGCCGAGCGCGGATGAAATAAAAGCAAAAATCGAAGACGTTCTGGCGGGTTTTCCTTCGACCGCCGAATTTGAAAAGCGTTTGCGTCTGGTCGGCTTCGATTCGGTCAAAGACGAAAATTTCGAGCGAATGATGGCGCAGCGCGTGAGGATTGAAAAATATATCGATTTCCGCTTTCGCTCGTTCGTCGTCATCACGCCCGACGACGAAGCTAAATATTATCGCGAAACCTTCATTCCCGAATTTCGCCGCCGCAACCCCGGACTTTTGATGCCCGGACTTGAAGAAAAACGCGCGGAAATCCGCCAGATTCTGACCGAGCAAAAAGTTTTCGCCGAAATTCAGAGATTTCTGGACGAATCAAAAGCGCGCGCCGAAATAGTTGTTTTAAGCGAAGTCTGATTTAAGATTAATTTTTACGCATTTTTAGTTTATAATTTCTGCAAAACCGCAAAAATTATAAACTTATGAAACTCAAAATTCTTTTTCCGCTCGCTTGCCTGCTCTTCTTTCAATTTTCCGTTTTCGGACAACAGCGCAACAAGCTCGTTCCGCATAAAATCAGCCTGAAAAACGGCAGGACTTTCAATCTCAACCTGCCCGCCGAATACGAGATAATTCCGGCGGTCGAAAATTTAAAACGCGTGCGTTTTTTCGCCAAAGCGCCCGACGGGAGAATTTTCGTAACCGATATGCTGAATCTTTCCGACAACTCGAAAGGAACGGTTTATATTCTCGACGAATGGAATGAAAAAACGGGCAAATTCGGCAAAGTCATTCCGTATCTGACAAATCTCAGAAACCCGAACAGCGTACAGTTTTATACCGACGCAGACGGTCAGGATTGGTTTTATCTCGCCGAAACTCATCAATTAACGCGCCGCAGATTTACAAAAGGCGAAACGAAACCGACCGACGCGAAGCCGCAAATTCTGGCGACTTTTCCAGACCACGGCTTGAGCTATAAATACGGCGGCTGGCATCTGACCCGGACAATCGCTTTTTCGCCAAACGGGAAACTGTATATTTCGGTCGGCTCATCGTGCAATGCCTGCGATGAAAAAGAAGAAGTTCGCGCCTCGATTATAGAGATGAACGCGGACGGCAGCGGGCAGCACACGTTTGCGAAAGGCTTGCGAAATGCCGTGTCGATAAAATGGATTGGCGAGCATCTCTGGGCGACGAATCAAGGCTCAGACCATCTCGGACTTGATAAACCGGATGAAACTTTTTATGCCGTAAAAGACGGCGCGGATTACGGCTGGGCTTCGTGTTACCAGGCAGACGGCAAGGTTTTTTTTGACACGACAAAGCCTAACACGATTAAAAAACCGACCAATCGCCTGAAATCCTGCGCCAATATTCCCGCTTCCTACGCGTATTTTCCGGCGCACAGCTCGTCGATGGGCTTTGATTATTTTGACGCGGCGGACACCGACGAATCTATCAAAAACGGTTTTCTCGTTTCGCTTCACGGCTCGACCAACAAAGAGGTCGGAAGCGGTTATAAAATCGTTTTAATGCGAAAAGGCGAGAAATTAGAAGATTTTATAAACGGCTTTTTGCAGGGAAAAACCGTCAACGGTCGCCCGTGCGACATTATGCGGCTCGACGCGAATTCGTTTCTTTTTACCGACGACCACACGGGCATCATCTATTATGTCAGGAAAAAAGGCTGGACGACAGAGATTTCCTCGACTGAAACCGAACCGCCTAAAATTCTGACGAAAAAGCCGGAAGATAAAACGGAAGCCGCGACGAATAATAAAACCTGTTTCGGCGCGGCGGCTATCATTTTCGGCGTCTTCCTGCGACTGTTTATTTAAATTGATTGGAAGTTTGCGGAAATCCCGTGATACGATAAATTTTGCATTAACAGTAATTTTATGAACATCGGAATCACGGTTTACCCAACTTACGGCGGAAGCGGAATTGTCGGCTCGGAGCTCGGACGCGAATTAGCCCAGCGCGGGCATAATGTTCATTTTATTTCATCAACTTTGCCGACGCGCCTGACCGAGCTTAACGAGCGCGTCCATTTTCACGAAGTCGAGATGATGACCTACCCGCTTTTCGAGCATCAGCCTTATGATTTGGCGCTGGCGACGAAAATGGCGACGGTCGCGCGCTCGGAAAAGCTGGATTTGCTGCACGTTCATTACGCGATTCCGCATTCAATCAGCGCGATTCTGGCGCGCGAATCAATCAAACAAAAGCGTTACGTTCCCGTTATCACGACGCTTCACGGAACGGACATTACTTTAGTCGGCGCAGACCGTTCGTATCTGCCGATTACGCGTTACGGGCTTCAGCAGTCGGACGGCGTAACGGCGGTTTCCAGATTTTTGAAACAGGCGACGATTGAAACTTTCGATTTTGACGAAATCGAGGTTATTCCGAATTTTATCTGCTCGTGTCATTACAAACATTTAGCTGAATCGCCTTTGCGCGAAGAGCTTGCGCCGAACGGCGAAAAGCTCCTCGTTCACGTTTCCAATTTCCGCGCCGTCAAACGTCCGGTCGATTGCGTCGAGATTCTCGCCAAAGTCAAAGCGAAAGGCGGAAAAGCGCGCCTTGTAATGGTCGGCGACGGACCCGAACGCTCGGCTTGCTATTATCAGGCTGAAAAATTAGGCGTCAAAGATGACACAATTTTTGTCGGCAAACAGGCGAATATCTCCGATTATCTCGGCATCGCAGACGTTTTCCTGCTTCCGTCCGAACTCGAATCTTTCGGTCTTGCCGCGCTCGAAGCCGAAGCCTGCGAAGTTCCCGTTATCGCGACACGCATCGGCGGCATTCCCGAAGTCGTCGTGGACGGCGAAACCGGATTTTTGAGCGACATCGCCGACACGGAAAAAATGTCGGACGATGTGATGAAATTCCTGAAAGACGAAGAAATGCGTCTCGCTTTCGGCGCAAAAGCGCGTGAATTAGCGGTTTCGCGTTACGGCTCGGAGCTGATTATTCCGCATTACATAAGTTTTTACGAAAAGATTTTAGCGCAAAGCGAGGAAAAACGAACACAGAGCGCTTGAGAGAAATTAAACCGCAGAAACGCAAAGGAAAGAATTAACAGGAATAACAGGATGCACAAGGATAATACAAAAATATTTTCTTATCCTCGTCTATCTTGTTATCCCTGTTAATTTTCTTTCTCTACGTCTCTGCGGTGAAAAATAAATCAAATGTCCGAAAATGAAAAACCCGAGTTGATTCGCGCGGTCGGCGTAAGCGGCGCGACGACGCTGAATATGATTGATATGATTGGCGTCGGACCGTTTATCACGATGCCTTTGATTATCGCCGCGATGGGCGGACCGCAGGCGATGCTCGGCTGGATTTTCGGCGCGCTTCTGGTCATTTGCGACGGTTTGGTCTGGGCTGAACTCGGCGCGGCGATGCCCAAAAGTGGCGGACCTTACAATTATTTGCAGGAAATCTACGGCAAAAAGCGGCTCGGACGCTTGATGTCGTTTCTTTTCATCTGGCAGCTCCAATTTTCCGCGCCGCTCTCGATGGCTTCGGGCTGTCTCGGCTTCGCGCTTTACGCGACGTATATTTTCCCCGAATTGGGACAAACTTTTTTTCAGCGCGATTTCGTTTTACATATTCCGCTGCTCGGCGATTTAAGCGCGAGCGTTCTCGCATCTTACGGCACATTCGTCGCCATCGGCATCTGCCTGTTCTGCGTTTTTCTGCTTTATCGGAAAATCACGATTATCGAAAAATTCGGGAAATTTTTGTGGCTCGGCGTGATGCTGACGATTGCGTGGGTGATTTTCGCCGGCGTGACGAATTTCAATCCGGCAATCGCGTTTGATTTTCCGCCCGACGCTTTCACGCTCAAACCCGAATTTTTCCTCGGTTTAGGCTCTGCTCTGCTCATCGCGGTTTACGATTACTGGGGCTATTACAACGTCAATTTTTTCGCGGGCGAAGTTAAAGAACCGGAAAAAACGATTCCGCGCTCGATTATTTATTCGATTCTGTCGGTTTCGGCGATTTATATCGTGATGAACATTTCCATTCTCGGCGTCATTCCGTGGCGCGAGTTTATGGAAACGGCAAATTCCGACGCGCGGCGCTTCGTTATTTCTGTTTTCATCGAACGGCTTTATGGAAGCACGGCGGGAATAATTGCGACAGTTTTGATTATGTGGACGGCGTTTTCGTCTGTCTTTTCGCTTCTTTTAGGTTATTCTCGCGTGCCTTACGCCGCGTCCCTTGACGGAAATTATTTTAAGATTTTTTCCAAAGTTCACCCGAAACACCGCTTTCCATACGTTTCGCTGCTGGCAATGGGCGGCATCGCCGCGTTGTTTTGTTTTTTGAAACTGGCTGACGTAATTGCCGCGCTCGTCGTAATTCGCATTATTATTCAATTTCTGGCGCAAATCGTCGGCGTGATTATTCTGCGGCAAACGCGAGCCGATTTTCCGAGACCTTTCAAAATGTGGCTTTATCCGATTCCGGCGCTCATTGCGATTATCGGATTTTTATATGTGCTTTTTATGCGCCCGAATTTTCAGAAAGAAGTAAAATACGCCGCCGTTTTGATTGTTTTGGGTTTGATAATTTACACGGTGCGCTCATACAAACGCGGCGAATTTCCGTTCGGCGAAAAGATTGTTGGAGAAAAATTAACCACAGATGAACACAGATAAACAAAGATTATTTTCAATTACGCATTACGCATTACGCATTACGCATTTTCGTTCTTCATCCGTGTCCGTCTGCGTCTACCTGTGGACAATTTCTCTTCTTTGCGCCTTTGCGCCTTTGCGGGAAACAAATGCTCAGGTTCGTCCCGTTTACGATTACGGCGCAACCGGGCTGGCGCAGATTCTCAAAAAATTAAACACGACTGCAAGCGTGATGCACATCGGCGCTCACCCGGACGATGAAGATTCGGGTTTACTTGCATATTTGGCGCGCGGCGAAAATGCGCGAACGGCTTATCTCAGCCTGACGCGCGGCGACGGCGGGCAAAATATTATCGGCTCGGAACAATCCGAATCGCTCGGCGTGATTCGCACTGAAGAGCTTCTTCAGGCGCGGCGGCTCGACGGCGCGGAGCAGTATTTTACGCGCGCATTCGACTTCGGTTTTTCAAAAACTCTGGCGGAAGCAAAGGAAAAATGGGACGAAAAAGTTATTTTGTGCGATTCGGTTCGCGCCATTCGCGCATTTCGTCCTTTAGTCGTCATCGCGCGTTTTACGGGAACTCCGGCTGACGGACACGGGCATCATCAATTTGCGGGCTACATCGCGCCGCTTGCGGTCAAAGCCGCCGCCGACTCGCAACAATGCGTGGACGCGGGCGCGCCGTGGCAGGTTTTGAAATTTTACGTCGAGCAAAGCTTCGGCGACAATTCGCAGCCGACTTTGCGAATCAACACGGGCAAATACGATTCTCTGCTCGGACGCTCGTATTTTGAAATTGCGATGGAAGGCAGAAGCCAGCATAAATCGCAGGGCGAAGGGCGGCTTGAATTAAAAGGAGATATATTTTCGGGTTTGAATCTGATTGAAAGCAAAGTGCCGAAAGTGGAAAATGAGAAATCTGTTTTCGATGGAATTGATACGAGCATTAAAGGCATCGCCGCCGCTTCAAATAATCAAAGCGAGCTTTTACCGAAAAAACTTGCTGAACTTGAGGATTTAACAAGCAGCGTTTTGCAAAATTATGAAGCTTCATCTCCGCAAAAAATTGCGAAGACCTTAGCGCAGGGCGTGAAATTTTCTTACGATACAAAATGGTCGGACAGAAATCCCGTTACAAAATTCTTTTTGGAAAATAAAGAAAAGGAGTTTAGCGAAGCGTTAAAGCTCGCCCTCGGAATACAAATTGATGCTTTAGCAAATAAAGAAACGATTGTTCAGGGCGAAGATTTTTCCGCGACGGTCAAAGTTTTTTTTCCAAACGCGGAAAACGTCAAAGTTAAAGAAATTACCTTAAATACTCCGAAAGATTGGCAAACGACGAAAGCGGAATTTCCGCAAACCGAAACGGCGGTTTCGTTTCGCCGCGAAATCGCCAATGCAGCCGCGCTTTTTAACGTAAAACCAACGAGCGCGGCAAAAATCGGCGGCGTTTACTGGCTCGACGACGAACGCGACGGCAATATGTATCGCTGGAACGATGATGAAAATCAAACTCTGCCGTTTCGCCCGCCGCAAGTTTCAGCCGCCGTTAAAATTGAAATCGCCGGAAACGCCGAAATCGTCATCAATCAACCCGTCGAGTATCGCTTTGCCGACGACGTTCGCGGCGAGATTCGGCGGGATTTAGAGCTTGTTCCAGACCTTTCCGTCAGCGTTGACCAGAAGCTTCTGATTGTCCCTTACAGCGAAAAACCGCAGGCGCAGCGGCTTGTGATGAACATTACAAAGCATTCGGAAAAGCCGCTCGAACCGTCGTGGGCGAGTCTTAATCTCGGCTCGTTTTCCGATTGGAAGGAAGTTCCGAGAATGCCGGTTTTGAAATTAAAAAATAAAGGAGAAAAACAGTCGATTCCGTTCGAATTTACGATTCCGGCGCGCACGAAAACGGGAACTTATTACATCAATCCGCACGTCGCTTTCCGCGAAGGAATGACCTACACGGAGATGCACACGATTGCTTACCCGCATATCCAAACGCACCGTTTTTACAGCCGCGTGCAGACAAAGCTTCAAATTCTGGATTTGAAAGTCGCGCCCGTCAAAGTCGGCTACGTAATGGGAAGCGGCGACGCTGTTCCCGAAGCGATTCGTCAGATGGGTTTGAGCGTCGAATTATTGGACGAAACCGCTTTGACGAGCGGCGATTTGTCGCGTTTCGACGTGATTGTCGCCGGAATCCGAGCCTTTCAGGTTCGTCAGGATTTAGTTTCAAACAATCAGAGAATTCTGGATTTTGTAACCAATGGCGGCACTTTTATCGCGCAGTATCAAAGACCTGATTACGCGCAGAAAAATCTCGCGCCGTTTCCCGCAAATATGAACGACACGCAGAAAACGACCGCCGGAACGACCGCGCGCGTCGTTGACGAAAACGCGAAAGTGACGATTTTAGAGCCGCAATCGCCGGTTTTCAATTTCCCGAATAAAATCACCGGCGAAGATTTTGCAGGTTGGGTTCAGGAGCGAAATCTTTATAATTTTACGACATTCGACCGGAAATACACGCCGCTTCTCGAATCGCACGACGCGGGCGAACAGGAAAATAAAGGCGGAATGGTTTACGCCGAACTCGGCAAAGGCAAATATATCTACACTTCCTATTCGTTTTTCCGCCAACTGCCCGCCGGAATTCCGGGCGCGTACCGGCTTTTTGCAAATCTTTTGAGTTTGCCGAAAGCGAAGAAATAAAATTCGCCACACAAAATAAACAAAAGATTCAAACAGGATGGACAGGATAGGCAGGATGGAAACTTTTTTATTTGCGAGGTTAAAAATAAAACTCGAATCTTAATTATAAAAAACAATTATCCTATCTATCCTGTCCATCCTGTTTGAATTCCTCTTTTGCGATTTAACATTCCTTATTTCATAATTAAAAACTTATGCTCAAGCGTTATATGCACAAGCGCGAACGCCATTTTGCGATGCTCAACGACAATCGCGTCGTGCGCGAGTTCGGCTGGGGCTTGGAATTTATCGGCAAAAAACCGAACGGCGAAGACCCGCGCAAAGTTTTTAGTGAATACTCGAAACAAGTTTTAGCCGACAGCGATAAATTCTTCTTTCCGCCGGATGTTAAAGATTACAAGCTCGACGGCGATGAATTGACGTGGACAAGCGGAATCGAAACTACTTCTGCCGAAAACAATACGGTTCGCGCCCGATTTTTTCCGCACGCGGAGAATAAAAAATCCGCCGTTCTCGTTCTGCCGCACTGGAATGCGAAAGCCGGAAGTTATTTCGATTTGTGCAAGACGTTTAATCGCTTCGGGCTTTCCGCGCTTCGCCTGACTTTGCCGTATCACGAAGAGCGTATGCCGCCGGAGCTTGAAAGAGCCGATTATATGGTCGCGCCGAATGTCGGGCGGACTTTGCAGTCGCTTCGTCAGGCGGTTGTCGATACACGCGCCGCCGTCGCGTGGCTTAAAGCGCAGGGTTTTGAAAAAGTCGGAATCGTCGGGACGAGCATCGGAAGCTGCGTCGGATTTTTCGCCTTCGCGCACGATTTGCAAATTGACGCCGCCGTTTTTAACCACGTTTCGGGCTATGTCGCCGATGTCGTCTGGCAGGGACTTTCGACGTATCACGTCAAGGAAGGATTGCAGGATAACGTCTCGCTCGATGAGCTGCGCCAGTATTGGCTGCCGATTTCGCCGATGGCTTATATCGAAAAGCTCGCGCAAATGCCGCCGCGCCCGCAGCGATATATTTACACGCTGTATGATTTGACGTTCCCGATTGACCTTTCGCGCGACACGATAAATGCTTTGCGTGAGCATAAAATCAAGCACAGCGAAGTTACGATTCCCTGCGGTCATTACACGCTCGGCGAAAAGCCCTGGGTTTATCTCGACGGTTATAAAATCGTTTCGTTTTTACGAAAGCATTTACGGAAAGAAAATTAACAGGGATAAAAGGGATAAAAACAATTATTTAAATATCCTTTTCATCCCCTTCATCCCTGTTAATTTATTTGTGTTAATCTGTGATTTCAAAATTTTATGGAAGCTGAAATTCTGGCAAAAGTTTATCGCGGCGAGACGGTCGAATCGATTCATCGCGGGCATTTGATTATTTTGGACGGCGAAGGGCGCGAGATTTCGAGGCTCGGCAACGCCGAAACAATCGCGTTTATACGTTCGTCGGCAAAGGCTTTTCAGTTGATTCCATGCATTATAAGCGGCGCGGCTGAAAGATTCGGCTTTTTGGAGAGCGAGATTGCCCTTGCCTGCGCTTCTCATTCGGGCGAGAAGATGCACACAGACATCGCCGCTGATATGCTGCGAAAAATCGGCTTGTCAGAAGCTGATTTGAGATGCGGAGCGCATCTTCCGTTTAATGAAGCGAGAGCCGGTGAATTGATTCGCGCGGGCGAAAAGCCGTCGCAGCTTCACAATAATTGTTCGGGTAAACACGCGGCGATGCTCGCTTTTGCAAAACACATCGGCGCGGACATAAAAACTTATGATGCGCTCGAAAATCCGGTTCAGCAGGCGATTCTGGAAACAGTTTCCGGGTTTACCGAAACGCCGAAAGAAGAAATCGCCATCGGCATCGACGGATGCGCCGCGCCGAATTTCGGTTTGAGTGTGAAAGCAATGGCGAAAAGCTTTGCAAAATTGATTTTGCCGCCGGATGAATTCAGCGGCGAATTGCGCGAAGCCTGTCGCCGCATTGTTACGGCGATGCTCGATTATCCCGAATTAATCGGCGGAACTGAAAGACTGGACACGATTCTGATGCAGGCGGCGCGCGGAAAATTCATCTCAAAAATCGGCGCGGACGGCGTTTGGCTGTGCGGCGTTCTGCCGAGCCCCAAATGGAAAAAAGGCTTAGGCATCGCCATGAAAATCGAAGACGGCGACGACAAACGCGCCCGCGCCGCCATCTCGGTCGAAGTTTTGCGGCAGATTGGAATATTCGATAAAGACACGCTGACGGATTATTCGCCTCTGCCGGTAAAAAATCGGCGCGGCGATACGGTCGGCGGAGTCGAAGCGAGTTTTAACTTAGAGTTAAATACATAAAACGATTTGCAGGTTAGTTAAAATGACTTGCTGACATGTTGAGATTATCTGCTGACTTGTTTAAATCAGTTGCGGAAGTGTTGAGATGACCTGCTTACATGTTGAGATGAATTGCTTACATGTTAAAACGAGTTGCTGATGTGTTGAGATAACTTGCTGACGTGTTGAGACGACCTGCTGATTGGTTGACAAGAGTTGCGGATGCGTTGAGAACACTTGCTGATTAGTGAGCGATACCTGCGGATGTGTGTAAAATAATTGAAGTATTATGAACGAAGCGACACAAAAAGAAAATTTTCCGCCGAAGCTGCAAAAGACGGCTTCGGGCGATATTGATATTAATTCTCTGGCAAATCTGCTCGAATGGTTTTTGAATTTCGACCAAAGAGTCGGGCTTGTCAGGCATCCGCACGTCGAGGAATTGTTTCAGTGGAAACAGGCTGACGACGCGGCAAACGGCATCGAAGTTTACCCGTTTGAAAATGCCGAGGCGCGTTTTGCCGTCGGCGCATTTTCGGCGCTCGGCGAAAATAACACGGAAGACAAGCTGCAAACGTGGATAACCGAAGTTTTGCAGGCGCTTGGGGCAGCAAAAGAAACCAACGAGGAAATTGCCAAAAGCTACAAATTAACACCCGGCGCGTCGCACATCGCGCAAGCCGAAACAATTCCGAACAATATCGAGAAACGAATCTACCTGACAAGCTGCTGGATTGAATCGCTCTGCACGGCGGAAGTCAGATTTTTAGGCTGGGTTTTTCAGGAATTATACGGCAAGCCCTTTCAGCCGATTGCGGATTAAGAATTCTTAGCCACGAATAACACGAATGAAATTACTTTTTTAATTCGTGTTATTCGTGTAATTCGTGGCTAATTCTTTTATAAACTTACCGGCTGAAAGTGTCGCACTGGCGCATATCGCCCGCTTGAAAGCCGCGCGTGAACCAAGCCATTCTGTCTTTTGAAGAGCCGTGTGTAAACGAATCGGGGACGATGTAACCCTGCGCTTTTTTCTGAATCGCGTCGTCGCCGACCGCCGCCGCCGCACGAATCGCTTCTTCCGCATCGCCGGCTTCGACTAAACCCTGTTTTTGAGCGTAAAATGCCCAGACTCCTGCGTAACAGTCGGCTTGAAGCTCAAGGCGGACGGACATCTGATTGGAGCTTCCAACCTTGTCCATCGTGCCCAGAATATTCTGTACGTGATGCCCGACTTCGTGCGCGATAACGTATGCCTGCGCGAAATCGCCCGGCGCTTTGAATTCGTTTTTCAATTCACGGAAAAAGGCGAAATCGAGATAAAGCTTTTCATCGCCCGGACAATAAAACGGTCCGGTCGCCGAACTCGCCGTGCCGCAGGCTGATTGAACCTGACTGGTAAAAAGAACGAGCTTCGGGTCGCGATACTGTTTTCGCGCCTGCTGCGGCAGAATTTTGCGCCAAACGTCTTCGGTGCTGCCGAGAACGGACGCGACGAATTTTTTCTGGTCGTCGTTGCTATTCTGCTGATTTGCCGGCTGCTGTTGCTGCGTCTGTTGGGTTTGCGTCGTATCGCCGCCGCCGATTTGATTGAGCAAAGCCTGCGGGTCGCCGCCGCAGAGATAAATGACCAGCGCCAGAAGCAAAACTCCGATTCCGCCGCCGCCCGCCGCAAGTCCGCCCATTCCGCGACGGTCTTCGATATTTGTGCTTTCACGTCCTCTTAACATTTTTCAATTCCCCCTTATTCGCTTTCAAGATTTTAGCATTTTTGTCTGACGCCGCGAAAACTTTTATTCTAAATAAATGAATTTGCAGAATTGGCGGACGGGCGGAAATTATTTTGATTACAAAGGTTTCCCGATTTTTTATCGCGACAACCGAAGCGAAAGGGAAACTTTGCTGCTGCTTCACGGTTTCCCGACTTCTTCGCACGATTATCATAAAATTTGGGATAAGCTCGCCGAAAAATTTTCCGTTTTAGCTTTTGATATGATTGGCTACGGCTTTTCCGCCAAACCTCCGAATTTTGATTACACGACTTTTAATCAGGTCGATATTTTGCAGGCTTTAATCAAACATTTGCGCATTGAAAAGCTTCACATTCTCGCGCACGATTACGGCAACACAATCACGCAGGAAATGCTCGCCCGCGCTGAAGAAAAGCGTCTGAATTTTGAAATAAAAAGCATCTGTTTCCTCAACGGCGCGCTTTTTCCCGAAACTCACCGCCCGATTTTGGCGCAGAAAATTCTTATCAGCCCGGTCGGCTTTTTGTTCGGCAGATTGATTTCCGACAATAAATTCAAAAAAAGCCTCGCTTCGATTTTCGGCAAAAACACGCAGCCGACGGAAGAAGAATTAGACGAATTTTTACAGGTTTTCAAATACAACGGCGGGCGACGAATTGCTCATAAACTTATTCGTTATATGACCGAACGGACAACGAATCGGGAGCGTTGGGTCGGCGCATTGCAAAGAATGAACCAGCCGTTTCGCTTTATTGACGGCTTGGCTGACAAAGTTTCGGGCAGACATCTGGTCGAAAGATTTCGCGCGCTTCTGCCGCATCAAAAAGACATTATCGAGCTCGAAGAAACCGGGCATTTTCCGCATTTTGAAACGCCGGAAATCGTGCTGGAAAAGTTTTTTGAATTTCACGCAAAACTTTAATGCTTTATTTTTCGGCAGTTTTTGGCGTAAAACATACAAACGGTTGATTTTAGCCGAATAAATTAACGTCCAAAATCTTGACACTGACAACTTCCGCTTATATCATTAGTGTAAGCCATAAAGTTTTCTTTTCCAACATTTTCAGAGAAGGACACAGACACTATGATTAAGCTCGATATTGTCAATCAGGTAGCAGACAAAACAGGCGTACCGAAACAAAAGGCGGAACAGGTCGTTGACGCGCTTTTTAACGCTATGAAAGATGCTCTGGCTAAAGGAAAACGCATCGAACTCCGCGGGTTTGGCGTTTTCGTCGTCAAACCGAGAAAACGCGGCATCGGGCGCAATCCGCGCACCGGCAAGGAAGTTCCGATTCCGGCTGGCAAAACGATTCGTTTCAAGCCGGGCAAAGACCTTCAGGCAAAAGCCGTTAAGTAAATTTTCGGCTTTCTGCTATAATTTAAGTATTACAGATTGTGAATCGTAAATCGCAAGATAATGAAGTTGTGTCAAGCGCGGTTTACGATTCCTGGCTTTTACCTCGCTGATGTCCGATTTAAACACAATTACCAACCAGATTTTCGACCGCCGCGAAGCAATGCGCCCGAACGCGCGAACGTGGGCGAAACATCTTCTGCTTCTTCTTCTGACCTTTGTAACCGTAACTATTGCCGGAGTTTTGCAGCCATTTGGGATTATCGAAGTTTTCCCCAAAGACGACCCGCAAAGCTGGAACGAGATTTTTCAGTTTGTGCTTTCTCTGCCCGTTCGCTACATCGGGCTTATTTCGGAAACAATTTACCAGCTTTACGACAAACCGCATGTCCTGCAATACGGGCTAAAGCTTTCAATTTCGCTTTTGATAATTTTAATCTGCCACGAAATGGGACATTACATCGCCTGCCGGATTTACGGCGTTGACGCGACTTTGCCCTATTTTATTCCGACGCCGCCGATGATTGGACCAGCCGGAACTTTCGGCGCATTTATCAAAATCGTCTCGCCGATGCCTTCGCGCCGCGCCGTTTTCGACATCGGCGTCGCCGGACCGATTGCCGGATTCATCGCGCTCATCCCGATTGCCTTAATCGCTTTTTTCACATATCAATATGACGCGCCCGCGCCCGAAATTCCGGGCGGAACTCTGGTTTTCTCCGACCCTTTGCTTTTCAAGTTATTAGCCGCAATCTTCAGCGTAGACATGCAAAAGCCGATGATTCCCAACCCGTTTTATTTCGCCGCGTGGATTGGCTTGCTCGTTACGGCGTTGAATCTGATTCCCTCAGGACAGCTCGACGGCGGGCACGCGCTGTTTGCCGTTTTTAATAAAAAAATTCATTTCTGGACAGGCAGAATCGCCTTTGTCGTCGTCGCGATAACTGCAATTTCAGGCTGGTTTCTCTACAGCAGTCCGAGCGGATTTTTATTCGCCGTCCTGCTCGGCGTGATGATGCGCGTCAAACATCCCGAACCGTATGACACAACGCCGCTCGATTTTAAGAGAAAAGTGATTGCAGTTTTGACGGTCGTGATTTTTATCCTGAGCGTTACGCCGTTCCCGATTCAGATTCGGTAGCGGAAGGAAATGAAACACCGCGATAGATTGCTTCCAGAGCCAGTTTACACGGAACAGATTTTAATTCGACCACTTCCGTCAAATCATTAAATTCCAGATTCATCCAAAATCCGTCGCCGTGTTTGATAAACTGCGAAACATGCGGGCGATGCTGCGCCACCAGAATGTATTCGGTAAAGCCCGGAATTGATTTGTAATAACTGAACTTATCGCCTCTATCAAAAGCTTCGGTCGATTTTGAAAGAACCTCGACAATTAACTGCGGATTTACAAGTAATTCCTGACCTCGGAAATCTTCGATTTCAGCCTTACCGCATAAAGCCGTTAAATCAGGATAACGATACGGCGAATAAGACGGAACTTTAATTCGCATATCAGACGGAAAAGATTCACAGCCTTTTTCCCGCAACTGCAACTCAACTGCAACATTCAGATTTTGCACAATTCGATTGTGGCTATAACTCGCGCCGCTCATCGACCAGACGTTTCCTTTCCAGAATTCGAATTTTTCATTCGTCGATTTTTCGAGTTCGATGTATTCTTCCAGAGAATAAATTTGCTTTAACGCCTGCATTTTTAAGCCTCGCCCGCCTGCGGCAGTAAACCTTTAATTTCTTTGACCATTCGCTGAACTTCTTCGTCATCTTCGAGCGCAATCATAAAAAAGTCGTAGCTCGTTTTGAAGCAGACCATTCCGTTGCCGAAAAACCAGACGCCTTCGAGTAGCGGATTTCCGCCGATGAGCCAGCTAATCGGCGCGCCGGTGATTGTTTTCGGGTTTAAGATATTCGTCATCATTACAGCGCCCGAAGCGAACGAAAACGCTCCGAGAAGCGGCGCGCCGATGCGTTTGGCGATGTCGCGCTCGAACTCGATTTTTTCGGCTTCGGCTTGCGTCAGCTCGCCTTTTTGGATTAATTCTTCCTGAGTTTTAAGATATTCGTTAAATTGTCGGCTGAGTTTTTTAACCGACCACGTCGGCAGCGCAGAATTAAAAAGCCAGTGCGAGCTGATTCCAGTAAAAACAACGCCGAGTCCTGCGCCGACCGCCATCGAAACGCCTGTTGTCGCGGCTTGCATCGGGTTTTCCGCAATCCAGCCGGTTGTTTTTTGAACGGTTTTGATGGCTGAATCAATCGTCCGCGTCCAGCTTGCGCCGAAATTAAACGCTTTCGAAGCGCGATTTGCCGTCTTGCTGGCTGAATCTCTTACCTCTTCGAAAATCTCGCTTGCCCGCTCGCCCGCGACGCTGAAAACTTCGCCGGCTTTTTCGCCCGCGTCTCCGGCGGCGTCGCGCAGAGGCTCGCTCGCGTCATAAACTTTTTTCGCGGCGTCTCCGGCGGCATTATAAGTTCCTTCGGCGACTTTCACGGCTTGTTTGCCGACTTCCGATTTTTCGGCTTCGGTTTTTATTTTCCCGACGCCTTCTTTCAAAGTTTCCGCGCCTTTCTGCGCCGTATCTTTCAAAACTTCCGCGCCTTTTTCGATTTTTTCCTTTAAGCCTAGCTGCTTGTCAAAATCGTCAAACCGCTCCTTCGCTTCTTTCTGCCATTTTTCAAATTTTTCTTTATAATCAGCCATTGTTTTTTTCCTTGTCTTAAAATACGCCGCCGGCGAATGTTTTGTTCGTTTTGATGCAAAAAAGGAAATTTAAGATTCAAAATTTAAGATTCAGGATTAAATAATGAAAACCAATCTTAAATTTTGAATCTTAAATCATAAATTATCAATTTTGTATGATTGCACCAAAGCGAAAAACATTCAACTTTTTGGCGATTTGTGCTAATCTTTCATTTCGAATTATGCCACTAGTAAAATGTCCAACCTGCGGAAAGCAAAACGAATATCACGGCAACCAGTTTCGCCCGTTTTGCTCGGAAAGATGTAAATTGATAGACTTCGGCGCGTGGGCTGACGAAGAATTCGCGCTGCCAGCCGAAAACACGCCGTTGACTGAAGAAGATTTGCGCGACATCGAACGCGCAATGGAAGAAAAGGAAAAGAACCGATGAATTTTTTGATGAATAATTTAGCTTTTTTGTTTGACGTTCGCGTTGACCCGGTGAGCAGTCCGGGCGCAATCGGAATTGTCGCCGGAATCGCGTTTTTCTTAATCGTTGCGGGCGCTGCCGTCATCGCGTTTTTTATGGTCAAAAAGACGGTCAAAATGGCAATCAGAATGATGATTGTCGCCGCGATTCTGCTCATTGCGATTGTCGGCGGAATTTCCTTCTGGATGTTTTCGTCAAGCTCAAAACCAGCAGCGCGCCCGACGAACCCGAGAAATCGTTAATTTCCAGATGCTTCACAAAGTCAAAAGATTCTTTGCCCGATACACAAATCTTTCGGGCAATGTGCTTGCCTTGAGCCTCGTCAGCCTTTTAAACGACACTTCGAGCGAAATAATTTATCCATTATTGCCAGCGTTTTTGGCTTTAACGCTCGGCGCGTCGCCTTTTGCAATCGGCTTAATCGAAGGCTTTGCCGAATCGGTCGCATCAATTTTGAAGCTTTTTTCCGGTTATCTGAGCGATAAATTCGAGCGGCGAAAATTTCCGGTTTTTTTCGGCTACGCGATGGCAAGCCTGACTCGCCCGCTGCTCGCCTTTGCAACAAGCTGGCAGCAGGTTTTGTTCGTGCGCGTAACGGACAGAGTCGGCAAAGGAATTCGAGGCGCGCCGCGCGATGCGATTTTAGCCGAATCCGTTCCGCCCGAAAAACGCGGGCTTGCCTTCGGTTTTAATCGCGCCGCCGACCACATGGGCGCGGTTTTAGGTCCGGTTTGCGCTTTTCTGCTGCTCTCTTATTTTGCCACCAATCCCGAAAAACCGACGGCGCAGGATTACCGTCAGGTTTTTCTCTTCGCCTCGATTCCGGTCGTTTTAGGCTTGTTCGTCATTGGTTTTTTCGTCCACGAAGAAAAGCGCGAAAAACATCCCGAAGAAATAAACGCTTCGCCGATAAAATTGTCGCTCAAAGAATTTGACGGCAATTTCAAACGCTTTTTAGCCGTCATCGCGCTTTTTACGCTGTCGAATTCGACCGACGCTTTTCTGCTTCTTCGCGCCGAGCAATCGGGCATTCCGGTCGCCGTTCTGCCGCTTTTGTGGATGGCTCTGCATTTTTCGAAAGTCGTATTTTCGCTCATCGGCGGCGAATTGTCGGATAGAATCGGGCGCAAAACGCTGATTTTTTCGGGCTGGATTCTCTACGCGCTCGTTTACGCCGCATTCGCGTTTGTCCAAACGGCGTGGCAGGCTTGGGCTTTATTTTTGATTTACGGAGTTTACTTCGGCTTGACCGAAGGCGCGGAAAAAGCTCTGGTCGCCGATTTGGTCGAACCGAAAAAACGCGGAACGGCGTTCGGCTTCTACAATCTGGCTTTCAGCGTCTCGGTTTTTCCCGCGTCGCTGATTTTCGGCGGACTCTGGAGCCAGTTCGGCGCGCCGACAGCCTTTTTGGTCAGCGCGTTTATCTCAATCTGCGCGGCAGTTTTGCTTTTGACCGTGAGAACTAAACAAGAAATTGCGTAAAGAGGAGAATCTCCCGCGAAGGCGCAAAGCTCGCAAAGAAAAGCAAAAAGTTAAAATCTTTTACAGTATTATTTCTTCTTTGCCGCTTTGCGCCTTCGCGGGAAATTCCCTTTCGATTACTTCCATTTCTTCTCTTTCTTAAATTTTGTAACAACCATATTGCGCCGCAGTTTTGGAAGATGGTCGATGAATAATTTGCCGTCGCAATGGTCGGTTTCGTGAATAAAGCAGCGCGCCGCGTAGCCTTCGGCGTCGCGCTCGAACCATTCGCCTTTTTCATCCTGCGCCTTCAAACGCGCTTTTTCGGGACGCACGACGACTGCCGGAACTTTGCCGACCGAAAGACAGCCTTCGTGCCCGGACTGCTCGCCTTCGGTTGCAATAATTTCAGGGTTTGCCGCGATTAATTTAATTCCTTCACAATCCATCACGAAAAGCCGCAGGTTCAAACCGATTTGCGGCGCGGCAAGCCCGACGCCGTCCGCGTCATACATCGTCTCGAACATATCGGCGCACAATTTTTCGAGTTCTTCGTCAAATTCGGTAACGGGCTTGCCGACCTCGCCCAAAACTTTTTCGGGATATTCGGTTATTTTTCTGATTGCCATAGATGAACAATTCAAGATTCAAGATTCAAGATTCAAAATTCAAGATTTAAGATTCAAGATTCGAAAACAGCATTCCCAATCTTGAATTTTGAATCTTGAATTTTGAATCTTAATTATCTCGGAATTACGCCGCCGCGCGAGCGTCTTGAGAAATCGCGCTTGGCGAAAAAGCCTTTTTCGTCGCGCTGAAGACATTCCCAACACACATATTTTTCTTCGTTTGTCGGGCTGACAAAATTATTGTAATGGTCAGTTTCGCGGTCGCATTCGGCGCATCTGACGACGGGCTTGTCCATTTCTTTCGGGTCGATTTGTTCAATCATTCTGCTTTTCTCCTCAAAAGGCGCACTCGCTCGGTATAAAAATTCTTTTCCTGAACAATAGTGTAATCGGAGCGCGCAAAATTTTCCAAAGGCAGACACGCTTCGCCGACCGCGCATTTTTCGTTTGTCAGCAGCCAGATTTCTTCGGCGTCCGGCGGAATTTTCGAAATTATAAAATCAATCTGCCCGCGAAAGCTGTTTGCGCTTCCCGATTTATCTTCCGCTTCGAACGCGAAAAACTTCTCGTCCGGCAAAATCCGGTTCGCGCCCTTGTAATGATAAGGCAGCGCAATCGCGTCGTAAGCCTGAAAAACAACTATCGGCTGATTCGGCTTTTCGTTCTGCTCGATAAACGCGCCGACGCGCGCCCAATCGCCACGCTTCGCCATATTCGGATAAAGCGCAGAAAGCGAGTACGAAAAAAATATCGCATATAAAACCGCAAAAGAAATAACCAAATGATATTGAGTTTTACTAATCTCTGCGTCTTTGTGTCTCTGCGGTAAAATTCCCACCAAAACCGATGCGACAAACAAAATAAAAGGCACGAAAAAAACCGACGCGTGGCGGATTTCGACATAACCGTGACCGAGCTGAAAATAGACAAAAAGCAGAAATGCGACGATTACCGCTGTAATTGTTCCGAAAGCGATAACTTTTTCGTCCAGATTTTTCCCTCTTCTTTTAACGGTAATTACCAGAACCGCGACAATCGCAATTCTGACAATCCAGATTCTGACAATCGAAAAAACGGAAGCTTCTTCGGACGGAAAAATCTCGGTCGGCAATACAAACATCAGAAAATGATTCCAGAAAACGCTCAAGCCTTCGAACAGCCATCGCTCGGCGTGAAAGCTGAAGACTCTGACCGAAAATTGCTGCTGAATTATCCATAAAAGCGGCAAAATCGCCAACGCGACGAAAAGCATCTGCATAAAATAGCTTTTCGCCTCAGCCCAACGCCGCAAAACGAGCAGAGCGACAAAACAGCCGACGAGCAAAAAGCCGAGATAATAATTCGTATAAAGCGCGATTATGGCGCTCAAAACAAAATAAATCTGCGCTTCCTTTTGCGCCTTTGCTCCTTTGCGGGAAATTATTTCCTTATCGAAATAACCGTTATAAAAAAATTTCAGAAGTAAAATCGAAAGCAGAATAAGCAGCGAATAAAGCCTGATTTCAAGACTCGCCCAGAACAAAAACGGGTGCAGCGCGAAAAATACCGCGACGAAATATGCGGTTTTGTCTTTCCAGATTTCGCGCGAAAAATCGAAAAAAGCTTTTATCGCCAGAGTCGAGCAAATTATCGAAAAAAGCCGCGCGAAAAAAATCGAATCGTTTATCTTTCGCCAGAGACTCATCAGCAAAAAATAAAGCGGCGCTTGTTTTTCCTCGTTGAATAAATTGTTAAATGCGGTGAAAAATCCGTTTTGCGTCGTGTGCAGGGTCGAGGCTTCGTCAACCCAGATATTCAGATAAAACGCGAGCGGCAAAGCGACGGCGAGATGCAGAAAAATCAAAAGGAAAAGTATTTTTTTCTCATCTATTTTCTGCATTCGCGGTTTTAATTCGGACTGTTTAAATTAACAAACACCTTTATTCTAAAGGCAATTCATAAACTTTATAAGTTTCGGTTTCGAAAACAATAGGATAAGAATAAACGGCGCGGCTGACAAGATAGCTTGCGCCATATTTTTGTTTTATTTTATGAATCTGCGCCTCGGAAAGCCGGTTAAAAGCCGTTTCGATTTCTTCGCCCGCCGTGTCGCCCCTTGAAACTTGCAGATTATCGGTCAATTCGGCAATGCGCCCGCGCCATTCGGTCAGACGGTCGTAGGTCGGGTAATAAAACGAAACGATTGTCGCTCTTTTTGAAAAATACCATGCGTCGCGCCGGTTCGGCGGTTCGATGATAAGCGAATCCTTCGGAGTTTTTTCAGCTATCGCCAAAGCGGCTTTTTGAAAATCGTCTCGCGGCGCAGTTCGGCTTTGCACGGTTTCCCGAATCTGCGCCAGACCTTTCCCAAACGGATTCAGCAAAACAATTATCGCTGCGGCAAAGAGCGAAACGATTAGTTTATGTTGTCGGGAAGCAAGGCGCGGAACGATGTAAAAAGCGGTGAAAATAAAAAACAAAAGCGTAAAAACGGGGAAAAGGCGCATCGGCATAAAGCGCAGAAGCGGGTAAAGCTCGAACCATCGCAAAAACAAACCGAGCAGGAAAAATATGCCGAGCGCGATTTGAAATTTGAGCAAAAACCGCAGCGCGAAGCTTTCGCATTTTTCGAGCGCGAAGAAATTAAAAACGAGCATCGCGTATAACAAAAAAGTGCCGCTTTTTGAAAATGAAAAAGGGTCGAGATTTGCCGGAGCGCGAAATAAAACGATATAACGCCAGTCGTCAAACAAATTTACGTTCGAGACGGTTTGTTCGGTAAATATCGCCAGCAATGCGGGCAAAGAAAAAAATGCCGTTATAAAAACGACTTTGGCAAAATCGAGCGTCGGAATTTTCTCGAAAAGGAGCGCCGCGCCGACTGCCAGAACCGCCCATAAACCGACCGCCGGATGAAAACTGAACGACAAGCCGAGCAGAACGGAAGACAAAATTATTTTTTTTCCCGCAAAACCGTCGAGCGCGAAAAGCAGGCAGACATAGGCGACTGTTTTTGCTTCGAAACCGCCGAAAATCCATTCTTCGCCGACAACCGACTGCCCTAAGGCAAGCCACAAAAAAATCGAAACCGCAGTTGCCCAAAATGGAATGCGCCATAATCTTCCGATTTTCAGTAAAGCCGCAAGGCAAAGACACCAAACCGCGATTCTGCCGAGCCAGCCGGCGGTTTCGAGCGAGAAGACGCGCATCGGCAGGCTGAAGATAAAATTAAAAAGCCAGTGCTCGTTTGCCGGTTTTGCAAACGTCCAGTCGTGCGGCAGAAAGTTCGGCTCAAGGCGCGGAAGATAAACGAATTCGTTGCTGTAAGGAATTATTTTGCCGTGAAAGGCAAAAACGGCGAGCAGCAAAAAAATAAAGCTCCACAAGAAAAAATTTCGTGAATCTTCGCGGAAATTTAATATCTTTCGGAGCTTTTCGCTTTGAAGCATTTCGGGTTTTAAATATTTTCAATCAAATGCCGTGTCTTTTTCCGCGTGCGCCAGTAAACGTCTTCCATAAAAATATGCGCAAACTCGCCGTTGCGCCCGACGCTCAGAAGATTTTCAACGCCGGTCGATTTTTCAAAATCCTGCCGCGCCGCTTCGTATTCGTTGAGAAACATCGGATAAGCAATCGGAGTTCGCAAAACATTCGCGCCGAGAAATTTTTCCTTCGCGCCCGCGACGATTCGCGTCAGATGTTCCAAACAAAGCGCGGTTAATTTTTCTTCGTCCATCGCCCAGAATTCATCGTCTTTCTCGCAGCCGATGTCAACGGTAATAATAGTTTTGCCTTCGGGCGCGAGCCACGGCATCGAAAGTGTCGCTTCGGTCAGACGGAAAAACGGGAAATCGTTTTCGGGCAGCCACAAAACCGTATCGGGCAGAAGTCCGCGACCTTCAAATTTCATATTGACGAAAATCATCGGGCGATAGCGAAAATCCTTGAATTTCTGCAAAGCGTCCGTGCCTTTGACGAGCTTTGCGAGAATATTCGCGGGCGCGGTGCTGATGACGGCGGAAACCTCTCTTTCTTCGCCCTTAGATTTTACGGCGACGACCTTTTCATTTTCGACCAAAATTTCTTCGACCGGCGATTCAAGATTGATTTTATCTTCCAAGCCTTCCGCCAGTTTCTCGCACAAGGTTGAAACGCCTTTTTCTGGATAAACGTGATAAACGCTCGCTTTTTCGGGCATTTCGCGGTTGTAGCCGATGGCGACGGCGCGACCGAGAACACGGCTCGCCGCCTTCAAAAACAAAGTTTTCCCGATGCTTCCCGGCAAACTTTCGCCGACGGCAGGCGACAAATTTTCCGCATTCGCGCCCGACCACGCTTCGATTAATGGCAAAGCCACTTCGTCCGACAAAGCCGCGCCGTAACGCTTGCGAAACCATTCGGCGGCGGATGCGGGCGCGTGCCCGTTGTTCAGAGCTTTAAGCTGGCTTTTCACGCCGCTCAGAGTCATTCGCGGAATTTTCATCAAGCCGAACGGGTAATTGTAAGTTTTATTATTAAGCCAAACCGTTTCGCCGTAATGTTTTACGGTCAGACATTCGCTGCTGACGCCAATCGCGGCGGCGAGACGATTTGTAATAAAATGCGCGCCGAAATCGTAAGAAAAACCTTCCGCGTCTTTAAAGCTCGTCGCCAGTCCGGCGATTTTTTTGCCCGCTTCATACAAAACAAACGGAATATTCCGCCGATGCAGGAAATTTGCCGCCGTCAGACCCGCGAGTCCCGCGCCGATAATTGCGATTGGTTTATCGTTTTTCATAACTTTATAAAGTTTGAATCGAACAAGATTCAGGGAAATTTTCACCACAGAGACACAGAGACACAGAGATTTTTAAATTAGTTTTTCTCCGTGTCTCTGCGTCTCTGTGGTTAATTCTTTCTTCAAAACCGCCTGCAAAAGCGCGCCTTTGCCGAATTTTTGCAGCACGATGTCGAGCGACGTAAAAAGCGAGAGCGAAACGAATGATTTCAGCGTAAATCGATTTATTAAAAACTGCGGCGCTCGCCAGTCAACCAGCGAATTGTGAATCGAATAAACCCAGTTGACCGGGCTGACAATGGTTGCGAGCCTGGAGACTTCAAAATTTGTTTTTTCGGCTAAATTGGTCAGCGATTTCCGGTTAAAAAGATTCCAGTGGCGCGGAAAATGATAACCGCCCCAATAGCCGCCTTTGAAAAGCGCGAAATCAAACGAACCGGTATTGTCCGTAACGACGACGAGCCGCCCGCCCGGTTTTAAGACTTCACGAACAGCCGACAGAATTTTTTCGGGCTTTTCGACATGCTCGATTGTCTGAATCATAAACGCCAAATCGTAAGAGTTTTTCGGCAAATCGAGCTGTTCGATATTTCCCGTGTGAACTTTCAAACCCGATTTTTCAGCCATCGCGGCGGCGCGTTTGTCCACATCGACGCCTTCGAGCGTCCAATTTTTTCCGCCGTATTCTTTCAAAAGATTCAGGTGAAAACCGTCGCCGCAGCCGACATCCAAAATCCGCGCGTCGTCCGGTAAATCCTTACATAACTGCAAAAGCCGCTTTGCCTCCAGACGCGAGCGAACGCGGTGAACAAAGCCGAAATCTTCTTCGGAAAAATCAAAAGCGTGATACGTCGGCGGGTAAATCGTTTCAAACTCCGAAACCGACGGGCGCGGATTCAGATAAACCAAACCGCACGAATTGCACCGCATCGCCAGAAACGTGTCCGCGCTCGTTCGATATTCGAAATCGCTCCCGACGCCGATTGGCTCCGCGTCGTCCGATTCGCAGACGCAGCAATCGACGTGAGTTAAAGCGAGCGATTTGTTCGTTTGATTCTCCATTTATTTTTTACCACAGAGACACAGAGAACACAGAGATTTTTAGCCTGTTAATTCTATCTATCCTACCTGAATTTCCCTCTGCGCGCTCTGTGTCCCTGCGGTTAATATCTTCTTAACAGGAACTTTACCGTTGACGCTTTCGGCGTGGCGGCGCATATTGACGATTTCAAATTTTGAGGAAAAAGTTTCCAAAATTTCGCCGACAAATTCCAGTTTTTTCTCGACCGGCAGATTCATCGCCGGAAAAAATTTAAGCTCCGGCGCATCTTCGCCCGACAAAAAATCGAGCGGGTGAAGCAGAAGCGAAAGCTGCGTTCCTGTCATGCGGCACATTTCGACGGCGGTTTTCCAGTAGCTCCGCGCAAGAGTTTTTGAAAACGTCGAAAGATAAATAACGTAAGAGGCGTGAATCGGCGTTTTGAAAATCGGCAAGGTCGTTACGGGAATTTCGACCAGAGATTTTTCGCCGATTTGCCATCGATAAGGCTTCAAAGACTGAAAACCGTCCGAGAATTTACCGAACAGCTTTTTGCGTTTTTCGCGTTCTTCGTCCGACATTTCGGGCGATTTGAAGAAGTAATAAGCGCGGGCGAGCGGCGCGATGTAGGTCGGCAAAGTCGAGCAATCATACTCATAATCGCGCTCGCTCAAAACTTCTAAAACAGCCGGCGAAAGACTGTAGCCCGGACCGCGAAAGCCGACGAGCTTTTGATTTGTAATTTGTCCGATGGCGTCTTCCGTCTTCTGAAATTCTTCGACTAGCTCCTGTTTCGAATAAAGATGAAGCCACGGTTCGTGTCTGAACGAATGATTGCCGATTTCGTGTCCGTCCGCCGCAATGCGCCCGATTGCTTCCGTGTTTTTATCGAGCGCCGCGTCCTGCCCGACGATAAAAAACGTGATTTCCAGATTTCTCTCTTTCAAAAACTGCAAAGCGCGCGGCACTACGCGGTCGAGATACGTCGGGAAACTTTCCCAACCCGCATCGCCGTGCGTTTTCATATACGACCATTTATTGTCGAGGTCTAAACTTAAACTTGCAATCGGTTTCATAATTTTTTTCACCACAGAGACACGGAGACACAGAGAAAATTAAAATAAAATCTGTAAAATTCGCGCTTATTTGTCTGCATTTGTAGTTCCCTGTTCTTAAAAATCTCCGTGTCTCTGTGTCTCTACGGTGAAATTTTCCGTAAAAAATCTTTCTGCTAACTGAACGGTTTCGTTCACGTTCAAAGTTCCGTTTAAGATATGCGCCGAATTGACGATAAAAACGTTTTCGAGCGACGTTTTCACCGGCGGAACGTTTTCCGAATAATTCAGGACGGGAAGCGGAAAAACCTGCCGGACGCGCGAAACTTTGAATGCGAGAACGTCTTTTCGTGAAAAATGCGGATACATTTTTTCGAGCGCGCCGAGAAACGCGTCTTCAATTTCCGCGTCCGTTTTTTCAAACAATTCATCTTCAGGCGCGACATATTTCGGCAGATAGACGAGCGCGTTTCCGCCGAACTCGGTCTTTTCGACGAGCGCAGACATCTCGATAATTCCCGTAAAAGGCGTTTCGTCCGTGATGTTCGTTACATAAAAATTCGAGAGAGATTTCTTCATCAGCACGGAAGCGCAGACGATGCCCTGATATTTTACGTTTTCGAGCTTTTGCTTTTCACTTTCGACGAGCTGCGGGCAAATGCGCGCCGCGACGTTTGACGGGCAGGTTAAAATCACGGAATCGAATCGGTCTTCGGTCTTTTGTCTTTGGTCTTTGGAAATCGTATCGGCGACGGCGACGGCTTCGCTTCCTATTTTTAATTTGTATCCGTCAGCGTTTATATAAACTTCTTCTTCGCGCCTTTGCGCCTTTGCGGGAAAAACCTCTATTTTTCCGTCTTCAAGTTTTTCAATTCTTTCGACCCTTTCACTAAGGCGAATCTCAACGCCTTTCTCGCTTAAGTGCTCGCCGAATCTTCCCAGAACACGCGCGTAACCGCCGCGAACGTAGCCGAACATTTCTTTTTTCAAGCCCGAATTTCGCGCGGCGTAGAGCCTTTGAATCGTCGCCCATATAAACGCGGCTGACGTGTCCGCGTATGCTTCGCCCAATTTTGCCTGAAGAAGCGGCTTCCACATTTTTTCAAACGTCTTTTTGCCCGAAAGCTTTACGAGCCAGTCTTCGACCGAGATTTTTTCGAGCTTTTTCCAGTCATTAACCTTTGAAGCAAAAAAGATTGTCGCGCCCAGACGAAACTTTGAAATCAAACCGAGCGGCGGAAAGCGTAAGAATTCCAGCGCGTTCGACATCGAAACCAATTTGCCGCCGGTATAAAAACCCGTCTTCGTCTCAATCCAGTTAAATTCGTCGCCCAAGCCGATTTCTTCGACAATTCGGCGCGTAAATGAATCCGAAAGCAGCGTGACGTGATAATGTTTGTCCCAAACCACGTCGCCGATTTGCCACGCGCTCGCTAAGCCGCCGATTTCCGATGCGGATTCAAAGACTGTAACGCGCGCGCCTGACTCGGCAAGACGCAGAGCGAGCGTCAAACCGAGAAAACCGCTTCCGATGATGGCAATATTTTTCGTCATTAGAAAAATCTTTTTTTATTTCTCCGGGTAGATTTCATAACATTTCCGTCAAAGGTACTCCTTTGTAATACCAAATTGCAAATGAGCTGAAACTCGCCTTTTTGTAACCCGTTAACTCCTCAATAACCGGACTTAATGATGTTTCACGACCTTCGTACAGCACTTTTTTAGGTGATATAACTTCCGCTGTCTTATTATATTTCGGGCAATCGAGAATTGAGCCTTTCGGTATTCCCATCTCTTCAAAATTTAACTTATTTCTTCTTGCCGGCAGCTCCTTCACAATTTCTTTCACGACTCGATTTTCAATTTTGTACCGCAAACCACAGATACATTCAAATTACCGCTCGTCCGAATCGTCAAACTTATGAAAAAGCTGCCCGCATTTGCAGACCGCGCCGATTGAACGCGCCGGACTTCCAAGAACGAGATGAAAATCGGGAACGCTCTTTGTTACGACCGAACCCATTCCGACCATCGACCAGCGACCGATTTCCAAATCGTTGCCGATGATGCAGCCCGCGCCGATAGTCGAGCCTTCACGCACGAGCGTTGGCAAAGTATGCTCGTCAGGCTCTGACGGTCTTAAATTTTTCAAATCGGGAAATGTGGCGCGCGGGAAACGGTCGTTGGTAAAAGTCGTCGAAGCGGAAATCATCACACCGTCTTCTATTGTAACAGCCGCGCAGATATAAACCATAGCGTTTATTTTCACGCGGTTTCCGATTTTTACGTCGTAAGCGATATAAGTTTTTTCGCCGACGATGCATTCTTCGCCGATGTTTGCGCCGTGACGAATATGAACGTTGTCCCAGACGCTCGTGCCTTCGCCGATTTTAACGTCGTCTTCGATGATTGCCGTTGGATGAATTTTAATCATAAGATTTTTGCCGCGAACAACCACGAAAGAACACGAAAATTATTTGATTTCTTTTTCGTGTCTTTTCGTGTTTGTTCGTGGCTAACTTTTCTTCGCCTTCCATTCCTTATATTTTTCCGGCAGACATCTTGCGCAAGGTCGAAAGCCCGCCGCAATCGCCGTCGCTTCGTCGGCAAAAAAGACGCGCTGTTTGACGTAATGACCTTTTGCAATCCAACGCGCCGCGCCTTTGCAGTCTAAACTGCCGTAAATTTTGTCTTTGCGATGCCCGCCGAGCGTTCCTTTCGTCGCGCTTTCGTAAGGTTTTCCGTCAGCGCCGATTAGATTGTAAGTTTTGTCGGATTGATTGTTCATCGATTAGGATTTCGCGGAATATCAGGTCGATTTTATGTTGAAACATATCGTTTTACTATTTAGATATGTCGTTTGACGGGCTGTCAAATGGTTTTGACGACGCATCGAATCAATTTGAAAGTCGTTCGAATTGATTTGAAAGCTTGTCAAACGCGTTTGACGATTCGTCAAATCAATTCGAAAGTTCGTCAAACGCTTTGACAGCGTATCTAACGCGTTTGATAGCGCGTCAAATCGATTCGCCGCACTGTCAAAAGAGCAAATTCACTTGTCAAAAGACCTTTTAGAGTTCGGAAAAGACTTATAAAATCGGTCAAATCTACAGTTTTTACGCGGAAACCGCCGATAAACCTTTCGAATCCTCAACTCTCGTCCAAAGATTGCGATTTAAAGAGCGATATGCCGCTTCGATAACTTCGACCGAGGCGAGCGCGTCTTCGGGTTTGATAAGCAGTTCTTCCGTGCCGCGAATTGCGCCCGCGAAATTCTCTATTTTCGAGCGGAAAGCCTGAACTTTGTCGTAGCCTTTGCCGATAATCGTCCAATCAGAGTTTGAATTTAATTTATAACGCGACTCGCGCCAGCCGATGTGCAGCGTTCCGTTTGTGCCGTAAACGCTGATAAAATTCGGCAGTTCCTTGTTGATTCCCCAAGTTAAATCGACGCTCGCGGCAATGCCGCTTCGTGTTTTGGCAAGCAGCTTGACGTTTTCGTCAACCGATAAATTTTGCGTTCCCGAAGTTTCAAGCGCGAGAATTTCGTCGATTGCGCCGAGAAAATATCGGATTATATCGACCGAATGCGTCCCGTTATCGATAAGCACGCCGCCGCCCGCGATTTCCTTTTTCGAGTTCCAGCGCTTCGACATATCGACCTTCGCGGTAAAAGCGTTTTCAAACTGGACGACCTCGCCGAGCAAGCCGGAAGCGACCATCGATTTCGCTTTGATAACGTCTTCGACATAGCGAAACTTCGAAGCCATCGTAAACTTTACGCCTGTTTTCTCAGCCATTTCAATCATCTGAACGGCTTCGGCAGTCGATAAGCACAAAGGCTTTTCACACAAAACGTGAACGCCGCGCTGCATAAAATACATCGCGATTTCAGGATGTGAATTAGGCGGCGTCGAGACGATAACGGCGTCAATCTCCGAATTTTCGGCTAGTGTCTTGTAATCCTTAAAGCTTCGCGCGCCAAACGGCTCGGCAAAAGCGTCGGCTGAATCTTTCCGCACGTCGGCAACCGCTATAAGCTTGCAAGATTTGCTGGTTTGAAAAGCCTGCGCGTAGGTTTGAGCGATTCCGCCCGTTCCGATTAATGCAAATTTTAGTTTATTCATAAGTTTAGTGACGTGATACGTAATACGTGATACGTGATACGCAAAATCAAAACGTATTACGTATTACGTATCACGTATCACGTATTACGCTTTCATCCTGACTTGTTCAACCGCTTCGCGTATCGAAGCCGCCAGAAATTCGATATGTTTTTCCTCGTAGCGCTCGTTTATCGGCAGAACGAGAACGTCGTGCAAGCCTTTGATTGTGCCTTGAAATTGCGCGTCGTTGTAATCGACCGCTTCGGGACGCGCGAGATTGAAAGGATAATGCGAATCTCCGAACGTATTCTGGTCGCGGAAGACCATACATTTATATGCGGGCTTGACGACATAGCGCGGCGCGGACGCGACATCGTAAACCTTCAGCGCTTTGGCGAGTCCGACCGCGCCGTCTTCGATTTTCGTATCGTCAACGCGCAGGCAGTATTTCCAATATGTCATCGTCGAACCTTCGACAGGCTTATAACTTTCGATTCCGTCGATGCCGGCAATCAGTTCGTCGAGCATCTTCGCCATTTTCTGACGCTGTTCGACCGAATAGTCGAGTTTTTTCAACTGTTCATACGCAACCGCCGCCTGTAATTCGGTCATTCTGTAATTCAAAGACGCGAAATAATGGTCTGGATTCTGGTCGCCGTAGCCCCAAGCCTTATTGATGAAAAGATACATACGGCGCGCAATCGCGTCGTCGTTCGTTACAACGATTCCGCCTTCGCCCGTCGTCATCTGTTTGCCCTGCTGGAACGAAAACGCGCCGATTTTTCCGATTGTACCGGCGTATTTTCCGTCGCAGGTCGCCAAAAACGATTGCGCCGTGTCTTCGATAACGGGAATGTTGCGCGAGTCGGCAAGCTCCATAATCGCCTTCATCTCGCAAGGATTTCCGAAAAGATGCGTAACGATAATTGCCTTTGTCTTATCCGACAAAACTTTTTCGATAGTTTCCGCCGTAACGTTCAAAGTCTTCGGGTCAACGTCCGCGAAAACGGAAATCGCGCCCTGAAAGATAATCGGCGTCAGCGCGCCCATATCGGTTATCGAAGTCGTCACGATTTCGTCACCCGGATTCGGGTTTATCGCCGCGACGGCAATGTGAACCGCCGCCGAGCCTGAATTGCAGGCATAAGCGTATTTAACGCCGAGCCGCTTGGCGAAAGATTCTTCGAGCATCTTGCCGTATTTGCCTTTTGTCGTGATAAGCACGCCGCTGTTTAAAACGTCCGTAACGGCGGCAATTTCTTCCGCGCCGAAGGTTCGCCCGCTCGCGTCCTGGTCTGATGGTAATTTCAATAATTTTTCCGGTTGTGCAGTTGTTGTCATAATTTTTATTTATTTTTGCCCGCGAAATACGCGAAAAGACGCTAAAAAATAAAACCAAAAATCTTTTCTTTTTTTCGCGTTTTTTTGCGCATTTCGCGGGCTAGATTCTTTTATCCGTATCAATCTGTGGTTTCAGATTGTCTTTTGGTAAAGAAGTTTTAATAGTTTCGTTTTTCCCGAATAAGCGTTCTTTTGAAAGTCTGGAAAGCAATTTCAAATGCCCGAAAATCGTTCTCGCCGTCTTCATCTTGGAAATGCCGAACAGGCGAACTTCCAGAATTGCCGGATATTCGATAATCTTTCCGCCTTTCAAATCGAGTTTTCCGAGAAGCTCGGCAACGCCTAAGAAACCTTTCTCTTTCGTTTCAAGGTCAATCATCGAGCTGCGCCTGTAAACGCGGAAACAGCTCGTATAAGTCGAAAGCTTTGAGCGTAAGGCTCGCCGATAAAGAAACGACGCGCCTTTCGATAAAAACAAACGCCATTCGGGAACATTTCGCACGCCGCCCTGCGCGTGATAAGGCGAAGCCGTAACCATATCGACATCTTTCGATAAAAGCGGAATCATATTTTCAAGCTCGTGCGGGTCGTATGTACAGTCGCAATCCATCGAGCAGACAATCTCGGTCTGCGCCGTTTTGATTCCGGTCATTATTCCCGCCGCGACGCCTTTATTCGTTTCGTGCCGGACGATTTGGACGTTTTCCTTTGCGCCGAAAAGCTCGTTTAATTTGTCTAAAGTGCTGTCCTTGCTGCAATCGTCAACGAAGATAAATTTCGTCTCGTAGCCTTTTTCCGATAAATTCCGCTCGACGCTTCGCAGCGTGTTTGAAAGATAAGGCAAGGTTTGTTCTTCGTCGTAGCAAGGAATGACGACGGAAACCTGATTTTGGATTTTGGATTTTGGATTTTGGATTTCCAGAGCAGGTTTTTCTTCCTGCAATTCGTAATTCGTAATTCGTAACTCGTCTTTGATATTTAGAAATTCCGCGCCGCTGACAAAATCATACTTTTGTAAATATTCCTTCAAAACCCATTCCATTTTGTCGAGCTTGCGATAATGCCGGATGCGATTGTAGCGCGAAGCCGCCGAGATGCGCGGCTGTTCGGGGTCGAGTTCCCAGACGTGAAAATAAAGAACAAACGGCTCTTCGTAGCGTTCGTGCCAATCGTTGACGGCGTGGCGCATCAGCGTGAAAGGAATCTGCCGGAAATAATTTCCGCCCGAAATCGGCAAAAGCCCGACGCCGACGTTTCTCGTCGAATAAGGAAACTCCCAGATTGCTTTGCCGTTAGCGTGAATTTGATGAGCAAAGCGTTTGTTTTTCGCATCTTTTCTAGTCGGAACGAACGAAGCGTCGTAAACGAAATTTTCTTCCGCCAGAATATCGAAAATCCATGCATCTTTTTCGTAAGAAAGCTTTTCCGCCGCGCGATAACCGGCAACTTTCTGCCCGCTCGCGTCTTCCAGTATTCGATTTGTTTTTCGCAAATCTTCCCGAAATTCGTCGGGCGTCAGATGTCTCAAAGAACGATGATAAAACCCTCGACTGGCGATTTCGTGCCCGCGCGAGACGATTTCCCTGACAAGACGCGGATTTTGCTCGGCAATCCAGCCGAGAACGAAAAACGTCGCTTTTGTGTCAAATTCGTCGAGCAAATCCAGAGTTTTCAAAGTGTTTCGCTCGTAACGCGGCTCAAAATGCGACCAGTTGCGCTGCTGAATCAAATTTTCAAACGCGCCGACGTGGAAATAGTCTTCGACTAAAACCGTCAGAAGGTGTTTTTTATTTGAAGAATTCTGATTCATTTCTGAGTTTGGAAAAGCGACCTCTGAACTGCGGCGCGCGCGCCGAGCTTTTCCTGTATGATTTTAACAATTCGCTTTGCCGCTTTGCCATCGCCAAACGGGTTTCTGATTTCCTTGACCGATTTTATCCACGTTTCGACGGCGTAATTTTCTTCGAGCATTTTATGAAGTGTAACAGGATTTCCGCCGACGAGCTTTGCGACTTTGGCTTCGACGGCTTCGGGGCGCTCGGTGTTTTCGCGCAGAATAAAAAGCGGTTTTCCGAGACTCGGCGCTTCTTCCTGAACGCCGCCCGAATCAGAAATAATCAGCCAGGATTTTTTCATCAGCGCGATAAAATCGACGTATCCGAGCGGTTCGAGCAGAAAAATTCTTTCCTGTTCCGCAAGAATTTTCTGCGTTACGCGGCGCACGTTCGGGTTCGGATGAACCGGAAAAATAAGGCAAACGTCTTTTCTTCGTTCGACAAAATCGCGCAGAACTTCCAGATTTCCGCTCATCGTCGCGCCAAAGCTCTCGCGCCGGTGCGTCGTCAGCAAAATTCTTTTCAAGCCCGCCGTGTTCGAGATAAGGTTGTGAATTTGCTCGCTTCTCGTTAAGTTTTTCAGGATGAGATTGAGCGAATCGACCACCGGATTTCCGGTCGGGAAAATCTTTTCGGTCGAAATGTGCTCGTAGAGCAGATTCTGCCGGTTTTTTTCCGTCGCGGTAAAATGAAATGACGCGATTTGCGAGACGAGACGGCGATTCATTTCTTCGGGAAACGGGCTGTTTATGTTGCCCGAGCGAAGTCCGGCTTCAATGTGTCCGACCGGAATTTTCCGGTTAAATCCTGCTAAAGCGCCCGCCAGAGTCGTCGTCGTATCGCCCTGCACGAGAATCAAATTCGGTTTTTCCGCGTCTAAAATCTTGTCCAGCTTCGCCATCACGCGCGAGCAAATCTCGTTCGGCGTTTGATTGGCGGTCATTACCTTTAGGTTATAATCGATTTTGATTTGGAGACTTTCGAGAAACGGCGCGAGCAAATCCTTGTGCTGGCTCGACGAAACGACGATTGTACGAAAATCGTTCGCTTTCAGCTCGTCAATGACAGGCGCAAGCTTTATCGCTTCGGGTCGCGTTCCGAAAAGCACGAGAACTTTCGGGGGCGCGTCTTCCGCAAAATCGACGATTTCACGCTTAATATTTAAAGTTTTATCCAAGCTGTCCGGCATCTTTATCTGAAGTTCAAGAGTCAAAGTCGTTATAATAAAATTACAAACCGGGAATTATTCCGCTTTATTTTAATATTTAATGAAAATCTCAACGGCAATAATCATCATTTTCACCTGTATTTTCCACGCCTTCCCGCAAGATGCGGGAAGAAGAATTTTGCGCGGAAATGTAGTGGATGAAGCGGGTTTACCGGTCGAACGCGCCGAAATTCGTATAATCTACGCTTCTGGTAAAACCGCTGTTTGTCAGACTGAGCCGGTTGGAAAATTTAATTGCGCGCTGGACTTTGCCGACGATTTCGAGCTTGAAGCCAAAGCCGAAGGCTTCTCCATTTTACGCCAAAACATTAAAAATACACAAGATTTTTCTCAGGAAATCACTTTAATGCTCGCGCCTGCCTTTGTCCGCGAGGAAGTCGTCGTTACCGCAAACCGCACCGAAACGCGTCTCGGCGATACTCCGTCGAGCGTCGTTACGCTGTCTTCGGAAGAGATAAAAAGAAGCGCCGCGCCGACGATTGACGACGCGCTCAGGCAGGTTCCCGGCTTTTCGCTTTTCCGCCGTTCGGGAAGCCGAAACACGAATCCGACGGCGCAGGGCGTTTCGCTTCGCGGAATCGGCGCAAGCGGCGCGAGCCGTTCACTGATTTTATATGAAGGCGTTCCGCTGAACGACGCTTTCGGCGGCTGGATTCAGTGGAATCGCGTTCCGCCGATTGCGGTTGAAAGAATAGAAGTTTTGCGCGGCGGCGCGTCGAGCCTTTACGGAAGCGGCGCTTTGAGCGGAGCGATAAATATAATTCCGCGCCGTTCAAGCGAAAATTTTGTCTTTTCGGCGGAAGCTTTCGGCGGCTCGCAAAATACTTTGTCAGGCTCGACGTTTTTCGGTTTTGCAAAAAACAACGCGAGCGCCGATTTTGTCGCTTCTATTTTCCAGACGAAAGGCTACGTTTTAGTCGATAAAAACGAGCGCGGCGCGGTTGACAGCTTTGCCGGCTCGAAAAATTCGAATCTTTCGATGCGTCTTGCAAAAGATTTCAGCGACAAATCCAACGTCTTTTTCAAAGCGTCCGTTTTCGGCGAAGCCAGAACGAACGGAACGCCCGCGCAGATAAATCGCACATACATCAGGCAATTTATTCTCGGCGGCGGCTGGGACATCGCCAATCCGAAAATAAAGCTTCCCGACGACAAACCCGAAGTTTCGAATATCAGGTACGACTGGCGAATTTACGGCGGCTCGCAGGTTTACGACCAGACATTCTCCGCCGTCAGCGCCGACCGGAACAGCGAAAACTTAAACCGCGTTCAGCGCGTTCCGGCGCAAAGCATCGGTTTTTCCAGCCAGCTTTCCGGCGTTGTCAAACAAAATCAAACTTTTATCGCCGGTTTCGAAGCCAGAGAAGTGCGCGGCGCGAGCGACGAAATCGGGCTGGCAAACAATAATATAAATTCTTTTTCAGGTTCGGGCGGGCGCGAGCGAACTTTCGCGCTTTATTTGCAGGATTTCGCGCGAATCGGCTCAAAATTCATTCTTGCCGGAAGCATCCGCTACGACGATTGGGCAAATTTCGGCGCTTACAGCTCGACGCGCCCGCTCGCAACCAACCAGACGACGACGAACAATTTCCCGGACAGAAACGAAAGCGCTTTTTCGCCGCAGATTTCCGCGCTTTACCAGGAGACAAAAACTTTATCTTTC
>JBARIW010000009.1:0-55150 GCA_049799955.1 Pyrinomonadaceae bacterium
CCATTATGCTTTCGCTTGATAAAGAAGATGAGAAACGGCAGCAAGACCAACCTTATTTACCCGAACGGAGGCGCGGAGTTTTCGATGCGCGTTCGGTTGTTTTGATTGATGAAATCGATAAAGCTCCGCGCGATTTGCCTAACGACATTCTCAATGAGATTGAGGAAATGAAATTTGAAGTAAAAGAAATCGACGCCGAGTTTGAAGCGAAAGAAGAAAACAGACCGATTGTGATTTTAACCAGCAACTCTGAGAAAAATTTACCGGATGCCTTTTTGCGCCGGTGCGTTTTTTATCACATCGATTTTCCCGGTAAAGACGAGTTATTAAAAATAGTCGAAAGTCGCCTCGGAGCGGCTAAAAGCGACGTTCCTGACGATTTGCGTAAAAAAGCCGTCGACCATTTTATAAAAATTCGCGATTTAAAACTTAAAAAACTTCCGGCAACCGCCGAGCTTCTGGCTTGGATTAAAACTTTGGAGCGATTAAAGCTTGATTTTGATAAAAAAGACCAGCAGGAATCGTTAATTTTTACGTATTCGATTCTGGCAAAAAATAACGAGGATATTAAAACCTTTAAACGCGAGCTGCATCCGGAATCACAAAACATCCGCCCGAAATAATCGATGTCAAACGAAACGGATAAACTGATTGCTGACCACGGAGTTTCAAACAATTCCGTTCTAGTATTTGGCGAGCTGTTTGAGTATCTGCGTCATCACGGATTTTTGATTGGAATTGATGAATACCAGCGCCTACAGGTTATTCTCAATCGCGTTGGAAGCAGCCACGGAACAGAAGATTTAAAGACGCTGATTTGTCCGCTGGTCGCCACCGGCAAAGAACAGCAAGCTCAATTTTACAAGCTTTTTGACGAATATTTCGCGCTTCATATTTTGCCTGACACGCCGCCGCCTGAGAAAACTTCATCTGCAAAATATATCTACACTTTAATAACGGCGCTTTTGCTGGTTTTGGGCATTTCGCTTTTCGCTCTGATAACTTTTTGGCGAACTACGCCGCCGACACCGACACCGACGCCAACGCCAATCGCGAACACGAATGACAATGTAAATACATCTCCTGTAAATTCAAATGGGACGGATAATTCAAACGGTGTCGGAACGAATCTAAATAAACCGATTATTACTCCGCAGACTACCGTAGGAAATCAAATAACGCCTGTCAACAGAATCGTTAATACTTTAGGCGGGACTCCGACGCCGACGCCGCCGATTGATAAAAAGCGCAAGGATTTTGCCGATTCGTTACAATTGGCGGCAATTCTGGCGGCGGTTTTCCTGCTTTTGATATATCAGGCATATCGCTATGACCGACGCCGAAACGAGCGCGGGCGGCAGGACGAAATCGACCCGCCGTTTCGATACGAAATTGAAATTGATTGGGCAAAACCTAAAATTTATAATTTCGATAATTTTTATGCCGCCGCGCGTCTGCTCCGGCGCAGGCAAATCGGCGAATTTAAACGAATCGATGTCAAAGCCACCATCAAAGCGACGATAAACGCGCTCGGTTATCCTTCAATTCATTATAAAACCGACACAAAACTGCCCGAATACCTTATTTTGATTGACCGGGCGACCAACAATGACCATCAGGCGCATTTATTCGACGAGCTGGCGCAAGTCTTAAAACAGGAAGATATTTTTGTTACGCGCTATTTTTACGACGCCGATGCGCGTTTGTGTTACGACGAGAAAAATAACGGGCGCACGCTCCCGGAACTACAAAGCGATTTTAAGCAGCACAGGTTGCTGATTTTCGGCGACGGAGAAAGATTTGCCGACCCGCTTACGGGCGAGCTTTTAGACTGGACGAATATTTTCTCCGACTGGACGGACTGTTTTTTATTCACGCCGGTCTATCCCGATGATTGGGGACAAAATGAGATTTCTCTTTCCACGCGCTTCGTTATTTTTCCGGCAACGGTTGAAGGCTTAATGGCGATTGCGCGTCATTTTGAGACGCCTCTGAGAACTAATCTACAACATTGGCTGCGCGATAATACGACTATGCCGCCGTCTTTCCCTCAAAATGTCGATGGCGACGATATTATTCCCGAGCTGCGCAAATATCTCGGTAAAGAATTGTTTGAATGGCTTTGCGCGTGCGCCGTTCATCGTGAACTCAGTTGGGATTTAACGCTTTTCCTCGGCTCGCAGCCCTTTATGGGCGAAAACCTTCTGAGTGAAGAAAATCTTTTGCGGCTCGTCCGCCTGCCATCGCTTCGAAGCGGCGCGATACCCGATAATCTGCGACAGCAACTTATTCAGGAATTGGAAAAAAACGAAGAAAAAGCCCAATCTGTCAGAGCGGCGCTGCTCAAGCTGCTCGAAAAGAATAAACCGCCGGAAGGAACTTTCGCGGCAAATTCTTACAAGCTGTTTCTCAATCTTCAAAAATGGCTTTTAGACCGCAGCGACGCAGACAAGCTAAAAAAACTGCTGCGGACAATGAAACAATTAACAAAAGCGGAAGTCATTCAAGACGCTGCACTCATTCCTCTTCTCGAAAAAGCGCCGAAATGGGGATATGAAAAATTTCTTCCTACTTCCCTGAGAAAATCTATTTTCCGAAACGGCATTCCGGGATTAGGCTTAAAAGCAGGCATTATAAGTTTAATGATATTGCTTGCCGCTTCCGTCGCATGGCTGGCTGCTCCTTCAGTAGCTAAGGCTCTAATTTCACCTAATGAGACACCGACGCCGACGCCGATACCGACGCCGACACCGGCACCGGCACCAACGCCGACGCCGACTCAAGCGACAAATGCGGATAATCAGAAGCCAAAACTACCTGGAAATGACGCAAATACAAAACCGTCAGCAACTAAAACTGCTGTCCCAACACCTAAAAAGCCCTCGGATGATAAAATGGATCCACAACCTGGTTCGAGCGTTACTCCCGATTCAGTTGGTGTCCAATTAATAAATAAATTTAAGTCGAAGAAAAATGCTCTCGGCGTGGATGTTAGTAAATTTTCGACAGTAAAAAATTGGAAAGAATTGAAAGATGCAGGTCTCTCATTTGTGATAATGAGAGCAACCCAGGGAACAGCGCGCTCTGATGATAAATTTCCGGAATATTGGGAAAAAAGTAAGGAGTATGGTTTTATACGCGGAGCGTATCACTTTTATGAGCCTAACCAAGATCCGACCCAACAAGCTTTATTTTTTGTTAACTCAGTAGATTTAGAGAGAACTGACCTTCCATTAATATTGGATGTTGAAAATCCTCTAAATGGAAGCATATCAGATGCCAAAACTTTTATTGAGAACTTAAAGATTTGTTTAGAAGTCATAGCACAAAAAACAGGTCGTAAGCCGATAATTTATACTTGGAACAATTTTGTGCGCACTCTAGATATGACCGAAAATTTTAGTGAATACCCGTTATGGATTGCCGATTATAGCAATAAAGACGAGCCAACCGTGCCGGGTAATTGGAACAAATGGACTTTTCGACAGTTTTCAGACGGAACTATTAATAATCCTAACATTCTTAAAAAGGCTTCCGGAGTTGATTATAATACATTTAATGGTACAGAAAAGGCTTTAGAAGATTTCATAAAAAACCAGTAATGGGATGAGTTGAAAATAAGAAAGAGACATCCAAATAATGCCTTTAAATGATTAAAAGACTTGGTGTCGACTACAATATTTGAAATTGTGACCTCGCGCGTGAAGTCGATTAAATACGGAAACACAGAGTAATTTATAGTATTATGTGATGTTCAAGCCTCAATTTTTACGATTCACGGATAATCTGCGCCGGAGCTTCGTCATTTACAAAATAAAATTTAGCGAATTTGATAAGAAATGTTTTAAGTATTTTGCAAAAAAACTTGAAAATTCAAGTCAATTTGTTTAATATTTATATGCATGTTTAAATTGTTTTTTCAATTTAAACTCAAACTTTGCTCATGCTTTTTTCAGAATGTCGGTTACCCCCAACTTACAGCGCTGACAATATTAAAAAATAAATCTCTTATTACACTAAGATACAAGGCATAGTAAAATGCTTAAACCCTTTTCCTGAAAGAGTTTAAGTGGATTTATATATTCATTTGCCCGATTTGGGGAATTTTGAATGCTCACATTTAATTTATCAAATAGAAAATTAACTTTGCCGGAATACGCGAAACTCACCGCACAGGTTTACTTATGAACACTTATTCATTAACCAAAGACTCCATTGAGCGAAATGTTTTAATCGGATTTATTTCCGCATTTGTCATAACTTTTTTGGGTTGTATTTTGGTTTATTATAATACGACTCATTTTCTTGAAATGAATTACTGGGTAGGGCATACGCATCAGGTTATTGCGGAAACGGATAATGCTTTAGCGATGATAAAAGATGCAGAAAGCTCATCACGGGGTTATGTGATAACGGGTGAAGACGTTTTTCTGGAGCCTTATCAAAAATCGGTCGGCAAAATTAAAGCCCAGTTTGAAAATGTCCGGCAGTTGACTGCGGACAATCCGAAACAGCAGGAATCGCTCGCCGCAATCGCTCCCGTAATCGATGAAAAACTTAAATTTACCGATACTTCTATCGAATTAAGAAGAAGTGGAGATTTTACAGGCGCGCAAAAACTTATTGCCACAGGCAAAGGCAAAACTGCGATGGACAGGATTCGCGCCGTTATGGATGAAATTAAGCAGGAAGAGATGAATTTATTGCAGGAGCGAACTGAAAAAAGCAATTTAATCGAGCTTCAGGCGCTATCCACCTTTATCGGTTTCAGCTTTGTGGTTCTGCTGTTTGTCATCATCGGATATCTTGTCATCCGGCGCGATGTGCAAAGTCGCAGGTCAGCGGAAGCTGAACAAATCCGGCTTCTTGCTACGCTTGAAGCCAGCGAAGCGCGTTATCGAAAGCTTATTGATGAAAGTCTGGGATTGATTTGTACGCACGACCTCGAAGGAAAACTGCTGTCGATTAATCCGGCAGCCGCTAAAGCTCTGGGCTATAGGCAGGAAGAAATGGTCGGACAACGTTTGTCCTCTATTATTGAGCCTCATCGACATGCTTTTCTCTACACATATCTTGAAAAAATTCGTAAGTCCGGCGAGGCTTCGGGCGTGTTTCTGGTCAATGCAAAAGACGGGGAAGAACGTGTCTGGAGATACAATAACGTGCTGTGCCAGGAAGATGATAAGCCCGCTTACGTTCTCGGATATGCTCAGGATATTACCGACACCAAGCGCGCTGAAGACGAGCTGCGCGAAAGCAAGCGTTTTGCCGAAAGCATTGCCGAATATTCCACCAGCATGATTTACCTTCTGGATTTGGACACGGAAAGCTATATTTATATGAATCGGAATGTCAATGAGTTTCTTGACTATTCGCGCGAGCAGGTGAACGAGATGGGCGAGACTTTTCTCCAAAATATAGTTCACCCCGAAGACCTGCCGAAAACGGCGCATTACAGGAAAAGTATAAAAGAATTTGGAGACGGAGAAATACTTGAGTATGAACAAAGAGTAAAACACGCCAGCGGCGAATGGCGCACGCTTTTGTTTCGCGAGGTTATCTTCGAACGCGGCGCGGACGGAACCGTTCGTTACATAATGGGCACGGGTCAGGATGTTTCAGACCTTAAGCGCGCGCGCGACGAAGCGCTAAAATCGGCACAGCTCAAATCCGAATTTCTCGCCAATATGAGCCACGAAATTCGCACGCCGATGAACGGCGTTATCGGCATGACCGGACTGCTGCTCGATACAAAGCTCGATGTCGAACAGCGAAAATTTGCCGGACTGATTCGCGCAAGCGGCGAAGCGCTGCTCACGATTATTAACGACACTCTGGATTTTTCTAAAATCGAAGCCGGAAAGCTTGATTTTGAAGTGCTGGATTTTGATTTGCGGGATACGATTGAAAATACTGTCGAGCTTTTTGCGGAACGGGCGAGAGAAAAGGAGAATGAGATTAACTCGCTTATTTATAACGATGTGCCGGTCGGATTGCGGGGCGATTCGGGACGCCTTAGCCAGGTTTTATCAAATCTTGCCGGCAACGCTCTTAAGTTTACGAAAAATGGTCAGGTATTCATTCGCGTCAAATGCGAGAGTGAATCCGAATCGCACATCACGCTTCGTTTTTCGGTAAGCGATTCGGGCATCGGAGTTTCTCACGAAATGCAGTCGCAGCTTTTCCAGCCTTTCACGCAGGCGGACGCTTCGACAACCCGGCGTTTCGGCGGAACCGGACTGGGATTGGCAATTTCACAGCGTTTAGTCGAAATGATGGACGGCGAAATAGGAGTCAAAAGCGAATTAGGCAAAGGCTCGACTTTCTGGTTCACGGCAAAATTTGAGAAGCAGGCTGTGGCTCGGACACCTGTTCCCGATGAAAGCAAAAATCTCCTTGCAGGCTTGCGGGTTCTTATCGTTGACGAAAAACCTCTCAATCGCGAAGTTCTCATATATCAAACCCGCACATGGAAAATGCAGCCGAAAGCAGTGGATTTCGGAGCAACCGCGCTCGAAATTTTTAACGATTCATCCGACGGGCAAATCAAGCCGTTCGACCTTGTCATTCTTAATTCACAGATGCCCGACATGAATGGTTTTGAGCTTGCCAAAAAAATTAACGCGGCTTCGTCAGGCATTCATTCCAAGCTGGTTATGCTTTCTTCAAACGGTCGGCGCGGAGACGCGGAAAAAGCCAGAAAAGCCGGTATTCACAGTTATTTATCGAAACCTTACCGGCAAAGCGAATTATTGGATTGCCTGCTCGGTGTAATTAGCGGCAAAAATAATGAAACGAATTTACCGGAAAAAAGTCTGGTTACACGATTTAATACAAAAGGCAAAAGGAAGCTCGAAAAGCGGCTTCAGAACGACGATAGCCAATCATCGGCTTCACGCCCGAAAATTTTAATAGTCGAAGATAATACGGTTAATCAAATAGTTGCCAAAACACAACTGGAAAAATTCGGCTGCCGCACCGATATTGCCGCTAACGGGCTGGAGGCTCTCGACGCTGTTTCGCGGATTTCCTACGATTTGGTGCTGATGGATTGCCAGATGCCGGAAATGGACGGTTACGAAGCGACTGCCGCCATCCGCGAGCGCGAGAAAAAAACTTCAACGCATACGCCGATTATTGCCATGACCGCGCACGCCATTCACGGTGAAAGAGAAAAATGCGTTGCCGCCGGAATGGACGATTATATAAGCAAGCCCGTTCAAAAAGAGGTTTTGTATCAGATGATTGAAAAATGGATAAACGCCGTTCCTGTTATAATGGATGTAAGCAGCGAAGTTTCGGGCAATGACACTTTAATCGAAGAGAGCGCTATTAATCTCGAATTACTTAAAGATTTGACGATGGATGATGATGATTTGCTGCGTGAAATTGTTGAGATTTATCTTGAGCAAACAGAACAGCAGCTCGATGAAATCGGTAAAGCGATAGAAGAGCGGGATTCGGAAGCTCTTTACCGGGTTTCTCACAAATCATTAGGCGGAAGCGCCACGTGCGGGATGAAACATATCGTGCCGTTTTTTAAAGAACTCGAACAACTGGGAAAAAATCAGCGATTTGAAAATGCGGAAAACATTTTGTCGGATGCGCGTTTGGCTTTTACTGAAATCAGTCGGGAGTGTAAAAATGTAATAATGGAAGCTGTTGCGAAGTAGCGGAGGATTAATGTCAAAAATAGTAATCGTCGAGGACAACGAACTCATTGCCAAATTATACGAAAACAAGCTCGCAGCCGAAGGACATACGGTTAAAGTTGCTGCCGACGGCGCGTCGGGTTTTGCATTAATCGATGAATTTAAACCCGATGCGGTTCTGCTTGATTTAATGTTGCCGGAGATGTCAGGCGTTGAAATTATTAAAAAATTACGAAAGAAGCGTGAGTTTTTCGATGTTCCGATACTGGCTTATTCGGGCGGCGACAGTGAATTGCTGGACGCTGCTCACCGTGCCGGTTCGGCGTATATTGTTTCCAAAAACGAAACTTCGCTCAAAGAAATTGTCGCGCATCTCAACGAATTACTGGCGCTGACGAGCAACTGGCGGCTTTACGGGACATCCGGTTTTGAACTCGAAAATGAGCCGGTTAAAGAGGAAAAGAAATTTCCGGAACCTGATGAGCGTGTTTTAATTGTCGAAGACGATTTACTGATTGTGAAAATCGTCAAGGATATTGTCGAAAAAGCCGGTTACACGACGGTTGTTGCGGCAGACGGGCGCGAAGCTTTCCGTATTTTAGCGAAGGACGCCAAATTCGCGGCGGGAATTTTCGATGTTCATGTGCCCTATATCGAAGGGACTGATTTAGTTCGTCATATGCGCACGGAAAAACGGCTAATGAGAATTCCGGTAATAATAATGACATCCGAAGAAACCGTCAAAATACAGTTGGACAGCCTTTCTGCGGGAGCTTCTGTTTTTCTTCCGAAACCATTTGACCGCAAGACTTTTGAATCTATGTTTATGTCCGTTATAAGCAAATAAGATTTTACCTCAGCTTTCGAAACGTGCATATCGCCATTAAATCCGGTTGGGAGAAAACGATTTATATTCGACACCTATTTTTTCGGCAAATAATCTTCCTTCTTTGATTAACCGGCGGACGCGCGGAATCGAGACGCCGCTCAAGTGTGCTATCACTGAGAAATAAGGTTTGGTCAGGAAAATAAAAAGGCTGAAGAGTTATTAAAAAACTTCAGCCTTTTCTTCGTGTGTCATTTATTATTTACGGGACAAAAGCATTCGGAACAGGTTTATCGCCTGCAATGCCGAATTGCTGAATCAGAGTTCCAGCCGTTGACCTCTGCACATACCACGTCGAACCTGACGGACGGAAAACCGTCGCGTCAAACCGCCCGTCGCCGTCGTAATCTCCCGGCGCAGGCACATCTCCATTTGTTCCAAAGGGAAATGAATAATAACTGTAATTCTCGCTTCTCAAGATAAACCATTCTCCCGTTGATGGTCTGTAGATGGCGACATCAGCTTTACCATCACCTGTGTAATCGCCCTGAACAGGTTTGTCCGAACTGTTTCCAAACTGAAATGCAACAACGCTATTGTTTGAGCTTTTCTTTATCCACCACTCTCCAACACTCGCGCGCCAAATGGCAATGTCTGATTTCCCGTCTCCGTCGTAATCCGCTACTGCCGGAACATCTCCGTTTGCTCCAAACTGCTCAATGGTAAATCCTGAGTCCGATGAACGACGAATATACCAGTTCGTATCAGACGGGCGAAACACTGCCGAATCAGCTTTCCCGTCGCCGTCGAAATCCCCGACTGTGGGTATATCTCCCGATGTTCCAAACGGATAAGAATAATAGCTTCCGTCTTCGCTTCTTAAGATGAACCACTCGCCTGAGACAGGTCGAAAGACGGCAATATCGGCACGTCCGTCGCCGGTGTAATCTCCGGGAACGAGCTTATCGGCAGAATTTCCAAACTGAGCGGCGTAATTTCCGCCGTCCGAGCTTTTCGAATACCACCATTCGCCAACGTTCGGTCTGAATATCGAAATATCCGTTTTACCGTCGCCGTCGAAATCAAATGGCGTGTTTAGTGCTACATCGACATTTTGTCGTTCAAAGGCGCCGATGTCAGAACCATTACCGTTCGGAGCGTTTTGGATTGGAAGAAAATCAACCGGACTGAGAAGTCCGCGCTGGTCGGCGGTTAATCCGTTTACGGCGCTTCCTTTATCAATCGCCGGACTGTTTGGGCGCAAAGCGTGTGTCTGCGTAAATCCGCCGTAATTACCGAGCGGCAAAAGTTGCGGGTCTTGTCCGAGTATATTGCCAACAGTCGTCCCGATAATAGTTGTGCCGGTAGTGTTTTCAATCAGGTTATAACCTTGTGAAGTCAGCACTCCCGAAAAATCATGCGCGGTGCCGAAACCTGTCGCGATATTGTCGGCAATAATGGTGTTGCGGGTGTTGACCGCGCCGCCGCCGAAATTGCCGATGCCGCCGCCATTGCTGTTGTTTGTTATGTTGGAGCTAATAGTTGAGTTAGTAATGTTCAGCGTCGAACTTGCGCCGAAATTAGAGACTCCGCCGCCGCCGCCGCCGGATGTGTTGCCGCTGATAGTTGAATTTGTTATCGCTAATGTGCTGGAGATATTGATGATGCCGCCGCCGTCGCCCGCCGCCGTGTTGCTGCTGATAGTCGAGCCTATCACCTTGCCGGTGCTGTCGCCGATATAAATGCCGCCGCCGCCGATGTTAGCTGTCGAATTATTCCTGATAGTCGAATTTATTACGCTCAATGTGCCGAGATAAGCTCCGATGCCTCCGCCGTTACCGTTTGCCGAATTGTTTCTGACAATCGAGCTGCTCAAGGTTAACGAGCCGAAACTGCTAATCGCCCCGTCATGTCCGCTGTTGATGGCTCCGGTGCCGTTGCCGCCGGTTAAGGTTACGCCGTGAATCGTAACGTTTGCGCCGGAATTGATGAAAAAGATACGGCTCTGATTGTTGCCGCTGATTGTCAGTTTATCCGCGCCTCTGCCGTTTAAGCTGAAAGCGGCATTAGCGGGAATCACTAATTCACCGCTGGTCAGAGTAATAAGCTGAGGCGAATCAAAAACGTTTAAGTTAAATATGACCGCATCGCCCTGCGCGGCGACATTGGCAAGCGCCTGTCTGAGACTGCCCGCGCCGCTGTCGGCGGTATTTGAAACCATAACCGCTCTCAGCTCAAACGCTCCAATATCGGCTCTTGCAAAACCGTCGCCGTCGCCGTCGCCGGGACGGGAGAAAAAGCGTTGGTCGTATGAATCGACCTGTCCTGTGCCGGCAGCATCGATTGCCGGACTGTCGGGCAGCAAAGCGTGTGTCTGTGTCGGACCGCCGTTATTGGCTAGAGGAGCTAATTTCGGGTCTTGCCCGGTAATGTTTCCGTCAGCGGAACCGGCGATAGTCGTTCCGCCGACGTTCTCAATTATATTATAACCTTGCGAGAACAGAGTTCCGGCAAAATCGTGCGAGCTGGCGTTAGTGGCGATATTGTCGGCGATGATGCTGTTGCGCGCAACCAGTGTGCCCGAATTATTTTTGACGCCGCCGCCGGAATTTGCCCTGTTATTTACGACGGTGCTGCCGATGATATAGGAAGTACTGCTTGATTCGTTAAAAATGCCGCCGCCGAAAGATGCGTTCGCCGCGTTGCCGCTGACGGTGGAAGTGGCGACGGTCAGCGCGCCGTTGTTTTTAATTCCGCCGGCGAATTGCGCCGCCGTGTTGCCGGTAATGGCTGAAGTTCTTATAACCAGCGTTCCGATACTATCAATTCCTCCCGCGCGGTTGTTAGAAGTATTGCGGGTAATTGAGGATTTATCGATTGTCATGCTGCCTCCGGCACCAATGCCGCCCGCGCTGAAACCCGCCGTGTTGTCGGAAATAATCGTGTCGGTAATTTTTGTGTTGCCGCTACAGTTAAGACCGCCTCCGCTGCCGTCGGGGATTGCCAGATTATTACTGACGGTCGAGCCTTTTACAGTCAGAGTTCCGGTACTGTTGATTCCGCCTCCGCCGATGCTGGCTGTGTTGTTGTTAAAAGTGGAGTTTGTAATCGAGAGCGTTCCGTCGCCTATGTTCTGGATGCCGCCGCCGCCGCCCGCGGTATTGCCGTTAAAGCTCGAATTAGAAACTGTTAACATACCGCCGAAATTATGTATGCCGCCGCCGTTGAAGGACGAATTACCCGTAAAAGTCGAATTAACAACGCTCATTCTGCCGGCGTTATTGTTATAAACGCCGCCGCCTATGTTGCCTGCCGAGTTATTACTGACAGTCGAGTTATTTATATCCAGAGTCCCGAACGTGTTATAAATTCCGCCTGCTCCGAAACTGGCTGTATTGGCGGTTACGACTGAATTTGTTAAGCTGAGCGTGCTGTTATTGTTATAGATGCCGCCGCCCGCGTCGCTGAATGTTCCGGTTCCGTTGCCGCCCGTGATTTTTAAATTGCTGAGCGTTACCGTTGCTCCGCCTGTTATATAAAAGACGCGGCTGGAGTTGTTGCCGCTAATGGTCAGCAAATTTGAACCCGTTCCCTGAATCGAGAAAATTCCGCTGTTGTTAATTTGTAATTCTCCGAGTGTCAGCGTGATTGTTTGAGCCGCATTAAACACTGCCGGATTAAAAATAATGACGTTCTCCAGCTCCGGCGACCCCGAAGCGTTTGCCGCCGCAATCGCTTCGCGCAGCGAGCAGTCGGCTGCGCACGCGCCGTCATTCGTATCCGCGGTTTTTGTTACGGTGAGCGGCAATACCTGTCTTTCAAAAGCGCCGATGTCGGGCAGAGACGTACCGTTTAAATCGCCGTCGCGCGGGCGGGTTAAATTGCGCTGGTCGGTCGCGGGAAAGTTTGCCGGGTCAGCCGCATCAATCGCCGGACTGTTTGGCTGTAAGGCGTGAGTTTTGGTTAAACCGCCGTAACTGCCGAGCGGCAGAAGAAGCGCGTCTTGTCCGAGAATATTGCCGGTGCTTGTCCCTGTAATATTTAAGCCGAGAATATTTCCAACTAAATTGTAGCCTTGCGAAGACATCGTACCCCGAAAATCCGGCGCTGCTGCGGTATTGTCGATATTGCGGGCGATGATGCTGCTGCGCGTGTTGATAATGCCGCCGGACGAATTGCCGATGCCGCCGCCGCTGCCTAAACCGCTGGAGTCGGAATCAGAAACGTTGTAAGCAATAGTTGAGTAGAATATGTTAAAAGTGGCGCCGGTAATCGCAGCCAATCCGCCGCCCTCGCCGGTTGCCGTGTTACCGCTGATAGTTGAGTTTGATATATTTACGATTGTTTGATTGTTGAAACTGAAGATTCCGCCGCCGCCCGATTCCGACGAGTTTCCGCTGACCGTCGAGCCTGTCAGATTGACCGTTCCGGAGTTTGCAATTCCCGCGCCTGAGCTTTCGGCTGTGTTATTGCTAATCGTTGAATTAGTAATATTTGCGGTTGCGCTGGAATTTAAAACGCCGCCGCCGTTGCCGTTCGTATCATTGCCGGTAATAACCGAGTTATTTATCGTCAAAGCTCCCCGGTTGTTATAAATCCCGCCGCCGCTCGAATTGCCGCTCACGGTCGTGTTGTTAAGAATGAGCGTACTGGTATTATTGTAGATGCCGCCGCCGCTGCTGGCAGTGCTGGCGCTGACGATAGAATTATTTAGAGTCAGCGAGCCGTCAAACACGTTAAAAACTGCGCCGCCGGTTCCGCTGCTGGTATTATCGACGCCGTTTCCGCGCGTTAATTTCAAGCCGTTAATAATCGCTGTTCCGCCTTCGTTGCGTAAAACGCGGCTCAGATTATTAGCCGAAATAGTCAATAAATCAGAGCCTGTTCCGTTGACGGTCAATGTGCCGTTGTTTTCAATCAGGAGTTGTGAGCCGCTTAAATTGATAGTTTGCGCGGTTGCAAATATGCCCGCGTCAAAGTTTATTATGTCATCTCCGGCAGCCGCATTTGCCATCGCAATGGCTTCACGCAGGCTGCAATCGGCATCACACGCACCGTCATTCGTATCGGCGGTTTTCGTAACGGTAAACGTCGCTCCGAGAGCGCCGCCGCTTGCAACTGTGAAGAATATCGCCAGCCACATAAATCTAATGAGCTTTGAATTACAATAAAATAGCTTTTTCATAAAAATACGTATCAGAATTAATTAACAGGCTAATCTGAGCAGACTCTCGCAATCTGCTTTTGACGCAGCCAATGAAATAAATAAACAAATTGGATTTTATAAATTAAATACAAGGTGAGACATTGCGCCTTTATGAGCTTAAAGTCCTCTTGTTAAAGAAGTGATAGATGCTTGTCTGACAGGCGATAGTTGTCTGCTAACTCGTTGAGCCGCAAACTAAAACTATTCTCAAAATCCATCTCCATTTCTAATTCAGGTTCTGCGTGGTTTTCTTCTTTTAAATCATCTTGAATTGAAATTATATCTTCAATTACTGATTTTGCAGCGCCCGAACTTTCGCGAAAATTCGCTGCTGTTTGGTGGAAATTTAGGTAAGAATAAAAAAAGAGGTATTGTAATAATACCTCTAAGTTGTTGAAAATATTGGTGCCGACTACAAGATTTGAACTTGTGACCTATCGCGTGTGAAGCGAGTGCTCTACCACTGAGCTAAGTCGGCTTGTCCGTTCGGACAAAAGGCGAAAAGTGTTAAGGTATTCGCAAAAAAATTATATCGAATCCGAGTTTTCGTCGATGTCTTCGGTTTTGCCTTCTTTGAATTTGACGGTCGAAGTTCCCGAACTCATATAAAACGAACGACTTCCGGTTTTCTGAACGCCCGTTTCGACCTGCGGTGTGGCGTAGATTTTATAAGATGCCGGCTGGCTGGTCGATTTCGGCGTAACGACCACTTTAAAGATATAACCGTTGACGACCGGCGTGTCGCCTTCGCTAAACTTCGAGTCAAGCCCGACATTCTCGACTAATTCCTTAAATGTTCCGAAATTTCCCTGATGTTTTCCGGCATACTGCGACTGCATCGTGCGCATCGTGTCGAGCGATTTGATGGCTGAAGTTTCGTTTCCGCTCTGCACCATATAAGTCCACGCGGGAACGCCGACACCAATAAGCAGCGCAATAATCGCGATTACAATCATCAGCTCGATTAAGTTGAAACCTTTTTGATTTCTAAATTTGCGGCGTAAATTTTTCATAATAATAACTGTTTCCTCTGACTCACTTTCACGAAGGAATATTTAATAAGTTTCAAAAATTTTAGATGCATTCGCGGCAAATTTGCAAGCGAAAGAAAACTTTCGGGAACTTTTTGCCGCTTCCGTCATCTTACAAAATAACTTTGCGATATTTTTGATGCAGGTTTTGGCTGAAATTTTGTAAAATAGATATTGCGCTTCTGCTTTTTTGTAAAAAATAATGAGAGATTGGATAATCAACGAAACCGAAACGACCTCCGAAAGACCTTCGCCCGCCTTTAACGCCGTCGCCCGCGTTAATAAAATAAAAGCGGTCATTGAAACGGTCATCAAGGGAAAATCCGAAACCGTGAAATTCGCGCTGGTCGCGCTTCTCGCCAAAGGTCATCTTTTGATTGAAGACGTTCCCGGCATCGGAAAAACGACGCTTGCAAATGCTCTGGCGCGCTCGCTCGACCTTTCATTTCAGCGAATTCAGTTCACCTCCGACCTTTTGCCGTCCGATGTTATCGGGCTTTCGATTTACAACCAGCGAAGCGGAAATTTCGAATGGAAAGCCGGACCGATTTTCTCGAATATCGTTCTGGCGGACGAAATAAATCGCGCAACGCCGAAAACACAGTCGGCGCTTCTCGAAGCAATGAGCGAAGAACAAATCACGATTGAAGGCATTTCGCGCCCGCTGCCTTTGCCGTTTATGGTCGTCGCCACGCAAAACCCGTCCGAGCATCACGGCACATATCCTTTGCCCGAATCGCAATTAGACAGATTTATGCTTCGCCTGCACGTCGGTTATCCGAGCAAGGCGGACGAGCGCGAGATTTTGCGCGACCGTCAGACGAAAAATCCGCTCGAATTCGTCCGTCCCGTAATGTCCGAATCAGACGTTTTGGAATTGCAGCAAATGGTTTCGGAAGTTCGCGTTGACGAAAGCCTGATTGATTATTTATTAAATATCGTCGCGCTGACACGCGAAAACGAAGCTTTGGAATTAGGCATCAGCCCGCGCGGAACGCTCGCGCTCTGCCGCTGCGCTCAGGCTTTCGCGCTTATCGAAGGACGCGATTACTGCATCGCCGACGACATCAAACGCCTCGTTCTGCCGTGTTTCGCGCACCGCGTCATCGTCAATTCGCGCAATCACAACCCGAAACGCCGAACCTTCGAAGCCGAACAGATTTTGCAGGACATTTTGCAGAAAGTAAAAGTGCCAATCTAAGACATTTATCATTTATCATTGAACATTTAACAGTGGTGATAAATGATAAATGGTAAATGATAAATGAATCTTCAAACGCTCCGCCAACTTTTCAGCCTGCGCGATATTCGCAACGCGATTCTCGGGCTTTCGGTTGTTTTCGGCGGGCTTGGACTGGCTTTTCTGACGCTGTTTGCGCACCGGGCGGGAAATGCGCGTCTGGCGGGAATTGCGGCGATTATTTCGATAGTTTTCGTCTTCCTGATTTTGATTTTCGTCGTTCCGCCGCTCGCGCGTTCAGCCAGCGCGGAAGCTTCGCAGATGAATCTGCCGTTTGAATTTACGGTCGGCGGCGCGATTATTCTCGGGCTTATAATGATTGTCGGTTTTTCCGCGTGGAATACGGGCAACAATCTGCTTTTTCTAGTTCTTTCGTTTCTCGTTTCGGCTCTAATCGTCGGATTTTTTATCGGAAATTTTGCGGTCAAAAAACTCGACATCAAGATGCGTTTTCCCGAAACGATTTTTGCCGAAGAGCCGACGCCGATTCTGGTCAGTCTGAACAATCGAAAGCGGATTTTCCCGACTTTTTCGGTCGTTACGGAAGTTCGCGGGAAAGAGCGCGAAAAATCGATTGTTTTGAACGATATAAAAAAGCTTCTGCCGGAAAAATGGGCGGAAAAAATCTCTCGCCCGCCGGTTATCAAACACACGCTGGATTATTTCGTACACGTTCCGCGCGCTTCGATGGTCGAAAACAAGGTCGAGCACGTTTTCCCGTTTCGCGGACGTTTTATCATCAAGGATTTCGAGCTTTCGACAAAATTTCCGTTTGGATTTTTCCGCCACCGGCGCAGGCTTTCGGCGAAGGAAGCCGAGATTATAATTTTCCCTAAATCCGCGCCGGTTGACCTCGAAACCGTCGATTTGCCGCTCGAAGTCGGGAAATTCGTTACGCAAAAAAAAGGTTTGGGACAGGATTTGCTCTCGATGCGCGATTACCAGCCGACGGATGATTTGCGCCACATCGACTGGAAAGCGACGGCGCGAACCCGTCGCCTCATCGTCCGCGAATTTTCCGCCGAAGACGACAAGCGCATCACGATTTTTTTCGACACGCGTTTTGTTCCCGAAGTGGAAGAAAAACCGATGACCTTGCGCGAAAAAATCGAAGCCGAGCAAAAAGGAAAACTTTCGCCCGCGTCGAAGCGTTTTGAAAAGGGCGTGAGCTTGACCGCTTCGCTTCTGACGCACTTTGCCGAAGAACAGGGCGAGATTCGGCTTATCATCGACGAAAAAGCGGGCGATTTCGGCATCGGAAGAAACCATCTGCACCAATGCTTGAAACGTCTCGCGCTGGTCGAGCCGAATTTTGACGAAAATGCCGCAGTTTCCGCCGAAACGCTTGAGGAAATCTTTACCGAAAGAGAAAATAGTTATACATTCTTCATAACGGCTGAAAGCGAAGCGAAATTTCCGGGCGAATTATTTTATAAAGCGGAAATTGTGAACTTTTAAAAGTATGAAGAAAATTATTTATATTTTATTTGCGATTTTTACTTTCTCAATTGGCTTTTGGTTTTTTCAAATGCGCCCGCTAATAAAAACTATTACGTTGTGCGAAATTTCGGGAAATGTTGAACTTTATCGATCAAAACATATTCGCATCAAGGCGTATTTAGATAATGTTGGCGAAGATAAAACTGACTTAGACTATTCGGTTTCTGATTATAGAAATGGTTGTCTTACAGGCGCGAGTTTGGTTATTTCCGACAAATTAAAAGAACAACTAGATAATGATGGAAATTTGAAAGCTTTAATAAATGATTTGCGTCAGAAAAATAATGAATTAAATAAAAATCGAGAAGGAAAGGGCTTATATGTTTTAGAAGTTGAAATTATTGGTGAAATTGAAAAACAGCCGGATTCGGATTATGGAGTTTTGGTTGCTCCGCCGCCATTTATAATTAAAGCTGATAAAATAGAACCAATTTCGGCGATTCGTTATGTTAATCGTGAAGAAGCTATTAAATCTATAGATTCGAAATAATTATTAATCTAAAATTTTTTGTCACAAAAACCGCATCAGCGGTGTATTACCTATGAAAGCCGTAGTTGGTGCTTTACAACAATGACCGAAGGCGTGAAATCATTAATGGACGCGATGTCCGAAGCTGGAGCAACTGTAGCAAGAGAAAATATCGGGTTTGATGAGGCTTTCACGCTTCATCACCGGACTGTTTTTCGCACGGCTCGCTCGGTGGTGCGCGACGAAGGGCTTGCCGAAGACATTACGCAGGAAGTCTTCCTGCGCCTGTATAATCATCAGGACGCGATAAAAGATGAGGAAATGCTTCGCCCGTGGTTGATTAGAGTTGCCCTGAATGTAGCGCGAAACACTATTCGCGGAAATATTCGGGCGAACACCAGAGAAGAAAACTACGTCAAAGAAACGGATGAAGTTACGCGCGAGACGGCGGAAACGGATTTTGAACAGCGCGAGCGCGCTAAAGAAGTTCACCGGACTTTGAATTTGATAAAAGAACCTTTGAGAAGCTGTCTTGTCCTGAAACAACAGGGCTTGTCTTATAAGGAAATTGCCGAAACTCTTGATTTAAATGAAACCAGCATCGGCACATTTATCGCCCGCGCGCGGCAGGAATTTACGCGCCATTACGGGAAAATCGGGAGAAACATATTATGAAAGAAAATTGTTTTGACATAGGAACAATTCAAGCTTTTTTGGACGGCGAGCTCGCTTCCGATACGTCAGAAAACGTGGCGCGTCACCTCGCTTTGTGCGACGATTGCGCGATTCAGATGGCGACCGCCGAAGAAGAATCGGCGGTCGCATATTCCGCGCTCGAACAGGAATTTAACACGCTCGTCCCGACACAGCGTTTGTGGACGAAAATTAACGATTCGATTGAACGCGAAAGAAAACCTTTCTGGCATCCGATTCTCGCGTTTTTCAGAAATCCGGCGCTGGCGACGTTTGCCGCTTTCCTGATTGTTTTCGGGCTTTTTGTCGCTTATTTGAATTCGGGAAATGATAATCCGGTTACTATTGCGACCAGTCCTCAGAATAATTCGACGCAAACTTCGCCGGTTGCAAATCCGATTATATCTGCCGATACGCCTTCGCCTGTTTCGCCTGTCGAGAAAAGCTTTAAGGATGAAAGAGCTTCTTCAACCCAGTCAAATCGGAAAAACTTTAAACCCGAAAACGCGAATTTGAATGTAAACAGGCAGCAAAACGTTTCGCAAAATCAGCCGAATAATGTCATTGATAGTCCCAAGCCTCTCGTTTATGAATATCTGCCCGGCGAAGAAAGCTATATCAAGACGATTGCGACGCTGGAAAAAACGGTTGACGATAAAAAAGATACGGTTTTGAAACCTTCTTCGCGGCTTGCCTTTGAAAAAGATTTGGCGCTGGTCAACGACGCGATTTCGAAAATGCAGGCGCAGGTAAAGAAAAATCCGAAGAACGACGCCGCCAAACAGGTGCTGCTGGCTTCGTATGAAAATAAAATCGATTTGCTCAATTCTGTTGCGGGCAAAACCGAGCTGATGGCTTCACTCAGATAATTGAAAACGGAGAAAAGGGAAAAGACAAGAATGTTCGCTCAGTTTAAAAAATTTAAAGGACTGGCTTTGCCTTTTATCCTTTTCGCCACGCTCGCGGCAGGCGCTATTTTCGCAGCGGCGCAGGATATTACCGGGATTCCGAATAATATTCGGGGATATAATCTGTCGCCGAAACCGGCATCTACGCCGCCGCCGGATAAATCAACGCAGCCGCTGCCCAATCCGGTTGGCGCACCTGTGCCGACGCCTAAGCCTTATAAGGAAAATAAGGATAAATACAAAGAAAAAGCCAAGAAACAGATTGTCAACGAGAGCGAAACGCCTGCCGAAAAATCCATCGCGGTCGATTCGAAAGTTAATATCTCGCTGTGCGTTTCCGAGGGAAAAATCAGCGTAAACGGCTGGGACAGAAACGAAATCCGCGCCTACGTAAACAACGGCAGCCAAATCGGTTTTAAGATTTTGCAGAAAAGCAAACAGAACGAAAGCCCTGTCTGGGTGATGGTTTTAGGCTTTGACCCGGCGACGAACGACGAGCCGAACGCCGAAGAATGTCTTTCGGGCGAGGAAATCGAACTCGACGTTCCGCGCAACGCGATTGTCAATATCAAAGGTCGCGAGAGCGAAACAACGATTGACTCGGTCGGAAAAGCGCGTGTCGAAAACGTCAGCGGCGATATTTTTCTGAACAATATCGCCTCGGGAATCGAAGCGACGACGTATGAAGGCAGCGTAACGGTCGGGAAATCGAGCGGCTCGATGACGCTTGCGAGCAATATCGGAAATATCGTCGCATACGAAGCCAGCCCGAGCGAAATCGGCGATGTTTTCAAGGCGAAAACCATCAACGGAATGATTACGCTGGACAAAATCGAGCACAGGCAAATGGATGTCAGCTCAAATTCCGGTTCGATTAAATTTACGGGCGAGTTTCTAAACGGCGGACGTTATAATTTCGGCACGTCGAGCGGTTCTATTCTGCTCGCGATTCCGGAAAAATCTTCCTGCACAATCAGCGCCATTCTCGGTTACGGGCAGTTTAATTCGGAAATTCCGCTGGTAACGGAAAATATAAGCAATCCCGGCGGCGTGAAAAGCCTGACCGGCGTAATCGGAAAAGGCGAAGCCACGCTTAATCTAAAAACCTATAACGGCAGACTCAACATCAAGAAGTTGTAAGAAAAGTAAAAAGTAAAAAGTAAAAAGGCAAAAGCAGGAAGCGCGTTCTTCACTTTTGCCTTTTTACTTTTTACTTTTTACTTTCTTACCTGCGTCCAATTTTCCTAAACGGTCGAAAAGTGTCTATAATTGAATTTCAAATCTTCAAACTCATGGTTTTAGAACAAATTTCACTATCTGGATTTAATAACTTGCGTAAAGCGCGAAAAAACGGTTAAAGTTGGCGGGTAATATGGCATTCGTAAATTTCATCGGGCAGACGCTCGATGATAAATACCAAATCGAAAAAGAGCTTGGACGCGGCGGAATGGGAACGGTTTATCTCGCCACGCACGTCGGTACGGGGCGACCTGTCGCGCTGAAAATTATTGCGCCGCAGTTTATGGAAAAGCTCGAATTTGTCGAGCGTTTTCGCCGTGAAGCGCGCGCCGCCGGACGACTCAGACATCCGAACGTCGTCAACGTTACGGATTTCGGTTTTGCCGCGACTGTCGACGGCAACGTCGCTTATCTGGTGATGGAATATCTCGACGGCGTAACGCTCGGAGAAATTCTCGAAGAAGAAAAGCAACTTCCGGTTTCGTGGACGATTGATATTCTCGAACAGGTTTGCTCCGCCGTTCAGGAAGCGCATAACCAAGGAATTATTCACCGCGATTTGAAGCCCGACAATATCTGGCTGGAACCTAACCAGCGCGGCGGCTACACGGTAAAAGTTCTGGATTTCGGCATCGCCAAACTCGAAGAAAATGTGGCGGGCGAATTTGGAAAAGCGGCATTGAAAAGCTCCGCAACGACGCCGACGCAGAATCTGCGGCAAAGCACGACCATCGCCGATGCGACGCAGCCGAACACGATAATCGAAAACCGAAGCTCGACCGTAATTTCCGAAGCCGCGACCATCGCGCAAACCGGAGGAATCAGCGATTTAGATACCGAAGCCGGAACGCTTGTCCAATCAAGCGACAATGATGCGGAAGACAAAACGGCGATTTTGCCTTCGGGAGAAAATAAAACGGCTCTAATAGACGAAAAACACGGTACGCGTTTGATTTCCGGGCAAATCGACACCGGAAAATCTTCTCTGGACGCGCCGACGACCAATGAACTGACGCGTATCGGCGCGGTTCTCGGAACGCCGCTTTATATGTCGCCCGAACAATGTCGCGGCGAACGGCTCGACCCAAGCTCCGATATTTACAGTCTCGGCGTGATTGCCTACCAGATGCTTTCGGGAAAAACGCCTTTTACGGGCGATTTCAAATTGGTGATGGATTCACATAAAGATGTCGAGCCGCCGAAGCTGGAAGTCAAAAAAGTGCCGAAACGACTCAAAAATACAATCATGGAGTCGCTCGCCAAAGAAACGGAAAAACGCCCGCAGACGGCTGAAGCGTTTGCCAGCCGCCTGCGCGCAAACTCCGAAGGCTTGGGCGAATTAATGAGGCGCGCGCTGGTAATTTTCAGCCAGCATCTGCCGAAATTTCTTCTTCTCGCTTTTGTTACAGGACTGCCTTATATTCTGATAACCGTTTTAAAAGTAACATTTAATTCTCTGCAAATCGCAAAAGTGGTTGCTGATGAGGGCGCAGCGAGTATGGCAGCCGATGCACTTTTAGGGCTGACCAGCTTTTTTATACAGATTTTTTACGCGGCGTTTCTGGTCGGGATGACGACGTGGATTGTCGCGCAGATTCTGGCTGTTCCGCTTCGTCCGATAAGCTTGCGCGCGGCTTACGCCAAAGCCAAAAGTCGCTGGAAACCTTTGACCGGAACGGTTACGTTCAGCACTTTGCTGGCGATGCTGGCTTGGATAATCGGATTTTGCATCGGCGGGCTGCTTGGCGTAGCTGTCGGCGTTCCGTTGTATTTTTATGTCTCGCACATTTTGTCGTTTTTTGTCGGGGCGCTCGTCGGAATTGTCATCAGCGTCGCGTTGGGAATTTACATCTCGGCGATTTTTATGCTCGTCGCGCCTTCGATTATGATGGAAGATTTGCGCGGGCGAAAGGCTCTGCGCCGTTCAATCAATCTCCAAAAACGCTCGCCGCGAACAGTTTTTGCCGCGTCTTTCGTCGTTTATCTTATCCCGGTTGTTCTCTCTACGATTATCGCTTTCAGCATCAGCGCGATTGTCAAAGCCGTCATCACCGAGATAAACGAGAAGCCGAAAGCCTCGACCACTAAAAAAGAGGGAGATTTCACCATCAATTTCGGCTCGACCGACGATGAAAAGACAACAACCGACGACGAAAAGGTAACAACCGGCGACGATAAAAATGCTTCTAAAGAACAGCCGGATGAAAATGACAAAAAAGCTCTTAAAGGCTTGGCTCCGGCAATCTCGGCACAGGTTATCGAAATTTTGCTGCTGCCCGTTATTATTTTGATTACGTCATTTACATCCGTCGTAACGGCGCTGCTCTATTTCAAAACGCGTCAGGCGGGCGGCGAGACGATGCAGGATTTGCTCGAAGAATTTGAAGAAACCGAAAGCCCGCGCAGTCGCTGGCAGGAACGCGTTCGCGAGCGTCTCGTTCAGTCTGGCAGAGTTACGAGCAGTAAAAAAGTTACGACGGGCTAAAAAGTCATTTATTTCTACTCTTCCGACGAAAAAAGATGAAGTCTTATCTTAAAATCGGTTACATCATTTTATTAATTTTTATCTCCGCGTTTATCGCCGACGCGCAGAGCGTCGAGCGCGAATTTCCTTACAAAACGGGCGCAACTCTTGAAATCAAAAATCTATACGGTCGTGTCTGGATTCAGGCTGACGAAACGGTGAAGGAAAAAGCCTTCGTTCAGGTAAATTCCGACAATTCTCTCGCTGAAAGCGAAATGAGAATCGATAATGCAAGCGGTTTGACAATCGAAATCGTCCCGCAAAATCCGAAAAACAGAGTCGATTTGACGATAAAGCTGCCCGTTCGCTCGCGTGTTCGCATAACAACCGGCGAAGGCGAAGTTCGCGTTTCGGGCGATTTGGAGTCGGCTGAGGCAATAAGCGATACCGGGACGATTTCGGCGCAGGTTCCGCTCGATAATCTGAAATATAATTTTCTGTGGACGGCTTCGCGCCCGCGCTTTGTGAGCGATGCAACGCTCGAAGAAGTAAAGGAAAAAGCGGCGGGAAGATTTGTGCTGAAAGGGAAGATTAGTCGAGAGTCGGAGAAAGAAACCGTAGAAACTGAAGAAACTGCAACCACTGAAACCACAACCGAAAATGCAGAGACAACAGACAAAAAATCAAAGGACAAGAAGAAAAAACCGAAAACCGAAAACCAAAAACCGAAAACCATTTCTTTAGATTTTACGACCGCGCGCGGGATAATTTTGCTGAACGTAAACCCGGGCGAAGTTCCGTCCGATTTGCGCGACCGACCTTTGACGGCAGCGGCAAAAGCCGTTATCCGCAGCGGCGATTCGATGCTGATGGAAGCGATTCGCCGCGCCAGCCCGAAATATTTCGGCGATTACGCCGCGACTTTGCCGCCGCTCAAAAAATCGCCGACTTTGACGCAGGCGGAAAAAAATCAGGACATTCCGGCGGCGCAGGTAAAAAAAGTTCTGGTAAAAGTTACAGACCTTAACAACCGCGCCGTTTCCGATTTGAAAAGAGAAGATTTCGAAGTTCAGGAATCGGGCGAAACGCGTGAGATTTTGTCGGTCGAACCTGCGACCGCGCCGTTTAATCTGGTTTTGCTTTTAGACGTTTCGGGAAGCGTCGAAAATTATGTCGATTTTATCCGCAAAGCGGCGCGCTCATTTGTCAACACGGTCGGGCGCGAAGATAAAATCGCCGTTATAATTTTTAACGAAGACGTTAAAACCATCTCGACATTCACGACCGATAAAGGCAAGCTGAGCGAATCGCTCGACACTTTTGACGCGGGCGGCGGAACGGCTTATTACGACGCGCTCGCCTTTACTCTGGTTGAAACTCTAAAGCCTTTGCGCGGCGAGCGAACGGCGATTGTCGCTTTGACGGACGGCGACGACAATCGCTCGTTTTTGTCGTTCGAAAGCCTGCTCGGCTCGATTCAGGAAAGCGGCGCGCTGATTTACCCGCTTTACGTTCCGTCGGATTTAATCGCGGCTTCGACAAATAATAATCCCGATGCGACGATTGACCCTTTGAGGACGCGTTATATGGCGCTGACTTCGAAAGCCGAGGGCGAAGGCGAGCGCCTCGCGCAGATTTCCGGCGGCGTTTATTATTCGATAAAACAATTAAGCGAGCTGCAAAAAGCCTACAACGATATTGTCGTCCAGCTTCGCACGGCTTACACCGTAACTTTTCGCTCAGACGCGAAGGAAGCGCGTGGCGACGGCGCGATTTCACCGCGTTTGAAAGTAAAGGTCAAACGCCCGACTTCTTTTGTAAAGCTCGGCTCGGTCGTGGAAGTTCAAAAGTAAAAAAGAAATTTCCCGCAAAGGCGCAAAGTTCGCAAAGAAAATTCATACTATGAAATTTTGGAAAATAATTCGCTTTTTAAGCTTTTTGTTTATCCTCTTCGCGTGCTTTGCGCCTTTGCGGGAAATTTCTTCCCAAACGCCCGAAATCTCCGGCGAAATAGAAAAAATCAAATACACGCAATTCGTCAATGACAATCTAAAAACTTCGAAGCTCGAAAATTTCGATATAAACAAGTCATCGGGCGCGTTGACGAAAATCTGGATAAATTCCGCCCGGATAATCTATCCGACGCGGCAAACAAAAATTTTCTCAAAAAACTTTTTCAGGAAGCGCGGGAGAACAAATTTACGATAATATTAGAACACGCTGAAACGGCTAAATAGCCGGAAACTTTTAGAAGATTTATGAAAAATAATTTGAATTTATTCTTTTTTCTGCTGCTTTTTACTTTAGCGGCAAATTTAGCTTCAGGTCAAAACGCTGTTGTTAAAATGCAGTTCGGTGTTTTAGGCGAGAATGGAAATTTTTTCACAGAGCTAAAAGCTTCTGATATTCAAATTCTTCAAGGTAAAAAATATTTACAACCTTCATCCTTAGAGCTTAAAACCGATATTCCAGTGGAAATCGTCATAATGATTGATGCGAGTGTCTCGCAGGAAAGAACGCTGCCGAATGAGCAAAAAATTGCTGAATATTTTATCGACAACATTTTGAAAAACGGAAAAGACAAAATTGCGATTGCTAAATTCGCGGGCGGAGTTTCTTTCGAACAGGATTTAACCGCTGATTTTACAAAAGCCAAAAAGCGGCTTGGAAAAATAGAATTTGAAAAACCGGCGGGCTATGCCGGCGGCGGCGTGGTTGTCGGAAATACTCCAAATAAACCTGTTACGGCGCCCGGCTCGACTTCTATCTGGGATTCAATCAAACTGATTTCAGAAGATTTTGCAAAAATAAAAACAACCAATTCGCGCAGAGCGATAATTTTAATATCTGATGGCGTGAACACTTTTGGAGAATCTAAATTAAACGAAGCTATAGAGGCTTCGATAAAGACACAAATCCCCGTTTATGCAGTTGGAATCGGCGAAGAATATTATGGCGGAATTGACAGGAAAACTCTGAAAAAACTGACGGAACAAACAAGCGGCGTTCTGATTATTCCAAAAAAGAAACTTGGAGATTTGCCGCAGGAAATGAAGAGAATCGAGCAAAGCCTGCGCTCATTTTACGAGGTAACTTTTTCGCCGGATTCTGCCGGTTCGAAAGATTTATTTCAGGAATTGAAAATCGACATAATCAAGCCCGATTTACGCAGACAAAAATTGCAAACCTTACAACCGAAAGGCTTTTTCTTATCAAATTAAAATGAAAAGCTCTTTGCTTCAATCACTTTTCGACGAACAGGAACGCCGACCGCTTACGGTTTCGGAACTGAACGAGCAGGTCAAAGCGGCGTTGGAGCGCGGATTTGCGTCCGTCTGGATTGAAGCCGAGATTACGAATTTTGTCGCGGCGCATTCGGGACATTGGTATTTTACGCTGCACGACGGTTTTTCGCAGTTAAAGGCGGCTTGTTACGTCAGGAATAATTTGCGGATTCGCTTTCAGCCATTCGACGGCTTGCAGGTTCGCGTGCGCGGGAAACTCTCGGTTTATCAGCCGAAGGGCGAATATCAAATTCTGGTCGAATCGCTCGAACCTGTCGGCGAAGGCGCATTAAAAGTCGCGTTTGAGCAAATTAAGGCAAAGCTTTCGCGCGAAGGTCTTTTTGATGAAGACTTGAAGCGCGATTTGCCGGTTTTGCCGAAGCGCGTCGGGGTTGTTACATCTCCGAACGGCGCGGCTTTTCACGATATTTTAAATGTTCTGGCGCGGCGGACGCGGACGGTAAATATCACTTTGATTCCGACGCTCGTTCAGGGAGAAAGAGCCGGAGAAGAAATCGAAGCGGCGATAAAGCTTGCGAACGAATACAACAAAAGCGCGCAGGAAAAAATCGAAGTTTTGATTGTCGGGCGCGGCGGCGGCTCGTCCGAAGATTTGTGGGCGTTTAATGAAGAAAGAGTCGCGCGGGCGATTCGCGCGTCAAAAATTCCGGTAATTTCCGCCGTCGGGCACGAAATCGATTTTACGATTGCCGATTTTGTTTCGGACAGGCGAGCGCCGACGCCGAGCGCGGCGGCGGAAATCGTCGCCGAAAGCGAGGAAGGCTTAAGGTACTTTATCGCGCAGCTCAAACAGGATTTGTTTCAGATTCTGAATTACAAGCTTCTGCACGCGCGTTCGGATTTTCAGGAACTGGCGATGTCGCCGGTTTTTGTCGAGTTTCCGCAGAAAATTCGGGACTGGCAATATGAAATCGACGATTTTGAGCAGCAGATGCGCTCCGCGATGACCGAAAATTTAGACGCGAAAGAAAAGCGTCTGAAAAATTTGACGAATCGCCTTTCGCCTTTGAAACTTGCGTCGGAGCTAAACGAAAAGAAAATTCGTCTGGCTCTTTTGCGGCAGAAACAAAATTCCGCCGTCAGACACGCGATTGACGGGAAAGATGAAAAATTGAAAATCAGAATGGCTTCGCTCGACGCGCTTTCGCCGCTTTCGGTTCTGAATCGCGGATTTTCTATTACCGAAAACGAAAAGGGCGAGATTTTGCGCGACGCGGAGAATATTAAAATCGATGATAAGGTGAAAATTCGTCTCGCAAAAGGTAGAATTGAAGCGAAAGTATTGTCGCTGGAAGAAAAATAAATGTCGAAAATTGTCGTAAATTTAGGAAACGAGCCGGAAGCGGAAGAAGAAAAAACATTCGTCAAACAAACTGACGCGCCAAAGTTTCTCGAACAACAGTCCGCGCCGAAAAAGCCCGTTAAATGGAAAAAAATTCTCGGAATTGTCGGGATTTCGCTCGGCGTTATTTTGCTCGTCGGCGCAATCGGCGGCTATTTTTACTGGCAGAGCCTGAAATCTACGCCGCAGTATTCGCTGGCTTTGCTCGTCGATGCGGCGCGGCGCGACGACCAGAAAGCGATTGACGAGCTGGTCGATACGGACGCGGTTATCGACGATTTTATGCCGCAGGTTACAGCCAAAGCCATCGAGCTTTACGGTCGCAATCTGCCGCCGTCGCAGATTTTGAAAGTTCAGCAGCAGGCGACGCCTTATATGCCGGCTATCAAAGACCGCGCGCGGATTGAAGTTCCGGGACTGATTCGGGAAAAGACGAAACCGTTTGAAAGCTTTCCGTTCTGGGCAATCGCCATCGGCGCGAAACGATATATGGACATTACCGAAGAAGGCGACAAGGCGAACGTAAAAAGCAAGATTCCGGAGCGACAGCTTGAACTGACGATGAAGAAAAAAGGCGATAAATGGCAGGTCGTCGCTATCAGGGACGAAGTTTTGGCGCAGCGCATTGCCGAAAAAATCGGGCAGGAAATGATTGCCGGCTCTAAAGACGGAACGCTTGAAAAAAATATGAAGAAAACAAACGGTAAAAGTTTTGAAGATTTGAAGAAAAGCATCGAAGACATTTTCAAATAATTTTATGAGTGAAAAAAATCAAACGTTTGAAGCCTCTTTGCAGGAATTGGAGAAAATCGTCCGTCGGCTCGAAGACGGCGACTTGGCTCTGGAAGAAAGCCTGAAATTATTTGAAAAAGGCGTCAAGCTCTCACGCGAATGTCAGGAAAGATTGAATCAGGCGGAAAGAAGAATCGAAATTCTGCTCAAGGACGAAGACGGCAGCCCGACATTGCAGGCAATCGGCACGGAAGATTTGCAGGCGGAAACGCGCGCGCCGAAAAATAAGCGGCGGATTGTTTTCGATAATGACGACGACGATGAATCGCCATTTTGATATAAATAGTAAATTTTTAGCAACCGATAGAAAAACCGGAACAATGTTTTACGTAAAACATTGTTCCGGTTTTTTTATTTTGAAGGCGGTTGTTTTTACCCGGCAGCAACAATCATCATAAGGAAATGACAGTAGCGGCGGTAAACGCATAGCCGACCAGAAGAATTTGATTGTTCCCTGAACCGCTTGTGAATTCAGTTGAAACACAAAGCCAGTTGGTTGTTTGGCTACCCGATTCGACTTCCGAGCCGGTTGAGACGGTGGTTATGCCGCCCGAATTGACTAAGTCGCTAACAATATTGTCAACAACATTTTGGCTAAATCCGGGCTTCGCATCCAAGTTCCAGTCATTGATTTTTTGTTCGATTAACTGGAGCGCACAGGGGACAGGCATTCCTGTTTGAATTGTACCTGTCGCCTGAAGAAAACCGAGAACATACTCATCCTTAAAATCATCGGCATCGGGAAATTCATTTTTCCACTCTGCCTGCAGTTTTTTAAGAATTATTCCGTTATATTTTTGTTCAACCTGCGCAGCGGGAGTGCCTTGCGGCACCGGTTCTAATCCTAAAGCCCCGCTATTTGCATTCATCCCGTCAATGATAGCTGTCGTATTATTTTGAATGACTGTCGTTGTATCTACTTCTTGTCCCATTTTATTTATCTCCTTTTTGTTTTTAATTTTCTGTCCGAAGCGTTAATTTTCGCCTCTATCTGTTAACGCGTCGGTTTGCAAAAGACAGGAACAAATATTTTCGTTGACTTATTTTGCAAGTGCGGTTAATCTACATTTCACAGCAATAAATTTTAATGATTCTCTGAGATTTGTGATGTTTCCCGTAAAATCTGCATCAGAAGAAATAACAGCGATGCTTCACGACCTGAACGACGGCAGGCGTGAAGTTCTGGACGATCTTATTCCGCTTGTTTACAGGGAACTGCACGCGCAGGCGCATCGTTATCTGCGAAGCGAACGCCCGAATCACACGCTTCAAGCCACCGCTTTAATCAACGAAGCTTTTCTTAAATTAACCGAACAAAAAGATGTAAAGTGGGAAAACCGCGCGCATTTTTTCGGGCTTGCGGCGAATATAATGCGGCGTATTCTGGTCGATTACGCGCGGGCGAAGCATCGCGTCAAGCGCGGCGGAAAGGAAACGGATTTACCGCTCGAAGATGCGTTGTCAGTATCGATGGAGTCAACCGATGAAGCGACGAAAATCGATTTGATTCTTTTGGACGAAGCCCTGAATAAACTGGCAAAAAAGGATTTACAACAAGCCCAAATCGTCGAGCTTCGCTATTTCAGCGGCTTGACCGTCGAAGAAACGGCGAAAGTTTTAAGCGTTTCTACGATGACCGTCAAACGCGACTGGAATACGGCGAAAGCGTGGCTGAGGCGGGAAATAGCTCCGAACACAGAATCGTGAAGGAAAATAACTGGGAACAGGTCAAGAATATTTTTCAGGCGGTTATCGAACACGCGCCGCCGGAGCGAGAACAATTCCTGAGCGACGCCTGCCGCAGCGACGCGAATTTGTATAACGAAATCCGCGAGCTTCTGGATTACTACGAAGAAGACGACAGTTTTCTCGATAGAGCCGCAATCGGTCAAGTGGCGGAACTTTTCTCCGTCAGCCGCGAAAAGATTAAGCCCGGGGAAAATCTCGGTCGCTATAAAATCAAATCCACGCTCGGCGCGGGCGGAATGGGCGAGGTTTTTCTGGCTGAAGATACGGAACTGGAAAGACTCGTCGCGCTTAAGATTCTTTCAGACGCTTTTTCAAATGACGCCGACCGCGTTCACCGTTTTGTTCAGGAAGCAAAATCCGCTTCCGCGCTTAATCATCCGAATATTTTGACGGTTTACGATTTCGGACAGTTTGATGATTTGCGATTTATTGTTACCGAATATGTCAAAGGCGAAACTCTCCGGCAGAGACAAAAGCGCGAGACGCTGAATTTACGCGAAATTCTCGATGCCGCCGCGCAGGTCGCTTCCGCTCTGAACGCCGCTCACGAGGCGCAAATCATTCACCGCGACATCAAACCCGAAAATATAATGCTGCGCGAAGACTCTCTGGTAAAAGTTTTAGATTTCGGACTAGCAAAACTTGTTGAGAAGAAACAGGCAGTAATTGACGCGGAAGACGCGATTCGCGCTCAGATCGATACTATGCCCGGAATGGTGATGGGAACGGTGGCGTATATGTCGCCCGAACAGGCTCGCGGCAAACCGACCGACGCGCGAACGGATATTTGGAGTCTCGGCGTTTGTTTGTATGAAATGGTCGCAGATTTTCAACCGTTTACGGGCGAGACGCCGAGCGACACGATTGCCGCGATTCTCAAAAGTCAGCCCGTTCCTCTCGACGAAGAAGTTCCCGCCGAGTTAAGCCGAATCATCCGAAAATCCCTGCAAAAAAAATGCGAAGAGCGTTATCAATCCATCAAAGATTTATTGATTGACCTGAATGATTTGCGCCGCGAGCTGGATTTTGAATCCAGAGCTTGGAAACCTAAATCGAATAATAAAAGCAATTTCAAACAGGCGGAAATAACGGATGACAAGCCGGTAGAGCAGACAATTTATTTAAACCAATCCGATACGGCTCCGAATGAAATTAACAAAGTCAAAACCAATTTCCGAGGCTGGCTGCTGACATTAGCGATAATCGCGCTGTTGGCGGCAATTGTGGGAATAAGTTTGGACAGCTTTCTGCACCCGCTTCAAAATTCCGATACGTTTCAGACGATGCGGCTCACGAAGCTGACCGATGCCGGAAATGTCGGAGACAGGCAAATAGCCGTCTCGCCGGACGGCAAATACACCGCTTATGTAGTTCAGGAAGCGAAACAGCAAAGCCTTTGGGTAAAGCATATTGCAACTTCCGCTAATGTGCGGATTATTCCGCCGTCCGACGTTGTATACAGCGACCTTACTTTTACCCGCGACAGCAACTATATTTGTTATTCCGTTGCTCTTAAAAAAGGATTGCTGACGCTTTACCAGATTCCGGTTTTGGGCGGAAACACACGAAAACTGATGGATGGCGGCGGCGAATACGTTACTTTTTCGCCTGACGGCAATCGAATAGCTTTTGTAGGCAACCAACAGTCTTTGATGATTGCAAATGCCGACGGCAGCGCAGTTCAAACACTGGCGACCGCTTCCGAAGGAAATTATCGAAATTTTCTGGCGTGGTCTCCCGACGGAAAAACAATCGTCAGCGCGCTCTTTTCATCAGAAGACACTAACGACCATCTGGTTGAAACTTCCGTCGACGACGGAACGGAGAAGCCGCTTGCGGTTCCTGGCTGGTTGGGCGTCGGGGGAATCGCATGGCTGCCTGACGGAAGCGGGCTAATCGTAAGCGGACGCGACCACGACACAAAATTATTGCAGCTTTGGCATATGACTTACCCGGATGGCAAGCTGCGCCGCATAACCAACGACCTGAATTCGTATCAGGGCGTAAGTTTGACCGCCGACGGCAACAGGATAATCAGCATACAAGAGGAACGGCTTTCAAACATCTGGGTTGGACCGAATGACGGGGCAAGCCTCGCTAGAGTTACTTTTGAAAAAGGGAAGGACGAAGGCGTGGGAGGTATCGCGTGGACGGGCGACGGTAAAATCGTCTATAACGTAAAAGCCGGCGGCACATTGGATTTGTGGATTGTCAATCAGGACGGCAGCGACAATCGACAACTGACATTTAACGCGCGGTCTAATTTCTCCCCGTCTGTTTCGCCAGATAATCGTTATATCATTTTTATTTCCGACCGGTTGGGTGGAATTAATGTCTGGAAAATGGATTTGGACGGCAGTAATCCGAAACAAGTAACCCATGCTCCCGGCTCGGCGACCATGCCGGTCTGGTCGCCGGACGGAAAATGGATTGTTTACCAATTTACCGACTTAAATAATAAAACGACTATTTGGAAAACGGGCGTTGACGGCGGCGAGCCGGTTCAATTGACTGATGTGAGTTCGTCAAGACCGGTAGTCTCGCCCGACGGTGAATTTTTCGCCTGCCTGTATGGTAAAGCGACGCCCGAAAGTTCAATCAAAGTGGCGATTATTCCGCTCTCCGGCGGTCAGCCCGTAAAACTGCTCGATTTGCCGTCGGTAGTTAAATCGCCGAATTATCGCTGGACTTCCGATGGGCAATCTATAATTTATATCGACAGCCGCGACCGCGTTTATAATTTGTGGAGCCAAACTCTGGACAATAATCCGCCCAAACAATTAACTTATTTCAAATCTGACCGGATTTTCCGGTTTGATTTTTCAAAAAACGGCAAAGGCTTCGCCTTAGCGCGTGGTTATGAGAGCTCGGACGTAGTTATGATTAGCAATTTCAGATAACGACGCGCCGAAAAACTTTTTGAATTTCTTCCAATGTCCGGGCAAGGCGGTTTACTGCAAATTTGCCCGAAGAAGCATCAAAACGCGAATAAATCGCAAACTTTTAATTAAACAAGGAGACTAACAATGAAAAATAAAATAGATAGTACGAATAAGGGCGAGTGTGAGGCAACACCGTTAGGATGTCATGGGGGAGTTTTCACAGATAATGAAGGCAACCCTCTGCCAATCTGTCGAAACGGACCCGGTGAATGCTTCCCCGCCCACATACACGAAGTCGATTCTTCGCATTTTCACGACCAACAGTTAATTAATGCGACGAAAAAAATCAAAAAAATTCTGGCAGATATTCCGGCGGATTCGAGCGGGCGTAAATTGACTTTTTTTGGTACGAGTCAGGGACTTTTACTCATCTGGGTTAACCACGGTCTGGCTATTCCGCCGGATGCCACAGTCATAACTAAACAGGAGAACGGCGAGGCTGCTTTTGCGAAAGCGCTTAAAATCAAAGACTACAAAGAGTAGAAACATTCCGAGCCTGTGTATATCAGGCTTAATAAAAGTCAGAGTATAATTGCTTTTCCCGGCAATGAAGTACCGGTTTGTCAGGCAGACAATCTACAGATTAAATTTATCGCGAAAAATCTGAGCGATGCTCGCCTGATTCGGTTCACGGCTCAAAAACTCAATCGCGTCGCCGTTTTCAATTTCGCCGGTTTTTTCAATCGCCAGGTAAAATCCGCACAGACCGCTTTTGGCGAAACGCCTGATTATATCCTTGCGCCCGAACCGGATGCCGAGCTTGAAACACGGATAACGCGGGATTGTAACGATAAAATTTGCCGTCCCGATTCTGATGCGGTCGCCGCCGGTTACGCCGGTTTCAAAGATTCCCGAAGTCGTTAAATTCTCGCCGAAAACTCCGAGTGGAAGCTCCATTTCAGGCAGCTCGGAGCGCCAGAAATCATAATGTTCGGACGGGTAAACATAGACGGCTTTATAATAACCGCCGTGAACGCTGAGGTCTGCCTGACGGTCGCCTTCGAGATTTAATTCGCCGACTTTTACGCGACCTTCGACCGGCTCTTTAAAAATTCCCGTCGCCACCGGCTCGCCGTTGTATTCGACAAGACGCGGAAGTCCGACGTTAATTGATAAAACTTTCATTTCGATAATTTTCGACCGCACATCGTTTCGAGAATTGAAATCGGCGCTTTGTCTTCGGAGACGAGCGCGCTGACCGGCACGATATATGTGTGTTCGAGCGCAAATTGCCCGGACAAAGCGGCGTGCGGAACGCCATCCGTATAGACGAGCCACGTCGAGCGCGGCGGAAATTCCAGCCGGACTTTGTCGCAGTTTGCCTGAAAATCTTCGTTTGCCTTCAAATAATCGTGAAAGTGAAGCATAAATTTGTCATACGCCGAATGGTCGGCGACAGGCAATCTGATGCGATTCAATGCGCGGGCGAAACCCGACGAGCTTTTGCCCGCAAATTTTGCCAAACCGGCTTTTGCGGCATATCGTTCGGCAAGCAAATCGAAAGGCTCGGCGATATTCCAGATGCGCGATTCCGCAGGGTTTATATTGGTAAAAACCCGCAGAATTCTCGCGCCTTTTGTCGGGCGTGTCGGGAAAGAATCGACGTGCAGCAAATCGTTGCGTTTTTTGAAGGGAAGATTTCTGCCTTTTTCTTCCAGCGGGCGAAAACTCGCAAAATCAAGGTCTAATTTGCTCGCATACGGCTTTAGAAAATCGAAAACAAAGCGCGTAACTTCCGCCGAATAATTTTCCATAATCTCCTGAAGGCGGCTTGCATCCGAACTTGAAGAAAGCCCGCGAATCTTTTTCTGTTTCGGGCGATACGAGATGTTTTTGTGAAAACCCGAACCGGTTTGTTTTTGAGAAAGCAAAAAATCCTGATGCGCCTGCGGCAAATCAAACGGAATACCGTCGAAAAAGAGAACTCGACCGGATTCGAGCTTTTTACAATAGTTTTCGGCTTGCTCGGCGGAGTTTATGTCATCGCGCCAGCCGTTTAGGTCGTAGTCGTTAATTTGAATCAAAGACATTTGGTAATTTTAACATAATATTTAATGTCTTTTACTTAATGCCGCTCGATTCTGTCGTAAGCGCCGGCGGCTGAAAACTCGCTTTCGACGCGGGAACGCCGCCAGCCATTTGCATCGAAACGATTAGACGCTGTCCTTCCGGTTGAAGCTTCGGCAGGCGCAGGCTGAAAATTATCGCGCCGGCAATGCAGACTGCGCCGCCAAGCGCGACCGTGTTCGGCGCGCCGATTGCGCTTGCCAGAGAGCCAGCCATCAAAGCGCCGAGCGGAGCCATTCCCATAAACATCATCGAATAAACCGACATCACGCGCCCGCGCAGCGCGTCCGGCACCATCGCCTGAATCAGAGTGTTTGACGAAGACATCTGCGTCATCATCGAAAATCCGACCGGCACGAGCAAAATTGCCGAAAGCCAGAATATTTTTGAAAACGAAAATAAAATTATGGCGACGCCGAAACATCCCGAAGCGACTGCAACCCATTTCCCAAGTCCGAAAACGCTTTTGCGCGAAGCTAAAACGAGCGCGGCGATTAAAGCGCCCGTTCCGCTCGCGCCCATCAGAAAACCGAGCGTCGATGAGCCGCCGCCGAGGATTTTGTCCGCGAAAATCGGCATCAAAACGGCGTAAGGCATTCCCATAAGACTGACCAGACCGAGCAGCAGCAGCAGCGCGCGGATAGGCGGCGTTTTGATTACAAAACCGAAACCTTCGGCAATATTTGAGATTGTCGAGCCGGATTTCGGACGCGGTACGTGCTGAACTTTCATTAGCAAAAATCCTGTAAGAACGGCAATATAGCTTAAAGAGTTCAGGAAAAAACACCAGCCTTCGCCGACCGCCGCGACGAGAATTCCGGCGATTGCCGGTCCGACGATGCGCGCGCCGTTAAACATCGAGGAATTGAGCGCAATCGCGTTGAGCAAATCTTCCTTGCCGACCATATCGACGACGAAAGATTGCCGCGTCGGGATGTCGAAAGCGTTGGCGATGCCGAAACAGGCGGCGATGACGAATAAATGCCAGACCTGAACCGTTCCGGTGAGCGTCAGAATCGAAAGTATAAACGCGAAAATCATCGCCAGAGTCTGCGTGATAAGCAAAATCTTTCGTCGATTATGCCTGTCGGCGACCGCGCCGCCAATCGGCGCAAGCAGAAATACCGGAATCTGCGAAGCAAAACTGATAAAACCGAGCAGCACGACCGAACCCGTAAGGCGATAAACCAGCCAGCTTTGCGCGACCGACTGCATCCACGTTCCGGTCAGGGAAATGAACTGTCCGCTAAAGAAAAGCTTGAAATTACGATGTTTCAAGGCTCGAAAAGTGCTTGAAAATTGTGAAGTTTTGGTTTCGCTAATCCCCTTGTCCATAAAATCTAAGTTATCAATTTTGAGACAAACTAAAAAGCTCTGCGCGGAAAATTAATCAGCCAGCCATTTAATCATTTTCGGATACGGCGAAATACCGAGTTTTTCCGCCCGTTCGCCGGTCGCCGTCATGCCCGATTTTTCCAGAATATTTACTCCGATAAAAACTCCGATACTAAAACCGTGCAGCAATGATTCGGCTTTCCCTTTGTAGCCGCCTTCGTGAAAAACGACGCGGGGATTTAAATCAAGATGCAGAGCCGCCGCGTAAGACCACGCGATTGCCGCCGCTTCAAGCGCATCCATATCAAAATCCGGCAAAAATACCTCATCGCCGAGCTGACCGCGCAAACTTTCCGGGGCAACGGCAAGATGCCCGGCTTCGTGAAGTAAATCTCCCGGAAAAGTCAGTTTGTTTTCGTCAACGAAAATTTTGCCGTTTTCAATAAAAATACCGGAAAGAAAAGTATTTTCATCTAATTTCGCTGGGACAATTTCGAGACCGGTTTCGCGAATAAATTCTGAGATTTTATTTATCAAAGGTGTTTTGAACATTTTTTGAATTATATACAAAAATAAAAAAGACGGAGATTAAATCCGTCTTTAATTATTAAAAATTGAATCAGGAATTATCGTCTGGAAGAGCTGAAAATTTGCAGTATATACCAGAACATCAGCGCAATCGCCGCAAAAAGCGTGAGCGAAGCCGCGACGTGCTGGTCGGTGCGGTATCGGTGCAGGACGTTCGACGTATTATATAAAATCGCCGTTCCCGCCAGCGCGACCATCGCAAAGGCGAAAAAACTGCCGACGCTGAAACCGAACAAAAGACTCGCGGCGATAAAGCCGAGCGCGAGAAATCCGCCCATCGCGACAATCGGACCTAAAAACGAAAAATCACTGCGCGTTAAGAAAACGACGGCGGTTAAGCCCAAAAACAAGCCGATTGAAACGACGCCCGCTTTCAAAATCACGTCGCCGCCGCCGCCGAAATGCGCGACGATAAAAAGCAGAGGTACAAAGATAATCGCCTCGGCAACGACATAAAGTCCGAGCCCGAGATACTGCATCGCTTTCGAAGTCTGCGAATTCGCCCACCAGTTTGCGAGCATCGAAACGCCCATAAAACCGAATAAAACCAGAAACCACGAAAAACGTCCGCCGAGGACGGTATAAGCAATCGTATCGGCTGCGCCCGACGAAAATAAAAATACTTCCAGAGCGATAAAAGCCAGAATCGCGCCCGCCAGATGCATGTATGTTTTGCGGATAAATCTCGCGCGCGCTTCGGGCGCGGCGTTTGCCGCCGACTGGTCGAATGTGTTTGTATAAGTTTCCATATTTCTCCTTTACGAAAAAACTTGTAGATTAGATGCAAAAAATAGCCGGAAATCTGTCTAACAAAGGGTATTGTAAACTATTTCCCGAACGAACGAAACAGCTTATAAATTTACATTTTCGAGATAAAATTTTATCGCTATGAACAAATATTTTTTAATGATTTTACTTTTACTTTTTGCCGCGACAAATCTTTTCGCGCAGAAAACTTTTGTCTTCAAAAAAGTTTCCAATAATTTTGACGTGAAAATCAATATCGGGAACTGTGAAGAAGATTCCTGCGACGACAAGGCGACTGTTTTTTTGATGAAAAAAAATCAATCAAAAGCTTTTCAGACGATTGAGGTGGAAGAAATGTTCCTCCGGTTGAACGAAAATCAAAAGACAAAAACTGATTCAGCCGAACTTTCCGGCGATGGAATCGGCGGCGTGTATTTTGAGGATTATAATTTTGACGGCGCGGACGATTTGGCGCTAAGTAACGGCGAATATGCGCCTTATGGCGGTATTTCCTACGACATTTATCTCTTTTCGAAAGCGACGGGCAAATTTGTCTTTAACGAAAAACTGAGCGATTTGGCGAGCGAAAACATGGGTGTCGATGTTAATAAAAAGACGAAAACGATTGAAGCTTACACAAAAAGCGGCTGCTGCTGGCATGAAACTACGCGGTACAGATTCGTCAATAGCCGGCTCGTCAAAATTTACTCTTATACCGAAGATGCAACCGGCGGAGACGATAAAGTCAGGCTCATTACCGCCACATTGGTTGGGAAAAAATGGAAGAAAATAACTAAAGTTATGCGGATAAAGGATTACTACAAAGACGACCAGTAAAGTGAAAGTGTAAAAAAGTGATAAGGTGAAAAAGTTTAGTTGAATTATTTTCAATTTGCCTTTTCACCTTTTACTTTTTTACACTTTCTCATTTTCAAGTCTCTGCGGGTGGCGAAGCGTTGCTTCTAATGGCTGAATCGACGCTCAAAATGCCCGAACCGCGAGCGGCAATATAAAGAAATACAAAACAATAAATCACTGCCAGCTCGCCTTTATTTACAATGGGCAGAAACGACTGAATGCTGAAATGCGCCATAAAATAAGCGACCGCCATCATGCCGCTCGATAAAAATGCCGCGATTCCCGCGAATAAGCCAATCATAATCATAATTCCGCCGACAAGCTCGATGACGCCGCCGACCGCCATCAGCGGCGACAAGCCTTGCGGTGCGGGGCTGCCCGGCGGCATTTGCTGCGGCGGATAACCGAGCAGTTTTTGTGAGCCGTGCCACAGAAATAGAAAGCCTGAAATTATTCGCAGAAGCGCGTAAAAATACGGTTCATATTTTCCCAAAAATCCCATAAGTTTCTCTCCTTTAAATTCTGAAAATTGCAATTAAATAATAACGCCGGAATAGTGAAAAGTGAATAACGAAAAGTGAATAGTAAAGAATAAAATCTTCACTATTCACTTTTCACTATTCGTTATTCACTTAATTCTTTATTTCGCCCATCTTCCGGTTGTTTGCAGGCTTGTAAACTGGCGAAGAAGTTCCGGTTCGAGCGGCGAGCCGTCGGCTTTTCTTACATACGCGAGCGTATCGGCTGCCGCGATTCCGCCGTTTGTCGGGTCTTTGATGACCGGGCAGATTCCGTACATCGGTCCTTCCGAGCCGTCCGGGTTGCGGAAGCGTTTTGCCGCGAAGCCTTTGCTGAGAAGTCCTTCCAGCTCGCTCTTTGTTCTGATAATCGGCGTTCCGTCGAGCGCGAGACCGTTTTTCTTCTGCAAATCGGCAAGCATTTTCTGCCCGTCGCGGGTATTGAATGCCGCATCCGTGTAGCTCACCCAGACGTGAATCCAGAGTCCGAGCGGGTCGTTGCTGAAATATCCGCCGCTTAAATCGACGATGTCAGCCTGACGGTTGTTGCCCAAGCCAATCGGATTTCCGGTGCGCGTCGGGAAAACGTATAAAGTGTAGCGGTTGGCGATTGCTTTCGCCGTCTGTCCCGCGCCGTCATTTGTAAACCCGGCGTTGTTGACATCGCCCATTACCGCCCAGAAAGTCGGCGTTCCGTTGTCCGAATAAGCCGGATTGAGGCGTTGCACGCGAACGTTGCGCTGAAACCAGAAATTCGGCGTATCGAAAACCGAGTTGCCGTTGCCGGTAACTTGCCGCCGACCGAAAATAACAGAGGCGTTGACGCCGTTCTGATAATAATACTGGTCAAGAAAATCAAACAGACGGTCCTGCACGCCTGCCAGCGCGAGATTTGGCATTACGACGAGCGCAGCCATCATTAAAATAAACATCGTTAACTTTTTCATTTCATTTACTTCCTTAATTTTTTTTGTGAATGCTTGAGTGTCAATCAAACAGTGCGGTGTAAATGTTGGAAAAGACAAAGCGACAGGAATATTTTCAGGAATAAATGAAGTTGGATAGGGAAAATGCAGAAATAGCTATATTTAGCGGAGTTTATGAAGCTTTTTTATTTTGCGCGAGCCAATACACGAACAGGCATCCGAATATTAAATCGCCCGCGCCGCCGAGCGCTGCGTTTGCAGGAAGCCCGCCTGTCAGCGAGTAGATTGCGAGAATTACGAAAAATGAAAGCTTACCGATTGCGCCGATGGCGATAAACAGTCGCTCGCGGCTTTCGGTTATCGCCATCCAGAGATAACAGACGCCGAACGCGAAAATCCATGCAGCGAGAATCCATAGATAAGCCGGATGCGCTTCGGGAAAGCCGGACATTTCCCGAAGCGAGCGAAATGACGGAACAAAAGCGATTGAACCGCCGAGATTCAGCGCGGCGGTTGCAAATAAAACAATGCGAAACCATCTTTCCATTATTTGTTGTCCAGAGCCTTTTTCTCCAACTGAAAGCCTTCTTCGGGTTTGTCGGCATTATATATTAATTTTATATTCAAATCATCCCGAAAATTATCAAACTCGATTGAAAGAGTTTTCCCGGCGATTTTATAACCGTCGGTTGAGGTAATGCTCGACCAGCACGATTCGTAGCGTTCGGATTTTATATCCGCAATCTGCCATTTTGCATTGAGTTTAATCCAGATTAAATTCGCTTCCGCGCCTGCGCCGCATTGCCGGTCGTTCTCCTTTTCACGCGACTGACCGATGACATCGACGACCAGATACGTAGAATCGTCTTTGCGATTGGCAAACAGAATGTTTGTCTCTGTGACTTTTGCGGCGTCAATCTGCTCGGATGTCGTCTTCAGCGTGTGCGTTTTGCCCTGATACGTTACCAAAAGCTGATAGCCTCGCGCGCGAATTTTGTAAATGTCTTTCTTCGTCTTTTGTCCGAAAGCGAGACTTGAAGCTAAAAATATGACGATAAAAATAATAATTGTTTTCATGGTTTTATAAATTGATAAATTTTCCGTGAAACTCTGTGAAATCTCAGTGTTCTCTGTGTTAAAGATAATTTCAACACAGAGAACACAAAGTTTTTCACAGAGACCACAGAGTTCTTCTGATAATTTACGGCGCTAATGCCTGGAAAACTCCTCCGACGGCGAACGTCAGAAAAATTAAAGCGAAAAATATCCAAATCAAAACCATATTTCGCCTGCCGAAAATCGCCATCCAAAGTCCGGCGACCGTCGCCGTTAAGCCGATTGCAATAACTCCGCCGAAAATTAAATAAACAAAAACAAGCATGTGCGGTTCTTCGTTTAATTTTGCGTTTGATTGCGGGTTTTTCGCGGCTTGCATCAAAAGCGCCGTAGCAAAAATGGCGATAACGGACATAAATCCGCTCAGAAACAAACCGGTAAACGTCATAAATACGCCGCGCCAGCGAATGTTTGTCGCTGTAAAAAGCCGCCTGCCGCAGCGCGGGCAAACGGTCTGCGCGGTATTTCCCTCAAACCTGCATTTGAAACACGAACGAAGCTGAACCTGGCTGATGTTTTGATTCATACAATTAAACAGACTTGTCGAGCGACATTTTTTGCCTGAAAAATCATAATATCGGGGTCAAAATCAAAAATCACCACCCAAAGCGGCAGTGATTCGATAAAAGAAAAAAGGCAATCCGGTTAGAATTGCCTTTCTTCATCCTTTATATGTCATCTAAAATAACGCGGCGGTGAAACTATGTCCAATGTATCCGGTTTACTCTTCCATCTTGCGAAAATAGTCGAAAACACCGCCGCGTCATTAGAACAGTGTCATCAGGCTAAGTAAAAAGACACATTGATAATTAAATTTACCGCTTTTGATTTGTATAGGAATTGGCAATGCCGCGACTAATCACAGCATTCTCTTTGGCGATGAGCAGAATCGAGGTCAGCTTTATTTTTTTATCAATCGCCTGATTGCAAAACTCGTAATCCAACCCGTAATTATAATGACTAGTCGAAATCTTTTTACAAATATCTTCGGGAACGTGAAAAAGAAAAGCGTCGGCATAATGCCCCAAACCTTCGTCGGCAAATCCAATCGGCTCACCTGTTTTATCGGTTAAATAAACAGGAATGTTTTCCGCAGATGCTTCACACCTGCCGTAAAGGTCGCCTAAAATGTTTCTTCTCTTAATTGCTATCGGGCTGTAAGTCATAGCTTATTCTAACACAGTTTATGAATTGGAGAGTGAAAAACCCGGTTTCGAATTCCCGGCAAAAGCAAAATCCGTTTGGCGCATCCTGCTCAAAAATCAGTTTACGGCTTACCTTTGTAAATTACTCTTGTAATGCCCGAACGCTGAATTTCTTCGCCGAGAAAATTGACGGAAGAGGTGTAAACGTAGAAATCTTCTTTTACGGGGCTTTGAAAAGAAGCGTTTTCGTCGGTTATAAGCTCGTCAACTTTTGTCCATTCGTCCTGCGGTAAATCCATATCGGTTGACCAGTAGAGATAGCTGCCCATTACGGCGGTTTCGGGCGTGCGCTCTACTCGTTTGCCGTTGTGAACGTATGTGTTCTGGTCGATTGGCGCGCCTTCGCCTCCTTCGGGATAGACTTCGGCGAGCTTGTAATAATAAAATTTGGCGCGGCGTTTTGCGTCTTCGTCGGTGAAATCACGGTTGACGGGTTTATCGGTGATGCGCTCCCACTGTTCGAACGGCGCGTTTTTGTCTTCCGAACGATAGACATAAACGCCGGCTGACGCGGTTTGAAGGCGTTTTTTAAGCTTCTTTTTACTCTTTTTTAAGTCCATAATCTTTTCTATTGATTTTAATTCAAAACCGGAATTTTGCAACGGATGCGCGTCCGGGGTTTTTATTCTGCGGCTAAAGATTTAAGATTTATTTCAAGGAGTATTTATCAAAATGATTAAATTTTTTTCGACGACGCTTATGATTTTAATGCTGGTGTGCGCGGCGTTTTCGCAAGGGAAAGGCGGTGAGGCGATTTCAAAACAGCTCAAGACTCTGAAAGCAGACAAAATTTACGCGCTTACTTATGACAAGGATTCGAACTTTTCCAAGATTTACGGCTTCGGCGAAAGTTTTGACGAAGCCAAGCGCAATAATCTTTCGTATTTTCGCTTCGGGCTTGCCTTTTTCTTTCCGACACGAACGCTTAGCGCCGCGCCGGATTCATACACTCTGACCTTTCAGTCAAGCGGAAAGAAGCCTCTGTTTGCCGCGTCTCACGCGTTGAAATTTACGATTGACAACGAGACTTTAGACCTCGGTGACGCGCGATATGTCAATAAAGACATCGAGTATCTGAACTTCAAGCTGACGCGCGAGCAGTTGTCCAAAATTGCCAAAGGAAAGGATGTAAAGCTGAAAATGGGCGACGTTGAATTTAAGCTCACACCCGAACATATAAAAATGTTTTCCAATCTGCTCGCGCTTTCCGACCCGAATTTAAGTTAAAAACCGGGCTAATCGGGGAATTTGATATTTGAAAGTTTTATCAGCAGCTACAGCTTTCATCGAATGTGAAACGAATTTTGATTTTCGCGATGTTTTTGCCGTCGCGCATTTTTGTCAGAGTTCCTTTGAGCACGACGTAGGAATTTAATTCTTCGTCGTGTTCCCACTTGTCGCTTTCGATAAACTCTCCGCTGAATTTATAGCTGATTCCTTTTTTCGCTTCCGTTTCAAACGCTATCTGCCTGTCGCCGATGCCGATACGCGTGAATTTATGTTTTCTCGCCGCGTGCACAAAACCTTCGGGCGGAATCGGCTTGCCGTTCGGAAATTCGTCCGTCGTGTTTTCGTAATCTCTTGCGGTGATGCTCAAAATCGAGAAATCCTTAAATTCCTTCGGCAATTCGTCAACGCTCAGATATTCGCCGGTCGCGTCGAATTTCGAATTGGTCGTTACGACAGTTTCGGCAGGCAGCACAATTTGTTTGGCAAAATCTGCCGCGGGCTTGATACTTTCTGCGGCGGCTGCCTTCGGTTTTGCCGTATTGTAAAACGAACTCAAGAACCGCGCCGCGCCGAAAAAACCGATTCCGAAAACAAATGCCGCCGCGCCGACCGCCATCCGTAATAAATAAATTCTCAGTTTCATATCGAAACGCCTCCCGTTTTAAGATGTTTCGATTATCGTTTTTCGCTCCGGCAAGTTACAGCGTTGTTTCCACACAGAAGACTGTGGTTTTCCACAAGAAATAAAAAGCGCAATCTTAATTTAAGATTGCGCTTTTCGCTTTTGGCTACACCCTGCAATTCACTTTTTCAGGAATTAATATTTTTTGCGGAAATTGCGGGCGTTTGTATAAGTCTTGTTCGTATATTGCTTATATCCGTCCTTGTAGCCTTGAATATATGCGGCGCGATAAGCTTGTTTGTAAGCCCGTTTGTTTCCAAAACGGTCTTCGTAGCCGTTCGTGCCTTTCTGCCAGTCGCCGGAATTTTCGGGATGATAAGCATCGCGCTCGCGTCCCGCGTCCGCACCGTCCTGCAAGCCGTCTTCATAGCCGTATTGACGCGCAACCTGCATTCCTTCGCTCTCATAATCGTCAGAATAAGTAACGCTGCTCCGGCGTTCGTTGCCATAAGCATAGGACTGCGCCCGCGTTGTTGTGTTCGAAATTAAAACAAAGCCTAAAACCAGGGAGAGTAGTATTGCTGTCTTTTTGATATTAATTGAATACATAAATGTTACCTCCGCGAGTTTGTCAGCAACACCTATGCCAAAATAGGTAATAGGTAATAGGTGATAGGTAATAGGTAATAGGTAATTGGTTTTTATTTGACTTATCACCTATTACCTATCACTTACTCCGGTTTTCTGATTTGGACGCACAATTCCTGTCCGAGCGAAGGGAAAAGCGCCGCCCAGATTTGGTTTAGGCGAATCCATAGAGCCGAATTCTCCAGTCGGCTGCCTTTTTTGCGGATAAGAGCCGTTCCGGTTGAAAATTCGATTTTCAAGCCTTTTTCTTCGGCAAGGTTTTTCAGACGTTTTATATAAAACATATGAATGTGCTGTCCCATTTTGCGCTTTCCGGTCTGAAGCTGTTTCTGCATCTGCTTCTGGCGAAAGTGGGCGATAAATTTCGGCGCAATCGGAACGCCGACCAGAAGCATTCCGCCGGGTTTTAAGATTCGGGCAAGCTCGCCCATCGTAAATTCGGGGCGCGGCAGATGTTCGAGAACGTGCGAGCAGATGACTATATCGACCGAATTATCGGGAAGCGGAAGTCCTTCGTCAAAATCGCATTGGAGAACTTCATCGTATCCGGCGACTTCCAAACCTTTGCGCGTCGTGATTATATCGAGTCCAATCCAGCACGAATTTTTCACCGGCGGAATAAAACGCTTGATAATTCCGGTATCGCAGCCGACATCGACAATCGAAACGGGCGTGTGCCTGTGCCTGACTTCGTCCTGTATGACGCAGTGCATCCACCAGTAACGCAGGGCACGAACGGGATATTTCGACTGTTTCAAAAGGTCGGAAAAAGGGAAATCAGGCTTGCGGATTTCCTCGTTGTGCGTAATCGCCGTCAAAGGCTCGGAGACGAGACGGAAACGGCTGTATTTTTTTAAGTTGGTCGGCATTTGTCTTGTCGCGATTTGCTGTCTTTGCAGTTCGACTGCTGCGTTTTCGCTTTTTTTGAGTATCGCAAAAGTTTCAAGGCTTTTGCAATTACAAAGAAAAAGCGACTCTGTTTCGAGTCGCCTGTCTTTGAATTAAATTTTTTAGTTGGATTTGGTCGGATAATTTGCCCGGAGAGACTGAATTTACCGGAATGAGCATCTCTGCTTTAAACCACCGGCGGTTTCTTTGTCTTCAACTTTCTCGTTATCAACCAAGTCCGAATTTATAATAACCTTTCCGAACTTTTACCGGCTTTTACCGGCTAAAATTGTCCGGCGGTGTTTCGACTGAACTTTCTGTCATATCTATCACCTCCTGATTCTAAGATACTCGCAAGTGAGCCGGATTGCAAACTTTTTATAGCAAATTTATTGCTACAGATTTTTTAATTTATCTTCGCTTCAATCTTTTATAAACTTGCTTGCGGTCTTCGACCATTAAGATTTTCACTTCTTGCCGTGAATCGTTGATCTCGTAAATAATTCTGTAGTTTCCGACGCGCAGTTTGTATGCTTCTCGCGCCGTTAATTTCTCCGCGCCGAATATTCGCGGATTTTCTTCGAGTTGTCGCAGGTGTTCGATAATTTTATCGTGCGGTTTGGTCGGAAGATTTTCGAGTTCCTTAACGGCAGATTTAGCAAGAACGATTTTATAAGGCATTACTTTTTCGCGGAATGATTCGCCATATAATCATCGAGCGAAACGGTTGATTCTTTCCTGCGCTTATCTATGATAGCGGCGTAGCGAAAATCTTCAGCGAGTTTTTCATCCTGCAAAAGTCTAACAATAAACGCTTCGCGCTCGCTCTTTTTCAAAGCTTGAAACGCGGTATAAAAAACTTCGGCGGTAGCTTGCGATTGTGTCATAACTAAAGAATTATACAATAAAAGGCGATTCGAATAGAATCGCCTTTTGCAAAATCAGTAAACGTAAAAGATTTTATCTATTTCCTTTTTCTTTACCAAAATGTTTTTCAGTTAGTGATTGAAATCCTTGTGCGTTTGCGGCATTGGCAACGCCACTCTCTGTTTTATCAGGAACATCACGCGCCGCTTCTTTTTCCTTTGTTTCTTCAAAGGTTTTGCCCGCCTCTTCTCCTCTCGGTGTTGCGAGTCCTTCTTCGGGCGAGCGCCAGAGATTCGACGCGAGAAGCTGGCGAATAAACGTCATTTCTTTCGGCAGACGGTCGTAGAGCTTGAAGAATAGTTCGTCGTGCGAAGCGATTTCCTTAATCCACAAATCGCGGTCGATGCTCATTACTTTTTCAAAATCCTCGCGCGTGAAATCTTCCATTCCGCGCCAATCGAGGTCTTCGTAGCGAGGCATCCAGCCCAAAGGGGTTTCAAAACCGATGGATTTTCCGCGCGAGCGTTCGACAATCCATTTCAAAACGCGCATATTTTCGCCGAAGCCTGCCCAGAGGAATTTTCCGTTTTCGTCTTTTCTGAACCAGTTGACCGAGAAAATACGCGGCGGATTCGGGATATTGCGCCCGAAATCAAGCCAGTGCGAGAAATAATCGCCCATGTGATAGCCCGCAAACGGAAGCATCGCAAACGGGTCGCGGCGGACTTCGCCGATATTTCCGAAAGCGGCGGCGGTCATTTCCGAACCCATCGTCGCCGCCATGTAAACGCCGAAAGCCCAGTTGAACGATTGCTGAATAAGCGGCACGACCGAATTTCTGCGACCACCGAAGATAAATGCCGAAATAGGAACGCCTTCGGGATTGTCGAAATTTTCGTCGATAACCGGACATTGCGCGCTCGGCGCGGTAAAACGCGCATTCGGATGAGCGGCTTTTTTGTCCGAATCCGGCGTCCAGTCGTTGCCCTGCCAGTCAATCGCGTGCGCGGGCGCGTCGCCGTCCATTCCTTCCCACCAGATGTCGCCCTCATCGGTCAGAGCGACGTTTGTGAAAATCGTGTTTTCCTTAATCGTTTCCATCGCGTTCGGATTCGTCGCGTAGTTCGTTCCGGGCGCGACGCCGAAAAATCCGGCTTCGGGATTAATAGCGTGAAGCTTTCCGCTTTCGTCAGGCTTAATCCACGCGATGTCGTCGCCGACGGTCGTAACTTCCCAGCCTTCTTCCTGAAACGGCTTCGGCGGAATGAGCATCGCGAAATTGGTTTTTCCGCACGCAGAGGGAAACGCGGCGCAGACATAATCTTTACGCCCGTCAGGCGATTTTACGCCGACAATTAACATATGTTCGGCAAGCCAGCCCTGTTCGCGTCCGAGTGTCGAAGCGATGCGAAGCGCGAGACATTTTTTGCCTAAAAGCGCGTTGCCGCCGTAGCCTGAGCCGTAGCTCCAAATCATTCTTTCTTCGGGGAAATGAACGATATATTTGTCTTTCGGGTCAGGCGAGCAAGCCCACGCGACATCTTTTTCGCCCTCGGCAAGCGGCATTCCGACCGAGTGCAGGCAGTGTACGAATTCGCCGTCGCCGAGCGCTGCGAGCGCTTTCGCGCCCATTCGCGTCATAATTTTCATATTTACGACGACATACGGCGAATCAGAAACCTGAACGCCGAACTGCGAAATCGGCGACCCCAAAGGTCCCATACAAAACGGTATGACATACATCGTTCTGCCTTTCATCGAGCCGTTAAAACGCGGCGTCAGAGTCGCTTTCATTTCCTGCGGGTTCATCCAGTTGTTGGTCGGTCCGGCGTCGCCTTTGCTGCGCGAACAGATATAGGTTCGGTCTTCGACACGCGCCACGTCCGACGGATGCGAGCGAGCTAGAAACGAGTTCGGGCGTTTCTCCTCGTTCAGGCGAATAAACGTGCCGCTTTCAACCATCTGCTCGCACAAACGGTCGTATTCTTCCTGCGAGCCGTCGCACCAGACGACTTCGTTCGGTTTGCAAAGCTCAGCCATTTCCGTAACCCAGCGAATTAATTCGGGGTTAGTTACGTTTGACGGAATGTTTAAATTTGACATAGATTTCTCCAAAAATAGCGTGAATTATTTGATAAAAATTGCTTGTTTATAAAAATTTATATGCCTCTTTTATTCTATTAAATGAATAAAACAGGCAATTATTTAGTTAAATTTAACGATAACAAAGTTTTGTTCCTTTTCCGAACAAAATATATAAAAATTCTAACATAAATAGAAAAAAGTTAAAGAAGAGCCTCGCGCTTTTCCCGAAGCCGCGTATGACTCTGCTTTAACGTGTGAAAAATTACGGCGGAAATAATAATCATTCCGCCGGCAATCGCCCAAGCTGAAGGCTTTTCGCCGAGAAACAGGAAAACCCACACCGGATTCAGCAGCGGCTCGACAAAGCCGATAATGCTTGCGTCCAGCGAGCGAACGCCTTCGGCAATGCCTTTTGTAAATAAAAGATAAGCGATTCCGATTTGAAGAACTCCGAGAAATAAAATTGCAAGAACATCTTTCCCGTTCGGCGCGGGCGGATTTTGCCCGAGCAGCGGAATCATAAAAAGAACGATTAAAAGATTGCCGTAAAACACCGAAATTGCCGGATTTTTATTTTCCAGAGAGCGCGGATGGCGCAAAAATATAAAATACAAACCGAAGAAAACACCCGAAGCGAGCGCGGCGGCATTACCGAGAAAGACGTTCGGGGCAAGGCTTCCGGCGTTGTTTTGCGATTCGAGAAAAAACAAGCTCATTCCGCCGAGACAGACCACGACGGTTATCAAATCCGAAAAGCGAAATTTTTCCTTTAAGATAAACGGCGCGAGAATCAAAATATAAATCGGCGCGGTGTATTGCAGAAAAATCGCGTTGGCGGCGGTCGTCGTTTTGTTTGCGTAAACGAAACAGGTCAGAGTTCCGGCGTAAAGAAACGATGTGAAAAGTGTAAATGCATTGAGCTTTAAGCTTTTTTTATATGTGAAAATCGCCACCGTAATCGCCGCAAAAAGCGAGCGTCCGGCGTTGACGGCAAAAGCGTCGAGCGTCGTCATCTTGATAAAAAGCCCGCCGGTTGACCAAAGCAAAACCGCCAGCAGCACGAAAACTACCGGCGGAAGCGTTGAGATTTGATTTTGTTTATTCACAAAAAGATAAACCGCAGAGACGCGGAGATTTTAATTAATGATGAAGTAGGAACGATGAACGATGAATAAAAGACAAATTCTTCAGTTCATCGTTCATCGTTCCTACTTCATCATTTTAAAAACGTCTCCGCGGTAAAATTTATTTCGAAACGCTTATCGCGTCGGCAACCGTTTCGCGTAATTTTGCGGCGGAAGTCGTCGCCGGTTCGAGTTCGACATCTTCGACGTTGCCGTAAACTTTTTTGCCGAAAACGCCGTTCCAGGGCGGAATAACAATCGTCGCGTTGCCGTAAGCTTTCGCCTGGCAGGCGAGACGCATAAACGGTTTTTCGTCTTCGGGCTGATTGTAGCCGAAAACTTTCATCTGTTTTCTTTCGCGCAGGGAAACTTCCGACAATTTTTCCTGTCCGCCTAAGATTCCGACCCAACAGGTTCCGCAGGCGGCGCTGCGGCATTCGACCGGAACGACGCCTTCCCAGCAGCGTTCGTCCATCGATTTCCAATCCTGTGATTGATTGCGCGCCGAAGCCGAAGCGATTTCTTCTTCGTTGATAATTTTGAATTTCGCCTGACCTTTTGTCTCGTCGTAAGTTACGGAGAATTTTTTATCAACCGTTTTCAGAAAACCGAAAATGCCCTGCGAATCGTCTTTGGCGCGTTCGGCGAGAATTTCCTTGGCGGATTTTTTCGCTTCCTTCGCGTCGAGATAAATTTTGCCTTCCGCCGCTTTGAACGCGTCAAAACCAACCTGAACGAGCGTCATCAAGCCAGCTAAAACAATGCCTTTAGTCAGACATTCTTTCGTTTTCGCAGCTTTTGCCGCTTCTTTGGCGATTTCTTTAACGACGGATGTTAAATCGCCGTCTTCATTGCTGTTTGACTCTGCGTGCGCGACGATTGCGTCTTTCGTCTCTTTCCAGAAACGATGACCGTAAAGAAATTTGTGCGACGAATCAATCTGATTTTTTAACTCGAAATCGCCCTGCATGACGAATTTTTGAATTGCTTTGCCGCGGTCTTCGGCATTTTCGAGATAACGAAAAAGCTCCAGAGGATAAAAGCGAAACCAGATTTGGACGGCGTTGCGGTCAACTTCCTGAATTTCGGGCAGAAGCTTTTCGACCGTATTGAGCCATTGGCGCTCGCTGAATTTGTTTAAGAAATCTATAAATTTTGTTGTCATATTAAAATCGTTATAATAAGAATTATTGAAAAAAGAGATTCTACATACAAAATTTGATTTGTGCAAAAGTTCACTTGACATCGGACGGTCGATTTCGATAGAATCTGAAGTTTCGGACATTTCGTCTGAGGCAAACTGTGAGTTTCGACTTATAATTTGCTAACGAGCGCAGAGCATTTGAAAATTCAAGTGTTAGAAAACAGTTATTGTGGCGTAAAACTAAACGTCGCGGTTTTTTACGGAAGAAAACGTTCCAACGTTTAGGGCAATTCAATCATCAATGTTGTTTTGCTAGTCTAAATTAAGCCACGCCACAGAAAAGTTTGAATAGGGAAGTCATTACTGCGCTTTATATAAAAGACATTCCCGACGTAGTTTAATTTATTTTTTGTTTGCAAGTAGCCGCTTGCGCTGACTGCCGAAATTGGTTCGGTAAGAGGCAGGTTAGGTGGTTGCTTTCGTTTTAATTTAGGAAAAGAAGAAAAGATGCCGACAATTAATCAACTTGTTCGAAAAGGTCGCCAGGCGGTGAAATATAAAACCGCTTCGCCCGCATTGCAAGGCAGCCCGCAGAAACGCGGCGTCTGCACCCGCGTTTACACGCAAACGCCGAAGAAACCGAACTCCGCGCTGCGCAAAGTCGCGCGTGTTCGTCTGACCAACGGAATCGAAGTTACGACTTATATTCCGGGCATCGGACACAACTTACAGGAACACTCAATCGTGATGATTCGCGGCGGTCGTGTAAAAGATTTGCCGGGCGTTCGTTATCACGTCATTCGCGGAACGCTGGATTCGTCAGGCGTCGCAAACAGAAATCAGGCGCGTTCAAAATACGGCGCGAAACGCCCGAAGGGAGCGAAATAACATTTATCATTAAACATTTATCATTAAGCAAAATGATGAATGACAAATGATAAATGATAAATGAAAAGTTATGCCAAGAAGAAGAGTTGCAGCAAAAAGAGAAATACTGCCGGACCCGATTTATAACAGCGTGATGGTGACGAAATTCATCAACGGCTTGATGTGGGGCGGTAAAAAATCGGTTTCAGAAAAGATTTTCTACGGCGCGATGGAAAAAATCGCGGACAAAACCGGCGAAGAAGCTTTGAAAGCATTTAAGAAAGCGATTGATAATGTCGCGCCGACTTTGGAAGTCAAATCTCGCCGTATCGGCGGCGCGACCTATCAGGTTCCGCTCGAAGTTACGCGCGACCGCCGCAACACGCTGGCGATTCGCTGGATTGTTACAAACGCGCGCAAACGCGGCGAAAAAACTATGGAAGACCGTCTGGTCGGCGAATTGCTCGACGCGACAAACAATCGCGGCAATGCGCTCAAGAAGAAAGACGACGTTCACAGAATGGCGGAAGCAAACAAAGCGTTTGCACATTATCGCTGGTAAAAATTTAGTCCTTAGTCCTTAGTCCTTAGTCCTTTGTAAAAAGGAAAACAAAGGACTAAGGACGAATGACAAAGGACAAAGAAGTATGGCACAGATTAGCTTAGACAAATTTAGAAACATCGGCATTATGGCGCACATCGACGCGGGTAAAACCACGACGACCGAGCGCGTGCTTTTCTACACCGGCGTTTCGCACAAAATCGGCGAAGTTCACGAAGGAACGGCGACGATGGACTGGATGGAACAGGAACAAGAGCGCGGAATTACAATTACTTCTGCTGCCACGACATGTTTCTGGACTCGCAACAATGTCGAACACCGCATCAATATCATTGATACTCCCGGTCACGTCGATTTCACGATGGAAGTCGAACGCTCGCTTCGCGTCCTCGATGGCGCGGTCTGCGTTTTCGACGGCGTTGCAGGCGTTGAGCCGCAATCCGAAACGGTTTGGAGACAAGCTGATAAATACGGCGTTCCCAGAATTTGCTTCATTAATAAATTAGACCGCGCGGGCGCTTCGTTCGAACGTTCATTCGATTCGATTATCAAACGTCTCGGCGCAAACGCGGTTGCTCTGCAAATCCCGATTGGACTCGAAGACCAGCTTAAAGGCGTTGTTGATTTAATCACGATGAAAGGATTGGTCTGGAACGACGAATCGAAAGGCGCGCAATACGAGACAGTCGAAATTCCGGCTGATTTGGTTGACGCGGCGACGGAAGCGCGGGAAAAACTTGTCGAAGCGGTTTCCGCCATCGACGACGATTTGATGATGAAATATCTCGAAGGCGAAGAAATCAGCGAAGCGGAAATCCGCAAAGCTCTTCGTCAGGGAACAATCGATTTGAAAATCGTTCCGGTCGTAACGGGTTCTGCTTTCAAAAACAAAGGCGTGCAAACATTGCTCGACGCGGTTGTCGATTATCTGCCGAGTCCGATGGACATTCCCGCCATTGAAGGCGTTAATCCTAAAACGGATGAAGTCGAAAGCCGCGCCGCTGAAGCAAGCGCGCCGTTTTCAGGCTTGGTTTTCAAGCTGATGGCTGATAAGCATCTCGGACAGCTCGCGTTCGTTCGCATCTATTCGGGAACGGTCAATTCGGGTTCTTACGTTACAAATACGATTAAAGGCTCAAAGGAACGCGTCGGACGCATTATGCTCATGCACGCCAATAAACGCGAAGATGTCGATTCGGCGTCGGCGGGCGAAATTATCGCTATCGGCGGTATGAAAAACGTTACGACGGGCGATACGATTTCCGACGAAAGCAAGCCGATTATTCTCGAATCGATGGAATTTCCCGAGCCGGTCGTTCGCGTCGCGGTCGAACCGAAAACGCGTCAGGACCAAGACAAAATGGGCATCGCGCTCAATCGTCTGGCACAGGAAGACCCGAGCTTTCAGGTTGCGACCGACCACGAAACGGGTCAGACAATCATCGCCGGAATGGGCGAGCTGCACCTCGAAATTATCGTTGACCGCATGAAGCGCGAATTCGGCGTCGAAGCAAATGTCGGCAAACCGCAGGTTGCGTATCGCGAAACGATTACGGCAACCGCACCGGGCAAAGAAATTTACAAGAAACAATCGGGCGGTCGCGGCAAATTCGGTCACGTCGAACTCGAAATCGAACCGGCTCCCGGCGAAGGATTTGTTTTCGAAGACAAAATCACCGGCGGCTCGATTCCGCGTCAGTTTATTAAACCGACGATGGAAGGCGTCAGAGATGCAATGCAGCGCGGATACCTCGCTGGCTACGAGCTGGTTGACATCAAGGTCAGACTTCTTTTCGGTTCGTATCACGAAGTTGACTCGGACGAAATTTCGTTTCATCTCGCCGGTTCATTTGCGTTTCAGGACGCAGTGAAAAAAGCGAAGCCTGTTCTTCTCGAACCGATTATGCGTATCGAAGTCGTTACGCCGGAAGAATATATGGGCGCAGTTAACGGCGATTTGAATCGTCGTCGCGGTCAAATCGAAAAAATGGAGCCGCGTCCGGGCAATGTTCAGGTTGTTACAGCCTTCGTGCCCTTGTCGGAAATGTTCGGTTACACGACCGATTTGAGAAGCTCGACGCAGGGACGCGCGACATCGAGTATGCACTTTGAGCGATATGACCAGGCGCCGCGCAACGTTGCGGAAGAAGTCATCGCAAAAGTTAAAGGAGTTGGAAGCTAATTAAAAAAGGATGAAAGTCGGCGAAAGGAAAGGGTTAAAATCTTTCGTCCTTTTCATAAATTTAGGAAAAAGGAAAACTTAAAATTATGAGTAAAGAGAAGTTTGACAGAAGCAAGCCGCACGTGAATATCGGGACAATCGGGCACGTCGACCACGGGAAGACGACTTTGACGGCGGCGATTACGAAAGTGATGAGCAAGCATAATCCGAAGA
>JBARIW010000010.1:0-14625 GCA_049799955.1 Pyrinomonadaceae bacterium
GTAAATAAGCGGTTTCGGCGCGGGTTTATAAACTTCGGAAAGCTTTTCGAGAACATTAAATTCGCGCGACATATCGTGCGCCGTTTTGACTTGATTTCCGAAAGGCGGGCGGCGCAGAACGTATTCTTCGTCGCCGATTTTCACGCAGTAAGTTAAATTTGAGCTTCCGGCGGGAAATTGCGAAATAGAAATATCATCGCTTTTCGCGCCTAAATTCTCGCGCAAAAACGCTTGCAGGCTTTTTTCGTTAAATTCTTCGCCCTGCCTGATTGGTTTTGTGTCTCGGCTCATAAATCGGATTTATTATAAAAATTTTCAATCAGTATAATAAACAAAAAACCTGCAAAATACGCGATAAAATCAATCCATTCGAAAGTTCTGCCCAAAATTACGGAAATCACGCGGTTGTTTTCCAGTCGAAGCAGCGCGACGTAATCAAAATACTGCAAAATTTCTATCAGACACGCGAAAAGTAAAACTCCGGGCGCGATTTTCCAATAAATTATGTCTAAAAATATTTTGAGAAAACAGTAAATTAATGCGACGACCAAAACATCTCCGACAAACGGGCGGACAATCGTATCTTTAACAAACAGCGCGATACAAACTTCGACGACGAAAAGAATCGCGGTCAGAAAAAGATATTTTAAATTAAAAGTCAGCGGCATCAGTTTTGCGGAATATCTTCAATCGAATAATAAACAGGTTTGCCGTTTTCGATAAAAAAATCGCGCTCGCGCCTCGCGCCTTTTGAACTGCTGATAATCAAAATCGCATCGCAAATCGAGACGACCGCCATCGAAATCTGCATTATCGCTTCGTATTTATCGGCAACGTCGGCGCGCTCGACGACGGGCAAAGCCGCGTTGACGCCAATCAGCGGCGTGTGTCCTTTTTCAAGAAGTCGCGCGGCGGCTTCGTTCATCGCCGCAAAATTCGCCTGTCTTTCCGCTTCGGTTTCCGCCGAATATTTTCCCGCAACCGCAATTATCATAAAATTTGTGTTAATCTGTTTGAAAAAAAATTATGAATTTCGATTATTCAACGAAAACGCGCGAACTGCAAAAACGGATTCGGGCATTTATGGAGAAAGAGGTTTATCCGAACGAAAAAGCTTACGAGCAGGAAATAAATTCGGGCGACCGCTGGCAGCCTTTGCGTCTTATCGAAGATTTGAAGGCGAAAGCGAAAGCTGAAGATTTGTGGAATTTGTTTTTGCCCGAAGTTTCGGGTTTGATGAATCTCGAATATGCGCCGCTTGCCGAAATAATGGGCAGAGTTTACTGGTCGGCGGAAGTTTTTAATTGCTCCGCGCCCGATACGGGAAACATGGAAGTTTTGGAGAGATACGGAAGCGCAGCGCAAAAGGAAACGTGGCTGAAACCGCTTTTGAGCGGCGAAATTCGCTCGTGTTTTGCGATGACCGAGCCTGATGTCGCATCAAGCGACGCGACAAACATTCGTTCTTCAATTCGAAAAGACGGCGACGATTATGTTTTAGATGGTCGCAAATGGTGGTCAACCGGCGCGGGCGACGCCCGCTGCAAGCTCGCAATTTTTATGGGCAAAACTGACGAATCTGCGCCGAAGCATCTTCAGCAGTCGATGATTCTTGTTCCGATGGATGCGGAAGGCGTGAAAGTCGAACGGCTTCTCGAAGTTTTCGGCTACGACGACGCGCCGAACGGGCACGCGGAAATTTCTTTTACAAACGTGCGCGTTCCGGCTTCAAATTTAATTCTCGGCGAAGGTCGCGGCTTTGAAATCGCGCAGGGACGTTTAGGTCCCGGGCGCGTTCATCATTGTATGCGCTTGATTGGCGTTGCCGAACGCGCTTTGGAATTGATGTGCGAGCGCGCAAAATCGCGCGTTGCTTTCGGGAAAACGATTGCCGAACAGGGCGTGATTCGCGGGTGGATTGCCGAGGCGCGTTTAACGATTGAACAGGCACGCCTGCTCGTTTTAAAAACGGCGTGGATGATGGACGAAGTCGGAAATAAAGCGGCGCGGCGTGAAATTGCCATGATAAAAGCGGTCGTGCCGCGCGCTGTTTTGAAAATTGTCGATAGGGCGATTCAGGCGCACGGCGGCGGCGGCGTCTCGCAGGATTTTCCGCTGGCGAATTTTTGGATTGTCGCGCGAATGCTGCGGATAGCCGACGGTCCTGACGAAGTTCATCTCGAATCGATTGCAAAAATGGAACTGAAAAATAAGTGAGAAATGAATATTCGAACGGTAACACTTGATGATGCCGCGCAGGTTGCGGAAATTTACAATTATTACATCAAAACTTCACACGCGACTTTTGAATTGGACGCGATTGATTCCGCCGGGATGGAAAATCGCATTAGGGAAACTTTCCAAAAAAATTACCCGTTTTTCGTCTGCGAGGAAAACGAAGAAATCGTCGGCTATGCTTACGGGCGACAGTTTCGACCGCGCCGCGCTTATCTGCATTCAATCGAAGTTTCGGTTTACATCAAACGAGGCGCGGAAGGCAAAGGCGTCGGCACGATGCTTTATCAAAAATTATTTGCCGAAATTCTGCAAATGGATTTTCACGCGATAATTGCCGGAATTTCGCTCCCGAACGACGCGAGCATAAAGCTTCACGAAAAATTCGGCTTCGAAAAAGTCGCGCATTTTCGCGAAGTCGGCTATAAATTCGGACGCTGGATTGATGTCGGATACTGGGAATTGCTAAGGAAAAGTGAGAGATGAGAAGTGAGAAATGAGAAGTGAGAGATGTAAGAATTTATTCTTTAACTCTCAGTTCTCAGTTCTCATTTCTCACTCTCAGTTTCATATTGACCGAACTTTTCAGTCAATATGAAAAAAAATACGTCATTTTGTGTTAAACAATGCAAATAACTGTTGACAATCTTTTATCACTAATGTAGCTTTATTAATTGATGACACGAAAAATGTCATCTCCTATCGCCACCTTAAAGCGAAAATTCTATAAAAAGCAGCGGTTTTTCAGAGCATCGAAATGAGCGCTGCGGTCATAATGAACATAAAACGAAACAGGTATTCAGGCTCTGCAATCCGCTTTGACCTATCAAAACAATTAGCCCTGTCTTTGCTGTAAATCCGAAAAAGGTGGCAATTCAAGTCCGCTACAGCCGGAAACCTGAGTTTCGTTTGGGAAATCTAAAAAAATTAGTTTGGCTCGAAAAAGCCTAAAAAAGGAGTAAAGAGATAATGCGATTCGGTAAAAAGAAAAGCGTTGCCGGTTTAGATGTCGGTTCGAGTTCGATAAAAATGGTCGAGCTTGACGGAAAAATGAATAGTCTGAACCTTGTCGGTCTTGGATTCGAAAATTTGCCTGATAACACGATTGTTGACGGGCAGATTATGGAAATGAACGTCGTTTCGGAAGTAATTCAGAACGTTTGCACAAATCACCAGATAAATGCCAGTCAGGTTGTTACGGGCGTGAGCGGACATTCGGTCATTATAAAGAACATCGTTCTGCCGCCGATGAGCCGCGAGGAGCTCGAAGAGTCGATTGACTGGCACGCCGAAGAACATATTCCTTATGATTTGTCGGATGTCAGCCTCGATTACCAGATAACCGAAGAAACGGCTGACGCGACGAGCGTGCTGATTGCCGCCGTCAAACGCGAAAGAATCGATAATCTCAAACAGGCAATTCAGCTTTCAGGCAGACAGCCCGTCATCGTCGATGTTGACACATTTGCGCTGCAAAACTGCTACGAAGTTAATTACCAGCCGGACGATTCGCAGGTCGTTACTCTTTTGAACATCGGCGCTTCGACGATGAACGTCAATATCGTTCAGGGAACGCGTTCACTGTTTACACGCGACATCACGGTCGGCGGAAGCCAGTTTACCGACGTTCTGCAAAGAAATTTAGGACTCAGTTTCGCGCAAGCCGAAGCCGTCAAACGCGGCGTGGCTGAAGCGGCGGAAGGAATCGAAGAAAAAGCAATCGAGCCGCTGATGAACAACGTAACCGAAATGGTCGCGATGGAAATTCAGAAAACGTTCGACTTTTACCGCGCGACGAGCGAAGACCAGGAAGTCGTCGTTCAGAAAATTTTAATCTCCGGCGGCGGCTCAAAGCTTGCCGGACTCGCGGAAGAGCTTTCACAGCGTCTTGAGCTTCCTGTAGAAGTTTTAGACCCTTTCCGCAGCATCAAGGTCGATACGCGCAAGTTCGACCCCGATTATTTAAGTGAAATTATGCCCGAGATGGCGGTCGCCGTCGGCTTGGCAGTCAGAGGAGTGGAATTAAGATGATTAAGATAAATCTTTTAAATTCAGTTACAGAAAGACAGGGCGGAGCCGTCGTCGCCGTTGACCGCAAAATCAGCAGTCCCGCGTCGCGTCTTTTAATCATGTCTTTAGCGGTCGGATTTCTTCTGGCAGCAGTTATCGGTTGGGACGTTATCTCGACGAAAATGGCGAAAAATCAGGCTGAAGCAGAATTAGCAGAGCAAAAACAAATCGCCACCGAGCTCGAAGCCGTTCTCAGGGAACAGAAAGAGCTTGAAGCGAGAATCAATAATATCGACAAGCGAATCGACGCTATCAAGAAGCTTCGCGCTTCGCAAGCCGGTCCGAGCGCCGTTCTTGAAGCTTTGCGCGAACGCATCGCGATGGTTCCGGGACTTTATCTCGAATCGGTCGAACAGGCGGGGGAACAGTTGACTCTGAAAGGCAATTCGCCGGATGAACAGGCGGTTACGCAGTTCGGTCGAAGCCTTGAGTTTTCGTCCGGTCTCTTCTCTAATTTGAGTATCGAAACTCAGCGAAAAGAAGACCAGACACAGCAGACGGCGCCTTCGACCAATCCGCAGCAGAGCGATGCCAACAAACTCGTTCTCGTCGGATTTTCGATTAAATGTGCCTACACGCCTTCAAAATCAGGCGCAAATAATCAGACACAGCCGACGACCGCACAGAATAACCAGCAATTACCGTCGGGAATGACGGTCGAAAAGCGTCCGGTGAGTTCGGCTCCGGTAAGTAACTAGTAAGCTCCAAAAGCTTAGTTAATTCATTAAAAAACTAAGAAGGAAATCGAAATGGAAAAATTTAAAGGCTTAGCCTGGCACATACAACTTTTAATTTTAGTCGGTATCGCAGCAGTGCTTTATCTGTCGGTCTGGTATTTCGTAACCAGCGAAACACGCGCCGAAGTTCAAACTTTGAACGACCAGATCGGTCAGCTCAAATCGCAGAACGAAGCGGCGAAGGTCGCCACGCAGCGCATCAACGAATTTCGTTCGCTGTTTGCCGCCAAATCGCAGGAATACGACGAGCTGAAGGTTCTGCTTCCCGAAGAGCGTGAGATTACAAACGTTTTGCAGGGACTTCAGGACACAGCCAACGAAAGCAAGTTGATTGTCATGCGTTTCAGCCCGCGCGACGACGCGCAGCAGGAATTTATTATGGCAAAGCCGGTCGAAATCGAAGTTGACAGCAATTTCAACAATCTGCGCGCCTTTTTCGAAAAAATGGCGAAGCTCCAGCGCATCGTTTCGATTACCGATTTCAAACTGAACCAGCTTGAAAAACAAACCGGCGAAAGAACGCTTCACGCGCAATTTCTTCTGACGGCTTACTACGCTTCGCCCGATAATCTGAACAGCGCAAACGCGCAGCCGACGGTTCCGGGGCAACCTGTTCCTAACGGACAGCCGGCATCGGCGACGCAGCCCGTAACGCCGCCCGCACAGGCTCCGGTCAAACAGTAATTGCAAAACTAATTTAAAGTTTTTTTGAGAGAGAAAAGTTATGATGAACAAATCAAAATTGATACGTTTCCTGAGTTTGAGTTTAGCCGTTGCCGGTTTCGTCTTCGCGAGCGGACATTTCTCGAAGACGAGCGCGCAGACGCGCGACCCGTTTGAAAAACCGGGTTGGGCAAAGCCTAAAGTAATCAATCCGACCCCGACCGGCACGACAACGACGAAAACGGACAAGCCGTTAAAACCCGTTCCGCCCGCGGTCGTCGTCGTCGGCGCACCGGCAATCGAGCAGAGAATCGCTTATTACAAGCGTATGCGCGAGCAAGCGGTGCAGAATAATCAGGAAGTCCCGAAGGTTACGAGCGTTTTGACGCTTGACGAAATGGCGGTCATCGGTATTTTTCGCACGCCTCGCGGCTACGCGGCGATGGTCGAAGCCAAGCCGATAAAACTTTCCTACACGGTTTATCCGGGCGAAAAGTTTTTTGACGGTCAGCTCGTCGCCATCGAAGAAAACCGTCTCGTTTTCCGCAAAATAACCAAGATGAGCAACAGCAAGTTCGTCTCGACGGTGGAAAATAAATCTTTGCGCGAATATACGATTCAGGAAGAAGTTCAGGGAACAGCGCCGGTTCCGACCGCTCCGGTTCAAACCCAGAATAATACCGAAACGGCGACAACCACAACGACGCCTGCGACGACGACGACGGTTCCCGTTCAGGTTACGACCGACAAAACGGTCAATCCGGTCGTTCCGTCCATCATCATCTCGCCGCTCGACGAAATGAACAAACAACCGACCGAGCAGCCAAAAGATTCGGCAGACAAAAAGTCGAAAAAGACGACCAAAGTTGCCAAAAACAAAAAGTAAAATCATTTTTTATGACGTAATCCGCTCGCGGACTGCGCCGCCAATTCAACATTCAAATTTTTAATTTTTTATCTCTTAGAAACATTAAAGAGGTACTTTCGTAACGGAGGAAACATGAATTCTCTTCAAAATTTAAGCGGACTTGGTAAAAAAATCATCTTCGCTTTAATGCTTATCAGTTCTTTAGCTTTATCGGTTGCGGCGCAAACTCCGCAGCAGGAAGGCAAACGCTACGGCGACCCCGGATTTGTCGGCGAGCCGATAAACTTAAAGGTCGTCAACGCCGACATACGCGATATTCTGAGCTATATTACCGAGCAATACGGAATTAATTTCGTGATTGACAAATCGGTCGGCTCGATTCCGGTAACGGTCAACGTCAACGAAGTTCCGTGGAACGTCGCGCTCGATACGATTCTGCAATCGCAGGAATTAGGCGTTCAGGTCAAAGGTCCGATTCTTCGTATTGCTAAAAAAGACACATTAGTCGCCGAATACGAGCGAGACGAAAAAATAAGAATGTCGCAGCTCGCCACATCGCCGCTTTACACTGAATTTATCCGCCTGAATTATGCAAAGGCGACCGGTTCGGCGCAAGGCAGCTCATTTCAGGGCGGCGTCGTTCAAGGCGCGACAACTCCTACCGTGAATACCACCGAACAGGGAATTCTCGGAATTATCGCCAAGCGACTTTCAGGACGCGGTTCGGTCGAAACGGATTCGCGCAGCAATACGCTTATCATTACCGATGTGCGCGAAAACATCGATTCCATTCGCCAGCTCGTCGTCCTTCTCGACCAACCCGAACCGCAGGTTGAAATCGAAACCCGCATCGTTATCGCCCAACGCAACTTCCTGCGCGACATCGGCGTTCAGCTCGGCGTCAACATCACCAGCCCGTTTAATCAGGGCGGCGTTCTCGGCGCTACCACCGGACGAAGCTCGGACAATCCTCCGACCGGACAATTTTTCCTGACGACCGGAGCTTTCGGAAGCGCGCAAATTACGGCGGCTTTGAATTTGGCGGAAACCAAAGGACAAACCAAAACCATTGCCAGCCCGCGTGTTACAGCTTTGAATAACCGCAAAGCCGAAATCGAAAGCGGAAGCCAGATTCCCGTAACAACCGTTCAAAGAAATTCCAGCAGCGGCGACGACGGCGGCGACGATTCAAATCCCGCCGGTGTTGTTTTCACGACGACGTTTGTAAACGTTCCTTTACGGCTTGAGGTTACGCCCCAGATAAGCGACGCGGGAACGGTCATTATGCAAATCACCGTCGAAAACAATCAGGTTGACCCGTCGTTGGCAGCCGGTTTGGGCGGAACGCCGGGCATCAACACCCAGCGTATGCAGACACAGGTTTTAGTGCCGGATGGCGGAACTACGGTCGTCGGCGGCGTTTTGACCGATTTGGAAGTCAATTCCAAGAGCAAAACTCCGGGACTCGGCGACATTCCGATTCTGAAATATCTCTTTAGAAGTAAAACGACGCAGCGCAACACCAGCGAAATTTTATTCTTTATCACGCCGCGCATTTATCGCCCGGATTACGAAGGCAATCCGACCACCGGTAAAATCGGCACGACAAATCGTTCGACGACTATTTTGCAGCCCGTGCCGCTCGGCAATCCGGCTTCGAACTCGACGCCGAACACAAACCCGACGCCGCAGCCGCAGCAGATACTTGTTCCGGTTCCGACGGAAAATAATCCGGCTAGTTCGACTAAACCGTAATTTTAGTTAAACTATGCTTGATGTTTAGAGAAACTCTGCACCGGGCAATGACTAACACCGAGGGATGTCTCGGTGTCTTGATAATGGGAACGGACGGAATCGCCGTCGAGAAAGTTTGGCGGGAAGGCAGTATCGAGACAAATCTGGATATTGCCATCGCCGAATACACGGCGCTGCTGCGAAATGCAAAACGCGTCAACGGCGATTTAAATCTCGGCAATCTGCGGGAAATGTCCGTTTCCTCTGAAACTCGAACGTTTCTTTTCCGCTTTGTCAGCAAAGATTATTTTCTGGCAATGATTCTCACGGCGGAAGGAAATACAGGGCGCGGGCGTTACGAAATGCGCCGCGCGGAGCTTCTCTTAAAAAACGAATTGGTCTTATGATGAAGCGCAACTCATGATTCTTCCTTTTTCCCGTCAGAGCCGAGACTTGCTCTGACGGGATATTTTATACATCAGCACCTCGGATTAATTAAAAAAACTCGCCAATCCTGCCTGAATCTTCAAAATATTTTGCAAAACACTGTTTTTTCTGAAAAAACCAAGTTATTCAACCTTTGATGTGGTAGAGAATTTTTCTCATATAAATTTTTAACCTGGAAAAATGAAAATGCTGGCAGTAAATAAACAAAAATTCTTAACCAAAAATAAAGGTTTCAGCTTACCTGAGCTTCTGATTGTTTTGCTTGTTGGGGCAATCATCCTCGTTCTGGCGCTTCCGCAGCTTATTTCCTCACGCCGCCTGATGAAATTTTCCGCGATGCAGAAACAGGTTTCGGCTTCGCTTATCGAAGCGAGACAGGAAGCGATGTCGCAGAGAAAGGCTGTTACGTTTTGTTATGATGACCGCAATAAACAGTTGATTACTTACGGCGGAGATTTCGGCGCTTTCGGCGACGCGAAAAATAAAGTTCACAATCTGACCGGCTTCGGCGTGGACTCCGCAGACATTATCTACGGGCGACCGAGCGGCGCGCCTTCGTCGGCGCTAAACGACACGACGAATATGACTTCGACGACGCGAAGCCTTGTCGAAATCACGTTTCAGCCCGATGGCTCGGTCATCGACGCGAGCAATAATCCTCAGAATAACGCGCTGTTTTTCTATCACAATAAATACAAAAAAGACGCGGCATTTGCCGTTTCAATCCTCGGCGCGGGCGGGCGCATAAAGGTCTGGCGATACAGCAAAGGTGTCAACGCATATGTTGAATGAAGCAAATAAAAATCTGAAAAAAAGCGAAGACGGTTTCACTTTGATTGAAGCCGTTATCGCCATTTTTATCGTTACCATCGGGCTTATCGGAACCGCCGCCGCCATCACCTACGCGCTGGAGTTTTCGACCATCAGCCGGAACGTTACGAGCGCGAAATCTCTGATTGTCGCCTCGATTGAAGAAATCGAATCTCTGAGAAACTCGCGCCGCCTCGATTTTAAGCAAATCGCCAACGTCGGAAGCGTTGATAACACCAATACGCCGAGCCGATTCGACGGATTCAGCACCGGTTTCAAAGACGTTTCGATTAATCCCGGACCGGACGGCGTCAACGGAACCGACGACGATTTGCGCGACGACGGCGCTGACGGAGTTTACGGAACGGGCGACGACATCGATAATCCGGCTTGGATTAGAAGCGGCTACCGGCGACAGATTACCATCACCGTTTTGAGCGACACATTGAAAAAAATCGAGATAAAAGTCAAATATATGGCGAGCAACGGGAAAACCGGCGAAATAACGGGCGTTTGTTATCTGAACGACGAAGCGCGCCTGACGAGATAGACGGTTTGAAGGAGAGGAAAATGAAAAGTCAAAATCTTAAAAAACGAACCGAGAAAGGCGCGGCTCTGGCGATGGCGATAATCGTCGTCGCTATTTTAGCCATCGTCGCGCTCACGGCTTTAACTTTTTCTTCGACCGAAGCGCGCATTGCGGGCAGCGATTTGCAGCGAACGCAGACATTTTATGCCGCCGAAGCCGCGATGGAAAAGATGACGAACGATTTCAGCACTCTTTTTCGAACGAAGATGAATCCGACGACGAGCGATATGAACACCATCGCGGGCAGCCCGCCGGCTCCGCTTCTGACCGAAGGCTTTACCTTTAATCAAACTCTCGCCGAAGACACCGACCGCCTCGACGAGCTTCGCACGATTCAGGGACTTCCGGCAAATATTTACCCGCGCGTGAATATCTCCGACGGACCTTACGCCGGGCTTTATTCGAGCGTTATCCCTTATAAAATGACCTCGACGGCGAATCGAAGCATAACCAGAACGGAAGTAAAACTCGAACGCGAGTTTAACAATTATCTCGTTCCGCTTTTCCAGTTCGGTATGTTCAGCAACGAAGATATTGAAGTCCACCCGGGACCGCTGATGACCTTTAACGGGCGCGTGCATACCAACGGAAATCTATATGCTCTGCGGAACACGAAATTCCTGAACCGCATCACGGTCGCGGGCGAATTTGTCCGCGACGCGACGCGCGGCGGCGAGCCGAATAATTCAGCCGGAAGCGACAACGTGTGGATTGAAGTGAGCGGCGTAAACGTAAAAAGCGATGTCGGCGCGGGAAGCGTCAAATCGGGCGGCGGAACCGTCGGCGGACCGAATCTTCCGGGCAGCACGTCGGGACAGCGCGGATATTTTCCGGGCAGCCCGAACGGTGTCGCCAATGCGAACTGGGAAACGGAATCGGTCAAGCCTCCTTCATCGGGCGTTTCAAACCGTTTCGGCGGGCAGCTTTTGACCAACACGACCGGCGCGACCGCGCTCAAGCTTCCGCTCGAACTTGCCGGAAACTCGACCGCCGAACTGATAAAACGCGCTTTGCCTTCGGACAGCGCGATACTTTCGACCTCGCGTTATCACAACAAATCGCAAATCAGGATTTTGATTGACGAGGAAACGAGCGGCAGCGGCGTCGGCAACGTCGCCGGAATTCCGGCGGGAAAAGGCGTTGTTCTGACAAACTTTACGCCGTCAGTCTTAAACGGCGGAGAAAATGTTCTGAAGCTCGTCTCGGACACGGGAACCGTCAGCGGCGCAGCCGTCAAACAGAGAATGCCGAGCGGTTCAGCCACGCCGAACGCGCAAACCGTTCGCGGAATAAAAGCTTCGGGCGAAACGGTCGCGGGAAACTACATTCCGCCCGGCGCGGGCATTCAGGCAAGAATTTTAATCGAAATCGTCAAGCCCGACGGCACAGCCGTTGACGTTACGCAGACGATTTTGAGCATGGGCGTTACGGAAGGCGAGCCGAACGGCATAGTTTATCTTCAGCGTCCGGTCTGGGCGGCGTTTATGCAGGGAAGCCGCGACCGAACGGGCGGAAATTTCGATTTGACGACGCTGACCAGAAATTCGCAGAGAACTTCGGGCGGCTGTAATACGATTGCCGACGGGGAAATCAACGACCCGACTTCGATGCTTTACGCCAATCGCGGCTTTATCGACACGGATTTAATCGGAGCCGACGAAGACGGCGGAAACTGCACGCGGCAGGCGACCGTCAGCGGCGTTCACAACGTCATCGTTCCGATACTCGTCTACAACGTCCGCGAAGGCTGGGTGAGAAGCACTCTCAGCGAATACGACATCTACGAGCGCGGTCTGACGAGCGTGATTGAGCTGAATATGCGAAACCTCGCGCGCTGGCTCGACGGCGCTTACGATTCGAATCTGCTTTCGGGAACAAACGCCGTCAGCGCAAACGTCAAAGGCGACGAAGGCTACGTCGTTTACGTTTCAGACCGTCGCGGCGACACTCTGCAAAACGAATTTCTGAGCGACGGGACATCTTACAGAAGCACCAACGGCATCGTTGACAACGAAGATATTTACGGTCCTAACGGCAGGCTCGACGAAGGCGAAGACGTGATTGATTTCGGCTGGATTACAGGCGGAAGAACCAAAAAAGGAACTTTGCAGAAAAATACCTCCGAGCTTCCCGATTCGGGAACAATCTGCTGCACGCCGACGGGCGGCGCGCCGGTAACCGATTCGGTCAGGCTAAACCGCGCATACTCGGTAATGACCTGGCGCTATCTGAGCTATCCGAATTCAAAAAATTATTTTCGCCGCGCCGTACGTCTTTTCGACGGCGAAACGCTCAGCACGACAGCCGCCGCCGGAAAGCTCTCGCCGACCAAAGGCATCACGGTTTCGTCGGAAAATATGGTTTACGTCTGGGGAAATTACAATACGACCGGAATCACCGGAATTCCTTCGGGCGGCTCGACCCTTAACGACGGCGGATTTACCGGACCTCAAGTGCCGGCATCAATCGTCTGCGACGCGATTTTTCCGCTTTCCAAAACGTGGTTTGACGCGCTCAGCGCGCTTTACCCGGAAGGCGCGAGCGACGCGCGAAATCTGACCGGCGAAGGTTACCGAATGGCTGACGACAATCTGCCGACGACCTCGCAGGGAACGAGCGTCCGCGCCGGGGTCATCGCCGGAACGAATATTTCCAGTATGACGGCGACGCCGGGCAGAGACGCGGTCGGACTTCGCCGAAACGGCGGAATTATCAATTATCCGCGCTTTCTGGAAGTGTGGAATCTCAACGGAATCACGAATGCGTGGAGTTATTCCGGCTCGTTTATTCCGCTTTACCGCTCGACGCAGGCGATTTCGCAATGGGAAAACGACACGGCTGTAATTTATATGCCGCCGCGCCGCAACTGGAGCTTCGACTCGACGTTTCTGACGCCGAACAAGCTCCCGCCCGGAACGCCGTTTTTCCAATACGTGCAGGCAACAGGATTCAGGCAAAGCCTTAGATAAGTGAACAGTGAATAGTGAACAGTGAATAATTAAAAACACTGTTCACTGTTCACTATTCACTATTCACTAATTTATGAACAAGTCTCGAAAACAAACCGACGCCGGATTCTCGATAATTGAATTAATCATCGTGATGGTGCTGACGCTTATCATTATGGCGGCGACCTTTACGCTTTTGCGCGGCACGATTATCACTGCCAACACCAACTACGAGATGACTTCGGCGCAGCAGGGGCTTCGCATTTCGCAGGAATATCTCGCGCGCGATATTCTCACGGTCGGCGACGGCGTTAAAAGCATCGGGCTTATCTGGATGCCGACGAGATTTGTAACCGATTACCTGACCGCGCGCACCGCTTCTTCGCTCGACCCGACTAACAGCGGCTATGTCAGCATCGGCGCGGTCGTTTCGGATAATAATGTGCCGGCAGGAGTAAATGTTCCGGGAACATCGACCGCCACGACCGTCAAGCAGCCGAGCGACAGGCTCACGCTGCTGACAACGGACAGAAATTTTGCGTCGATAGATTTAGCCGTCGCGGATGTCAGTTCAGGCACAGGTTTTATTACCGTCCCGGCGGTCAGATTTGCCGATTTCAGAGTCGGCGAAGTTTATTTTCTGACCAACGGCGTCGCCGGAACTTTCGGCACGATTACCTCGCTCGACCCCGGAACTAACCGCATTTACTGGGCAAACGGCGACGCTTACGGGCTGAACCGCATCGGTCCTTCGGGCGGAATGAACAGCGTTTCGGGCGGCGGAATGTCGATGAGCCTGATGCGCGTTCAAATCATACATTACTTTGTCGATGCCGGCGACCGTCTCGTCAGACGCGTTTTCGGCGTCCGGCAAAACGGATTTATCGACAATGTCGTTGCTGAGCATATCGTTACGATGCAGTTCCGGTTTATCCTCAAGCCTGCCGACACCGGGACGATTTTCGAACAGCCCGAAGAGCAGATTGATTTAAACAAAGCGGCGCTTGTCAGGATGATTGAGCCGAGTATTTCGGTTCAAACGGCTTACAATCTTCAGGACGGACAGCGCGGGCAGGTCGATGGAATAACGCAGGTCGGCGTTCGCAACATACAGTTTCTCGAAGCGCCCGTTCCGATGGATTCGGCGGGCAACACGGATTTGCCCAACCACGGACCGACGCCGATGATTACGCCGACGCCGACACCCGTTCCGCCGCCGACACCGACGCCTGTTCCGACACCGACACCCGGACCGACGCCGATACCGACGCCGACTCCAATCCCGACGGCAACGCCCGTTCCGACCAGAACGCCTGTTCCGACGCCGACGGCAACGCCGCGCCCGCCGACGCCGACGCCGATTCGGACGCCGACACCCGGACAGGGGGAAGGGTAGAAAAGTGAAAAGTGAAAAGTGAAAAGTGAAAAGTGGAAGAACAAATCAAATTGTTTTCCACTTTTCACTTTTAGTTATTAACTTTTTACCGCTCGAATGGCGGAGAGATGTATTCTACTCCGCCATTC
>JBARIW010000011.1:0-4884 GCA_049799955.1 Pyrinomonadaceae bacterium
CGCGTATGCCGAAAGCGATTCGACATAACGCCGCTGACCTTCGGCGTAAACCGTATCAAAGGCGAGCGAAGATTTGCCCGAACCCGAAACGCCCGTAACGACGGTCAGTTTATTTAACGGCAAATGAAAGGAAATATTTTTGAGATTATGAACGCGCGCGCCGCGAACTTCGATAGCTTCGTCTTCTTTGGTCTTTACTGCTTGCATAGATGAAAATTCCGGTCGTTTAAGCAAAAGATAAGTTTACCAAATCGGATTTCTTAAACAAAACGCGGGCAAAGCAAAAAGTAAAAAGTAAAAAATCTCACGGAATAAAATAAAGATTTTGAGTGATATAATTTAAATTATGAAAGTAGTATTGTTTTTATTCATTTTGTCGCTTTCAATGTTTTCGGCTTGCTCGATGCAAACGGTTGAAAGTCAAAAAGTCTCTGAAGTTCAAAAAGCAAACACCGAAAACCAGCCGAAACAACCGGTTTTAGTCGAGCTTTTTACGTCTGAGGGCTGCGCCACGTGCCCGCCTGCGGATAAAATTCTCGCTTATCTCGAACGGCAGCAGCCGGCGACGCAAGCCGACATTATCACGCTTGCGCTGCACGTCGATTACTGGGATTATATTGGCTGGAAGGACGAATTTGCGTCGCCGCTTTTCAGCCAGCGTCAGGAAGTTTACGGGCAAAAATTTAAGTTAGAGTCGATTTATACGCCGCAAATGGTCGTTGACGGCGAAACGGAATTTGTCGGCAACGAGCCGGGAAAAGCGGTCAGCACAGTAATTAAAGCCGCACAAAATCAAAAGGCGAACGTTGAAATCTCACGCGCCAATGAAAAATTAAAAATAAATATTACCGATTTTCCCGCGCATGGAGAATCGACGGTTTTTCTTGTTTTTGCCGAAGATAATTTATCGAACAGAGTAAAACGCGGCGAAAATGCGGGTCAGAAACTCGAACACGTTTCGGTTGCGCGGGAGATGAAATCAATCGGCTCGATTGACGCGAAAACGAATGATTTTGCGTTTGAAACGGATTTAATGCTTCAGCCGAAATGGGAAACGAAAAACTTAAAAATAATCGTTTTCGTGCAGGAAAACGCGAGCCGGAAGATTTGGGCGGTGAATCGAATAAAATATTTGAATTGAGCTTTCACAGAGTTCCATAGAGAATTTATTTCACCAGCGAACGTCGTATTTGACGAAATTTTCGCGCCAGTTTTCTTCTTTTTTTATTTTCAGAATCGGGATTTTGCCGTCGAGAATTATTTCGGCTTCGACAGCCCGGCGCATACGATAAGTTCTGCCGTTTGGCGAGCAGACTATCAGCGTTGCTTTTTCTTCGTCCACGCGCGAAACGACAGCGCTTCGCCAATCGTTTTTAGAGCGAATGAGGAGACGCGCGCCGATGGGCAGCTCGCCTAAGGTTATTTGAGTTTCGGCATTGTCCAAAATTGTCTGTAAGATTCGTAATATTCCGCCGGAGCCTGCGCCAGAACGGGATTTTTCTTTGCGTCGAGCCAGCGCAGAACCGTTTCAATATTTTCCCGCGACATCGCCGTGCAGCCCAAAGTTCCGCTCGTTTCATCCTTCCAAACGTGCAGGAAAATGCACGAGCCGCTGCCTTTTCTGACCGGGAATGAATTGTATGCGACGAAAACGCCCAAATCGTATTGCGCGCCGATTTCGAGCATTTTTTCCGAGCTTTTCCAATCAAAATTTCCGACCTGCATACGATTTACGATTTTGTTATAAAATGAAGATTTTTCGTCGTCAACACATTCGGTAAATTCTTCGAGCCGCGTGTAAGAAAGTTTCACAAATTCGGGCTTGTCGATTGTGCCGAAAGCGGAAGTCAGAGGAAAAATTCCGATTGGCGATTTGCCGTCGCCTTCGTGTTTGTATGGCTGAACAATGTCTTTCATGCTGCGCTTATCGGGCATTTCGACGCCGAGCGCGAAACCGTTTTTACCGATGACGACCGGAAAGCTTTTGCCGGCGGTTTTCCATTTTGCTTTCGGCGTTTTACGCTCAAAAAGCTGCGCGCTGCCCTGCACGGAACTCCAGTCTTTTGTCGTAACAATCACGGCTTGAAGCGATTCAGAATTCGGCACGCGCGGCGTCGGCGTAGTCGGAATTTTGACCTGCGCGAAAATGTTTGCGCAAAAGAAAAGGAGAAACGGAACGGCAAATTTTAATTTCATAGATTGATTTGAAAAAGCGGTTTTGTTGTATTTTCCTCTCGTTTCAAGTTTAGATGCGGCAAATAAAAAAAGCGAACGAATTTAATAAATCCGCCCGCTTTTTTTATTTGTTTATTGAAAAATTTTAGTCTTCAAACGGCAAATCCTGCTGCGTCTTGTTTTTGCTGACGGCATAAACGCGCAAGCCGACGGAAATCATCAAAATCGAAATTCCAATCCAGACCAAAACCCAGATGAAACCGGGCAATCCGGTCGCGCTTGCCATATTAGCGGCGTCGTTTTTGATGTCCGAGCCGATTAAAGGCGTGTTAATTAGAAAAACGGTTGCCAAATCGGAGATTGCGTTGAGCAAACATTGAACGGCAAGAAACGCGACGGCAAAATTTGCGACCTTAAAACTCGCATATTTTCCTAGAGCAAAAAGTCCGGCTGAAAAAAGTGCGCCGCAGAAAACGGTAAAAATTAAACTGGAAAAGCCGACTTGCAGCGAAAAGATATTAAAAATCGGCATCAGGATTCCAAAGAAAAGCGTTATCAACGCCACAAAAACGCCCAAACCTACCAAAACTTTATTGGGCGAAACTGAACGACGAATCAAGAGTAAAAGCAAAACACCGAAAGCGGTCGCGCCCAAATAGCCCGCGCTCGATGTGAGAATTTGTCCGAAAAATCCGGAAGGCATCGCATAAACAACGCCGCTTGTGTCCGAAGCAATTGTCAGGCTTTGCACCGAGCCGCCGGTCAGAAAACTGACCAGCGCGTGGCTGCTTTCGTGAATAAACGTGACGAAAAGCTCAATCGGGTAAGCCAGATAATTGACGTAAGGAATAAACCATAAAGCGATTGTAATAATTGTGGCGACAAGCAAAAGCCAAACTTGCGGCTTGGCGTCTTCGGCTAATTTGTATCTCATTTCTGCACTAAAACTCCTTTTCAAATTCTTCAATTCATTACGTTTGATTCTACAACAAAGTTCAAGGTTTGTCCTTAGTTTTTTTGTCCTTTGTCATTTGTGATTGAGCAATTTTGCATTGAATTTCTAACCGCAAAGAACAAAGGACTAAGGACTAAGGACAAAATCACTTTTCCCGCCGGTTTTCAATTCAAGCTGAATTTCCGTAATGACAATATCCTTCTGCACCGCTTTGCACATATCATAAACGGTCAAAGCCGCGACCGAAACCGCCGTCAAAGCTTCCATTTCAACGCCTGTCTGCGCGTTTGTCGCCGCTTCCGCTTCGAGATAAACGCCGAAATTTTTTATCTCGGCTTTCAAATCGACTTTCGACAAATTGATTTGATGACAAAGCGGAATCAGGTTTGAAGTCTGTTTCGCCGCCATTATTCCGGCGATTCGGGCAATTTCAAGCGGGTCGCCTTTCGGATTTTCGTTCGACTGCAAAATCTTTATTGTTTCCGCACTCAGCAAAACCTTTGCCGAAGCAACGGCGCGTCGAACAGTCGCCTGCTTTTCGCCGACATCGACCATTTTTACATTTCCTGTTTCATCAAAATGCGAAAGTTTTTTCATGATTTTTGCCACGAACAAACACGAAAGAACACAAAAAAGAATTAAATAATTTTCGTGAAATTTCGTGTTTGTTCGTGGCTAATTCTTCCTTACCTTAAAAATCAAAGTGTTTCCGCCGAGCAGAACTTCATCGGAATTTAATTCATTTTCCCAGCGCGTGCGGCGTTTTTTCTCCGAATTAAAGCGCCCGGCGATTCTGATAAGCGCCACAATCGGGAAAAACAGCCACGAATTTTTTTTCGGCTTATCGAGAAAAACCTTTTCCAATTCGAAACCGCTTTTCTCCAGAAGATAACGAGCTTCCGAATATCCAATCGGATTAACGTGCAGCGCGACTTCTTCCATGCCGGAATATTCGTCGCCGATTTCGTGTTTAATGTCCGAAATCGCTTCCTTTGAAAGCGGCTTAAAATGCGAAGTGTAACCGCTGAAAAGCCATTTCAAACGCTCTTCGATGTTCATAATATTCGGGACGCTAACGATTAAAAGCCCGCCTTTTTTCAGCAAACGCGCAAATTCCCGAATAGCATTCGCCGGATTTTCGATATGTTCAAGACCTTCGACGCAGACGATGTAATCGAAAGATTCGGCTTCGTAAGGCAGATTTTTATCCAAATCACCGAACTTGATTTCCGCATCTTCAATCTTAAAAATCTGCGGGTACAAATCGCTGCAAAAAACTTCGTGCCCGAGCGCTTTCAGACGCAAAGCGAGCGCGCCTTTGCCCGCCGGAACGTCTAAAACTTTGCCGCGCTTTTCGCTTTCGAGAATCTGCGCGACCGTTTCGTGAATTGCAAGATGCCCGAGCGCGAGCGTTTCCGTTTGTGGTTTTTCCGAGTCCATTAGCTGAAAATTCAATTCTATGGTAAAAACAGAATCTGCGCGACATCGCCGCTTTCAAAAGTAACGCCTTGCGGAACAAAAAGCAGGGAATTGGCTTTTGAAAAAGCGATAAAATTCGACGAACCCGTAAAACGCAAAGACTCGACAATCAAATTTCCTCGCTCATTTGTTTCGACCGAAACCGGCAAATAAGAATCGCGCTCTTTCGCGCCTTTGATTTTCGCTGAAACGACGGCGTAACCTTTCTTTAATTCAACCGTTTCCGCATTCTGCATCTGCATCAAAGCCGTTCTGACAAACAAACAAAACGTTAC
>JBARIW010000012.1:0-1603 GCA_049799955.1 Pyrinomonadaceae bacterium
CACCCCTGACCCGTGCGCAGGAGACGGCGGCTCCGATCGCCCGCGCGCTCGGAGTCGAAACCATCACTGACGAGAGGATCCTCGAAGCGGAGAACCGTTTCGAGGGACTGCCCGGGGTCAAGCGGCAACTGCGCAATCCGAGGTACTGGCCGCTGCTGCGCAACCCCATGAAGCCTTCCTGGGGCGAGCCCTACGCTCAGCAGGTGGACCGGGTCATGGCCGCAGTGCATGAGGCGAGGATCCATGCCCTTGAGCTGGGCGGCAGTGGAGCCGAAGCAGTGCTGGTCAGCCACCAGCTGCCCATCTGGGTCACCCGGCTGGCAGCCGAGGGGCGCAGGCTCTGGCACGACCCCCGCAGCCGCGAGTGCACGCTCACCTCGGTGACCACCCTGGACTTCAATGACATGGAACTTACCGGGGTCCGCTACGCCGAGCCGTCGGCCGACCTCCTGCCCGGGGCGGCGAATCTCCCCGGCGCATAATACAATTACTACGCGTTGTAGAAGTGGCCGCCCCCTGCCGCGATGAAAGCTGGAGCTCCGTGAAGAAACCCACAAGCGAAACATCACCTGCTGCCATGCACCGCAGGTCCTTCCTGCGCCTTGGCGCCGGGCTGGCAGTTGGCGTGCCGCTGGCGGCTGCCCTGGCCGGTTGTTCGGCCGATGATCCGCTTGCCGAACAGGCCAAAGCCGGAGACAACAAGAACTACATTGCCGGTGACGGCTCCGTCACCGAGTACGCCGCCTCCGAGCGCGGAGAGCCGGTCCGCCTGACCGGAACCCTCTTTGACGGCACGGAAGTCAGCGCTGCGGACTGGGCCGGCGACGTCGTCGTCCTGAACTTCTGGTACGCCGCCTGCGCGCCGTGCCGGAAGGAAGCCCCGGACCTCGTGGAACTCCATGAGACCTACGCCCCGGAAGGTGCACGCTTCTACGGCGTGAACATCCGCGACGAAGCCGAGACCGCCCAGGCCTTCGAGCGGAACTTCGCCATTCCCTACCCCAGCTTCGAGGACCGCAACGGGGGAGTGCTGCTGGCCATGACCAGCTTCGTGCCGCCGCAGGCCGTTCCCACCACGCTGGTCCTTGACCGCGAAGGCAGGGTAGCCGCACGCATCCTGGGCCTGGCGGACAAGGGAACGCTGAAGACCCTCATCGCCGACGCGCTGGCCGCGTAGCCGACGTGCCGCCCGTGCTTCCAGCTGCCGCCGTGCCGGCAGCCAACGTCTTCGCCGAAACGATCCTGAACGGATCGATGCTTCTGGCGATCCCCGTTGCCGTGCTGGCCGGGCTCGTTTCCTTCCTCTCCCCGTGTGTGCTGCCGCTGGTGCCCGGCTACCTGGGATACGTCACCGGCCTGACCGGAATCGACCTGCAGAAGCAGCGCCGCGGCCGGATGTTCACCGGCATCGCCCTGTTCGTACTGGGCTTCTCCGTGGTGTTCGTGGCCATCGGGGCGGGAATCGGCCAGCTGGGTGCCTGGCTGCGCGGTGCGGAGCAGGTGTGGATCCAGCAGGTGCTGGGTGCGCTAATCATCCTGCTCGGTGTCATCTTCATGGGCGGCCTCTCCTGGTTCCAGCGCGACCGCAAGATCGAGGCCCGCC
>JBARIW010000013.1:0-9551 GCA_049799955.1 Pyrinomonadaceae bacterium
CTTTTGTTTTCAGACGCAAATCGGTCAAAGCCGAAAAGGCGAGAAAATTCATTTCGTCCAGTTCGATTGCTTTGGTCAGAAGCTTTTCAGCCTCCGTGAAATTATTTTGCTCGACGAGCAGCGCGCCGAGACTCGTCATCGGCAGAGACCAGTCTTCGCGCAGCTCAATCGCGCGGCGAAAAGCTTTTTCGGCTTCGCCCGTCTTATATAAGGAAAGAAGTGCGTTTCCTTTCTGATATTCGGCTTCGGGAAATTCGGGAATGATTTTCAGCGCGTCGTCATAAAATTTTAAGGCGGCTTGAAAATCGCCTTTTTCGTGCGCATCCTGACCTTTGTTGAAAAGCTCTACGGCTTCGTCTTCCTGCGCGAAAGACGTTGAAAAAAACGAGAAAACCAAAAATAGAGCGAAAACTGCGGACAAAACAGTTTGCCGGTTAGAAAAAAAATAAGCCGCCGAAGGAAAATTCATTTCGAGTTTTTGATAAAGCGAAGACATCTTTATACTATCATTAAAGAAGCGTTTTCGTACCGTATTTTGACACGCGGACGACGAGAAATTTTTATTTTGATTCAGTTGCGTTAAGCGCAGCACTAAGCTAACATTTGCAGTTTGGACAACAGTTTACAAAATACTTTTTACCCGATGGCACAACCCCGGCAAATTAAGATTGACACCGCACCGACCGCCCTTGAAAAAGAACTGAACCTGCGCCGTTTGATGCGCGAAATGAAATCCGTGTTGGTTGCCTATTCCGGCGGAGTTGACAGCACGTACCTGGCATTGATTGCGACGCAGGAGCTTGGGCGTAAAGCAATCTGCATCACCGGAATCTCGCCGAGCGTTGCCGACACGCAGCGAAATCAAGCCGAGAAAATCGCCGCAGACTTCAAATTCAATTTTCAAATTATCCAGACCGAAGAACTCGAAAATCCCGATTATAATTCAAATCCGACCAATCGCTGTTACTTTTGCAAAACCGAGCTTTACGGAAAGCTCGCGCCGTTTGCCATAGATAAAGGAATCGAGTTTGTTCTCGACGGCGCAAATATGGACGACACTGGCGATTATCGTCCGGGCAGGCAGGCGGCAAGCGAAAAAGGCGTGCGAAGTCCTTTAATAGAAGTCGGTCTGAGCAAAGCGGAAATCAGACAATTAAGTAAAAGACAAAATCTCCCGACCTGGGACGCGCCGGCAAGTCCATGTCTTTCTTCGCGCATCGCTTACGGCTTGCCCGTAACGATTGAACGACTTTCAAAAGTCGAGCGCGGCGAAGAATTTTTGCGTTTCCTTGGTTTTAAGGAATTTCGAGTGCGCGTTCACGACGAGCTTGTGCGCCTTGAAATCGCGCCCGATGAATTAAAACGCGCTCTGGATTTGGAAATGACCGGAAAATTAGCGGAAAAGTTCAGAAATCTTGGTTTCCGCTATGTAACGATAGATTTACACGGATTTCGCAGCGGCGCGATGAACGAGGTATTAGACATTCACAAATAATTTTTAGAACATAAATATATTTAGTGAGAAAAAACCGGAGAGTAATTAAATGATAAAAGCTAATCCAATGGCAGACGAAAATAGGCGCTTTATAGGAACTGACGAAAAAAATCCTTTTGAAGCAATGAGCGAACGCTTTGACCGAGCCGCGCAGCTTCTCGGCTTAGACCCCGATTTATACGCGGTTCTGCGTGTTCCGAGCAGGGAAATCAAGGTTTACATTCCCGTCAAAATGGATTCGGGACACATACAGGTTTTTGAAGGTTATCGCGTCCAGCATAACTTTGCGCGCGGTCCGGCAAAAGGCGGAATTCGCTATGCGCCCGACGTTTCACTTGATGAAGTAAAAGCGCTTTCGGCGTGGATGACATGGAAATGCGCGGTCGTCAACGTTCCGTTCGGCGGCGGAAAAGGCGGAATTATCTGCGACCCGCGCCAGATGTCTCTGGGCGAACTGGAGCGGATGACGCGGCGCTACACGGCGGAACTGATTGATTTTATCGGTCCCGACAAAGACGTTCCCGCGCCGGATATGAACACCAACGAGCAGACAATGGCTTGGATTATGGACACATATTCGATGCACGCGCGCCACACCGTAACGGCGGTCGTTACGGGAAAACCCGTCGCGCTCGGCGGCTCGCTCGGACGGCGCGAAGCTACGGGACGCGGCGTTATGTTTTGCGTCAACGAAGCAATCAAGCGTTTTAATTTGACGCCTGAACAAACTTCGGTCGTCGTTCAGGGCTCTGGAAACGTCGGCGGAATCGGCGCGGAGCTGATGTATGAGAAAGGCTATAAAATCATTGCCATTTCGGATGTCAGCGGCGGACTCTACAATAAAGACGGCATTAATATCCCCGAAGCTTTAGGCTATCTGAACGAGCATAAAACTTTCGAGGGTTATCAAAATGCGGATATAGTCGGCAACTCGGAGCTTTTGGAAATAGAATGCGACGTTCTCGCGCCGTGCGCGACGGAAAATCAAATAACATCGGAAAATGCCGGTCGAATCAAATGTAAAATCTTAGCCGAAGGCGCAAACGGTCCGACAACGCCGAAAGCCGATAAGATTCTTTTTGACAACGGCGTTTTCGTAATTCCCGATATTCTGGCGAACGCCGGCGGCGTTACGGTTTCTTATTTCGAATGGGTGCAGGACAGAATGGGATATTTCTGGCGCGAAGACGAAGTAAACCAAAGATTAGAGGAAAAAATGGTCGCCAGCTTCAACGAATTATGCGCTCTGGCTGACCTGCATAACGTCGATACGCGCACAGCCGCGTATATGCTTGCAATCGACCGCGTCGCATACGATACGAGAATGCGAGGCATTTATGCGTAAAAAAACAACTTATTTCATAGAAATACTTGATTTTAGAGTAGATTTGAAGTAATGTTTTTTACGAAGGGGTTATGGATTTTGAAAAGTTTTTATTGACTTTTTTGTCAAACTCCCTTATAAAAGTTTATAACTATCTGAGTTAATTGTATTTGTTGCGCTAAAAGTTTTTTACTAAATGGAGTTTGAAAGTTTTTTAGTGTGTGCAATAATTGAGTAGCTTAGCTTAAGATTTTTGCTGGTTTTACTTCTTTTTAAGCTACAATTGAAATTTAATTTTTATTAATATTTTCGGCGGAGGAATGTGATGAAACTCGCGAAAAAGGCGTTTGTAATTGCGCTTACGATGCTGGCACTGGTGTTTACCATGTCAGCCCAAACATTAAGGTCCGATAAAGACCCCAGGAATATAGCACCAACTGTCGGTACAGGTGGTCCTCCGGGAGGTCCGACCGGACTGTTTACAGTTTATGATGGACAAACCTTGAGAAGAGGTGAGTTCACTTTTAGTGCGGCTTATAGTAACTTTGACCGCGATCCCGGCAACGTCGATTTGACGGAAGTGCCGGTTAGTTTCCAGATTGGTCTGAACGACTATTTAGAGTTGTGGTTCAATACGGATGCTTATCGCGCTATCAAGGTAAATTCGCCGCGTAATCTTTCAAGTTTTTACTTACCGAATTCGAACTTGCTCATTGGCGGAACGGTTACACGACCGCCGGCAATCATTTTAGCTCCGCGAGGACCGGGAACGCCCCAATTTCAGGGCGCGATTTACCGTCCCGCAGGCGCTCCGTTCGTTCAATACCCGTTTGACGGAGGCTCAGCCGGTAATTTCGGATTGTTCTTCCCGGCAGGTCCGCTCTTCGGATTTGGCATCGGCACACAGCCTACTCTCGGCGGTCCGACCGCCGGCGGCAGCGGCGCTGATAATTTTCCGGGCGTCGGTTCGATTTACGGCAGCATTCTGCCCGGCGTGGTTTTGAATACGGTTACCTTAGGCGGCGTAAATTGTCCGTCAACGGCGACGGCGGCAGCCTGTCAGGCTCCTTCAGTATTTACGACTGCTCCGACTTATTTACCGGATGCGCCGTTTATCAATCGCCAGTTCGGCGAATCGGCATTTAATACCTTTACCGTCGGCGCAAAATGGCGCATGACCGGTCCGAACAACCCGGTCGGTTTCGGTATTATTCCGTTCTATCGCTTTTATGCTGATAATGCGGACGATTTCAGCGGATTTAATCAGCTTCAGCGCGGCGCGAGCCCGGGTGGAAATCGCGGAGACATCGGTTTGATTGTTTTTGCCGATGCGCGTCTTCGCAAGTGGATTAATATTTCAGGAAACGTCGGATATATTTATAACAGCAGCGTTAAAGGTGAATTTTTCGGCGGTTCGTTTACATTGTTAGACAGACCTGATGAATTCATTGCAGCGGTTGGCGTTGACTTTCCGGTCAATAAATATTTCCAGCCGATTGCAGAGTTTCGTGCTCTTAAATATGTCGGCGGACGCACACCGAATGCTTTCGAGAATAATCCGATTGACGGTCTCGGCGGCGTTCGTATTTTCCCGACACGCTGGATGAGCTTGGGCGCGGCTTACCGCTACCACTTCAATCAGCAGGATACGGATAGCTTCGGAAACGGCTCGACATCAACCACCGGCACCGTTCTTATTGCCGGAGCGATTCCGCAGACGATTTCCTCATCGTTCTCAGGCGTTCCGCAGGGATTTGTTACATCGAATGACCCGAACGGATTCATTCTCCAAATCACTGCCGGACGACGTAATGAACGACAGCAGGAAATTATCAATCCGCCGGCAAACGTGGAAAGCGTAACACTTGGTGAAAGAAGAGTTACTATTCCCTGCGGACCGGGATTCCGACCGAAACCCGGTTCAAATTGCTCTGACGATATGTCAGTCGGCATTACAACTGTCGCCCGCGACCCGGATAATGATGTTCTTACCTATAACTACACGGTTTCAGGCGGACGTATTGTCGGACAGGGCGCAAATGTCAGTTGGGATTTGACGAACGCACAGCCGGGAACTTACACGGTTACGGTTGGCGTTGACGACGGATGCGGTGTTTGCGGCACGACCAAGACCGAAACCATCACGGTTGCGGCTTGCGATTGCGAACCGATTCCGGTCGAATGCTCTTGCCCGACTTCGTTTAGCGTAACAGGACCTTCCGGCACAACCATGCCGGGTGAAACGATGACCTTCTCGGCTAATATCAGCGGCGGAAGTCAGAGTGATGTTACTTATAACTGGTCAGTCTCGGCTGGCTCAATCGAAAGCGGTCAGGGCTCACCTGTCATAACGGTTCGCGCACCTTCAGACGGCACTACCAACGTAACTGCCACAGTTGATGTGGGCGGTCTGTGTCCGACATGTGATAGAAGCCGTTCGGAAACCGCTCCGGTTGCAGCGCCTGCTACTTACCGTGAAGTTGATACTTTCGGACCGTTGCCGGATGACGAAGTTAAAGCGCGTGTCGAGGCTTTCTATCGTGAACTGAGCAATGACCCGAATGCTACAGGCTATATCATTAACTACGGAACGGATAAACAAATTGCTGCGCGTGAAAGACAAATCAACAAAGCAATTACCTTCCTGAGACTTGATAAGAGCCGTGTAACGATTGTCAGAGGCGGCGTGAATCCGGATGGAACGGGAGTTAAAACAAGACTCTTTGTTGTTCCGGCTGGCGCTTCGAATCCGACACCGTAACTAACAATTAATCTCGTATCCTAAACGGATGCGAACTTTCCTAAGCGAGTGAGAATTCTGCAAAGAAAACTCACTCGCTTATGCTTTTAAATGAAATAATTTTGAATAATCGAAAATTTTGTGTATGATAAAGTCAATCTGACTGAATGCTTTCGGTCAAATCTTCTTTCCTTATCCATAGAGTTTCTTTTTGAAAGCAACAGCAAATCGATATATTTTCATCAGAAAGTAGGATGGCTGCGCTTTTGCAAAATTTCCTGAGTTTTACAGTCCAAAAAAGATATAAAAATATGAAGTCAAACATTAAACAAACAATCGGTTTTCGCTTTTATCTTCTGATTATTACGTTAGTTTTAACCGTTTCGAGCATCAGCGCGGCTTCCGACTGGGGCGCAAACGGCGAAGTGCCTCCGGTTAAAGATTGGGAAGTCGTCGGACCGAGCGGCGGAGACGTTCGTGTCGTCGCGGTTGACCCGAAAGATAAAAATCGTCTTTACGTGAGCACTCTCGACGGACAGCTTCATACTTCAGCCGACGGCGGGAAAACATGGGCGCTGCTCGTCAACTTCAATCGTCCGCAGCTCGTTCTCGACCAGTTGTTTGTTGATTCGCGCGATTCACGCATTATTTACACATCGGGACATCGCCATAAAGAAGCGGGCGGATTTTTCAAGACGACCGACGGCGGCGTAACGTGGAAAGAATCGAAGGATTTGAAAAAAGAATCAATCCACGCGATGACGCAATCCGTGTTCGACCCGAACACGATTATTGTCGGGGGAATTAACGGCGTCTGGATTTCTACCGATTCGGGCGATAATTTCAAGAAAATCGAATCGACCACGATGCCGATTAACATCGATTCGCTGGCAATCGACCCGCGCAATACGACCACGATGTATGCGGGAACATGGTGGCGCGCATATAAAACGACCGACGCCGGCAAAAACTGGCGGCTTATCAAAAACGGTATGATTGACGATTCGGACGTTTTCACGGTTACAATCGACCAGAAAAATCCCGACCACGTAATTTCTTCGGCGTGCAGCGGAATTTATGAGTCCTTTAACGGCGGCGAGCTTTGGAAAAAAATTCAGGGTATTCCTTCGCAGTCGCGCCGTACGCGCGACCTCGTTCAGCATCCTTCTAAATCGGGAACGATTTATGCAGCAACCACTGAAGGTTTCTGGATGACGAGCGACGGCGGCAAAACATGGGCGCTGACGACGCAGAAAAATCTGGAAATAAATTCGATTACGGTTCATCCGAACGAGCCTTTAAGAGTTTTTATCGGAACAAACAATTACGGCATAATGGTTTCAAACGACGGCGGTAAAAACTTCGTGCCGACGAACGATAATTTTACAAGCCGCCTGACTTATTCAATTTCGGTTGACAGCGAACGCTCCAACCGGCTTTACGCCACGACGCAAAACACCGCGACCGGCGGCGGCTTCGTTTTTATCAGCAATAACAGCGGACAAAGCTGGGAACAGACCAGAAGTCTGGATGTGGCGAGAATTTCTCCTTATTCGATACTTCAGGACGAGGCGAACGCGAATACGATGTATCTCGGAACAAATGTCGGTGTTTTTCGCTCGCTCGACCGCGGGCTCTCGTGGACGCAGTTAGTCGCGCCGAAGCCGGTCGTGAAAAAGAAAGTCGTAGCGACCAAAAAGAAAACGACCGGAAAGACAGTTGCGCAAACAACGACGACACCGGCTGAGACTGCTGTTGCTGCTTCGAAATTGCCCGGAGTGATTCCGGCTTTAGCCGAAAAAGTTACAATTCTGGCAAATACGGGCGACGGTAAAAACGGAGTGTTTGCCGGAACCGATAATGGCTTATTTCGAAGCTACGACGTTACGAAAGGGTGGGAAAAAATCAACCTCGGAGCGGGAATTGATACAAGCGTTTTTGTAATTTTCGTTTCGCCGAATATGCCCGGAACGATTTGGGTCGGCACGGCAACTTCCGGCGTAGTCGTTTCGCAGGATGATGGCAAAACGTGGAGAAAAGTTGACGGAATACCGGAAAACGTCCCGGTCAGCTCAATCAACGTCAACCCGAATAAGCCCGAGCTGATGTATGTCGGCACGGCTCAGACGCTTTATATGAGCAAAGACGGCGGCAGAAGCTGGACTCGTCGCGGCGGAAATCTTCCGCTCGGAAATTATACGAGTATTCTGATTAATCCGAAAAATACCGATGAATTATATATTTCCAGCGCTTTGCAGTCCGACGGCGGCATTTATTATTCGGGCGACGCGGGCTGGAACTGGAAGCGCGTCGATTCAAAAAATATGAATCTGCCGAGCCGACGCGTCTGGTCGCTCGTCTTTGACCCGAACGATTCGAACCGGATTTTTGCCGGAACGCATTCGTCGGGCGTTTACCGCATCGACCGCGAACCGAGAACGAGCGCCGACAGCAAAGACACTCGTTCGAGAGTTTCCTCGGGCGGAAATTAATTCGAAAAATAATTTATTTAAGACGACCTTTTCAAAAGGTCGTCTTTTTTATTTGGCAGTTCGGCGATACAAATCTATAATTGCAAAATGAATCGAGAACCGGCGCGCGCTTCGCAGGAAAATTCCCTTAAACTGGAAACTGTTTCATTTGAAAAAATTCCAAATCAATCAAGGCTTTTTTTAGACTTTCAGGCGGATTCGCCGGCAATAGCAAAATTTTATCCTGAAAAACAAACAACGACGAAAAGCTTTGCGGAAAAAGTTCTTGCAAATTACAAAATCGAGCGCGGTGAGCTTTGCGACATCCTGCGCGGCATCAATGAATCGTTGGGCGCAAAAGGTAAAACCTTCGAAAATATCGAGCTTCTCCGTCAAACGAATTGCGTAACAGTTGTAACGGGACAGCAGGCAGGACTTTTTTCCGGCGCGCTTTACACGATTTACAAGGCGCTTTCCGCCGTTCGCCTTTGCGAAGATTTGCGAAAACAAAACATCAAAGCCGTTCCTGTTTTCTGGATTGCCGAGGAAGACCACGATTTTGACGAAATTAAAAAAACTTTCGTATCAGATAAGGAAGGGAAATTAGCCGAAATCGAAAATTCGCCCGAAAATCTCGCGGAAAATTCTCCTGTCGGCTTGATAAATCTGGACGAAACGATAAATGAAACAAAAACAAATTTACTGGCAAATTTTACGCATACGCAATTTACCGGAAATTTAACCGGTTTATTATCCGAAACATATAAACCGGGCGAAACGTTCGGCGGCGCATTTGCTAAATTTCTGGCGAAAATTTTCGTCGGTTACGGTTTGATTTTTCTTTCACCACTGGACGAAAAGCTAAAAAAGCTTTGCGCGCCGATTTTTACCGGAGCGGTCGAAAATTCTGAAGAAATTATCGCCGCGCTTTTGGAAAGAAATAACGAGCTTAAAACGGAAAACTATTCGCCGCAGGTTTTGGTCGATGAAAATTCTTTCCCGTTTTTCTTTTTGAATGAAAACGGCGAGCGGCAGGCGTTAAGACAAGATTTGGAAAGCGGGAAAGTTAAAACTCAAAGGTCGAAAACCGAATTCGATAAATCGGTCTTAAAAGAAATTGCCGAAAATTCGCCGCAGCGCCTGAGTCCAAACGCGCTTTTGCGTCCCGTCGTTCAGGATTATCTTTTGCCGACGCTTCTCTATTTCGGCGGCGCGGCGGAAATCGCTTATTTCGCTCAAAATTCGGTGATTTATGAAATCTTAAATCGTCCCGTAACGCCGATTCGGCATCGCGCGAGCTTTACGATTATCGAGCCGAAACATCGCCGGACGCTGGAAAAATACGCGTTTGAATTTACCGATTTGTTTGAGGGCAAAGAAAAGATTTTAGCCGGAGTCGTCGAAAAGTTTTTGAGCAGCGAAACGGCGCGTGAGTTTTCCGAAACGGAAGAAATTATCACCGCACAGCTAAACCGACTGGATACGCATCTTCTCGAATCCGAACCGACGCTTTCGCCGAAT
>JBARIW010000014.1:0-58659 GCA_049799955.1 Pyrinomonadaceae bacterium
GCGAGAAGCACCGTGTTCAAAATAAACGGCTGCTGCGTGTAGCCGATTAAAGCGACTGCTCCCGCCGCCGTTGCCAGACCGACCAGAACGCCCGCCAGTGTAACCGATTGACGCGAGCGATAACGCCCGATGCCGTAAACCGCGACCGCCGAAGTTATCGCCGCAAGCACCGTAAACTCCATCGCTTTCGGGGCAAGAAGTCCGGCTATCAAAGCGAGAAAAAGTCCTGTAAAAAGCGCCATTCGCCTGTCCGCAAGCAGCGTCATCATCAGGCTTCCGAAAGCGAAAGGAATGGCAAACGACCAGAGCGTCATGTCATTCAAAGGCGCTTTGACGTTCTGCGCGGCGGTAAATTCGGCGAGACGAAAAAAGACAGCCATCAGCGCCGTCTGGATAATCACGATAAAGCCGAACAGCGCGAACGTTTTCTCAGCCGAAAGCGCAAGGCGCGAGCCGATTTGATTGTGCTGGATAAATTTCCATGCTACCCAGAAGAGCGCGGAAATCAGTGTGAGCAAGCCGAAAAATCGGTTGACCTGACGATTTGAAGTGCTGTAACTGCGAATCGCGTTGATTTGCGAAAGCGCCTGCGGCGTAATCGTGTCGCCCTCGCGTACAATCGTTTGCCCGCGCTTAAGCTGTATCATCAACGGGTCAACGCTCCTGGTCATCGCCTCCTGCGCGCTCGCGGTCTGCACCGAATCGTAAACAATACTCGGCTGGATAAGCGGCGAAAGCGCGGCGTTAAAGGCTTCGACTTCTCTGTCAGAAAGACTTTTTATCTGTTCGAGGTCTTCATAAAGCTTTTGACGCGCCGTTGAGAGCGCCGTCATCGTGCTTTCGGGCATCTTGACGACCGATTGCTGGTTCGGTTTCTGGCGGTCGTTGACCGTAATTTCTTCCTGAAAATACTGCTTGTCCTGGTCGCCGTAAATCGAGCCTTGCGCGTTTTCGCGAAGGCTTCGGATAACCGCGTCTATCTCGTTTGCGCTAAAACGCCGCGCGGTGAAAACTTTTCCAAGCTCCGCGCCGCCCGCGCCCGTCCATTGCGCTTCGGCTTTTGCGTTCGAATTTGTTTTGGAATTGATGTTGGAATTATCGCCCTTGCGCTCAAGATTTTCCCACGCCGAACGAAAACTCTGAACGGCTTGCTCGGCGCGATTCGACTCCGATGTGAAAATCGGATGAACGCCTTCGCGCGCCTGCTGCTTGAGCTTTTCGGTTTCTTCCGTGTCGGTCTGCGTAATATCCGCCGGTGAAATAATACTCTCGCGGGCGATGTCGCCTTCTTTGTATTGCTCGACCGATGAGCGCCAAAACGGATTATTTATCAGGAAAGTGGTGATAACGCAGAGAAACGCAAAACCCGCCCAGAAAAGCTGCGCGCTCGTAAAATTTTCAAACGGGCGCGAAACGTAACCACCAATAGTTTTACGCGCTTTTGAAAACGGCGATGCCAAATCAGGAAGACGTTTGCTCATTTCGATTTTGGATTTTAGATTTTGGATTTTGGATTAAATCCACAATTCCTGCCAATCCCTTTAATTTCCGGTTGCAGAGAACTCCTGTTCGTCTGCCGAATCTTGAATCAAATCTCTCGATATAAATTCCCCGATTTTCTCCAACAATGGTTTTAATGTATTTGCTTTGATAGCTGAGACTGCCACGCTTTCGCTGTCTTTGTCAAATAAAAGCTGTCTTTGCAGAGCTTCAAGCGTTTGTTCATCGACCAAATCCGCTTTGTTCAAAACTATCAATCGCGGAATTTTATTTAGTTCGAGGTCATGCAAAATTTTATCGACCGATTCGATTTGACCGGCTGCCTGCGGATTCGACGCGTCAACGACGTGAACAAGCAATTCGCTGTCCGAGATTTCTTCGAGCGTGGCGCGAAACGCGGCGACCAGAGTTTCGGGCAAATCGCGTATAAAACCGACCGTATCGTTGATGATAATTTCCTGCTCAATCGGCAGGCGCAGGCGGCGCGAAGTCGGGTCGAGCGTCGCGAACATTTTCTTTTCCGCGTAAACGTCGCTTTGCGTCAAAGTGTTCAGCAAAGTCGATTTTCCGGCGTTTGTATAGCCGACCAGAGAAATTATCGGCAGATTTTTCTGAACGCGATTTTTTCGGCGTTCCTGACGCTGGCGGCTGAGATTATCGACCTGTTTTTCGAGATTCGTAATTTTATCGCGCACGCGGCGACGGTCGGTTTCGAGCTTCGTTTCGCCCGGACCGCGCCCGCCGATGCCGCCCGCGAGACGCGAAAACGCCGAGTTTTGTCCCTGAACGAGACGCGGCAGAAGATATTTTAGCTGCGCGAGCTCGACCTGCATTTTACCTTCGCGCGATTGGGCGCGTTGAGCGAAAATATCGAGAATAAGCTGCGGTCGGTCAATCACTTTCAGTTCGGTCGCAACCGAAAGCGAGCGCACCTGCGCCGGAGAAAGTTCCGTGTCGAAAACGATTAAATCTGCGCCGAGACGCATTGCGCGAATCAATAATTCCTGCAATTTTCCGCCGCCGAGAACGGTTTTCGGGTCGATTTTCGGGCGTCTTTGAATAATTTTATCGAGAACAATTACGTCCGCCGAAAGCGCGAGTTCTTCGAGTTCGGCGAGCGATTCTTCGGCTTCGGACAAATAACCCGTCGTAACGCTGACCAGAATCACGCGGTCGCGGTTTGTCTGGCGGTTTCGCGCCGTAAAACGATTTCGCGCCATCTCGTTTTCGAGCGAGTTTATCAATGATATAAAATCCGTGTCGAGATGCGCGGGAATGTTCGGTTCGAGAAATTCATAGGCAGCGGCGTCGCCGTCCGCTTCTAATTTCTCCGGCGTCGTCGGCAAAAGATGCGCCGAATAAACGAGGTCGGGCAAGCCGTTTTCCTTGTTGACCTGAATAATCGACATTAAATCGAGCCGCAGAAGCGCCAGGTCGGTCAAATCGTCCTGCGTCAATTTTTCATTTAAAAGATGCGTGTGAACGCAGCGCAAACCGCGAAAGCGTTCCTGCGAGACGCGCGCGCGACCGAAATCGGGCATCTCGATTTGCTTGGCGCTGCCGACCATCACGTATTCGACCTGTCCTTTACGATTGATGAGAACGCCGACTTGCCTGCCTGTCTCGTGTGAAATTTCCGATAATTGCCTTGCTAATTCCGGCGAGACGATTTGCCCGGGCGCGACGCGGCGCGTTGAAAGTCTTTCGATGCGGCGCAGTTGATTGTGCTTTAATCCCTGCGTAAAACCGTGAACGTTACTGATAAAATCTAACCTCCGATTGTTTTGATTATACCATAAAATGTATGACCTTTGAGCTTAGACCTTTGACCTTTGATTTTTTCTTTCATAGGTCAAAGGTCAAAAATCAAAGTTCACTCTTAATTGCCTATTTCGCGCTTTGCTCGTAAAATAAACCTTTTGATTCGGAGAAAGATTAATGAGCAAAGCAGGCAGAATAATTTCTGTAATTCCACCTTACGCGATTCCCGGCGGCGAAGTCTCGATTGAGTGCGAAGATTTCCAGATAAATAATTATAACGATTTCGGATGTTTTTTTGACGGGCAGTCGGCGCGCGTCGTCGCCGCGTCGGCAAACAGAATTTTAGCGATTGTTCCCGAAACATTTGATACGAACGACGTTGAGATTTATCTCGAAAGCGGCGGCGACCGGAGCGAGCCTTTCAATATTAAAGTCGGCAAAAAAATCGCCGATGATTTGCATATCGTCGCCAATCCGGCGATTGACCCGAAGGACGATTCGATTATCCTGACGCGCTCAGGCTCGCGCGGGCAGAAATTGCCCGTAACGCTTTACCGTCTGGAAACGGACGGATTTTTAACCGAGCTTCGCGCCGATATTTTAAATCCGACGGGAATCGCTTTTGACCCGTCGGGAAGTCTTTTTGTAACAAACCGCGCCGACGGCGAAGTTTCCCGCGTCGAGCGCGACGATGAAGTCGTGCCGTTCGCTTCGGATTTGGGAATCGCCACCGCAATCGCGTTTGACCGCGACGGCGTAATGCACGTCGGCGACCGCAGCGGGACGATTTATCGCGTCGAAAGCTTTGGCAATGCCGAATCTTTTGCCGTTCTCGAACCTTCGGTGTCGGCTTTTCACATCGCTTTCGGACCTGACGGCAGGCTTTTTGTAACCGCGCCGAAGCTTTCCGGTTTCGACGCCGTATATGCATTTGATAAAGACGGTTACGAGCAGATTTTTTATCGAGGCTTCGGCAGACCGCAGGGCTTGGCGTTCGACCGCGAAGGAAATTTATACTGCGCGGCTTGCTTTCAGGGAAGACACGGAATTGCCAGAATCACGCCGAACGGCGCGCAGGCTGAAATGTTCGTTGCCGGAATGAACGTCGTCGGGCTTTGTTTTACAAGAAAAGGCGAGATGATAATTGCGACGAATGAAGACGTTTACAATCTTCCGCTCGGAATCTACGGAACGCTTTTGGATTAAGAATTTTCAACGCGGAGACGCGGAGACGCAGAGAAATTAAATAGAAAAAGGAGAAGCCATTATGACTTCTCCTTATTTTTTTAGAAAAACTCCGCGTCTCCGCGTCTCTGCGTTTAATTCTCCGGCGAAGGCGAAGGCAGCGGCTGCGCGTCGTCATTGCGCTTTTTCATCGTCGGTGGCGTCTTTGGTTTGTCTTCGCTCGACGATGAATCGTTGCTCGGCGAATCGGTCGTTGTCGTTGTTTCGTCGGTTGTCGGCTGACGACGTTTTAAGGTCGGTCGGCTTTGTTCTTCGGTGTCGGAAGAATCGACCGTCGTTAAAGCTTTTGCGTTTGAAAGGCGGAAAAGATGCGCCTTGACGCGCTGGAATTCCGAGGTGCTGATAACGTATTCTTCTTTCTCTTCAAAACGCGAAACGAGCGCGAGACTAGAATCGCGGCGTTCGATTGACTGCGGGTGCGTCGAAAAAAGCTTCGACAGCGTGCCGGGCTTTTTCGTGCTTTTCGACTGGAGTTTTTCAAACATCGTCGCCATCGCCGTCGGGTCGTAGCCTGCGGCGTAAAGATACTGAACGCCGAGCTTATCGGCTTCTTCTTCCGCGCCGCGGCTGAATTTGAAGAACGCGAGCATTTGTCCGAGTCCGGCGGTGTTCTGCAAAATCGAGCCGGCAATTCCGCCAGTCATCAAAATTGCGCCCATAATACCGTATTGCAGAAACTGACCTTTGCCCTGATTTTCCATCGCGTGGCGCGCGGCGACGTGCGCGATTTCGTGCGCCATAACGCCCGCCAACTCGGCTTCGTTGTCGGCGGCTAAAATCAAGCCTTTGTTGACGAAGAAAAATCCGCCGGGAAGCGCGAAAGCGTTGACTTCGTCCGAATCGATAACTTTAATCGTAAAAGGAATTTTCGCGTCCGAATGGAGAACGATGTTTTGCCCGACGCGGTTGACGTATTCGGTGATAATCGGGTCTTCGACCATTTTCGCCTGCTGCTCGACTTCGAGCGCGAGCTGTCTGCCGATTTGCACTTCTTTCGCCTGCGAGCCGCCGAGCCAGCCGAAGAATTTATCCGAGCCGCTGTTGATATTGCGTTTGCCGATGAGCGCCGGATTTTCCTTGTCCGAAAGCGTTTTGTTGGTGGTCGTCTGTGCCGGATTTGTTACGGTCTTGTTCTTATCTTCTTTTTTCTTTTCGTCTTTCTTTTGTTTGCCGTCGGTCGTCGTTTGCGCCGAAACCGGAACGACGGCAATCGCGCCGAGCCAGAAAGCCGCCAAAAGGAAAAACGCGCTAAATCTGCGAGTAAAATCGTTACGCATATGGTCTCCTAAAAAATCTTCCTACGATTAAATTGATTCTAACTTTTATTCGATTGTAAAAGCAACGTCTTTAAGATGCATCGAAACTTTTAAAAGTTGCGCTATTTTGTGGGAAATTTGAAGAATTTACAATGAATTTCAATATTTTTTGTTAAAACTGTTTTTTTTAGACGAAAAAATTGGTAAAGTATTAATAGCCGTTCTTTCGACGGCGGAAAAATCCTCGCAGATTGAGAAATCATTCCAGAATGCATCCGGTTTTAATTTCAATTCAATGAAACGTATTCAAGAAAAAGTAAAAGACGTTGTAGAGGTTCGTCCCTACACAAATTTGCAGGATTTTATTTCCGACCCTGTGCAGACGCTTTCCGCTTATCATTTTACCGATGCGACATCGGATATGATGGCGAAATGGCTGGATAAAGTCGCCGACGTAGGCGCAGAAAACGGCGGCGCGATTGCTCTTGCCGGCTACAGGGGCGTCGGCAAAAGCCATTTTATGGCGACGTTCGGCGCGATTGTCGCCAATCCCGAACTGCGTTCGAGAATAACCGAGCAACACGTTTCGGTCAGCGCGCAGCGGCTTAAGCGTCGTCGTTATCCGGTCGCTTACGTCAGGCGCGGAACGCACGGAACTCTGCTTGAAGAATTAAAATACGGGCTTGCCGAAACGCTCGAAACGCCGGTTTCAAGTTTGAGCGACTCGTTGACCGAGCTGATGCAGTCGGCATCTGAAAAAGGCGGCGATTTGCCGTTTCTCATAATTATCGACACGGCTTTCGGTCGAGCCGCACGCGTTGCCCGCGACGACGGCGCGCTTTTAGGCGAAATCGCCCGGCTCGCCAAAGATTCGAACATTTTTGTCGGCGTCGCGCTCGACGACGATATTTCCGGCGCGGACGGCGTAAATGCCGCCATCACGCAAAATTACACAATCGATTTTCTCGACCAGGAACATCTTTACCGAATCGTCGATACGCATATTTTCCCGAAACATCGCCAAATGACGCCGGTTCTTCACGACATTTACGCGTATTTCCGCGCTGTGATGCCGCATTTTCGATGGAGCGAGCAGCGTTTCGCGTCGCTTTACCCGCTGCACCCGGTAATTTTGGAAAACGCGCCGTTTGTCCGTTTGTATGTGCCGGAATTTGCGCTTCTCGGATTTGCTTCCGAAGCGGGCGGTAAAATCCTCGGTCGCCCGGCAAATTCGCTGATTGCGCTGGACGAAGTTTTCGACAGCGTTGAAAGCTCGCTTCGTAAAATCGACGCTCTGGCGGAAGCTTTTCAGGCATACGACGGCTTGAATATGGAAGTCGTCGGGAAAATTTCCGTGATGCAGCGCCTTCAGGCAAAATTGATAATCAAAGCTCTTTTGCTTTTATCGCTTGACGGAAACGGGACGACTGCCGGAGAAATCGGCGCGGCAATGCTGATTTATGACGAAGACGAGCCGCAGAAATCGCTTCGAACCGTCGAAGAACTGCTCGAAAAATGCGCCGCCGCGCTGCCCGATTCGATTTTGAGAATTGCGGAAGAAGGCAGGGAAATTCGTTACAGTCTCAAGGCGAGCGACAAAGACAATCTGAACAGCGCGCTTGCCGAGGTCGCGCAGGCGGTTCAGCCAGCCGTTATTCCGAAAATTCTGCGGCGTTTCGCGCGGGACAGATTTCCCGACTGGATAATCTCGGACGAAACGGAAACGCATCACGCCGACTGGACGGACAGCCAAATCGTCTGGCGCGGCGGGCTTCGCCGGGGGCGTCTTTTCTGGAATTACGAAAATCGGGACGTTGAAGAACTTTCCGCGCCCGCAAATTCGGAATATCTCGATTGGGAAGTAATAATCAACTCAACGGAAACCCAGGTCGAAAATTCCGGCTCTGTTCCGGTAGTTTTATGGAAGCCCGCGCCGCTTCGCAAAGACGAAGCCGAAACGATTTTGCGCTACTACGTTTTGCTGACCGATAACAGCCTTCGCGAACAATACGGCGAGCAGTTTCAAGCCGCCGGACACGCGCACAAACTTGCGGTTGAAAGAATCTGGAACCGGATGTTTATCGAGGAAGCGAATTTCCATATCGAGGGCTTCGATTACAATTTTACCGAAGAAGCCCGCGCCGCCGTCGATTTGTCGGAAATGTTCTCGATAATGCTCGAACCGCTTTTCGAAACACATTACCCGCAGCACCCGTTTTTCGCTCAAACGCTCGGAATGACGGAAGTATCCTTACTCGTCAACGATTTGTTCAGCGGCGCGCGCGCCAATCTGCCCGAAGCTCAGCAGCTTGCCGAAACTTTCGCCTTGCCGCTCGGTCTGGTTTCTCAACACGGCTCGACTTATGTTCTCGAAAAAGAAGAAAACCTCGCCGCGCTGCCGCTTGCAAAGGAAATTCTCGCGCTGGTCAGGGAAAACGGCGATGAAACCGTTTCGCTAAAAAGCGTTTACCGCAAACTCAAACAATCGCCGAACGGTCTTGTCCGCGAGGCGCAGCACCTGATTTTGACGGCGCTCGTCGCACAGCGTCAGATTGAATTCGTTACATCGAAAGGCGACCGGATAAGTCGCCGCTCGCTGGATTTGAAAATAATCTGGGACGACATCGAAGGCATTGCCAAGCCCGCGAGTCTCGTTTACGGAAACAAACGCCTGACCGAATGGGCGCAGATTCTGACCGGCGCGGACAATCTTCGCTCAATCGACACGCCCGAAGACTGCAAAGAAGTCTTGAGAGCTTTGGAAATCTGGCTCAAAGACTGGCAGTCGGCGCGGATTCTGGCTCGCTTTAACGAATTGCCTGATGAGCTTTTGAACACGAAAATCTGGCGGATTTCGACACACGCCGGAAAAACTTTCGGCGTCGTTGCCGAAACGATAGCCGCGATTCTGGACGAAGCCGTTTCACTGGACGAAGGCTTGCACCGCATCGCCGACGCGTTTTCCGATTCGGAAAAGGAATTTTTCGCCAGAACAAAAGATTTGGTCGTGCTCGAAGATTTTATCAACGGAATCGGCAAACGCGAGAAATTTCTTTCCTACATCGCCGTTTGCGAAGCCACGCAGGACGAAAAAATCGAATATTTCAGGGAAAAACTTTTGCAGATTTTTGATAACAGTTATTCGAATCCGAACGAAGTTTTTAACCGCGAAATCGAAAATCTCTGGCAGAGCTTTCATAACAGGTTTACCGAGCATTTCGCCGTCAAACACGATTCGGTGATGAAAGCGCATCATTTGCAGGAAAAATTTGACGAAATTCTCAGAAGCGACCAGTGGTGGGAATTTGAAAATCTTTCGCGTTTTCAGATTTTCCCGAACAAAAGCTGGCAGGAAGCTCAGAAAATCAGCCGCCAGTTAAAAGATTTGGACTGCCGCTTCGACGTGCGCGAAATATTGAAAACGCAGCCGTTCTGCGCCTGTTCGTTTAGTCTCGAACAAATACGCGATTGGGAAAAGCTGCCTGAAAATCTGTCGGAAACAATCGGCGCGGGCAGAAAAGTCTATCGAAACGTCCTGCAAATTCTAGGCGAAACGCTTGTTCCGCTTATCAGAAGACTTGCCGCCGAGACAAACACAGAGGAAGTTTCCGCCGCCGCTTCGCATTTAATCGATATTTTGCAGAACGGAAAAGAAATTCCGCTCTTAACGAACGACGAGCTTTTAGTTTTGCAGAAAGTCTTTGAAACCAATTCATTTACGCCGATTACAGACGATGTTCTGCTTGAAATGAGCGTCGTTTGAGTAAATTTTCACCACAGAGACGCGGAGACACAGAGATTTTAAAATAAATAGCCGCAAAAGGGCGCAGGATTCGCAAAAAAATAATTTTGTGCTTCCTGTGCCTTTTTGCGGCTGTCTTTTCTCTGTGTCTCCGTGTCTCTGTGGTAAATTCTTTTTTAATGAAAGTTTCCATCATCGGTGTCGGCAGGCTCGGCGGAGCGTTGGCGATTGCGCTGGCGCGAAAAGATTATGAAATCGAAAATCTTGTTTCGCGAAGCAAGGGAAACGCGGAAAAAATCGCTGATTTTGTCGGCGCGAAAGTGTTGGATTTTTCGCCCGAGGATATATCAAAAATCACTTCGGACGTAGTTTTTATCGCGGTTCAGGATTTTGAAATCGAAGCGGTCGCAAAATTTCTGGCGCGAAATCTGAAATCGAAGCCGTTGGTTTTTCACACAAGCGGCGCGCTTTCGTCGGAGATTTTGGAAAGCCTTCGCGACAACGGCTGTCAGACCGGCTCGTTTCACCCGCTTGTTTCGATTAGCGAATCCGTTCTGGGCGCGAATCGTTTTTCCGATGTCTATTTCTGCGTCGAAGGCGACGATGCTGCAATTTTGGCGGCGGAAGAAATCGTGTCGGATTTAGGCGGAAAATTCTTTTCAGTCGAATCAAAAAACAAAACGCTTTATCACGCCTCGGCGGTTACGGCTTCCGGTCATCTGGTCGCGCTCGTCGATGTCGCCATCGAAATGCTCGCAAAATGCGGCTTGGACGCAAATCAGTCAAAGGAAATTCTTTTGCCGCTTATCGAAAGCACCGTCGGAAATTTGAAGGAACAAACGACCGCGAAGGCTCTGACCGGAACGATTGCGCGGGCTGATGTCGAAACATTTGAAAAACATCTGGAAATTCTCGAAAAAAATGTGTCCGAAGAAGCGCTCTTAGTCTATCTGCAACTTGCGGCGCGTTCCGTGCATCTAGCCGAAGAGCAGGGCGCGGACCGGGGAAAGCTCGACGAGATACGAAACAAAATTTCGTTAGCGAAAAAGAATCTCAAATGTTAAAATGACTTTACGATAAAGTTATGACGGCGAAGAAAGAAAAATTCATTCAGGAAAAGCAAATTTTTTCCGAGCATATTCAAAAATCGGGCTTGCGGCACACGGCGCAGAGAGATTTAATTCTGGAAATGTTTCTGCGGACTGAAGACCATCTTTCGAGCGAAGATTTATACTGGCTCGTGCAGAAACAAGACCCAAGTGTCGGGCACACAACGGTTTACCGAACCTTAAAGCTTTTAACCGAAGCCGGTCTGGCGCGCGAAGTGCGTTTCGGCGACGGCAAAACTTATTACGAGCATCATTACAATCACGCGCATCACGACCATATGATTTGCACCGAATGCGGCAAAGTTATCGAGTTTTTCTCGGAAAAATTGGAAGCCGCGCAGGACGCGATGGCTGATAAATATAAATTTAAGCCGACGCATCACAGTTTAAGAATCTGGGGCGTTTGCGAGGAATGCCAGAACTCTGAAAAGGACGTTCACAGCACTGCATCCGGCGCGCAGCCGCGTGTTCGTGTGCGAACAGTCATGGGAAGTTAATTCGGGATTTAAGATTTAAGATTCAAGCTTGATTTTCATTTTCAAATCTTGAATCTTAAATCTTAAATTTTGAATCTGAAATTATGGAAGAAGTAGATATAAAGTTTGAACGTGAAAATATAAGCGGCGTAGCTGCCGCCGGGATTTATTTGTTTGACGCGGCAAAGCGTTTCGGCGTCGATGTCGAATGCGAGCGGACGGGCGAGACGGACGCTTGCGCGATGCAGATTTTGCAGGGAAGAGAGCTTTTGTCTGATTTAACTAAAGCCGAAATAGAACAATTATCGGATGAACGTCGTAAAAACGGTGAGCGTCTGGCTTGTCAGGCGAAAATCGAAAAATCAGGAGAAGTTACAGTTATGACAAAAGAAAAAGTTAAGGAAGAAAAAGAACCGACCGAAGCGCGCAAGGAAGAATATCGCAAGGAATTTGAAGAGCTTCCGCTGGAAAAGAAAATCGCCTCATTGGTCGAGCTTGAAGCCATCGCGCTCGGCGAAACGCTTTCGTTTGTTATCAATTCGCCCTACAAAGCGGTTGAAAAAGTGATGGACGTGCTGGCTGAATTCGGCTTGAAATTTGAAAAAGAAGCGAAAGAAGCGACTCGACCGCCCGAACATAAATCGGAAGACGCGGCAAATGGCGATGATGACGCGGTAGATTCGGAGCCAAAACAGGAAAATAAAAAACAGGCGCGAAAGAAAGACTGAAAAAATTCAAGATTTAAGATTTAAGATTCAAGATTGAAAAACGACTAATCTTGAATCTTAAATCTTGAATTTTGAATCTTAAATTTTGAATCTTGAATCTTGAATCTTGAATCTTAAACCGTGAGCGATAAACTGCAAAAAAAACTTCCCGATTCTCTCAAGGAAAATACGCAATACGCGCTTGCCTTCGGCGTTATTGCGACGATGCTTTTTGCCGTCGGTTTTCCGATGTTCGTCATCTTTTTCTTCGGGATTTTCGCTTATTTTTTGTGGAAGACATTTTCGACGCCTTCGCACAACGGGACACGCGAAATTTTTGAATTTTATCTTTCGGCAAACGAGCTTCTCAGAGACGACGAGCGCCGCTGGTTCGGTTTTGAGATGCAGGAAGTCATCACGCGCGGCGAGCGCATTTTGCAGTTTATGAACGGCGCGCCGCCGCTCGTTTATTTCACGCTCGGCGCGCTTTACAACAAGGCGGGCGAGCATAAAGCCGCGATTAATCATCTCGCTTACGTCGTCGAAAACGAAAACTCGGACGAATCGAACTACGCGTATCCTTCGCCGGATTTGAGAAATTACGTCAAAATTCTGCGAAAAATCGAGCGCGAGCCTGCCGAAGCGCCGCAAACTTCCGCCGCCATTCGCGCGCTCGAACGCGCCAGACGCAATCGCGCCAAAGTGATGCTCGACGCCAGCCGCGCCGCGCTCAAGGAAGTCAATAAAAAGAAACGCGAAGCCACACTCGAACAGAAAAAACGCAAAGCCGAGCTTGCCGAAGCCAAGCCCGAAAATATGATGCCGAAAAGCGTTACGGACGAATCGATTGAAAATAACGGGCAAAATGACGTTCCGCTTTTCGACGGCGGCAATCAGCAAAACTCGAACGGCGAAAATAAATCGAAGAACAAAGACACTTCAAACGAGGACATTTTCGGCAACCGCAAACCGATAACGGAAGTTCTGCACGACATTTACGACAGAAGGTAATTGATAATTGATAATTGATAATTGATAATGAAAACTTGCTTCTTAATTATCAATTATCAATTATCAATTATCAATTATTTATGCTTTCTGCTGAAATTATCGCCATCGGCTCGGAACTTCTAACTCCTGATAAAACAGACACAAACAGTCTTTGGCTGACGGAAAAGCTCAACGAAATCGGAATCGAGGTCAAGCTCAAAACGATTGTCGGCGACGACGAAGCGCGTCTGGAAGAAACGATTCGCGATGCGCTGAAACGTTCGGATATTGTCATTTCTACGGGCGGCTTGGGTCCGACAGAAGACGACATTACCCGACGAGTTTCGGCGCGCGCAATCGGGCGCGAGCTTGTTTATCACGACGATATAGAAAGGGATTTAATCGAACGCTTTCGCCTCTGGGGACGCGAGATGCCGGAAATTAACAAGCGTCAGGCGTTTGTCATCGCGGGCGCGGAAGTTTTGCCGAATCCGAACGGTTCGGCGGTCGGAATGTCTCTGGAAATCGAAGAAAAGTTTTTCGTGATTCTGCCCGGACCGCCGCGCGAAAATCAGCCGATGTTTACCGATTTTATTTTGCCGAAGCTGCGCGAAAAAGCGGGCGAAATATTTGTCAAACGTAGGCTTTTGCGCGTTTCCGGCATCGGCGAATCGGCGGTTGACGAGCAAATCGCGCCGATTTATAAAGCTTATAAAAATGTGGAGACTTCGATTCTTTTCAATCGAAGCGAGATTGAAATTCACATCTCGGCTCAGTCCGAATCGGAAGCCGAAGCCGAAAAAATTCTTGAAGAATTAGCCGGAAAAATTGTCGAAAAGCTCGGCGTCGCCGTTTTTTCTGAAAACGGCGACACGATGGAAGAAATTGTCGGGCAAATTCTGCGCGAAAAAGGCAAAACGCTTTCGACGGCGGAAAGCTGTACGGGCGGACTCATCGCGCAAAGACTGACCGACATTTCCGGTTCGTCCGAATACTTTATCGAAGGCGTCGTCGCCTATTCAAACGAAGCCAAAATCAGAACGCTGAATGTTCCGAAAGATTTAATCGAAAAACACGGCGCGGTCAGCGCGGAAGTCGCCGAGGCGATGGCAAAAGGAATGCGCGCGCGCGCCGAAACCGATTATGCAATTTCGATTACGGGAATCGCCGGACCCGGCGGCGGAAGCGTGGAAAAGCCGGTCGGACTCGTTTTTATCGGATATTCGGACGAAAATCAAACAAAATCGTTTAAAATATTGCTGCCCGGCGACAGATATTTAATTCGCTGGCGGTCGAGCCAGGCGGCTTTGGATTATTTGAGAAGACAGATTTTGAAAAAATAAATTTCACCGCGCGGAAAGAATGTTCCGGTAAACTTCCGTATCAACGTTTCCGCCGCTGACGACGGCACAGATTTTTTTGCCCGCAAAATCTTCGCTTTTTTCGAGAATCGCGCCGAGCGAAAGCGCGCCGGTCGGCTCGGTTTTCAGATTTGCCAGCGAAAAATAAAGCTGCACGGCTTCGACGATTTTTTCCTCGGAGACTTCGATAATTCCCGCAAGACCATTTTGAAGGATTTCCCAATTTAATTTTCCCAGAGAAATAGTTCTCGCGCCGTCCGCCAGAGTCAACGGTTCGACAACGTTCGGGACGATTTTTCCTTCTTTTAGCGAACGCGCCGCGTCATTTCCGAGAAGCGGTTCTGCGCCGAAAACTTTTGCGTCCGACCCGTGTTTATTGAGTCCCGAAACGATTCCCGAAGAAAGTCCGCCGCCGCCAACGGGCACGATAATGATATCGAAATCCTTTTCCGCAAGCTCGTCGCCGAGCGTCGCGTTTCCTTCAATCACAAATAAATCGTCATACGCGCTGGCAAAATACGCGTCCGGCATCTGCGCGGCTAATTGCGCGACTCTCTCATTTCTCCCGATTTTATTCGTGTCAACCAAATCGACCATCGCGCCGTAAGATTTGACGGCTTCGATTTTCACCCGCGCCGAAGTTTCCGGCATAACGACCGTGCATTTTTTGTTTAATAATTGACACGCAAAAGCCAGCGCCTGACCGAAATTTCCCGACGAAGCCGTCAGAATTTCGGCATTCGGAACTTTTGAAGCAAGATTATAAGCGGCGCGAAACTTAAAGCTTCCGGTGTGTTGGAAAGTTTCGGTCGCAATCGTCAAATCGAGTCCGAGATGCTTTTTTAATTTTTCCGATTCGATAAAAGTAGTCGGGCGAATCGCTTCGAGTAAAGATTTCATTTGTTTAGAATCCGTCAGACAGGCTAAACTCGTCAAGAATGTTTGAGCATTTGCCGGAAAAATTTAAGGAAATAATCTCAGTCGGATTCGGTGTAGATGGTAAACGCTGGCTCGTTCGCTTGCCGGAAATTATTGGGGAAATCGAAGAAAACTGGTCGCTTTCGGTCAAAGCTCCTTTCCCGAATTTGTCCTATCATTATGTCGCGCCGTGCATTTGCGCGGGCGGCGAAAAAGCGGTTTTGAAAATCGGATTTCCCGGCGAAAAGGCGACGACTTTGAGCGAGATTAGAATGCTGAAATTTCTCGACGGAAACAGCGTTTGCAGGCTTCTGCGATTTGACGAAACGCGCTCGGCTTTGCTTCTGGAAAGGCTTTTGCCGGGCGAAAATCTGAAAACGGTTTGCAAAAATGATGATAAAAAAGCCGTCGAAATTGCGATAAGCGTAATGCGGGAATTTTGGCAAAAGCCGCCGGAGAAAAACGATTTTCCAAAGCTCGAAGATTGGTTTATAGGTTTCGAAAAGGCGGAGAAAACCGAATTTACTTACGACTATATTAAAAAAGCGCGCGGGTTTTTTGAAGAATTAACGGCGTTGTCCGCGCAAAAGACGCTTCTGCACGGCGATTTTCATCACGAAAATATTTTGTCGGCTTCGCGCGAGACGTTTCTGGCGATTGACCCGAAAGGAATCGTCGGCGACATCGGTTATGATTTGAGCGTTTTTATGATAAATCACGCCGACTGGCTGAAAGATAATCCGAATCGCCGCGAAAAATTAAACGATGCGATTCGTCTGTTTTCCGAAGCTTTTGAAATCGAGCCGCAGAATATCAGAAAATGGATTTTTGCGTTTTCGGTTTTGTCGGCGTGGTGGACGTTTGAAGAAAATTCGGAAAATTGGAGAAACGAATTGGATTCCGCTGAAATCTGGGACGTATAATTGAAAGTAGTAAGTAGTAGATAATAGGTAATAGGTAGTAGGTGATAGGTAAAATCCGAAAACTAATTACCAATTACTAATTACCTTTTACCAAATAAACATATGAGCAATGCACAATTCGGAATGGTCGGGCTTGGAACAATGGGCAGAAATTTTCTGCTGAATGTGGCGGAACACGGATTTTCCGCCGTCGGTTACGATTTGGGCGCGGACAAACGCGCGCTTTTGCTTGAAGAAGGCGCGGGAATGCCGATTGAGGCGGCGGAAAGCTTGGCGGAGCTTGTCGCCAAGCTCGAACGCCCGCGCAAGATTATGCTGCTCGTTCCGGCGGGAAAAATAGTCGATTCGGTCATCAATGACCTTTTACCGCATCTCGAATCGGGCGACATTCTGATTGACGGCGGAAACTCGCATTTTGTCGATACCGAAACGCGCTCGGCTTTTCTCGAAGAAAAGGGAATTGAATTTCTCGGAATGGGCGTTTCCGGCGGCGAAAAAGGCGCGCGTTTCGGTCCGAGTATGATGCCGGGCGGAAAGCGCGAAGTTTACGAATATTTGCGCCCGATTTTTGAAGCCGTCGCCGCGAAAGTGAACGGCGAGCCTTGCGTAACGTATATCGGCGCGGGTTCATCCGGACATTTCGTCAAGATGGTTCACAACGGCATCGAATACGGCTTGATGCAGATTATCGCCGAAACTTACGATTTTATGTTCCGCGTTTTGAAGCTCAATTACGACGAAATGAGCGAGACTTTCGCGCATTGGAACGACAGCGAGCTGAATTCTTTTTTAATCGAAGTTACGGCTGATGTTTTAGACCGGATTGATGCGGAAACGGGCAAACCGCTCGTCGAAATGATTCAGGACAAAGCCGCGCAGAAGGGAACGGGCAAATGGACTTCGCAGGCGGCGATGGATTTCGGCGTGCCGATTCCGACAATCGATTCAGCCGTTTCGATGCGGCAGATTTCGTCGCAAAAGGAAGCGCGCGTTTTGATTGCCAAAAAATTCGGAAGCCGACCTTTGCCCGAAGCGCAGAATCTGCACGCGGACGACGGTAAAGCAGTTACGAGCGAGCCGCTTTTCGATATGAAAGCCGCGCGCGCCGCCGCCGAAGTCGATACACATATCGCCAGGCATCACAAAACGATTCTTCCGCAAAGCGAATTGAATTTGTCGCAAAAAGCCGGAGACGGCGACGAAAAAAATAAAAACGCAAAGCTGAGACGCGAATTTTCCGAACAGACGGAAAAGTTTCTCGAAGAGCTGAAACACGCGCTTTTGAACTCGTTTATCATCACATACGCGCAGGGACTTTCGCTTTTGCAGACGGTTTCGGTCGAAAAGCATTATCATTTAAATCTCGCCGAAATTGCGAAAATCTGGCGCGGCGGCTGTATTATTCGCAGCGCGCTGCTCGAAGAGATGCGTCGCGCATACTCGGAATTTCCGGCTTTGCCGAATCTGATTCTGGACGATAATTTCGCGCAGATTCTGAATCACCGGCGCGAGGACTGGCGCACGATTGTCGAAAAATTTACCGAGAGCCGCATTCCCGTCCTTTGTCTTTCGTCGGCGCTGGCTTATTTCGACGCTTTCCGCTCGGAGCGCCTGCCCACGAATCTGATTCAGGCGCAGCGCGATTTCTTCGGCGCGCATACATACCAGCGAACCGATAAGGAAGGAATTTTTCACACGCCGGATTGGTAAGACCAAATTATCGAAAAAAGGATTTTTGCGGTATAATCATTACCAAATCGAAAAATATGAACTGGACTGTCGAAAATATAGAAAATCAGCCCTACATAAGGGTTGTTACGGGAGGCGATTTCAGCGTCGGCGAACAATTAAAAATGATTGAAGACATTACTTCGCGCGACTTCTGGCGTCCCGGGACTGACGTTTTATTCGACCACAGAAAACTCGATTTTGGCGTAACGGACATTAATCTTATAAGAAAAGCAAGCGACAATCATATTCGGAACGACGCGAAAATCGGCGGCGGAAAAGCCGCTATTTTGATGAAATCGCTGCCGGATTTTGCCCGCGGACGCCAATTCGAGCTACTCACCGAATCAAAAGTTTCCGCGAAGCTCCGAATATTTAAGGACGAAGATGAAGCCGTCCAATGGCTGCTTACATAATAAAATGCCTTCATATAATCAAAAAAAATCCTTCGCGCTTTAAAGACAAGCCTTTATAATAAAAAAGTAATCCTTAGCGAAATAATTATATCTCTTCACGTTTAAAATAAAATCACCCGCGAAATAAAAATAGTTCTTAAATAATAAAAAACAGTTCTTTTCAATTTAAACGAAGTTCTTTGCAAAATAAATAAAATTATCCCGCGTTATAAAAAAATCCGTAGCGTTTTTAAGAATAAATGTATAAAATTGAAAAAAACATATAAATAAGGAGGCGAAAGATGCTTTATTTAAACGTTAAGAGAATTCTTGATTTACGCGGAATCGATAAACCTTTTGCATATCTTCATCAAAATGGTTTTATCCGTTCGACGGCGCATAAATTTGTTCATGGAGATGTCTGGGAGATAAAGCTTGAACAAATCGAAAGGCTTTGTTTGCTGCTCAACTGCTCGCCGAATGATTTGTTTGAGTGGAAGCCGGATAAAAATATGCGCGTGGCGGAAAATCACCCGTTAAAATCTTTGAATAAGGAAAAGAACGCGCCGCAAATCAGCCAGCTCGTCAAGGATATTCCGGTAGATAAACTGCATCGAATCGAGGATTTGCTGAAGCAGTTGAAGGAAGAGTGATAGGTGATAGGTGACAGGTGAGAAGTGAAAGGTGATAGGTAATAGGTGATAGGTGATAGGTGATAGATTATTTCTTACTTCTCACTTCTCACTTCTCACCTATCACCTATTACCTATCACCTAATCCCTTTCACTTCCTAAGAGAAGTTCGCAAATTTATAAACGACGTTTGCCGTACAGTCTTTGCGGTCAAGTCCGAGATATAAATCATCGCCGATAAACGTGCAAGCCTCCCAATCCGCCGAAGAGCCTTGATACTGCGGAGTCAGCCACAACTTGGTTTGTTTGGCGGAATAAACGTTTTTTGAAACGCTTAACGTAAGCTCTTGCAGCCAGTGGTCGCCGGAATCGTATAAAGCGTAGAGTTTTTGGCGACCGCTGTGCCAATACAAATCGGACAATCCGTATGTATTGCCCGATTTGGGCGAGGGCAGGCTGAATTTACTCTGCTTATCCACGCCGCCGCCGGAATTACTGCTCGTTAAGCTATAAACGTAAATATCTCCTTTTTTACACTGAAAAGATGTCAGGTAAATATTACCGGAATAATAAGCCAGCGCTTCCATGCCGGCATTATTGTCGGGCTTCGGGTCGTTTAGCTTCCAGTTATAACCGCTGAGCGTGTTGCTGCTCGTAACAAGCTGCTGAACCTTTGCGTAAGTCGGGCTGCCGTCCTTGTTGCCGCCTTCGACGCCGACCAGAAGCATATCGCCGTTGACCGTAATCGACTCGAAATCGCCGTAGCCTTTGGTGCTGGCGTTCTTATAAACATTGGTCAGCGAAGTGCCGTCGATATTCATACTGTCAATCAAGCCGTTGTCGCTGGCAATATACATCAAGTCGTTGTAATCCGCCAATCCGCTCGGTTCCAAACCGCCGCTCACCGTCGAATCGGTGGTCAAAATTAATGTTCCGCTGCTCAAATTCATCTGTGTTGCTGACATTTCTAGTCTCCTGTTTAAGTGCCTGCCGGAAAACTGCCTCGCAAGCCCGCTGTAATAGTCGGCAGGGGCGATGTTTTAAAATTCGTTTTTTGCCGACTATTCGGAAGTTAGTTGAAACTTGGAAATTCACGGTTTATTTTTTGGGATAATCCGCGAAAAGTTAGTTAGATTGTTCGATAAGCGGCATTCTAGCAGAGATTTTTACGACTACCAAATCTATTTAATAAATAACCTAAGTTGCCGGTTATAAAAATTATAAAGAGACTACCCGCGAAATACGCGAAATACGCTAAAAATTAAAACAAAAGTAATTGATTGTTCTTTTTTTCGTGTCATTTCGCGTATTTCGCGGGCAAAAATTCTTAACCTTTGATAACTGGCAACCTGGGTTAAATAGTTAAATGAACTATTCGTTCATTTTCTGAAAATCAGCCGGATGATTGACGTTAAAAAATAAATCTTCCTGATTATTATTATTTAATTCGCTGATTTCGACGTATCGAACCGGCGCGAGTTCGAGAAAGCTTCTGACGGATGCGGAATCTTCCTTTTCCAGCAAGTCTTCAATTTTCGGCAGGCAGTCTTTGGCGCGATAGACGGCGCAAAGCGGCTGAACTCTTCCGCCGGGTTGTTTCGGCACAACAGCGAAAATATCTTCCGGCGAATTTAGAGCAATTTGCATCAATTTTTCAATCGCATCCGTCGTAACCAGCGGCAAATCGCACGCTAAAATTATCGCCCAACCGGTGTTTGAATTTTTTAGAGCCGAGTGAATACCGCCGAGCGCGCCGCGCGCCGGGAAAACATCGAAAACAAAATCAAACGAAGGGAAGCTCAGCCGAAATTTTTCCGCCTGAGTTTCGTTGATAACGATTTTTACTTCGACGCAATTTGGCGCAAGCGCGGCGGCGGCGCGTTCGAGAAACATTTCGCCGCCGATTCTTAGAAAAGCTTTGTCGGTCTTCATCCGCGAAGATTTTCCGCCGGCGAGAACAAAGCCTGAGAATTGATTGGAATTCATAAAAATTACGAATTACGAATTACGAATTACGAATTAAAAAATGCTTCTGACATTCGTAATTCGTAATTCGTAATTCGTAATTTAAACATGCGGTTCGACGGTAATAATCGTCAGTTTCGATGTCGGGCAATTACTTTTTTCGGCGACGCTATCGACCGGAATTAAAACGTTTGCTTCGGGAAAATACGTCGCCGCGCATCTTTGCGGAATCGGATAAGGGACGACAATAAATTCCTCGGCGCGGCGTTCCTTGTCTTCGAAATAGCTCGTTAAATCGACCGTCTGACCGCTTTGCAGATTTCTTTCGGCGATGTCGGCTTCGTTCATAAAAATCACGCGGCGCGAACCTTTTATGCCGCGATAACGGTCGTTTTGCTTGTAAACGGTCGTATTAAACTGGTCGTGAGCGCGTATCGTCGTCATCAAAAGCTCGCCCGCTTTTAACTCGATGCGTTCAAGTTTGCTTGATTTGAAAATCGCTTTGCCGATGCCGGTCGGAAACGTGCCTTCGCGCGGCGGGTTCGGCATATAAAAACCGCCGGGTTTTCGTATCTTTTCGTTGTAATTTTCGCAGCCTGCGACGACGCGCGAAATGGAATCACGAATCTCGTCGTAATCGGAAACCATTTTCTCCCATTCAACCGTTGTTTTCGCGCCGAGAACGGCTTTTGCAAGCTGCGCGACAATCCACGTCTCGCTTCTTAAGTGTTCCGACGCAGGCTCGAAAATTCCTTTCGACATCTGAACATTGAGCATCGTGCTTTCCGTCGAAACAAACTGCTCGTCCCCGTTTTGCAAATCCTTTTCCGAGCGTCCGAGACAGGGAAGAATCAGGGCTTTTTTGCCCGTAACAAGCGCGCTGCGATTAAGTTTCGTCAAAACCTGCGCCGTTAAACTGCAATTTCGCAAAGCTTCAGCCGTAAAGCGCGTGTCGGGCGTGGACTGTAGAAAATTTCCGCCCATCGCAAAGAAAACTTTTGCGCTTCCCGCGTGCATCGCCTTGATTGCCTCGACCGTATCAAAGCCGTCTTTTTCGGGCGTTTTGAAATTAAATTCCTTTTCGAGCGCGGCGCGAAACTTCGGATTCATTTGTTCCCATATGCCCATCGAGCGGTCGCCCTGCACGTTTGAATGTCCGCGAACAGGACAAAGTCCCGCGCCCTGCCTGCCGATATTTCCGCGCAAAAGATGCAGATTAACGATGTCCTGAATCGTCGCGACGGCGTGTTTATGCTGCGTTACGCCCATTGCCCAACAGGTGATAACGCGATTTGCGTTCGAATACATTTCAGCGGCTTCGGTGATTTGCCCGCGCGAAAGACCGCTTTGCTCAATTATCGTTTCCCACGAAATCGTTTCGAGATTGGCGATAAATTCTTCAAAGCCGGAAGTTTTTTCGTTAATAAATTCGCGGTCGAAAACTTTACCCGGATTTTCTTTTTCCTTTTCGAGCAAAACTTTCAAAATGCCTTTCAAAACCGCCATGTCGCCGCCGATTCGAAGCGGCAGATGTAAATCCGCAAATTGCGTGGAGCGGTTTCCGAGAAGGTCGATTGGAAACATCAGAGGATTTGAATAATGCTGCGGATTCGGGTTGACGAAGTTCATCAAACCGGCTTCGGGGAGCGGATTTATCGCGATGATTTTCGCCCCGTTTTGTTTCGCCGTTTGCAGAGAATTCATCATTCGCGGCGCGTTTGTGCCGGGATTTTGCCCGATAATGATGATTAAATCCGTGTTTTCCAAATCTTCCAGACGAACGCTCGCTTTGCCGAGACCGATTTGTTCGTTTAGCGCAAAGCTCGTCGATTCATGGCACATATTTGAGCAGTCGGGCAGATTATTCGTGCCGAATTGACGCGCAAAAAGCTGGTATAAAAACGCTGCTTCGTTCGAAGTTCTGCCCGAAGTGTAGAAAACGGCTTCGTCCGGCGAAGCGAGGGAATTTAGTTCTTCGGCGAGGATTTGAAAAGCTTCTTCCCACGAAACAGGCTTGTAATGCGTCGCGCCTTCGCTCAAAAACATCGGGCGCGTAAGGCGTCCCTGAGCGTTGAGCCACTGGTCGGATTTTTCGGAAAGCCCGGCGACGCTGTGTTTTGCAAAAAAATCTTGCGTGATGCGTTCCGTCGTCCCTTCGTCCGCCAGAGCTTTTGCGCCGTTTTCGCAAAATTCAGCATGAGTTCGCTCGTCCGGGTCAGCCCACGCGCACGATTGACAGTCGATTCCGCCTTTTTGATTGAGATTCAGCAGCGCGCGCGTACCGCGAACAACGCCCATTTCGCCGAAAACAAATTTCATCGTCTGCGTAATCGAAGTGATTCCGGCGGCGGTTTTTTTTACTTCGCCGACTTTCAAAGTTTCTTCTTCGTCGTGAGTTTCAGCGCTGACTTTTCCGTGATTTGAGGTTTTAGACTTCATAAGATAAGTTTGCCACGAACGAACACGAAAAGACACGAAAGAAGAAAAACTAAATATAAATTTTCTTCTTTATTCGTGAAATTTCGTGTTTGTTCGTGGCTGATTCCTACTTTAACATTTCGCAGTCGGATGCGGGAATGCGTCTTTATTATCTGCGTCAAACGGTCGCTCGACACAAACAAAATCCTTTTCAATCAAAATTGACAGATGTGTTTCATCAGCAATCTTCTGCTTAAATTTCAATCCGACTTCCTCAGTATTTATCCAGTTATTCGCCATCTGAAAAGGTATTTCGACGATTATTTCATTGTTTTGAAAATAAGCGGAAATTGCCCGCGCTTCAAGAGAAATTTGCAGGCGATAAATTAAAATTTGAGATGCGCCGAAAGAAATCGTTTCCGACACCGAGCCGCTTTCTTTTAATAATTTGATTTCGCTTTGCAAAAGGCGCAGGCGAAGCGAGTTTTCCCTAAGACGAAGTTTCATAAAGTATTCTTTCGATGCCCGTATAAACATTAAAGCGATTGTCGCGGACAAAGCCGAGCAGCGTAATTCCGAATTCGTTTGCCGCTTCGACCGCGAGACTCGAAGGCGCGCCGACCGCCGCGATAACGGGAATTTCCGCCATCACTGCTTTCTGCACGAGCTCGAAGCTGGCGCGACCGCTGAGAAATAAAATTTTATCGGAAAGCGGCAATTTATCAGATAAAAAATGCGCGCCGATTAATTTATCAACCGCGTTGTGCCGTCCGACATCTTCGCGCAAATCAATCAAATTTCCGTCAAAATCAAAAAGCGCGGCGGCGTGAAGACCGCCGGTTTTGTCGAAAATATTTTGCGTTTCGCGCAGCTTTTCCGGCAAAAAATGAATCGTTCCCGCCGAGATTTTAGGAAAATCTTTTTTCGCAATTCGTCTCGCGCCAGCCACAAACAATGCTTCGAGCGAGCTTTTTCCGCACACGCCGCAGCTTGAAGTCGTGTAAAAATTTCGTTCGAGTTTTACAGGATTTACGTTTGTTTCGGCTGACAAATCAATTCGAACGGTATTTTCCGCAGAGGGAAATTTGCCGCAGTGTTTTATATTTTTAATTTGATTTTTTGAAGTTAAAATTCCTTCCGTAAACAGAAATCCGGCGGCAAGCTCGAAATCATTTCCGGGCGTTCGCATCGTGATTGATATTGCGCGGTGCGCGAATTTTTCGTTTTCTGTAAAGCCGAGCCGAATTTCGAGCGGCTCTTCGACGGCGAGCGTGTCGATTTCAGCTTTTGCGGCGGAATTTGAGGCGATTCGACGAATTGAGACATCAAATTTTTCACCTTTCACTCCGGCTGCCGCTTTTGCCATAAGTAATTATAACAAAGTAAAGCCTTTCACCACAGAGACACAGAGACACAGAGATTTTTTAATATTTTCTCTGTGTCTCTGTGTCTCTGTGGTGAATTAATTTTCTTCCGATTCAACTATTTCCCAGGCTGACTCTGTTTTCAATAATTTACTCATCAGGACGGCGTGAACGGCGTGTCCGCTTTTTTCGGCTTTGATTTTTCCGAGAATCGGCATTCCGAGAAGCGCGAAATCGCCGACAATATCCAGAATTTTATGACGCACGAATTCGTCCGGGAAGCGAAGCGGATTTTCGTTGAGCATTCCTTCGGGCGTCAGCACTATCGCGTTATCAAGAGAACCGCCAAGCGCAAGATTCGCTCTGCGAAGCATCTCGATTTCGGTCGTAAAACCAAACGTGCGCGCCGAAGCAATTTGCTTTCCGAACGAGCCGTTTTCGAAGACAAAATGAAATTTCTGCTGATTTATAAAAGGATGCGGAAAATCTATAAGGCATTCGATTTCATATTTGTCCGAAGGCTCAACCGACATTTTTCTATCGCCCTGCTCGAATTCGACTTTTTCTTTTATTTGCAGAAAATGGCGCGGTTCGTCCTGCCGGACGATTCCGGCTTGCTCGATTAATTCGATGAAATTCTCGGAAGAACCGTCCATAATCGGCATTTCGATATTATCGACCTCGATAAAACAATTATCCACGCCCGCGCCTCTTAATGCCGAAAGAAGATGCTCGACCGTCGATAAAACAACGCCTTTTCGCAAAAGCGTGGTCGCGTAGCTGCAATGCGAAATGTATTCGACCGAAGCCGGAATCTCAAAATTATCTAAATCCGTGCGGACAAAAATATAACCCGTGTTCGGCGGCGCGGGCTTTAGAGCAAGATTTACCTCGACGCCCGTGTGCAGCCCGATTCCGCTTGTTTCAACCGTTTGGGAAATTGTTGTTTGTTTCATAGAAAAATTATTCTGATAATTTCTTATACAAAGACTGTGCCGAAATCAGCTAAATTGCTAAGCTATTGAAAACATTGATTTTGGATTTTAGATTTTGGATTTTGGATTTTGAATCTGTCGCTTAAATACAACAATCCTGTGGCGCAATTTACTATTCACGATTTACAATTTACAATTTACAAAAGTATGGCAATAAAAATGGCAGGCTTAAAAACTGCAAAATCTACATCGTCGGAAATAAAAATAGAAAATCAATCGAGCATCGAGCTGCCGAAAGATTCGTTGGAAAATATTCGTAAAATTATCTCGTCTCTGCCGATTGAGCATCTTAGCGGCTTGGAAAAGGTTCGCCTTGTGGATTTTATCAAAACACCGCAGATGAAAAATTCGCCGCCGGTAAAAGGCGACCTTCCGGGACTTTATCATCCGAAAATGGGAAACCAGAACGCGTGGCTGGAAATCTCGACCGGCGCGATGCTTCAACCGACCGAAGGCTTTGCGAAACGCTGGATGGCGAAAAGCTCTTTTAAAAGCAATCTGGCGGGAATTTTATTTTCGCTCGTCGGTCAGCATTATTATTTTACACTGCGTCATTCGGTCAAGAAACAAAATCTTGAACCGCAAATTCGCCAGTACGCGCAGAAAAATTTGAAGGATTGGAGCGAAAAGCAGTCGGAAGGCAGCGTGCGCGGAAGACTTTTCAAACCGCTTCGACCGTATCTCGAACGCTGGGCAAAATGGCTGAATAAAAAAGCAGCGGCGGCGCAGAAGAAAACCTAAAGCGGTAAAATTTTTTCTCAGGCAAATATTCTCACACAAATATGAACGATGAAACGAAGCAGCTTGTCAGCGAAAAAATCGAGGAAACAATTAAGGCGGCTGAAGATACGGTTCGCCATCCTTTTACAAAAAAGCTCGCGCGTTTCGGTTTTTACACAAAAGGCTTTCTTTTTATCGTCATCGGGATGCTCGCGGTTCTGGTGGCAATCGGGCAGAAAGGCGGGGAATTAGCCGACCCGTCGGGAGCTTTGACGGCGATTGCCGAAAAGCCTTACGGCAGAATTTTATTGATAATTTTTATCGTCGGAGCCATCGGGCACGGCGTCTGGAATATTCTGCGCGGCGTGGCGGACGTTGACAATGCGGGCACTAATTTTCAGGGAATTTTTAAAAGAATTCTTGCCGCCGGCATCGGAATTTTTTATCTCGGGCTGGCGCTGACGGCTTTGAATTTAATCGTTACGGAGCGAATTGCGCATCGAAACGGGGAAATACCGAAAACTTTTGCGATGATTCTGCTTGCGCTGCCTTTGGGCGCGATTTTGATGTTTCTTATCGGTCTCGGCATTGTCGGCGGCGGAATTCACGAATTCTACAGCGGCGTAACAGGGAAATACAAGGAAAATTTCCGCCTGTTTACGCTTGCGGTCAGACATTTGCGGACAATCAATGTGCTCGGCGTTTTAAGTTTTACGGCTCGCGCCTTGATTTTGATTTTGATGGGATATTTTTTTATTACCGCCGCAATCAATTATAATGCGAATGACGCTGCCGGAATGGACGGAGCTTTGGCGGCGCTGGCGCGCAGTTATTACGGGAAAACTCTTTTATTTATCACGGCGACAGGTTTAATCTGCCACGGCGTTTTATCCTTGTACGAGGCAAAATATCGCCGCATTTGGTAAACTTGCAATGAAATATTGGATGGTCAAATCAGAGCCGGAAGCGTATTCTTTCGACGATTTAATCGCCGACGGCAAAACCGACTGGACAGGCGTGAGAAATTTTCAGGCGCGAAACAATCTGCGCGAGATGCGCACCGGCGATAAAGTTTTGTTTTATCATTCGGTTTCGGAAAAATCGGTCGTCGCGCTGGCGGAAGTTTCAAGGGAAAATTTTCCCGACCCGACGGACGAAAAATGGCTTGCGGTCGAGATAAAGCCTGTCGGGAAATTTGAAAAAGCCGTTACGCTTGAGCAAATAAAAGCTGAAAAAAGATTGGAAAATATTGCTTTAATCAAACAATCGCGTCTATCTGTGATTCCTTTATCGAAAGACGAATTTGAGAGAATTTTGAATTTATCAAGATGCTAGATGTCAGATGTCAGATGTTAGTAAATGAAACGTCTGACACTGGCATCCGACATCTGACATCTGACAACTATGCTAAAAGAAGCCGTCGCTTATTATCATCAACTTTTGGAAGATACGAATATTGCCGAATCTTCGGGCAGAGCGCTCGACGAAGGCTTGGAGCGCACGAAGCTGATTTTCGGCGGTCGGCGGCTCTCGCCTTATCTGCGCCCGCATTTTGTTACCAAAGATGATTGGACGCGCGTAACAAAAATTTGCGAAACGATTTGGAGCGCGCTTCAAAAGGTAAAAGACGTGGCGGTCAAATCGGAAGAAATGCTCGACGAGCTCGGCATTACCGCGATTGAAAAAGATTTGGTCGCCATCGACCCGAAATACAAACAGGTTTCGCCAAATTCGCGGCTCGATTCGTTTCTGACCGAAAACGCGTACAGCTTTGTCGAGCTTAACGGCGAAAGTCCGGCGGGCGTGGCTTATGCCGATTCGGCTTCGGAAATTTTCCTCGAGCTTCCCGTAATGAAGAAGTTTCTCGAAAGATTCGATGTCGAAACATTTAAAGGTCGCCCGAAAATGCTCGAAGTTTTGCTGGATTGCTACACGGAATTTCTCGGCGCAAAAGCGGAAAAAAAACCGGTTATAGCGATTGTCGATTTGAAAGGCTTGCCGACGCAGAAAGAATTTGAGCTGTTCAAGGAATATTTCGAGGCGCAGGGCTATACTTCGCTGATTTGCGCGCCCGAAGACCTCGAATTCGACGGCGAAAAACTGTATTTCGGCGGCGTCGCCATCGACATTGTTTATAAACGTCTTTTGGTCAACGAATATCTGCCGATAATGGAGCAGTTTCCCGCTTTGCTCGACGCTTATCGCGCCGGAGCGATTTGTATGGTCAACAGTTTTCGTTCCAAATTGGTTCATAAAAAAGCGATTTTTGCTGTTTTGACAAACGAAAAATACGCGCATCTTTTCGATGAAGCCGAACTCGAAGCGATAAAAGCGCACGTTCCGTGGACGCGAAAGTTTCGCGAGGAAAAAACTTTTAATAATGGCGAAGAAATCGATTTGGTCGAATGGACGCGGCAAAACGCGCATAAATTAGTCTTAAAACCGAACGACGATTACGGCGGGCACGGCATTTACATCGGCTGGAATTCGTCTGAAAAACAATGGGACGACGCGATTAAACTCGCTTTGACGGACGAGGATTATCTCGTTCAGGAACGCGTCGAGACATCGAAGGAATTATTTCCGTATCTCGAACACGACGGGAAAATTCAGATGCTCGAACAGCTCGTTGACCTCGACCCGCTGCTTTTCAACGGTCAGGTCGGCTCGGCGTTTACGAGACTTTCGACGACCGAACTGGCAAACGTTTCGTCCGGCGGCGGAATGGTGCCGACATTTATTATTTCGGAGAAAAAAGAATGAAAAGATTAATTTTTTTAAGCGCAATTTTGAGTTTGGCGGCAGTTGTTTTTACTTCGGATTCGGTCAGCGGGCAAAACAGGCAGACGCTTTTCAGTTTAAAGGAGTCGCCGCAGGCAAAATCCGTCCCGGAAAAATCTTCGATTGCTTCGGTGCGCGAAAGCGAAATTAATTTTAATAGTTTGAGCGCCGGCGAATCGACACGCCTGCGCTTTCCGCTTTTTGATGGCAAAATTTATGAAGCAAATCGCGTCGAATCTGAAACTCGGACAGCAGACGATTACACCTGGCGCGGAAAATTGGTCGAAGGAAAATTCAGCGGCGATGTGAGCCTGACCTTCAAAAAAGGCTTTGTTTCGGGCTTGATTTACGCGCCGAACGCCGTTTACGAAATCGTGCCGCGCGGCGATAAGCAGATTCTTGTCGAACTCAATCAAACTCTTTTCCCCGAATGCGCGGGCAATGTCAAAGGCGACCAAACTAAGAATAACCGGAGAACGGAAAATGCGCTCGCCGGGGTCGATTCGGGCGATAAGATAGATGTTCTCGTGCTTTACACAACGCCCGTCAAAAACTCGCTCGGCGGCGACGCGCAGGCGCAGGCATTCGCGCAGCAGGCGATTGATATTTCAAACACGACTTATCTCAACAGTAAAATTCGTCAAAGACTCAGGCTCGTTAACGCGCGGGAAACGGCGATTGCCGAAACGGGAAGTTTAGGCTCGGAGCTTCCCGTTTTAAGGGCAGATACAACCGGCGCCGCTTTGCGCGACCAATATAAAGCCGATTTGGTGGCGATGATTTCAAATTCGAGCGATAATTGCGGAATTGGCTATTTAATGGGAACGGCTGCGGGCGGAAATTCGAACAACGCTTTTACGGTTACGTCAAGAAGCTGCGCGGTCGGAAATTTATCCTTTCCGCACGAACTCGGACATAATATGGGCAGCGCGCACAATCCCGAAAACGGTTCGGGCGGAACATATCCGTATAGTTTCGGGCATTGGATTAACGGCAGTTATCGAACCGTCATGTCGTATGTCGACCAATGTACTTCGGGCTGCACGCGGCATCCGTATTTTTCAAATCCGTCAATCGTATTTATGAACGCGGCGACCGGCACGGAGCTTCGCGACAATGCGCGTTCGATAAACAATACGGCTGATTCGATTGCAAATTACCGCTACAGCGGGACGAGCCTGACTTTAACCGGATACAACGGCGGCGAATGGATTCCGCGTTACATCAGCCGAGCCGTAACGTGGTCGTCCGACAATTTAACCGGAAACGTAAAAATTGAAGTCTCGCGGGACGAAACCACGAGCTGGGAAACATTGATTGCCAGCACGGCAAACGACGGCTCGGAAATCATCAATGTTCCCGGCAGGGCGACACGGCACGCGCGTATCAGAGTTTCGAGTATTGATAACGCGAACGTAAGCGATTCGAGCGTGAATAATATTTTGATTAAATAGAAAACTTCCGACAAAAATCCCGGACTAAATTCCTGTCAAATCGACAATTAACTCGATTTGACAGGTTTTTTCTTTTTATTCTGATTATTTAATAAAAAAACTGAAAATGCTTGGCTTTTAAGACTTTAGGTATGCTGAATTATCAAAAATCCAAAATATTTAATGATTTAGACCGAGCGGAATTGCGTCCTGCCCCGCATCAGGAATTGTAACGTTCGCCGTCAGAGGAGAAAAATGACTGGAAAAAAACTCTATTTTGTCTTAATAGCTTTAAGCGTTTCGGCAGTTGTCTGGTCGGCGGGCTTTTCGTCGAATCCGATTTTCGGAAGTCTTGAGGCGAAAGCGAACGGTTATTATCTGGAAATCGCCGCCGGCAGCCCGCTTAGAGAAGACTGGACGGACACGAGCCGTATAAATGCGGATGACGACTGGACACAAATTGCCGGCATCGAGGCTTTTAGCGGCGACACGTTAGCGCCCGTTCCGGGCACCGACCCGCGCACGATTCTGGCTGACAACCCGAATAATCCGCTCGATGTCAAAGCCAACCAGACAAATCCGGCGACATCTGCGGCTGAAGGCGTCAGCGAATTTGAGATTGCCAATCCGGTAATCGCGCTGAAAGGCTCGGACACATTTTCAGCCCCGAATCTCGTCGTTCATCTGAACACGACGATGGGCTGCCTCGGCAAAGGCGTCGTGGTTATTTTCAATATCCGCGATATAGATAATTCAGCCAATAACGCAGTAACGCCGATTACGGCGCAGTATCGTATCGGAGGCGTCGGAAATTATACAAACATCGCTTCATCATACATCGCCGACGCGACGACCGGACCGAATCAGGGAACGCTCGTAACGCCGATGCGCATAACTCTGCCGCTTGCCGCCACCGGACAGGCAAAGCTCGATGTGCGAATTATTACGACCAATTCGGTCGGCGCGGACGAATTGGTCGGGATTGACGATTTGTTTATCGACTGTATTCACCCGACGACCGGAACGAGCAATGTCGGCGGACGCGTCGTCGATTCTTTCGGGCGCGGCATCTCGAAAGTGACGGTAACTATCCAAAGCAGCGATGCGGGTGGAATAAGAACCGCACAGACGAATCCTTTCGGCTATTATAGATTCGATGCATTGGAGGTCGGCAATTTCTACGTTGTTACTGTAAATCACAAACGTTATGTTTTCGGAAAAAATTCACAGGGCTTTCAGCTTGTTGAAGATATGGACAGCGTAAACTTTACTGCTACTCAATAAGCGGCGAACGAGCTTCAAACTCAAGCCTCAGCCCTCCGGGTTGGGGCTTTTTCCTGTCATTTGCGATAACGGTTCGTAAAAGTTAAGATTCAATTTTATTTCTATTCAATATTTTCGCATTAATAACGATTCAAAATGTCCGAAGGTTTAAACGAAAACAAATCAAGACTCCGCAAGCTGACAGAAGAGTTTGAAAGACTGGAAAGAAAATTAATCTTAGGCGGCGGCGCGGAAAAAATCGAGAAGATTCACAAGCAGGGAAAATTGACGGCGCGGGAAAGAATTGATTTGCTGTTTGATAAGAACGCGTTTCAGCAGGAAATCGGTTTGCTCGTCGCTTACGACGAATACAAAGGTCAGGCGCCCGCCGCTGCGGTTGTTACGTCTATCGGTAGGATTAACGGGCGCGAAGCGGTCGTCGTGGCTAACGATGCGACGATAAAAGCGGGCGCGTGGTATCCCGAAACTATCAAGAAAATTCTGCGCGCGCAGGAAATCGCGATGCGCAATCGCGTTCCGATAATTTATCTGGTCGATTCGGCGGGCGTCAATCTGCCTTATCAGGGCGGCGTGTTTCCCGGGCAATACGGCGCGGCGCGGATTTTTTATTACAACTCGATAATGCGCCGATATTTGAAAGTTCCGCAGATTTCCGCCGTGATGGGAATGTGCGTCGCGGGCGGAGCTTATTTGCCCGCGCTGTCCGATGTGATTTTGATGGTCGAAGGCACTTCGTTTATGGGCTTGGGCGGGGCGAATCTCGTCAAAGGCGCGACCGGGCAGACGATTGACAACGAGAGTTTAGGCGGCGCGATGACGCACAACGCAATTTCAGGCGTGGCGCATTTTCGCACGAAAAATGATGAAGAATGCCTCGAAAAAATTCGCGAGCTTGTTTCGGAGCTTCCGAATAAATTTCAGACGAATGTTTCGATAATCGAAGCCAAAGAGCCGAAAAATAAAGCGGAAAAGCTCTACGAAATTTTGCCCGAAGACCATCGCGCGCCGTATGATATGCGCGAGGTTCTGCATTCGTTTCTCGACGGCGGCGAGATGGACGAATTTCAGGCTGATTACGCGCAGGAAATGATTTGCGCGACGGCGCGGATTCGCGGCATACACGTCGGCATCATCGCCAATCATCGCGGAATGGTTCGCCAACAGGGAAAACCGCCCAAATTCGGCGGCATCGTTTACACCGAATCGGCGGAAAAATCGGCATATTTTATCGAAAACTGCAATCGACACGGCACGCCGATTTTATTCGTGCAGGATGTTTCAGGCTTTATGATAGGTGCGGAAGCCGAGCATTCGGGAATCATCCGCGCGGGCGCGAGATTTGTCGAAGCGATGGCGACGGCGATTGTTCCAAAGCTCGTTTTGACAATCAATCACGCTTCCGGCGCGGGCTATTACGCGATGGCTGGACAGGGCTTTGACCCGGATTTTATTTTCTCGCTCCCGACCGGGCGAATGGGCGTGATGGAAGGCGATTCGGCGGCGCAGGCGATTTTCGGAACGCAGATTGAGAAACTGAAAAAAGAAGGCAAAGAGCCCGGCGAAGAAATTAATGCCGAAATGGACAAAGTGCGCGAAACTTACGACCGTGAACTCGACGCCAAACACGCCGCCGCGCGCGGTCTGGTCGATGCTATTGTAACGCCCGAAAATCTGCGCGACGCTCTGCATCTGGCATTGGAGACGACTTTGAATACCGACAAACCGCATCTCGGCGCGTTTGTTTTGCCCGAAAATCTATAACCGGAAATTTGAACTTCAAATTTTTTCAGGAAAATAAAACCCGCCCGTAACATTGAACTTTGCGGGCGGATTTTCCGTAATCGATTCGGGAGAAAAAAACAACACATGAAAATTAAGATATTAACCGCATTTTTATTAATGCTGGTGCTCTTTACCGCCGGTTACGCTCAGGATTTTGATAAAGCAAAGCTCGACAAATTTCTCGACACTCTCGCCGAAAAAAACAAGGCAATGGGCAGTTTGGCGATTGCAAAGGACGGAAAAATTCTTTACACACGCGCCGTCGGCTACAGCCAAATCAACGGAAACGAAAAAACGCCCGCGACACCCGCGACCAAATACAGAATCGGCTCGATTACGAAAATGTTCACCGCAGTGATGGTTTTTCAGCTCGTCGAAGAAGGAAAATTAAAGCTTTCCGATACGCTTGACAAGTTTTACCCGCAGATTCCGAACGCCTCGAAAATCAGCATCGAGCAAGTCCTCGGGCATCGCAGCGGAATTCACAGTTTTACGAGCGATGAGGATTATCAGTCATGGATGACGAGTCCGAAGACGAAAGAAGAATTGGTCGCCGTCATCGCCAAAGGCAAGCCTGATTTTGAGCCGGGTGCTAAAGCGTCTTACAGCAATGCAAATTTTATTCTGCTCGGCTACATCGTCGAAAAATTGGACGGTAAATCTTACAATGAAGCTTTGAAAAAAAGAATCACTTCGAAAATCGGACTAAAGGACACATATCCCGGCGGCAAAACCGATGTTAAAAACAACGAGACTTTTTCCTATAATTTCGAAGGAAATTGGAAACAGTCGGTCGAAACCGATTTGAGTATTCCGGCAGGTGCGGGCGCGCTGCTTTCGACGCCTTCGGATTTGACGAAATTTATACAAGCACTGTTTGACCTGAAGCTGGTTTCGCAGGAAAGTCTCAACCAGATGAAAACTTTCAAAGAAGGAAACATCGGTTTAGGAATGTTCCAGTTTCCGCTCGGCGAGAAAAAGGTTTACGGGCACACGGGCGGAATAGATAATTTTAATTCGGCGCTGTTTTACATGCCGGAAGAAAAACTGACTGTTGCCTACACTTCGAATGGTAAAGTTTATTCACCAAACAACATTGTTCTCGGCGCGCTGGACATTTATTACAACAAACCGTTTACCATTCCGACCTTTGAAACTGTCGCCGTCAGCGCGGAAGTTTTGGACAAATACGTCGGAGTTTATTCGAGCGCCGAATTTCCGCTGAAAATAACCGTTACGCGCGACGGCGCGACGCTTTCCGCGCAGGCGACCGGGCAATCGGCTTTTCCGCTCGAAGCGACGGCGCAGGACAAATTTAAATTCGAACAGGCGGGAATCGTTTTGGAATTTGACGCCGCGAAAAATCAGATGAAATTGACGCAGCGCGGGCGCGAAACCGTTTTTACAAAGGAAAATATCCCGCAAAAATAAGAATTTTATGAAATTTACGCCCGAAGAATTTCTCGCCCGACTGCCTTTGCCCGCCGACGAAAAATGGCGGGAGGGCGTCCGGTTTACAAATGTTTTTTCCAAAGGCGATTTTGAACTGGAATTTTTCGCGCCGCGCGGAAAGGATTATCAAAATCCGCACGAAAAAGACGAAATCTACGTCATCGCGCGCGGAAACGGCGAGTTTGTAAAAGAAGATGAACGAATGACTTTCACCGCAGGCGACGTTTTATTCGTCGAAGCGGGCGTCGAACATCATTTTGAGAATTTCTCCGACGATTTTGCGACTTGGGTGATTTTTTTTAAGTGAGAAGTTAGAAATGAGAGATGAGAACTAAAAGCAATTCTCAGTTCTCACTTCTCAGTTCTCACTTTTTTGCAGATTTGAATAATCTGAAATAGCCGCTTTGATGACTTCGTAAGATTGCTCGCGCCCGTAGTGATAGGCGATTTCGCATTTGTTCGGCTCGCTCGGAAGCTGTTTGTAAGTCAAAAAATAATGCTGGAGACGGTCGGTGATGCCTTCGGGAAGCTCGGAAATGTTGTTGAAATTTTCATAAACCTTATCACCGATGAGCGTGGCGATGATTTTATCGTCCGCCTCGCCGCCGTCAATCAGGCAAAATCCGCCAATCGGTCGAGCTTTGAGAATAATATCGCCGCGCGGAATGTGATGTTCGGACAAAACCAGAATATCGAGCGGGTCGCGGTCGCCGTCCTTAATTTCGATTCCTTCGCTCTTTTCACGCGCGAGATTAGCGATTTTTTCAGCGCAGTAAGTCTGCGGAATAAAGCCGTAATTTGCCGGAACGACGTTTGAATACTGCTGCGGACGGTCGATTTTCAAATAGCCTGTTTCCTTATCAACCTCATATTTGACCGTATCGCGCGGCACGATTTCGATAAAAACCGTAACGATGTCCGGCACTTTTTCGCCTATCGGGATGCCGTGCCACGGATGAGCTTTGTTAATTCTAAACATAGCTTTATTATTGACCTCTGAGAAACAAATGTCGAACGCCGTCATCACCGAAAATTCCGCCGGAAATTTAATAATTCGCTTTAATCGTCCCGAAATTCGAAGCCCGCTTTCGGTTGCGGTTTTGGAAAATCTTCAAGCGATTTTAGATGAAGCCGAACAAAATCGAAATGTCGAAACGATTGTTTTTACAGGCGCGGGCGACGTTTTCGCTTCGGGCGCTGATTTGCGCGAAATTGCTTTGGTTACAAAAGAGACGGCGCGTGAGTTTGCGCTGCGCGGGCAGAATCTGATGAACAAAATTGCCGGAAGCGAAAAGCTGACAATCGCCGCGATAAACGGTTTTTGCTTCGGCGGCGCTCTCGATTTGGCGCTTTCGTGTAAAAAAAGAATCGCCGGCTCAAACGCGCAGTTTTCGCATCCGGGCGCAAATCTTGGAATCATTACGGGTTGGGGCGGAACGCAGAGATTGCCGCGTCTGGTCGGCGAAGCGAAAGCTCTGGAAATATTTCTGACGGCAAAAAGAGTTTCTGCCGTCGAAGCACTGCAAATCGGTTTGATTGATAAAATCGCGGAAAATCCGCTCGAATTTGCATTGCGATTATCTTCCGAATAAACTTTCGATGTAAAAATATTCCCGCATCCGAAATTTTATGAACATAAAAACTGAGTTTCGCTGGCTGATTTTACTAGCCTTAATCGCGTTTTTTGTCTTTGCAAATTCGATGAGCGGCGATTTTGTCTATGACGATAATCGCCAGATTCTCCGCAATCCGCTGATTCAGGACGCGGGACTTTACGGAAAAGCTTTGACTTCGGATGTTTGGGCGTTCAAAGGCGACGGAAGCGTGGCGGCGAGCAATTACTGGCGACCGGCATTCACGGCTTGGAGCATTTTAAATTTCCAGCTTTTCGGTCCGAATCCGGTTGGCTGGCATCTTTTGAACCTGCTTCTTCACGCCGGAGTCTGCATTCTGGCTTTTCTTTTATTGAGACGCTGGAATTTATCGCCCGTAAATGCTTTTGCTATCAGCGCGATTTTTGCGGTTCATCCTGTTCACACCGAATCTGTTGCATGGATTTCAGGCTCGCCGGATTTGCTTTTTTCGCTGTTTCTGCTTGCCTCGCTCTGGTTTGCGGAGAATGTTTCCCGCAAAGGCGCAAAGGCGCAGGATGAAGATAAAAAGGGAAGTTTGATAAATTCGTTCGACCTGATTTTATCTATAACCTTTTACGCGCTTGCGCTCGGCGCAAAGGAAGTCGCGCTGTTGTGCATTCCATTATTTTATTTGATTTTTACAAGAACGGAGGATGAGAAAAACGGGCGCGCCGCCGCTTCATCTTTTATTCGAATCGTTCCTTTTCTGCTCGTCGGCGCGGTTTATTTCGCCGCGCGCTGGATAATTTTAGGCGCGATTTCAAAACCTGCGGAAGACGCTGCAAATTTCGGAAGCGCGGTTTTAAGCGTTCCCGCGATGTTCGTTTTCTACCTGAAACAGATAATTTTTCCGGTCTGGCTCGGCGCAAATTATTCTTTGCGTCCGGTTATTCAAATTGATTTAACGAATTTTGTTTTGCCTTTGATTGTTTCGATTGCCGCTTTAGCCTTGTTTTATCTGCTTGCCAAACGCTCTTTTGTCGCCAAGCTCGGTCTTGCCATTTTTATTTTGCCGCTTGCGCCGACGATGAACTCGACTGCGCTTTTGTCCGAACAAATCGTTCACGACCGGTATTTATATCTGCCTCTGCTCGGATTTTTGATGATGATTTTGCCGTATCTGACTGAAAAATTGGAGAAAATCACAAAAAAAAGCGAAATAAATATCGCGCTGATGCTAACGATTGTTATGGGTTTGCCGCTCGCCTATCAGACGTTTCTCTCTAATCGCGTCTGGGCTTCGGATTTATCGCTCTGGCAGCATAACGTGAAAATCGACCCTAATTCTGCGACCAACTGGCTTCAGCTTGGCGCGGAGCTTCTTGAAAGAGAAAATTTCGTCGAAGCGACCAAAGCTTACAATAATTCGATTGATATTAAGCCTTCGCCGCTTGCGCTGATGGGACGCGCGCGAATTTTTATCGCGCAAAATCAGCTTGAAGAAGCCGTTTGGGATTTGCAGACCGTAACGGAAATACCGAATGATAAAGTCAATGCCTACACGCTTTATCAAAGCTACGAGGCGCTTGCAATCGCGTTTTCGCAGCAGGATAAACCGGAAAAAGCCGTCCAATTTCTGACCGAAGCCCGAAAGCGACTGCCGATTTATTACGCCGCTTTGACGGAAAAGCTCGCCGTCGTTTATTACGGGCAAAATCGAAAAGATTTGGCTCTTAAGGAACTAGAAGGCGCGAAAAAGCAGGCGAAAGTAGAGCTTTTGCCCGAATCGAAAACGGTTTTACTGCGGCTCGGAATGCTTTATGCCGAACAGGGAAAAAATCAGGAAGCGAAAGACGTTTTGCAGGAATATTTGAAATTAACCACCAATTTACAGGACAAATTTACGCAGCAAGACCGCAAACAGGCGGCTGATTTATTAAAACAATTAAAATAAAAGGCTATTTTTTTTCCAGAAACTTTGCGATTCCGCGCTGGCAATCTTCGGTCAAACGCGCAATCGTATTGACTTCCGCGCCTGTCTCCAAAGCTGTTTCAAACGTCATCCCGTCCATTTGATAAAGCAGTTTTTTCGACAGAATTACTGCCGAACGCGACACTTTTTCATAAGCTGAAACGTAAGCTTTCACATCTTCATCAAAACTTTCGTCTTCAAAAACGCGATTTATCAAACCGATTTTTTCGGCTTCTTCCGCGCCGAATTCAAAGCCTTGCGTAATCAATTCAAAGCTGCGTTTTTCCGATATATTGCGGCGCAAAATCGCCATCACCATCGCCGGAACAAAACCGATTTTGACTTCCGGGTAGCCGAAACGCGCCGATTTTGCCGCCAGAACAAGGTCGCAAGCTGTCGCCAGACCGCAGCCGCCTGCGAGCGCGCGCCCTCGAACGGCGGCGATGACCGGAATTTTTATTTTGCGAATCAAGGCAAAAAGCTCAAGCATATTTTCCGCGTCGGCGAGATTTTCCATCACATCGCTTTCGGAAATCTTCTGCAACGCCGATAAATCCGCGCCCGAACAAAAATCCTTGCCCGCGCCTTTGACTAAAATTGCCCGCAATTCCGCGTCTCTGTCGGCTTCGCGCAAAGCGTCTTTGAGCTCATTTATCAATGCATCATTTAGCGCGTTGCGCTTTTCGGGACGATTCAGCGTAATCGTCAAAATCGAATTTTCTCTTGAAGTTAAAATTTCAGACATTTTATTTTGCTAATTTCGCGGCTTTATCAATTTCTTTAGCAAAGTTTTTGATAATCTCGGCGACAATTTTTATCTGCTCACCGGCTTCTTTCCAGTCGCGCTGTTCGATTGCCTCGCGCACGGCAGGCAGAGTTTTGACGCCGTAGCCGGTATAAAATCCGGGCGCGTAGATTTGGTGTTTGAACCAATCGCGGCGCGGCAGACCTTCATTGTTTGTCAAAGCTCGCTCGGCGCGGAAAAGTATTTCATCAAGATTTTTTTGCGCGGCTGCCGGAATTTTATTGTCTTTCACGGCTTTAGCGTAATCGTCTGCGCTGTCTTTTAATTCTTTCGCAGCTTCCTGTAAAGGTTTGAAATCGAGCGCCGGAACAGCATCTTTCGTCTTCGGCAAAACAAATTTTTCGGTCGGGTCATACGTCGCCTGAAGCGTTCCGTCCGAAATTATCTGATTCATCGTTTTTGTGTCCTCGCGCATTGAATCGGTCAATCGAACGACTTCGTTGACGTATTGACCGACCGTTTCGGCAAAATTCGTAAACTCGAACGGCAGAACGTCGGCGTCGGCAAAACGCAAAACCGCGTGCCCGCAGACTTTTGAAAGCGCGATGCCGTAGGCAAAATTCGGGTCGCCGAAGCGCGTAAAATGGTCAAACGAATCGTAAACCGAATGATATGAGCCGCCGCCGTCTTCGCCGCCGAAACCGATATTTAAGCTCGCAATTCCGAGATGCTGCAAGAAAGGCGTGAAATCAGAACCCGAACCGAGCGCGCCGATTCTTAAATCGCTTCGCTCAAGCGCTTCTTTTTTTGCCGTCGCCGAGCCGCTGACAAGCTGCGCGGCGCGAAGGCGCTGCCAGACTGTCATTTTCGTTTGCGGGTCGGGAACACTCTGCGCGACTTCGTTGATAAATTTTTCGAGCGTGTGCGAGCCGCCGACGCCTAAAAATCCGCGCCCGTTGGTGTCGGAATTAATATACAAAACCGCTTTTTCCTTTAGCTCTTCGGCGTGCATTTCCACCCATTCGGTCGAGCCGAGCAAGCCCGGTTCTTCGCCGTCCCAAGCCGCGTAAACGATTGTGCGTTTTGGTTTCCAACCTGTTTTTACAAGCTCGCCCAACGCGCGCGCTTCTTCGAGCTCGGCTACCAAGCCGGAAATCGGGTCGTCAGCGCCGTTTACCCACGCGTCGTGATGGTTTCCGCGAATAATCCATTCGCCGGGACGTTCCGCGCCGGGCAGTTTCGCAATCACGTTGTTGATTGTTTTGATGTCCCAGTTAAAAGCTAACTTGAAATGAACTTTCATCCCGCCCGTTCCGCCGATGTGATAAGTTATCGGCAGCGAGCCGCGCCAATTTTGCGGCGCGACTTTGCCGCCGAGATTTTTCAGAAGCGGCAGCGCGTCCGAATAAGAAATCGGCATCACCGGAATTTTTGTCAGCGTCGGAGCGTCTTTAACATTCAATCTTTTTGCGTCCTTTGTCGAAGGAAAACCGGGCGTCAAAGGGTCGCCGGGAAAAAGCGGCATATCGGCGACCGAGCCGCGCTGCGCGCCGTTTTCATTGCGCCACGCTCCTTTCGGATAAACGTCGCCCTGAAAATAGCCGTCGTCGCGCGGGTCGGAATAAATCAGGCAGCCGATTGCGCCGTGTTCGGCGGCGACTTTCGGCTTGATTCCGCGCCAGCTTCCGCCGTAACGCGTAATCACGATTTTGCCGCGAACGTCGATTCCGCGCTTTTCCAGTTCTTCATAATCCGAAGGAATTCCGTAATTGACGTAAACGAGGTCGCCCGTAACGTCGCCGTCAATCGAATACGCGTTATAGGTCGGTAATTGCTCGGTTTGCTGTTTTGAAGTTAAATCTTCTTTGAGCGCAGGCTCGACGAGCTTTGCGGTAAATTTCTGCGGCGAAATCATTTCCAAGAGCCGCGTTTTCGGCGTCGGAAACAAAACGTCGAATTGCTCGATTTCGGCGTCGAAGCCCCACGATTTGAAAAGCGAAAGCATAAATTCGGCGTTTTGCTTTCCGTAAGCCGAGCCGACGTGATGCGGTCGCGCCGAAAGCTTTTTCATCCAATCGCGCAGATTTTCAGCCTTCAGGAAAGCATCGAACTTTGCTTCCAAAGCCTTCTGTTTAGTGGAATTTTCCGCCGAAAAACCCATCAAATTTTTGTTCGCCAACGGCTGAGCGGCGACCGAAAAGGCAAGAAGAGAAACCAAGAACAATTTTAGAATTGATTTGCGCATAAATCTCCCGGAACTTAGATTGATAAATAAAAATTGAATTTATTGTAAAGGGTAAAAATGAAAAACGGAAAATGGAAAATGGAAAATTAAGAGATTCTTTCATTTTCCGTTTTCCATTTTCCGTTTTTCATTAATTTTCATTCCGCCAGAAACTCGCGCAGAATTTGCGTTACGGCTTCGGCGGCTTCCTGCTGCGACCAGTGCGCGGCGGTCGGAATGCGAAATTCTTCATACGGCGCGTCAATCATTTCGCTGACGCCTTTCACGGTTTCGGGCAAAACGGCTTTGTCTTTTTCGCCGTAAATAAAAACGGTCGGAACGGTGATTTTTTGATTTGCAGGCTTCGATTCGGTCAGAAAAAGCGAAACGAAATTGGCTCGGTAATAATTTATTGCCGATGTCAGCGCGTTCGGCTCGCTCCAAGACTTTTTATATTCGGCAATCTCAGCGTCGGTAAAAACGTCAGGTTCGGCGGTCGAATTTCTCAAACCATCGGCGAGCATCTGGTAATCGTTAAAGCTCAAAAGCCATTCGGGCAGGCGCGGAATCTGGAAAAACAGCATATACCAGCTTGCCAGAGCCTGTCGCAGAGTCTGATTTTTGCGCCAGACAGCCATCGGCGGAACTTGCAGCGCGCCGAGCTTCCAGACCGATTCGGGATGCATCTGCGCAACCGCCCAGGCGATGCCTGCGCCCCAATCATGCCCGATAACCGCCGCCTGTTCGTGCCCGAAATGGTGAATCAGACCGACAACGTCGTCAACCAGTTTCGATATTTCATAATCAGAAACATTCTCCGGTTTGTCCGACAAATTATAACCGCGCATATCGGGCGCGACGACCGTATATTCATCGCTTAAAGCGTCGAGCTGATGCCGCCACGAATACCAGAACTCGGGAAATCCGTGCAGCAAAATGACAAGACGCGCGCCGGTTCCGGCTTTGGCGTAATGAAGCTTGACGCCGCCGATTTGCGCGAAATCGAATGTTATTTTCTCGTTCATAATAAGCCTAAATCCTTTGCTTCGTCGTCTGAAACGTCGATTTTCATCCGTAAAAGCGCGGTCGAAAAAGTTTTGCCCTGCGCGTCGGTCATTAAAGATAAAGTTCCGCCGCCGCCGAGCGATTCGTGCAGAAGAAAATTTAATGCGCCGAGATTCGGCAGTTCGAATCGCTCGACAGCGCCTTTGACGATTTCGCCGAAATGCGCTTTCACCTTTTCGGCGGTAACTTCCCGCAGGAGAAGCGGGTAAAATTTGTCTTCGAGCGCGATGACACCGACGTTTGCCGTGTCGCCTTTGTCGCCCGAGCGGGCGTGCGCGAGTTTTAATAATTCAATTTTCATACTAATTCAGTTTTTCTCCGCGTTCGGTTAAATACCGGGTTGATTCCAATTTAACCCATTTATCTTCATCCGTCATCATTTCCTTCAGAATTTCGGTTGACTCAGCCGTTCGCGTTTTGCCGAGAAAATGTACAACATCCAGTCTTATCGCCGCAAATTTATCGTCGCGCATCTGCAAAAGATAAGCCGGAGCTTTCGGGTGAACGCTCAAAGCCAGCGAAACAGAAACATTTCTCCTGACTTCCTGATTTTCATCATTGATTCGGCTGACAATCGCGTCCAGTGCGCGGTCGTCGTTAAATTTTGCCAGATGCCGCAGCAGCCATTCATTTTTCTTAATCGCTTCAGCCAGATATTTAATTATACGCTCATCGAAAATAAACGGCGCGAGTCTTTCGGCTGTATCGTCTTGCGCGACAAGCTGTTTGCCGATTGTATCGATAATTTCGCTCATTTTTTGATAATCCGTGTCAACAACTTTTATCTGAGCGTTTACTTTGACCGGAACACCTTTATTTCGCATATCATCCAAAGTTATATTCAGGTCAAATTTTTTGACGACCAGCCCTTTTTCGACCTGAATTTTATATTTTCCGGTTTTTTCAAATGTCGCCCAGTGCGGAAGATAAAGTCTGAAATTATAACTTTTTCCGACCGGACTTTTTTGGAAAACCGACATTCCGCCTCCGCCCATCGACAAAATTTGGGGTTTCGGAACAATTTTGCCGTTTGAATCGATTGCCTTTACGTCAAAACTTTCCGGCTTGGTAAATTCGTTTTGATAATCGCCGCCGATGAGTACGCCCAAATCGACATCCGAAAGATTTTTTACTTCGAAATCCACAAAAACCGGCTCGCCGAGCATTATCGAATCTTTTTGCGGCTTCAGATTTACCTCAAATTTATGCCCGTCCGGCGAAGTATAAACTTCCGCTTTTGCCGCCGAAGTGAGCATAAAAACGAGTAAAATTAAATAAAGCCGTTTATATTTCATTCTTTTTCAAATCAAACAGGTAAAACGCCGCGATGACCATCGAATGTGTTATTTTTTCGCTCGAAATCAAATTTTGGATTTCATCGAGCGGAACTATTTTATTTACGACGCTTTCATGCTCGTCAAAGGTTGTTTCGTGCGTTTTTTCGCAGTTGAGCGCGAGATAATGATAAAGCCAGTTGTCGGAAATCGCCGGATTCGGGCGCGACTTGCCGAGCAGGACGAATTTGTTTGCCGTAAATCCCGTTTCTTCGCGAAGCTCGCGCCGCGCCGCCGTTTCGGGATTTTCACCGGCGTCGATTATTCCGCCGGGAATTTCCAGAATGATTTCTTCTATTCCGTGCCTGAACTGCTCAATCAAAACGACTTCGCCCGCTTTTGTCAAAGCGATTATATTTGCCCAATCCGAGTTTTCCGTAACGAAAAACGTGCTTTGTTTTCCGTCGCTTTCGCGCTCGCAGTAATCGACGCGCACTTTGAAAACGCGGCAATCGGCAATCTCTTTCGATGAGATTCGCTTCCATGTTTCGACTTTTTTACTCATAAAATTATTTCAGTTTTAATTAGAACTGTGTTTACAATAAAATATCAAGGCAGCAAATTGACAAGGGGTGAACAAATGTTTGAATTAAATTTGAAAAACGCGGGCTCGGTCATAATTTTTATTTTGCTTTCGGCGCTTTTCGCCTTCGGGCAGACGGAGAATCCGCCCGCAGATATGGAGACGATTCTTAAAAAGACGGAAGCGCAGACGAACAATTATCGCGACGAATTTAAAAATCTTCTCTCGGAAGAGACAAAGACTTTCGAGCTTTTTGATAAAGACGGTCAGGTGAAAAAACGCAGCGTCGTTCAATCGAATTTTATTATTTTTCAGTCGCTGAAAGACGAAAAGATTTCGAGCGAATACCGGGATGTCTTTAAGGTTGACGACAAAAACATCGGCGACAGCCAAAAGCGTTCGGCTGATTTATTCGAGCAGCTTTCAAAAGCGAAATCGGTCAGGCAGGAACTCGAAAAGATACAGAAGGAAAGCTCTCGCTATGACAAGCATCTTGAGATTAGCGGCTTGACGCTGTATGAATCGCCGATTATAGCCGGCGGCGTCAGAGAGTCTTTCGAGTTTAGAATTTCGGGAAACGAAACGCTTGACGGCGCGGATGTTCTGGTTATCGAGTACCGGCAGATAAAGCCTTCGCCGTATATTTTGATTGACGAAAAAAATGCGAACGAAAGCCAGACGGTGTTAAATTTTAAGCTTGATTTGCCGAAACTTCTAAACAAATCAAACGTTTTTCTGCGCGGAAAGCTTTGGATTGACGTGCAGACCTTTCAAATCCGCCGCGAAGAAAGGGAACTGACCGCGAACCTTGAAAACGGCGCAAAGCCAATCGTCATTCTCCGCGACGAATACGAATATCAAGCGAGCGACTTCGGAATTCTTGTGCCGAAGAAAATTACATACACTTTTTACACGGTAAAATCCAAAGACAAAGGCGCGAACGTAATCGCAAACCTCGATACGAAAGCGACGTTTGAATACGGAAAATTTAGAAAGTCGAATATCGACGTGAAAATTGAGGACGAAAACTGAATTTTAGAGAAAACTCTGTAGGAAAAATAGTTTTTCCTCGAAGAAAAATCATTTCGGAAACAGGAAAATAGTAAAAATATCCTGTTTCCGAATAATTTTGCAGAAATTTTATTGATTAGCTACGCTTCGACAATCTCGACTTTTGTTTCAATCAGAGTTTTCGGAATCAGCGCGGGAAAATACGCCATAATTTCTTCGACTTTCGGTCTGCCGCCCGCAAATCCAGTTACCGCCGGAGGTCCGGTCAGGATAAGCGGCGCAAGCTCTTTGGTAAATCTTTCGACATCCTGTTTGTTTTGCCCGCGAACGCCGAAACGAAGCTGGACTTCGGGAATATCTTTGGGCGGTTCGCCCGCGAGATGCCCGTGCGTCGCGTTGACGCCGACGAATTCGGTTAAAATTACATCGAATTTCAAGCCGAGTTTTTCGAGTCTGGCGCGAAGAATCCTGTCGGCGGCTTTTGCTTTTTCAAAAGCGTCGGGATACGCGTAAACAAGCGTTCCGACGGCTTTCCAGCCTGCCGAATAAGCGATGGAAACTTTATAAAACTCGGTGTTCGGCTTGCCTTTAATGCCGTAAACGCGAACGCGATTTTCGCCGTCGTCTTTCAGGTGAATCGTCGTAAAGTCGGCGACGACATCGGGCGTGATATATTCGTGCGGGTCGCCCATTTCATATAAAAGCTGTTCTTTGATTGACGGAACGCTCACGCGTCCGCCGGTTCCTTCGTGTTTGGTGACGACAAATTCGCCTGTTGGATACGCTTCGACAATCGGGAAGCCGACATTGGCGAGGTCTGGAATATTCTGCCAGTCGTATTGGCAGTTTCCGCCCGAAGCCTGCGCGCCGCATTCGATAATATGCCCGGCAATCGTTCCGGTCGAGACTTTGTCCCAATCTTCAAAACTCCAGCCGAATTCGTGCATCAAGGGCGCGAGCGTCAAGCCCGTGTCGGTCAGACGACCGCCGACGATAATCTGCGCGCCTTTACTCAAAGCTTCGACGAGCGGCTGCGCGCCGAGATAAACATTCGCGCTTTGAACTTTATCGAGAATTGCGGAAAGCGGCTCGCCCGTTTCCATATTGTTTATCTCGACGCCGTTTTCGAGAAACTCGGAAAGGCGCGAAAGTATGTCGTCGCCCGTAATGACGCCGATTTTTACCTTTCCGCTCAAACCGAGTTCTTTAGCAACACCGGCAATCGCATTTGCCGCGCCTTCGACATTCACGCCGCCCGCGTTCGACAAAACTTTTATGTTTTTTTCGACACAATCGGGCAAAATCTCGCGCATCAGCGTAACAAAATCTTTCGCGTAACCGGCATTCGGGTCGCGCTGGCGTTGTTTCTGCACGATGCTCATCGTAACTTCCGCGAGATAATCGAGCATCAGATAATCAATCTGCCCGCCGCGCACCTGTTCGACCGGCGCCGTCAACAAATCGCCCCAAAAACCCTGACCGCTTGCAACTCTTACTTTTTCTTTCATTAAATTATTGAATAATATTGATTTTTTATATTTTAACGTATCTAAATTCTACACGCGCCGGAAAGCGCAAACAAAGTGCGTTCCGCAAATTTGCGTATCTGTTCCGATTCTTGCGGTATTTTAATATTTTAGGGAAAATCTCCCGTCCATTTTGCCCCGGTTTATAAAAAATGCCCGGAATTATAGGTTTCTAAATCTAACTGAAACAACTTCTAACGCTTTATTTATAATAGTTTAAGACCTTAAACCGCTAAAGGCACAATCTTTGCTCTTAGAAAGTTGTCCTGCTCATTTTTGAGCGCTCTCTTTTACCCCGAAAAACTCACAATTTTCAACAAATCTTTTTTCAAATATCCGCAAATTAAATGAAAAATATTACTCTGTTCGTTTTAATCATTCTCGTTTTCGCCGGTTTATCATATTCACAAACCCGCGAGAGACGTGTTTACGACAATTTCGATACAAAAAAAGGCGTCGAAGTAATTATTACTCCGTATCCGCTGACGCCTTCGCCGAAGACAAGTAAACAGCCAGTGAAGAAAAACACGCAGAATACTGTCTACAGTCAATCCAGCCCTGTAAACAAACCGGCGACAAGTGTAAAATTAGTAAATAAAACCGTCATGTCCGTTAGCAGAAGCTTGAGCGGATACAGCACGGGCGATTCGATAATCGATTCATACATCGTCGAATCTTCGTCGCGCTACGGCGTTGACCCGCTTTTAATCTACGCGCAAATGAATCAGGAATCTTCATTCAAACTGAAAGCCACATCGTATAAAGGCGCGCGCGGCTTGATGCAGCTTATGCCCGCAACAGCCGTCCGGTTTGGCGTAACGAATATTTACGACCCGAAACAGAACATCGAAGGCGGCGTAAAATATATGCGCTGGCTGCTCGACGCTTTCGGCGGCGACGTAAATCTCGCGCTCGCCGGATACAACGCGGGCGAAGGCGCGGTGATGAAATACGGCAACCGGATTCCGCCCTACGCCGAAACGCAGGAATACGTGCGTCGCATCACGGCGCGCTACAATTCGATTAAAAGAGTAAATACAAACACACAAAAATCAGTCAAAAAGCCTTTTTCTTTCTAAAGATTTTAATAGAAAACGATTTATTGAGCCGGACGAATAATTGTCCGGCTTAATTTTTTTCGGTGTAGAAACGGATTTTTGTTTGACTGGGAATTTTTTTATTTTATACTTGCAGTTATGAAAATTCCTAAATTTCTCCTGCGCGGATTTTCGCGCCCGAGAGAAGCGATTATTTCCTCGCTCGGAAAATTGGAACGTGAAACGATGACGGAAGTGTGGCGGGAGAAGGAAGTCAGCGTCCGGCAGGTTTTTGCGTCTTTTCAAGAGCGCGTCGCGTATACGACCGTGATGACGACGCTCGACCGGCTTTATAAAAAAAATCTCTTAAACCGCCGCAAAGAAGGGAAGGCTTATTTTTATTCGCCGCGTTTTTCGCTCAAAGAATTGGAGCTCGGCTTGACCGAAGACGTTATCGGCAGCCTGCTTGACGCCGGAACGGAGCATATCCAGCCGGTTCTGGCTTGTATCGTCGATGCGGTGAGCGACCGCGACCGCGAGCTGCTTGACGAGCTTGAACGCATGGTTCAGGAAAAACGGCGCGAGCTGGAAAACAAGGTGTAACTGCAATGTATTTTCTGCTTTGTATTTCTCTGATTTTTACATTGCTTCTGGCAATCAATATTATTTCGTCAATCACGGCGGAAGTTTTTTGGCGCGTCGTGTCGCCGTTTCTGAAAAATGTCTCCGCGCGTAAACGCGAACAATTTATCTTTGCTTTGTCGGTTTTGCCTTTTGCCTGCGCGCTCGTTTTGGTCTTTGTATTCCTGCTGCCGGCTTACCTCTTATTCGAGCCGCATGAATCGGACGAAATCGTCAGTCTCAAGCTCGCTCTGCTTACTTTTGTTTCTCTAATCGGAATTTTCATCGCTTTTTTTCGCGTTTTCCGAACATGGCAGGCGACGCACCGGCTCGTTTCAAACTGGCTGAAAAATGCCGAGGTCGTTAAAATCCCGAATATTTCGATTCCCGTTCACCGCATCAAACATCAATTTCCGGTTATCGCCGTCGTCGGCGTATTTCGACCGCAGATGTTTATTGCCGAAAAGATTTTCGACTCGCTCAACCCGGCGGAACTCGAAGCCGCGCTCGCGCACGAATACGGACATCTGGCAGGCTATGACAATCTCAAGCGCACGATTCTTCGCATCAGCCGCGATTTACTGATATTTCCTTTGGGCAAAACGCTCGAACGCGCGTGGGCGGAAACTGCCGAATCAGCCGCCGACGAATTTGCCGCGCAAACCGGCGGAAACTCGATGGCGCTGAATCTTGCCGCCGCGCTCGTCAAAATTGCGCGAATCGTCCCGCAAAATGCTTCGCCCGCAATGCCGCTCGGCGCGTTTTTGATTGAGAAAAATAATGCTCATATAACCGGTCGCGTGCGAAGGCTTTTACAGTTAGCCGGAAATCTGAATTCTCTTAAATCGACCGCCTCGTTCAATCCCCGAATCGCTTTTCAAATATGTTCAGCTCTCGTTTTTGTATCAATTCTCGTTTTGGCGACGAATCATAATTTCCTCTTTCAGGTTCATACGATTCTTGAAAAGTTTGTCGCCGCTCTTCAATAAACAAGACGGAATTTTTAAAAAAAAGAAAATCGCTAATTAACTTAAATCTTTATGAAGACGGTTGTTTTTCGTCGTAAAGATTTGTGTTTTTTCGCGATTTTCTTTTATTCAATTTAACTTCGCAAGTCTGATTTCGCCCGTTTAGAACGACAATCTTACCTGCAACTGAAACATTCGCGGCGGGTCGATATTTGCAAACGCCGGAATCGCGTTCGTCGCCGCGCCGACGCCTGCTACAAACTGACCGAATGTCGGATTGGGCGTCATGCCGTCGCCGTAGATTGTCTGTCCGCGACCGAGAAAGTTTCCGTGATTGAAAATATTGAAACCTTCAAGTCTTAACTGCAAGCTTGCGCGTTCCGAGAGTCTGATGCGATTTTCGACGAAGATGGCAACGTCCTGTGTTCCGCTGCCGCGAAACGCCGATTTGCCGATAACAACTCCGTTGATGACAGGTCGGTCGTTGTTCGCGCCGTCGCCGTTATTATCCACGCCGGTCGTCGCATTAAACGGACGCGCCGATGCAAATTGCGACAGAGTGCCGGCAGTAAAGTTGTACGGGAAACGATAGCTGAACATAATCACCGCGCGATGCCGCTGGTCGAGCAGGCTCGGTCCGCGTTCTTCTTCGCCGAGCCGCGTGATAATGCTCTGGTTTGGTCCGATGCCGTTGCCGTCCGGTTCGCTTGTATTTGTCGTTTTTGACAAAGTGTAGCTGACCGACGCGTAAAACCGCGAATTTCCGCGATAGCTAAACTGCGTTTGTAATCCGTCATAATCGGCGACGCCGAGATTCGTCAAAACATTGACCTGACGGACGACGCCGACTCCCGAGACGACTCGAATCGGGCGTGTCAAATCGGCAGCATTCACGTTCGCCGTATTATTGCAGCCGACAACCCGGCACTGACCGGGCGCGGTGCGGTCAAAAAGCGTCGGAGCGTTTATATCTATCGTGCGGTCAATGCCGCTCAGATGCTGATGCACGTAGTCCGCGCCAAAGAAAAAGCCTTTAAAGAATTCGCGCTCCGCGCCGATGGAAAACACCTGACTGCGCGGATTCACCAGCTTGTCGGGATAGTTGGGCAGCGAGTCAAAATTCAGCCCGTAGCTCGCAAACTGAGCGCGGTAGAAATCCCGCAGTCCCGCCCTTAAAGTGATTGCGCGCGGAGGAATTTGAGCGGGCAATAAATTTCGCGGGTCGAACGAGAGCGGAAGACAGGAGCCGGTCAAACAAGTCGGAAAACCGAGTTGCCCCGGATTCGCCGTATAAGTCGTCAGTCCGTCCAAGCCGTTGACCAAATATCCGGCAACTGCATTCGAGCGAATCTGCGTGTAATACATCCCGTAGCCGCCGCGAATCGAAAGGCGCGAATCGCCGCCCGGATTCCAGCCGAAGCCGATGCGCGGCGCGAAATTTCCTTTAGCGTCAGTCAAAGTCTGGCGGTCGTAGCGGAGACCGACATCAACGGTCAAATCGGGACGCAAACGAATGCTGTCCTGAACGAAAGCGGTTAAGAGATACTGATTAAGCTTGTAACTGCTGATGCCGAAATCAATCGGCTGCGAATAGTTCTGCACATCATTTAGCGTTAATTGGTCGAAAGGAGCCGTCGTCGTATTTTTGAATGTGAAAGTTCCAAGCGTTGCCGTGCCCGGTTCGCTGCCCGTGCCGCCCGATGTGTGAAAGATTACGCTGCCGCCGAAGCGGAGAAAATTTTTGCCGACCGTCCATGAGAGTGTGTCTCCGACCTGAACCTGACGACTATAAATGTTGGAAGCGCGCGATTGACCGATGGTAAACGGCACAGTTCCGGCGCGCGTGTAAGTCGTCGAAGGATTAAGCGCTTCCCAGAGCGTAACCGGATCGCCGTTCAGAAAAGCGAAACGCATTTCATTGAGAAGATTCGAATTGATAATCCATGTGTAATTGACCTGACCGGTTAATGACCGCCGCGAATATCTGCGCGCAACGCTCGGCGCATTTGTGCCGCCCACTGCGTCCTGCGGATTATCATCTGAAAACCGGTCAACGTTAAATCTAAACATCAGATTCTGGTCTGAAGCAATTTTCTGGTCTAATCGCCCGTCAAAGAGAAACTGCCGGTAGTGTCCCGCGTAGTCGAGATGTCCGTCCGAAGGCAAAAGGAAAGCGGGCAGTGTCGGGGAAAGAAACGTCGTCCGATTCTGCCGCGTATAATCGCCCGTTGCAAAAAAGAATGTTTTGTCTTTTATAATCGGTCCGCCGATTGAGCCTGAAAACTGGGACAGCGCGTCGGGAATATCTACCGGATTGATTGCCTGAAGTGTCGTCGGCGTTACGCAGCTCGGAACAGACTTGGGGCAGAAATTTTTGGTCGAGAATGTTTCCGCCTGCCATGCGCCGGGACGAAACATCAAAATACCTTCGCCGTGAAAATCGTTTGTGCCCGATTTGGTAATAATGTTCAGCGCAGGTCCCGATGTCCAGCCGAATTCGGCGGAAAATGAATTTGAGAGGATATTTACCTCTTGAATCGCGCCGAGCGGAACAGTGGCAATCGCCGTCTGTCGTCCCCATCCTTCATCGTTGTTTCCGCCGTCAAGCAAAACCGTGGTCGAACGCCGTCCGCCCACGCCGGTAACGAAGTAAGTCGCGTTGACGAATAAATCTCCGGTGCCTTTAGCCTGCCGGAATGCCGAATTAAGAAGCGGCAGAGTCGTTACTTTACGACCGAGAATCGGCGTTTCGTTGATGATAGTACTGTCGAACCGCTGCCCGATTTGCGAATCGGCGCGGACGCCTTCGGTCGTGCCGTAAACAATAACCTCGGTCTTTTCGGAACCGACCGGAAGCGGCACTTTCAAGGTCGCGGTTTCGCCCGAGCGCAGCGTAATGTCCTTGCGCTCTTCGTTGCCGAATCCCTGTTTCGACACGCTGACTGTATAAGTTCCCGTCAGCGAAAGCGCCGGAATCGTAACGCTCCCATCGCTTCCCGAAACTGAGTCGCGCACTTCGCCGGTTGCGTTATTCACCACAGAAATATTAGCTCCCGGCACAAGAGCGCCGTTTTGGTCGACCACGACAACAATCATTGAAGCTGTGTTTGGAGATTGGGCGGCAGCCGTTGTCGCGATAAATGTCGAGAGCGCAATCAAAAACATGAGAAAGCGCAAGAGATTTCCGGTTTTCATTTTTATTACCTCGTTAATTTGTTAGCGGCGCATCCTGTCAGTTTCGGTAAAAAAACAAACATTTACGCCGATTTTATAGATTTATATTTTATCTTTAAGAAACCATAAATTTTACCAGCGGGTTACAGCTACTACCAACGCTCGTAGATATTTGCCCTGCCTTTTTTCCCTTATAGAAAAAGAAGTTTTTGGTAGAATCCATAAAGTTAGGCTTTTATCACAGATTTATTAAAAAAATCCGCGCTTTGAGATATATGAAATCGAAATGTAAAGGAATATTTTTTGTTTTGGCAATTAGTCTGCTGATTTTAAGCGGCTGCCGTTCTTCGGGAAACAGTAGCTCGACAAATTCAGGCATCAGCGTAACCGATGCGGAGGGAAAAGTCGTAACAATCGCCGACAATTCGCGCATTGTTTCGGTCGGTACGGCGGTAACGGAAACGATTTACGCGCTCGGCGCGGGCGAGAAGCTCGTCGGCGTTGATAATTCAAGCGCGGAATATATTCCCGAAACAAACAATCTTCCGAAAGTCGGACCGCGCACGACGCTTTCCGCCGAAGGAATTTTGTCTCTGAAGCCGACGCTCTTAATTATGAACGCCGATGCCGGTCCGCCGCAGGTTGTCGAGCAGATAAGAAATTCCGGCGTAACAATTTTGACATTGACGCCGAACTACACAATCGAGACAGTAAAATCAAAAGTCGAAACGATTGCCAAAGCGCTGAATCTGGAAGCGAAAGCGAAGGAAATAAACGATTCGATTGATAAGGATATACGCGAGGTCGGCGAGCTTCTCAAAAAGAAACAGACGACGCCGAAAGTAATGTTTGTCGGGCGCGGACCGAATATGCCGAATGCGACGATGTCGGGCGCGGGAACGACGATTGACGAAATGATACGACTTGCGGGCGGAGCGAATCCGATGACCGATTTTACGGGTTTCAAGGAAATGACTGACGAAGCCGTCGTCGCCGCGCAGCCGGATGTTATCTTGATAACGCAGAGAAGCTTCGAGCGAAGCGGCGGCGTTGAAGGCGTGGTGAAATTTCCGGGCGTAGCGCTCACGCCGGCGGGAAAAAATCAGCGCGTAATTCCGGTCAGCGATATGTATTTTCAAGGCTTCGGTCCCGGCGTAGGACGCGCGGTGCGAGAGCTTGCATATAAATTTCATCCCGAACTCAGTCCAAACGGGGAGCGGAAATAATGGATGCTGCCGCGCGGCTTTTTCCCGGTTTGCGGGTGAAATTAAAAGAAAAGCGCGGGCGCGTCGTCCTGTTCGTTTTATCCCTGCTTTTAATTTTTATCATCCTGATTTCAGCCGATAAAGGCGCGGTTGAAATCAGCCAGCAGCAAATCTTTGCGATTATCCTAAAATTTCTCGGCATTCACGTGTCGTCGGATTTCACGATTCAGCAGGAAGCGACTTTAATCGATATTCGCCTGCCGCGAATCGTTCTCGGGCTTCTGGTCGGCGCGGCGCTCGGAATTTCGGGCGCGGCAATGCAGGGACTTTTCCGAAACCCTTTGGCTGACCCGAGCTTAATCGGCATCTCCAGCGGCGCGGCGCTCGCGGCAACTGCGGTTGTTATTATCGGCGATGTCGTTTCGTTTTCTTTGCCGTCCGTTTTCAGGTTATTTTCTTTTCCTCTCGCCGCGTTTGCCGGCGCGCTTTTCACGACGATAATTATCTACCGGCTTGGAACAATCGCCGGGCAAACCGCCGTCGCGACACTTCTTTTAGCCGGAATTGCGATAAACGCGCTCGCGCAGAGCTTTTCCGGTTTTCTGACTTTTTACGCGACCGACACGCAGATTCGAAGCCTTACTTTCTGGAAACTCGGAAGTCTCGGCGGCGGAAACTGGTCTTCGGTTCTGGTAATTTTTCCTTTTGTCTTAATTCCGATTTTGCTTTTTTCGAGACTTGCGCGCCCGCTAAATGCTTTGCTTCTTGGCGAATCCGAAGCCGGGCATCTCGGGTTCGACATCGAAAAAGTTAAAAAATTAACGATTGTTTTAGTCGCTTTATCTGTCGGCGCGAGCGTCGCTTTCACGGGCTTGATTACGTTTGTCGGTTTGGTCGTGCCGCATCTCCTGCGTCTTGTCATCGGTCCCGACCATCGCTATCTTTTGCCCGGCTCGGCGCTTCTCGGCGCGTGTCTTCTTCTGACGGCGGATTTTGCGGCGCGAACTCTGGTTGCGCCGGCAGAAATGCCGATTGGCGTTTTGACGGCGATTACCGGCGCGCCGTTTTTTCTGTGGCTGCTCCTGCGCGACCGAAAATGGAGAATAATTCATTGATTGAAGCGCGGAATATTACGTTTGAAATTCATTCGAGAAAGATTCTCGAAGACGTTTCGCTTCGCGTTGATTGCGGCGAAGTTCTTGCCGTTTTAGGTCCGAACGGCGCGGGAAAATCTACTTTAAGAAAAATTTTATGCGGCGATTTAGCGCCGACGAGCGGGGAAGTTTTGATGAACGGAAAATCGCTCGAAGACTGGTCTTTGACCGAACGTGCAAAGTCGCGCGCCGTTTTGCCGCAGGATTCTTCGCTCAATTTTCCTTTTACGGCAATGGAGGTCGTTTTGATGGGACGCGCGCCGCACATTCAGGGCGCGGAGACTAAAAAAGATTACGAGATTGCGCGCGCGGCGCTTCGCGTCGTTGAAGAAATTGAGTTGGAAAACAGGATTTACCCGACGCTTTCCGGCGGCGAGCGGCAGCGCGTCCAGCTTGCAAGAGTGATGGCGCAGATTTGGGAATCGAACGGCGACGAACCGCGTTATCTGCTTTTAGACGAGCCGACTTCGAATCTGGATTTAGCGCACCAGCACAGCACTCTAAAAATCGCGCGACGCTTTGCGCGTGAAAATGCCGCCGTCCTGTTAATTCTTCACGATTTAAATTTAGCGGCGCAATACGCCGACCGGATTGTGCTCCTTAAAGCCGGAAAAATTGTCGCGCAGGGCAAGCCGCGAGAGATTTTCACCGGGAAAATTATTCGTGAAACCTTCGATTTGCCGGTTTCGGTCATCGAGCATCCGCAATTGAAATATCCGCTCATTATTCCTTCGGCTGAATGAAAATAATACAAATAAAAAAAGGTCGGAATCTTTCTGATTTCGACCTTTTTCCCGTTGAATTAAAATTTAATTGTTAATTGATAATTTTCTTTGTCCGGCTGACGACGGATTTTACGCCGCGTTTTGTTTTGTGCGTCGTCCATTTGCCGCCTTTCCATGTTTGTTTGCCGACGTAAACCGTGCCGCGTTTTGTTTTGTGATAAACATAACGCGTACCGTTTGCGCCTTTGCGATAAACGTATTTGCCGCCGCGCCACGTTTTTGATGAAATGCTCTTGCTCTTTCTAACTACGACATTTCCCTGCGCGTTGGCGGAAAATGAATCGCTGGCGAATGCCGCCGATAAAATCATTGCGAATGCGAAAAATATACCAAGTAATCTTTTCATAACGTTTTCCTCGTAAATGTTTTCAATATTTTAGAAGCTCGTCGTGTGTAAATATTCGATACACTTTCAGAGCCTTAAAGACTATTAGCGCAAATGCTATACCAGACGCGATTTAACTCTGCTGTCTTACGTTTTGACGAATGAATGTAACAATGTCTTCAGTCGATGTTCCGGGCAGAAATATCTCCGACACGCCATTGTTCTTTAAGTCGGCGATGTCTTCCTGCGGAACGATTCCGCCGACGAGAACCAGCGTGTCGTCCATCCCGTTTTCGCGCAGAAGATTGACGATGCGCGGGCAAAGCGTGTTGTGCGCGCCGCTGAGAATAGAAATCCCGACCGCGTCAACGTCTTCCTGCAAAGCCGCCGCGGCAATCATTTCCGGTGTTTGCCGCAAGCCGGTGTAAATTACTTCCATTCCCGCGTCGCGCAGTGCGCGGGCGATAACTTTCGCGCCTCTATCGTGTCCGTCGAGTCCGGGTTTTGCGACCAGCACTCTGATTTTTCTTTCACTCATAAAAATTTTAGCGTGTAGATAGTAGAAAGTAGATAGTAGAGAAAATAATCTACTATCTACTATCTACTTTCTGCTACCTGCTTCTTCAGTATATTAGCGATTAAACCGTGCAAGCAAACCGCCGCGCTTGATAAAAGGCTTTAGCTGCGCCCATGAATAGAAAAATCTGCCGTCAGGCTGAAGCGCGAGCATGACGTGCGCGAATTCGTAATCGTAGCGAAATGTTATGCCTTTGTCGCTCACCGAAAAATCGTCGAGATTTTCAACCGTATAGCCCGTGTTGCTGAAATATTCCGCCGGATTTTCGATGTCGGGACTTTCCTTTTTCATTAAAGAAATTCCTTTCTTGATTTCCGCCGCCTGCGATTTTTTGACTTTAGCGGCGAGTTCAGGGAGCTTTACGAAAATATCGGCGGCTTTTACTCGCTCGCCTGTCTTCGTATCAATAACAATGGATTTGTTAATGGTCGAAGGATAAGCGCCCGAAACATCTTCCGACAACTCGACATTTAAAATGCCGAATTTATTGTAAAGAACCGTAAAATCAGCCGAATCGAGCCCGTAATCCGTGCTGATTTCGTCTTTTAAAGAGAATTCGAAAGCTTTTTCGAAGCTCAGATTCGCTTCGATTTTCTTTATCAACGCCGCGCTCACGCCCGAAATTTTCGGATAAGTAATGGTAAAGCTTCGCTTATAATCCGCCGCTTCGGGATTTTTTCGTTTGTAAACGGTTTTCTTCGGCGTGATTTTTACGGTCTGTGTAAAGGTAAAAGACGAAAATGCGACGACGAAAACGAGGCAGAGCAAAATTTTAATTTTCATAGATTATATTTGTTTCGTTGTATTTGCAGGCAGCAGAATTTTTTCTTCAAAATCCATTGCCGGCGCGCCGAAAACGCAGCGCAGCTTGCCGGAAAAAGTCTTCCGCGCGCGCATCGCTTCCCACGTTTCAGCCCATCCGTGCGAGTTTATCCAGAGCCAGTTATAGCTGTCAATCGGCTTGATTATGCCGTAGCGCACCTTTTCGGTTTCGGGAACGAATGTGCCGAACATTCTGTCCCAGATAATAAAAATTCCGGCGTAGTTTTTGTCCAGATAAATATCGTTTACGCCGTGATGAACGCGGTGATGCGAAGGCGTATTCAAAATAAATTCGGCAAAAGCGGGCAGTTTTTTAATGACTTTCGTGTGAATCCAGAATTGATAAATCAGGTTCAGTCCGTGCATAAAAACGAACGCCCATAGCGGAAATCCGAGAAACGCGACCGCAATATAAAAAATCCAGTGCGCTATGCCCGAAAACCAGCTTTGCCGAACGGCGACGCTCAGATTGTATTGATTCGACGAATGATGCACGACGTGAAAATTCCAGAAAAACCGAATTTCATGGCTGAAACGATGAAACCAATAGTAAACGAAATCGTCGGCAAAAAGCAGAATCGTCCAAGCCCACCACGTATTCATCGGCATCTGAAACGGCGCGATATTCTCATAAATAAAGTCGTAAAAGAAAGCCTGAATTATACCGAAAATCGCTCCGAACGCAACGCTTCCGAAACCGAGGGCGATATTCGTCCAAATATCCTTGCGGTCGTAATTTTCTTCGCGCCGCACGGCAAGGTACGTTTCAATCGCAATCATCAGCGCGAAAAACGGAATGGCGATAACGGTCGGTCTAAGCATAAATTTTACGGCGTTTTGAAACAAACCCGCGTTAAATTGTCGTCTTCAAAAGTTACTTCGTACATTTTTCGTTCGGCGTCTCTGCCTTCGCCTGTATAAATGTCTATGTGTTTGCCGTGAACAGTTACGCCGACATCGTTGGCAATAAAAGTTTTCCCTGCAAATTCTTCGGGCAGACCCGGAATTCTCACAATACTATTGTTCGGAATGATTTTATTGTCAACCGCCACCGAATTCGGATTTAGAGCTGTACTGTGC
>JBARIW010000015.1:0-40029 GCA_049799955.1 Pyrinomonadaceae bacterium
CAAAAGCGAGCGCGGACGTTCTCAAAAGTCTGCTCGAAAAATTAAAAATTTTAACTTCCAAAGCAAAACCGACCGCATCGGTCTGGGCTTCGCGCGCCGCGCTCGAAAACGCTCTGGGCGATAAAGCATCCGCCAAAACGAGCCTGAGCCGCGCTTTTTCGATTGACGCGAACAACAAAAACGCTTTAATGGAGCGCGCCGAAATCGCGCTGGCTGAAAGCGATTATAAAGGCGCGCTTGCCGACGCGCTGCTTCTAAATAAGCTCGCGCCGAATTCCCTGCCCGCAAAGCTTGTTCTCGCTCGCGTTTACACGGCAAACGACAAAGCTGACGAAGCAATAAAGCTGCTCGATTCGATTCAAAATCCGACCGCCGAAATTACTTCCCTGCGCGGCAAAATTTTGGCGGGCGAAACGGAAAACGTCGCCGAGCTGGAAAAACTGCTTGAGAAGGACGCGAAAAACGGCGCGATTCTCGGACGGCTTTGCGTTTTAAAAAGAGTCGATAACCCGCTGAAAGCTCTGGAATACTGCCGCCGCGCGTCGGAAGCCGAGCCGAATAATCTAAATCACGCCATCGGCTACGGCGCGGCGCTCGTGCAGGCAAAACAATACGAAAGCGCGTCGATTATCCTGAGAAAAATTCTCGACATCGCGCCCGACAATTACACCGCGCGCGCAAATCTGGCAACCGCGCTTTTCCAGTTAAAAAAATACGCCGAAGCGATAAAAGAATTTCAGCAGCTCAGAGAAAAACAGCCGGAGCTACCGATTACGTATTATTTTCTTGCAATTTGCTATGACAGTTTGGGACAATATACGGATGCGACGGCAAATTATCAGCAGTTTCTAAAACTCGCCGACGCGGCTCAAAATCAGCTCGAAATCGAAAAAGTAACGCTTCGTCTTCCCGTCGTGCAAAAGCTGATGAAAAAAAAGTGAAAAGTTGATAGTGAACAGTGAATAATTAAGGAACGGAAAGAGGTTAATAAAGATGATAATAGTTAGAAGTATTCTGAAAAATAAGTATGATTTAACCGGCAATCTCAAATCTATATTTTTTGTTCTTACGCTTTTCACTTTTTACTTTTCACTTTTCACTTTCTGCGCGAATGCGCAGACCGATGAGCCGAAGGACGCCGAGCCGCCGCCGCTGAAAATGATTTCGAAGGACGAGAAAAAGGCGCTTGAGGGCGAAACCGAGGTTAAAAATCGAACCAATCTGGCGATAATGCTGATGGAAGGTCGTCTGAAAAAAGCCGAAGATTTAAACTCCAAAGGCGCTTACGAGGAAATGTTCGGCGAGCTTGGCGGATTTCACGCTTTGATTGACTACACGCTGAATTTCCTGAACCGCAACGATAACGGAAGCAAAGCTATCATCAATAATTTTAAAAAGCTCGAACTCAGCCTGCGGGCATATATTTCGAGGCTCGAAATTATCCGGCGCGAGCTGCCGACAAAATACGAATTTTATGTCAGGGGACTGGTCAAAACCGTCCGCGACGCCCGAACCAAAGCCGTCGAGCCGCTTTTCAGCGACACGGTCGTGCCGAATAATTTTATGAGTAACTGGTGAAAAAGGTAACAAGTAATTGGTAATTGGTAATTAAAGAATTCTCCCGGTTTGTTCAAATTTCGCGCGAAAATCTTCAAATCTTTTCCAGACTGGCAACTTGAATTAACCTGTGGGCAACCAATTAGCAATTATCTATTCCCTTCAAAATTTATGAGATTTACCTTTTACGCCTTAACCGCATTTTTTCTTCTCCTGATGTTTTCACCGTCAGACGCAGACGCTCAGAAACGCGATTATCTGACCGACAAGGAAGTCGATTTGGTCAGCGACGCGCAGCAAATCGATTTGCGGATAGAAGTTCTGACAAAAGCGATTGACCGCCGCTTTCTCGTTTTAAACAACGATGGCTCGCAGGCGAAGCAAATCGAAAAAGATGCGGAAAAATGGGGCGAGCTTCCGAAAGGCAGCCGCACGCAGCTCGTCTCCGACATTTCGAAAATCCTGCAAAAAGCCGTTGACGACATCGACGACCTCGCCACGCGCGAAGGCGGAATGGAAAGCAAATTCTTCCCGAAAGCCGTCCGCAAACTCGCCGACGCCGCGCAGCGCTACCAGCCGCAGTTCAAAGCCGAACTAGGCAATGTAAAAGACGAAAAAGAACGCGGCTCGCTTCTAAACTCGATTGATTTATGCGCCTCAATAATCGAAGCCTCAGCCAAATTACCGAAAGAAGTAAAAGAGGAAAAGAAGAAAAAGAGTAATTAGTGCTAAGTGGTAAACGGTAAGTGGTAAATTTAAGAAGAATCTTTTTTCTTCACTTACCACTTACCGTTTACCACTTAGCACTTTTTCGCCGTTTTGATTGAAGCGATAATTAGTTTCTGTAATGGACGTTAAAACACCCTAATCAATTTCGTTAATTCTGACCACGCGCTCAAGCACGTGGCTAAATATTTTTTATGAGTGCGACCTGTGCTTCCAACAATTTTTTCGCCACACCGCGGGCTATCTCAAGCGTTTCTGCACTCGTGCGACCTTATGCGACTAAGCCTTGAATGCTTTCGCAAGTAACGAGATAAAAGCCTTCGGGCAGTTTTTTGATGTGTATATCGATTATTTTTTCCATAAATTTATTCAGTTAACCAAATTTTGAAACTGGGACATTTTTAAAATTTTAGTTTTCTGGATTTCTTTCAAAACAAGTAAATCCAAGTCGCCCGTAATAAGATAATCAGCGTTGTTCTCCACTGCCATCGCCAACAAATAATCGTCGTCTTTGTCGCGGCTTATTTGAACAGAGGTTGTGATAAAAACTTCAGACAGTTTAGGCAAAATTAAATTGATAAATCGCTGAATCTGATTTATTGAAACAAATCTCCGAAACTTTGCGCGGCGCATTACTTCCAGGTATTCCTGCAAAATCTCTTTTGAATAAATTACCTGCAAACTCGTATTGGTCAGAATCTCATACAAAATGCGTCTTGATTTGCGATTTATCGTCGCGCTGATATACCAGTTTGTGTCGAGTATTATTTTAGCGTTTTGCTTTTTTGCCATAACGGACGGCTCGTACTTCGCTTATTATTTCTTCGTCGGACATTTCCGCGTCGGGTAATTCGGCGTCGAGAGCGTTCCATCTTTCTGCAAAAGTTTTCTGATTAATTTTCTCGGCAATCTTTAACTTTTCGGAGGGCGAAAACTCCTCAAACATTGTTAAGAACCGCGGCACGGTTATTTTTTCGCTTTCGGTTTTCATAAATCAATCTTACGCCGTTTTTGTTAAAGTTTCCATTAAAAAGTTTTTCTTATTAAACCTTTCTTGCCGCTTGCGTGTGGCAGATGAATTTTTTCTTTTATGCAATAAACCAGAGGGCGGAAGCATTAAATATTTAATGTTTTTTAACGAAAATTTGTCGAATATTGTGTTAATCTGTTTTGAAATACGTTATTTTGCGGGGTGAAGTTTTTGATGAAAAACATATTTTGGTGTCTTATAGTCGTCGGTGTTTTTCTAAACGCTGCGGTCTTTGCTCAGCCCGAACTTGATACGACCTTTAATTCTTCGGGAAAGAAAGTTCTTCAAATAGGGGCAATCGGCAGTACGAGCGATATGGTCATTCAGCCGGACAACAAGATTGTGCTGGTGTCAGGCTGCTTTTCGGTTAATGTTTCACTTGTTCCGCTTTGTATCGTTCGTTTGAACGAAGACGGTTCGTTTGACTCTACTTTCGGCGGCGGTCCTTCTACGCCCGCAGGTGTTTCCTTTACTACTATTCAAGGCGCGCAGAGCGGAATTGCTTCCGGCGTAGCATTAATGGACGACGGCAGGCTGGTTGTGGCTGGCTGGCTCAGTCTTACTTCCGGCAATAACAATGAGAATATTATTATTGCCCGCTATAACGCGAATGGGAGTCTGGATAAATCGTTCGGCAGCGGCGGCAAAGTAATCACTGACGTTGCCCCGGGACAGAATGACCGCGCCAAAAAGGTTGCGGTTCAGCCGGACGGTAAAATCGTGGTTGCCGGTTATCAAGGAACATCGACGGGCGGTTTTCAACAGTTTATCGCCCGTTATAATTTGGACGGAACGCTTGACAATTCATTCGGAAAGGGCGGATTTGTCAAGCCGACGATTTCCGGGCAATCGACATTAGGCATATCGATAGCGCTTCTGCCGGACGGCAAGATACTAATCGGCGGCAACCTTTTAAATTTCACATCGCCATCGTCGGGTTCATATCTGCTGACACGGTTAAACCCGGACGGCTCGACGGACACATCGTGGGACGGAGACGGATTTAACAGTATCGCTTACGGCGTTCCAAACTATCCTGATGCGGGCATCCGGTCGCTCGCGATACGACCTGACGGGCGCGTCGTCGCACTGGGTCACGATAATATTATATTCAGTTTCAACGCGAACGGCTCGCCGGATTTGAGCTTCGATTTCGACGGAACGCGACAGGCTTTAAATGGAAGCTATGACCCCTATGACTTAATGCTCTCAGCCGGCGGAAGGATTACGGTTGTCGGTCATCCGCCCGCCGGGTTCAACAGCAACGGCGTGCCTATGCTCTATCAGGCTGCTCGCTATATGCCGGATGGTTCGCCCGACACGACCTTCAGCGACGACGGATACCTCAGCATCGATGTGGGCGACTCGCTAAACGACGGCGCAAAAGCGGTTGCCGTCGATTCGAGAGGCAGAACCGTTATCGGAGGAGTTACGGCACTCGGCACGGTTCACTTCCCGTTTGAAAGTCCACAGTTTTCCGTCGCTCGCCTGATTGCGCCGCCCGCATTTCCGGTCGGAATATCGGGCAGAGCAACCCGCTGGGACGGCAGCCCGGTCAACAAGGCAGTTGTTACACTTCGTAATAACTCGGGCGTAATTGCAACAAGCCGGACAAATCCTTTCGGATATTTTAGTTTTTCGAATGTAATGACCGGACAAAATTACACAATCTCGGTCAAGTTAAAAGGTCTGAACTTCACCGACAGCAGTATATTTGTCGTCGATGACATACCTAACTTAGAATTCGTCGCCGGACAGCTTTAGACTCGTTTACATCCGGGGAAATTTTACTGTCAAGCCTTTCTTGAAGCTGCTGAATTTAGCTCAAAAAGAGGGAAATAATTCCCTTTTTTTTTACTGCTGCTTTAAAACGATTTAACGTAACTGAACCGGAATATCGTTTGTTAAGCCGAAGTGTTCGATGTGATATGAACCTGTGCTTTTCATGATATACCAATCTCCGGTCGAAGGACGGAAAACGGCAATGTCCGTTTTACCGTCGCCGTCATAGTCTGCCGGAACGGGCAAATCTTCTGCCAATCCCCATCGAAAAGCATAAAAACCTTCCACTGATTGTTGAATATACCAGATTCCCTCTGACGGGCGATAAACCGCAAAATCGGTTCGAAGGTCGCCGTCAAAGTCGCCGATAACCGGCTTGTCTCCGGCGAGACCGAAATGATATTGCTTGGTTTCGAGATGCGAGCTTTCCATGAAAAACCAATTGCCGTCGCGGAAAACAGCCAAATCGCGCGCTCCGTCGCCGTCGTAATCGGCAACGACAGGTTTATCGGTCGGCAAAAGCGTCATATTTCGGAATTCTACGTGTGTCTCATTATGAAACGGCTGACGGGAATAAAACAGCGACGCTGACGGGCGATACACGAGAAAATCCATCGAGTCAGAGCTGAGGTAAGCGTCGGGCGACGGCTGCGGAATGTCTCCGGCTTGCCCGCAAACTCTGTAAGCGAATACGCCGTCCGAGCTGCGCAGCCAATAGAATACGCCGTCGCGAAAGACGGCAATATCGGCACGACCATCGCCGTCGTAATCCGCCGCGATTGGCGTATCGGTCGAAAGTCCGAACTGCGTTGCGGAAAATCCGGCGGTGCTGCCATTCAGATACCAGACGCTGTCGCTCGGACGAAAAACCGCGATATCGTCTTTGCCGTCGCCGTCAAAATCGTATTTCGGTTTTATCGGAATCGCCTGCGCCACAAACCGGGCAAGATACGGTCGGCTTATTTGCGGTCCGTTGGTATTAACGGTAAATGTTGTAAAATTACCGCCGGTAATGACTTTTCCATCCGAGGCGACCGCCACGGCTTTCGGTATATGTGGGAATTGAGGACCGTAAAAACTCAATCGGTCAGATGACGGGTCGTGTGTGCCGTCCGTGTTATACCTGTTAAAATCTTCCGATTGTCCGTAGACATTACGATGTTCCCCGACAACAATGACCTTTCCGTTTGACTGAGAATCCATATCAAAAGCGTAAGATAATGCGTTAGAAAAAGTTGTTTGAAGGCTTCCGTCGGCATTCAATCGCCTTAATACCAGAGCGGAACCAATTCCCGTAAAACCTAATATCTTTCCGTCGCTCTGCAATTCGATTAACCCGTAATACGCCGGCGAGCCCTTCGGCGAAGGCGCGGGATTAAAGCTTGTATCAACGCTGTCGTCCGTATTGAAACGCGTGAGCCCGATTCTGCTGCTGCCGTTAACGGTCGAGTAAAGACCGGAGACTAAATATTTACCGTCGGGCTGAACTTCGAGGTCGCTGCAATTATCGTCAATCGAAGTTGTAAAAGTCGAATCATAAGTTCCGTCATTATTATACCGGGCTAGACCGGGCTTCGCGTTGCCGTTCGGCAAATCAAAGTTACCGCACAACAAAATCTTTCCGTTTGCCATCTGGTCAACTTTATTGATTATCTGGAAAAAACCACTGGTTGCCAGAAAAGGAACGGAAGTCAGCGTACTGTCGGGCGTGCCGTCAGCGTTTATGCGACGGACGCTGGAGTTTGCGCCTGACCCAAAGCTTCCGGCAACCAGAATCTTGCCGTCGGGCAGAAGCTTCATCGAACTGATGAACGAGTTCGCGCCCAGCCAACTTGTGTCAAATGACGTATCCAAACTTCCGTCCGGGTTGAGCCGCGCCATATTTTTGCGCGTTACGCCGTTAACGGTTGTAAATTCCCCGGCAATTAAGATTTTCCCGTCGCTTTGGATTTCGATAAAATTCACACTACCGTTGAGCGCCGGCGTAAATGAATTATCAGGCACAAGCTTTTGTGAAAAAACCGAAAGCGAGAAAAGAAATAAACAAATCAGGGTTTTAAGAAAATATTTTATTGTCATTTTCGTCACCGGAAAGAGTCGAACTTTCGGTTATCTTATCACCGCTATAAGAAATTTCCAGGTTTTTGTAAGTCATTTAACAAAATTTAACAAAAATTCATAAAAAATTTTTCTTGTTAAGCCTTTCTTGACGCTTGCAAGTTGTGAATGTTAGCTTTTTCTTTATGGTTCTCAAGGCAGAAACGCGACTGTTAAGGAGCGTGTAAATTCAAATTAGTTGAAAACACGCTCGTTTACACTCGCGTTTCTGCCAATCTTCTAAATTTATGGCTGAATTAAAAAAGACTCCGCTCAATGAGGCGCATCGCGCGGCGGGCGGGAAAATGGTTGATTTCGGCGGCTGGGATATGCCCGTGCAGTATTCGGCGGGCGTGATTGCCGAGCATCTGGCGACGCGCGAAAAGGCTGGGCTTTTTGACGTTTCGCATATGGGCGAGATTTGGGTCGAAGGCGAGGACGCGATTGCGTTTGTCAATCGTTTGACGACTAACGACGTAACGAAACTCGTTGACGGGCAGGCGCATTATTCGGCTTTGTGTTACGAAAACGGAACGGTCGTTGACGATTTGCTCGTTTATCGTTTTGACGCGGATAAATTACTGCTTGTCGTCAATGCGGGCACGACCGAGAAGGATTGGGAATGGATTACTTCGCACAAAGGCGACGAAAATATAACTCTGACCAATGCCAGCGCGGATTATTGCCAGATTGCCGTTCAGGGTCCGAAGGCGCTGGAGATTGCGCAGAAATTGACGGACGTTAATCTCGGCGAAATTAAATATTATCATTTCACGGTCGATAAATTTGACGGCGTGGACGCGATTATCTCGCGCACCGGATATACGGGCGAAGACGGTTTTGAGATTTACGCCGATAAGCAATATGCCGGGCAGATTTGGAATGATTTGATGGACACGGGCGCGGAATTCGGAATTTTGCCCGCAGGACTTGCGGCGCGAAATACTTTAAGGCTTGAATCTGCAATGTCGCTTTACGGGCACGAAATCTCGGACGAAATCACGCCGCTCGAAGCAAATCTCGGATGGATTTGTAAGCTTAAAAAAGGTGAATTTATCGGGCAAAAGGCATTAGTTAAACAAAAGGAAGAAGGCTTGGAACGAAAGCTCGTCGGGTTTGAAATGACGGACAAAGGCATCGCGCGCGACGATTTCGCGGTGATAATCGACGACGAAAAGCTCGGCTATGTAACGTCAGGCTCGCCCGCGCCATATCTCAAAAAAAATATCGGTCTGGCTTTTGTGCCAATCGAATTTGCAAATATCGGTCAAGAAATTAAAATTGATGTAAGAGGCAAACATCTGACGGCAGAAATTGTGCCGATTCCATTTTATAAAAGAGATAAATGAAAAATTAGGGATTAGGGATTAGGAGTTAGGTTTTAGAATAAATAAATAAAAAACCTATCACCTATCACCTATCACCTATCACCTAAAACTATGGCAAACGTACCGGAAAATTTACATTACAGCAAAGACCACGAATGGGTTAAGGTAGATGGCGATGTGGCGACCATCGGGATTACGGATTTCGCGCAGCATTCGCTCGGCGATGTCGTTTATATCGAGCTGCCGACGGCAGGCGATAAATTCGCCGCGCACGAAGCGATTGGCTCAATCGAATCGGTAAAAGCCGTCTCGGAAGTCTTTACGCCGCTCGCGGGCGAAGTTACCGAAGCCAACGACGGATTAAACGATGCCCCTGAAGTAGTCAATTCAGACCCGTACGGCGAAGGCTGGATGATAAAGGTCAAAATGGACAACCCGGGCGATGTCGATGCAATGCTCAACGCCGCCGAATACGAAGAATACCTTTCAGAGAATGAATAATTGATAATTGATAATTGATAATTTTTCAAATCGTCAATTATCAATTATCAATTATCAATTATCAATTATGCGTTATATACCAAATTCACCCGAGGAGCGCGACGAAATGTTGAAACACGTCGGGCTTTCGACGGCAGACGAGCTTTTTCGCTCGATTCCAAACGAAGTACAATTAAACCGCGCACTCAAAATTACCGAACCGCTTGCCGAACCGGAAGTCATCGCCGCGATGGAAAATCTGGCGGCAAAAAACACGGCTGCGCGCAAGACTTCATTCTTAGGCGCGGGCGTTTATTCGCATTTTTCGCCGACGATTGTTGACCATCTGATTCAGCGCTCGGAGTTTTTTACTTCATACACGCCGTATCAGCCGGAAGTTTCGCAAGGAACTTTGCAGTATATTTTCGAGTTTCAAACATTGGTTTGCCAGCTTACCGGAATGGACGTGGCAAACGCTTCGATGTACGACGGCTCGACCTCGATGGCGGAAGCGTTTTTGATGGCTCAGCGTGTAACAAAGCGCGATAAGGTCGTCATCGCCGAAACCGTTCACCCCGAATATCTGGCGGTTGCCGAAACTTATACACAACACGGCGATTTGACGGTTGAAACCGTTCATTTCGACAAGGAAACCGGGCGTGTTTTGTCAGATGAATTGGATAAACTCGACGATAAAACCGCCGCTTTTGTCGTGCAGTCGCCGAACTTCTTCGGCTGTGTCGAAGATTTGAAAAGCCTTGCGGAAAAGGCACACGCCGTCGGCGCGCTGATGATTGTCGTCGTAACGGAAGCGATTTCGTTCGGTTTGCTATCGCCGGGCGCGGCGAATGCCGATATTGTCGTCGCCGAAGGTCAGAGCTTCGGAATTCCGATGTCATACGGCGGTCCGCACGTAGGACTTTTCGCCTGCAAGGAAAAATACGTTCGCAATATGCCCGGAAGGCTCGCCGGCGTCGCCTATGACAAAAACGGAAATCGCGGTTTTGTTCTGACTTTAGCGACGCGCGAACAGCACATCAGGCGCGAAAAAGCGACTTCGAATATCTGCACAAATCAAGGCTTGATTGCGCTCGCCGCGACGATTTATATGGAAGCGATGGGCAAAAAAGGCTTGCAGGAAGTCGCCGTTCAAAACGCTCAGAAGACGGCTTACGCGGCGAAAAAGATTTCCGAAATCGAAGGCTTTTCACTCGCATTCAGCGCGCCGAAATTTAACGAATTCGTTGTCCGCGCGTCGAAACCTGCCGAAGAGATTCTGGAAAAACTCCGCACTGAAAAAGATATTATCGGCGGACTCGCGCTTTCGCGTTATTACTCGGACAATCCGAATGATTTTCTGGTTTGCGTAACGGAAACGAATTCGAAAGAGCAGATTGACAATTTGGTTGAAGGTTTACAAGGAATAAGTTAAGAAATGTTGTTTTTCAGATTGGAATCAATCGGAACGACGGAAATAATACTTATCGGCGCGTTTTTGATTCTTTTAGCTTTGCCGGTCGGAGCCGTAATAATTATTTTTGTCGGAGCGAAACTTTTTAAAAAGACTTGGAACAATTTGAGAAAGTGCCCGTTTTGCGCCGAATTAATTCAACCCGAAGCAACTATCTGTCGATTTTGCGGCAGAGATTTAACTTGATTTTTAAAGGGAGCGGAAATGACAATCGAAAAAACATTCGCTCACGATTTCAGCCGTAGAAAATTTTTAAACTCTATCGGCAAAGGCTTCGGAATGATGGCGCTCGCGCCGGCACCGGTCGCATCGCTCTTTGAAATCCGGTTGAAATCGGTGATTATTTAATGTCGAAACACAAAATTTTTACGACGCCGATTGTTCACGCCGAATTTTCCGGTATACGCATTACGCCGAACGTTACACGACGCTCTGGGAGCTCGACAGATTTTGCGAAAAGGTTGAAATGATTGCGCAAAACGGTCTGCCGAAAGCGTAGAAAATGGGTTTTAGGTTTTAGGTTTTAGGTTTTAGCAAAAGCCGAAAGCCAAAAACCTAAAACCTAAAACCAAACTAATATTTATGAGTATTAAAAAAGTTACACAGCACCCTACACAAAATGAAGGCTTGATTTTCGAGCGATCACAGACGGGCAGAGTCGGCTATCGTTTGCCGAAACTGGACGTTGAAGAAACGAATCTCGACGAAATTATTCCGTTGGAATTAAGACGAACGGATAATTTGGAAGGCGTGCCGGAAGTTTCGGAAGTTGATGTTATCAGGCATTTTACACGCATTTCAACGTGGAATTATTCGATTGATTTGGGAATGTATCCTCTGGGCAGCTGCACGATGAAATACAATTCGCGCCTGAACGAAAAAGTCGCCAGAATTCCCGGACTTGCCGGGCTTCACCCGCTTGCGCCCGAAGCCGAATCGCAGGGCGCGCTTGAATTAATTTACCGCTTGCAGGAAGATTTGTCGGAAATTACCGGGCTTCCGGGCGTAAGTCTCCAGCCTGCCGCCGGAGCGCACGGCGAAATGACGGGCGTGATGCTGATACGCGCTCTGCTCGACAAACGCGAAGGCGAAGCGGCAAAAAACCGGCGCGTGATGCTTATCCCCGATTCTGCACACGGCACGAATCCGGCGTCGGCGCATCTGGCTGGATTTACTGTTAAAACCGTCAAATCGACGGCGGAAGGCTTGACTGATTTAGAACATTTGCGCCATTTGTGCGACGAAGGCGGCATTGCCGGTTTAATGTTGACGAATCCGAACACGGTCGGAATTTTCGAGAAAAACATCAAGGAAATCTGCGAAATCATTCACGCGGCGGGCGGGCTTGTTTATATGGACGGCGCGAACATGAACGCGCTTGTCGGTGTTGCGCGTCCGGGCGATATGGGCGTTGACGTGATTCACCTGAATCTGCACAAAACGTTTTCGACCCCGCACGGCGGCGGCGGTCCGGGCTGCGGTCCCTGCTGCTGCACGGCTGAGCTTGAGCCGTTTCTTCCGACTCCGCGCGTCGTCAAAGAAGATGAAAATTACAAATTAGATTTTAATCGTCCCGAATCAATCGGTCGCGTCAAGGCGTTTTACGGCAATTTCGGGATGATGATTCGCGCGCTTTCATACATCTATACACACGGCGCGAGCGGTCTGCGCGAAGCGACCGAAGCCGCAGTTCTGAACGCGCGTTATATTGCCCGCGAGCTTGCTGAAGATTTCGAAAAACCGTTCGATTCAGACCCGATGCACGAAGTCATTTTTTCGCATAAAAAGCAGTCGCGCAAAGGCGTTCACACGCTCGATATTGCCAAGCGACTTATCGACTACGGATTTCACCCGATGACGATTTATTTTCCGCTTATCGTCGAAGGCTCGATGCTCATCGAGCCGACCGAATCAGTCGGCAGACAGGATTTGGACGCTTTTATCGAGGCGATGAAGGATATAAACGCCGAAGCGCAGGAAAATCCGCAGCTCGTCATCGACGCGCCGCATTCGACCAGAATCGGGCGACTTGACGAAGCAACGGCAGCGCGAAAACCCGTTCTGCGCTGGAAGCCCGATATGGAAGCGACGGCGAAAACAGCTTAGATATTATGAAATCACTTAAATTCGAAGTTCTGAATTTTTTGATTGTATCGATAATTTTCGCAATGGCGGCTTTCGGGCAATCCGGTAAAAAGGACGTTCAAATTTCACCGACTCCGGGCGTTAATCCGACGCCGCAGGCTGAAAATAAAACATCTTCGAATAACGAGCGGAAAGAAGATTTTCAGTTCGTTCTTTCGGGCAGTCTTTCAGGTTTTATCGAAGAATTAAATAAATTCGGCAAGCTCAAATATCGCGTTTCGAAAGCCTTTAATTACGGCGGCGACGCAAACAATTCACAGAGATTTGCCGCCGTCTTAAAATTTGACCCCGAAGCGGCTTATCAATACGACTGGTTGACGAGTCCGAACCGAAGATTTATCGAATCACGCCTTAACGCAAAATCTCGGCTCGGATTTTATGTTACGCACATTCTTCCGATAACGGGTTGTACGGAAAGTGAAGCGGACGGTGATACAACCGAATTTCCCGTCGCCGACTCGCTTGTGAGATTAGCGAAAGGCGATGTTTTTCTGCTCGAAAAAATTGTCGGAAACTCCGAAAGACAAAGAGAATACAAGGTTTTTACAGGAAAAATCGGTCTTGGGAAAAGCCCGACCGCCGAGCTGCAAAAAGCGCTCGACAATGTTCCGCCGGGTTTTCACCCGTTGAAGGTTCTTTTTAATAAAAGCGGAGCACTCGACTTTTCGGTTTCTATTCTGCTCGAAAAAGACCTTCGAAACGAAAACACCGAAAAAATCGAATACAAATTTTTCAAAGACGTAAACGGTTTTGAAAAAGAAATAAATCTCAACGCGCAAAACGGTTTTCAGTTAATTGCGGGCAGGCGCATCGGCTTAACAAAATTCGCCCTGCTTGCCAAAATTCCCGGCGACGCTAAATCTTATATTTTGCTCGACGCCGACAAATATCAAAAGGAATTCGACAAAAAAATTGCGCCCGGTAATCTTTATAAAGGAATGTTTCTCGGCGACACGCAGTGCGACGAAATCGAAACAATCGGTGCTAAGCTCGTCTTCGCGCAAACTGCCGGCGGAAGCTCGAAATACGAATATAAATTTTTCAGATTGACCGAAAAAAACAAATTACCGGCTGATGATACGACTGTTACGGGGCTAAAAAAACTGCTTGCCGCGGGTTTTTCGATTCGAGACATATTTTATTCCGACGGCGCAATCGTAATTTTGGAGAAGTGAATTTTAATAAATTCCGAATTTTTCATTCGAATAAAATGCTGCGGGCGAACCGGCGCGAGGCATTTTGATTTATGAAAGAACTACGCAACCTTATATCTCAGGACGAATTAAAAAAACGTATCGAAAATGACGACGAAGCTCGCACGACCGTTTCGTTTTACAAATATCATCCGGTTGAAAATCCTCAAAGTTTTCGGGACGAATTGTTTGAAAATCTGGAAGCCTTAGGCGTTTTGGGCAGGATTTATATTGCCGGAGAAGGAATTAACGCGCAAATCAGCGTGCCCGAAAGAAATTTTCAAAATTTTCAAAATTATTTGTATTCGATAGATTTTCTCAGCGGCGTTCGCCTGAATATCGCGGTCGAAGACGACGGAAAATCGTTCTGGGTTCTGCATATTCGCGTGCGGAAAAAAATCGTCGCCGACGGCATCGAGGACGCGAGCTTCGATATGCAGAATCGCGGCGAATATTTAACGGCGGAAGAATTTAACAAGCTTACCGAAAATCCTGAAACGGTCGTCGTCGATATGCGAAATTATTACGAATATGAAGTCGGGCATTTTGAGAATGCACTGGAAGTTTCGAGCGACACGTTCCGCGAGCAGCTTCCGATGGCGGTTGAAATGCTCGAAGATAAAAAAGACCGAAATATCGTCATGTACTGCACCGGCGGAATTCGCTGCGAAAAGGCGAGCGCGTATTTGAAACACAACGGTTTTGCAAAGGTTTTTCATCTCGAAGGCGGAATTATCGAATACGTTCATCAGGTGAAGGAAAAAAATCTGGAAAATAAATTTAAAGGGAAAAATTTCGTCTTCGATAAACGTCTCGCCGAGCAGATTTCGGACGAAATCATCAGTAATTGCCATCAATGCGGCGAGAAATCGGACACGCATCGCAACTGCGAAAATCCGGGTTGTCATTTGCTTTTTATTCAATGCGAAAAATGTTTGGAAAAGTTTGAAGGCTGCTGTTCGACAAGATGCGCCGAAATAAAAAATCTTCCCGAAGACGAGCAAAAACGCCTGCGGCGCGAGCAAAAAGCGAACGGAACATTTAATAACAGCCGCGTCCGTCTCCAAGACAAATTTTCTGATAAGATATGTTAAATTTTTAGTTTTACATTCAAGCCAAAAAGGAGATAAAATCAATGTCAAATTCTGAAATGACGAGTCAGGAGTGCGCCGAGTTTTTTTGCAAAACCGTCGCCGAATTGAATTCAATTACGCTGAAACAAATGGAAGGCTTGCTCAATCTAGCCGTAACCGCCGCCGAAAAAATAAATTCGCCGGGTAAAACCGATGACGGGACAGAGGTTGTCAGCGAGCTGAAATCGATGGCTGAAGAAGTCAGTCAAAACGCATTTAATCAGGAAGAAGCTATTTCGGAAGATATGAGAAGTAAAATTCCAGTCAATGAAAATGCGGTTTTCTGCAATGAAGTCGAACATACGCTAAGCAATGCAATGGCAAACTTTGCCGATAATCAGCAGCGGTTAAATATTATAGGCTCATCAATTTTGACGCAGGCGGCGACGTTGATTCTTTCTTCCGAACCGAAATCGAATTAATACTTATTTTAATTCGATTTTAAACGATTTCGATTAAGTGAGAATTCAGAAATGAGAAGTAAAAAGAAAATCTTTTTACTTCTCATTTTTCATCTCAATCAGCGCCAGTCTTTCGACCACATTTCCCTTTTCGAGATGTTCTTCGACGATTTCCTTCACATCTTCGGCGCGAACCTGCGCGTACCAGACGCCTTCGGGATAGACGAGAACCGCCGCGCCGATTGAACAAAAACCGACCGAGCTGCAATCGGTCAGGACAATTTCGCCGTTCGGATTTCTTCCCTTCGATTTTTTGCCGTAACGCAGATTTCTTTTCTGCAATTCTTCTTCAAACGCGGTTTTGACTTCCGCGCTGCCGACCGCCGAGCAGGATTTTCCGTTACATACGAAAACGTGATGTTTTATCGGCGCTTTTGCTACCGGCGCGAGTTTTTCGAGCTGCGCGCGGTCTTCGATAAATTTTCTTTCAGCCATAAAATTTCAGTGAAAAGTGAATAGTGAATAGTGAAAAATTAAAAACCGATTTCTCACAATCTACCTTTAAACATTTTACTTCATAACTGTTCACTGTTCACTATTCACTTTTCACTTCTTTGTGCTACTATCCGTAAGACATTTGGTGTATATTGTAGGTTTGGTTTAAACACGAAAATGGCGGCAGGCATCATCATTCACGTTTCGGTCGGTAAGGAAAAGCGCACGGAATATTTTTCCGACGACTTTATCCGTATCGGCTCAAACGATAATAACGATTTACAGATTCATACCGATAAAATCGATTCGAACGACGTTTGGCTCGAATTTGAGCTGACCGAAGACGTTTATCGCGTTATTAATTTTAAGCAATCGTTAAACTTCACGCTCAACGGCAAGCCGCTGCGCCATTACAGTGCCGTCAAAGACGGCGATAAGATTGAAATTCCGGCAAACGACATTTCGTTCAGATTCTTCTCGCTCGCATCAAAATCGGCGCTGATTACGACCAAGCGCGAGCCGCATCTGGCGAAATTTATCGAAGAAGCCGCGTTGGAGTCGGCAGCGACGCCGAAACGCGACGACGCAAAGATATTTTTGCGCGAATTCGTTCGCGAGCTTTCGCGAGAGATTCGCTGGTCGACAAAATTGATTGTGCTGATTCTGGCAATCGGATTTATCGGCGGAATTTTATATCTCGGCTTCGCCTTTAACCGTCAACTGCGCGAAAACCGCGAGCAAGCCGGAAAGCAAAACGAAATTATCAGTAAGCTTGAAGAAAAACTCGGACAGACGAGCGGGCAAATCAGCGAGCTTGATAAAAACAACAAGGTTTTCCGCGATATTGTCTCGCTCGCGCCGAATCTGCGCCTCGAATACGGCAACGGCGTCTGTCTGATTGTCGGGGTGTATGACCTTGTTGACCGCAAAAGCGGAAAAACTCTGCGCTATCCAGACCCGCAGAAATTTCAGCCCGACCCTTATGAACCGACTACGCCGACCGAAGACGGAGCGCAGAATCAGCCGCCGCAGATGAGCTTGACGACCGAAGGCAACGGAACGCCGATTGAATACGACTTTATCGGAACGGGATTTCACACCGGCGGCGGCTTTATCGTTACAAATCGCCACGTGATGCAGCCTTGGGAAGAAGACGATTTGGTCAAGCAGATGATGAAGGAATCGGGCGGACGCGCGCGTGTTAAGCGGCTGGTCGTTTATTTTCCGAATTTTCCGCAGCCGTTTCCGCTCAAATTAAAACGAACCGGAACGCGCGAAGATTTGGCGATTGCCGCGATTGACCCGAATCTGGTTTCGCCCGACATTCCGGTCTTGCCGCTGGAAAATGAAACTTCGGACGCGGTTTCAATCGGCAGAACGGTCGTTTCGATGGGCTACCCGAACGGACCCGACCGGCTTCTGGCGATGGTTGACGACGCCGAAGCGCGTTCGATAAATTCGAAATTCGGCGGCTCGCGTCAGGCAATTATCAATTTCCTTGCGCAAACCGGAAAAATTGTGCCTTTGACGACACAGGGCGCAATAACCGATTTGGACGCGCGAAGAATCGTTCACGACGCAAAAACGGCTGAAGGCGGCTCGGGCGCGCCGCTTTTTGGGCAGACCGGAAAAGTCATCGGCGTTAATTTCGGCGTTTTCACCGAAAGCAATGCCGCAAACATGGCTGTGCCCGTAAAATTTGCGATAGAATTACTAAAACAAGCCGGTTGGAAATCAGCCGAAGAATTACAGCAGGAAGCAAATCAGGCGCAAACGCCGAACCCGGAGGCAAATACGGCGGTAGTTAAGAAAAACTAAGTGAGAAATGAGAAATGAGATGTGAGAATTAGAAATTGTTCTCACATCTCATTTCTCACTTCTCACTTATATAAATTATGGACAATCTCGTCTTCTCGAATATGCTTCATCGCCCGGCGCGAACCGCCGTCAGCATTCTCGGTATTGCCGTCGGAGTTTTGCTGATTGTATTTACGGTCGGACTGGCGAACGGGACGCTTCGCGAACAGGCGAAACGAGAAGCGAATGTCGGCGCGGAAATCTTTTTTCGCGCTTCGGGAACGCTCGGAATGAGCGGCTCGGAATCGTTTCGCCTGCCTGCGACAATAGTTCAGGAAATCAAAAAGGTCGAAGGCGTCGCTTCTGCCGTCGCAATCGGGCAGAATTCCGTTGACGCGCCGGATAATAACACCGGAAAACGTCTGGTTGACGCCGTTATTTTTGATGAATACGCGTCGATTTCGGGACTTCACATCATCGAAGGTCGTCCATTTAAGCCTGAGCTTGACGAGGCGATAATCGATACCGCGTGGCAGAAACAGAAAAAGCTGAAAGTCGGCGATACAATCCCGCTTTACGAGCGCAATTTTACGGTCGTCGGCACATACGAACCGGCGGCTGGCGCGCGCATCAAAATTTCGCTCGCCAAAATGCAGGAACAGCTCGGCAGCGAAGGAAAAGCAAGCGCGATTCTCGTCAAAATCAAAGACGGATTTACGCCTGAACAGGTCGCGCAAAATCTACAAACCCAGTTTCCCGAAAATCAGATTCTGCTGACGAAAGACTTGGAAGAGCTTTATATGGCTGGCATTCCCGCGCTGAATGTTTTTCTAAACGTCATCATCGGCGTCGCCGCCGCCATCTCGGCGCTCGTCATTTTGCTGACGATGTACACGACCGTTACGGAAAGAACGCGCCAAATCGGAATTATGAAATCGCTCGGCATGAGCAACACGCGCATCGGCTGGACGATAACGCAGGAAGCGCTTTTAATCAGCTTTTGCGGCATCGTCGGCGGAATTCTTTTGACTGTAATCGTTCGTTTTGTTTTAACCAGAATCACAACCCTTGAAGTCGAAATAAGCCCTGTTGTTTTAGCGATTACGCTCGTCATCGGCTTAATCGGCGGCGCAATCGGCGCGCTTTATCCTGCACTTCGCGCGGCAAGACTCGATGCGGTCGAAGCTTTGAGCTACGAGTAGATTCAAGCTTTAAGCTTCAAGATTTAAGATTTAAGATTTAAGATTTAAGATTGGAAACCATCACCCGCAATCTTGAATTTTGAATTTTGAATCTTGAATCTTTTTACGCTTCCGGCTGATTTCGGGCGTTAATCGTCGTCTGTTCCGCCATCAGCATCGTTTCGCCGCAATCACTGTCGGTTTTGTGCACTTCTGTTTCATCACTTTGTTTAGGCAGGAAAAATATAACAAGTAATGCAAGCGCGGCAAAGCCTGCGCCGACCCAGAAGACGCGGTGAATGGCGTTTGCCATCGATTGCTGGAGAATTTCTAAAATTCCGTTTGGTAAAGTCGCTTTTGCCGCCGGGTCGATTAGAGCGTTCGGGTTCGAGGCAAATTCGGCGGCTTGCGCGACGGTTAAATTGCTATTGCCGTTTTGTGCGGCTTTGTTTAACTGCGTCGCCAATCCCGCCGTTAAAACCGCGCCCATAATCGCCACGCCGAACGCGCCGCCGATTGCGCGGGAAAATTGATTAAGCGACGTTGCAACGCCGAGTTTTGTGCGCTCGACTGCCTGCTGAACGGCAATCAGAAGCGTCAGCATCGTTAGTCCCAAACCCGCGCCGATTAAGGCTAAATCGATGTAAAGCCAGATTCTTGCGGTTTCGCGCTGAAACATTGCGAGAAAAACGAATCCGGTCGTTAAAATGATAAATCCGGCGATGCTGATTGAGCGATAGCCGACTTTTAAAAGTATTCGCCCGCCGATGACCGACATTAAAACCCAGCTCAGCATCAAAGGCGTCAGCAGCGAACCGGCGGCGGTTGCCGTCAAACCCAACGCGCCCTGCGCGAAAAGCGGCACGAACGAGATTGCGCCGAACATCGCCACACCAGCCAGAAAACCGGCGGCGACCGAAACGCTGACCATCCTGTTTCGGAAAAGCTCGAACGGAATTATCGGGTCCTGCGCATTTTTCTCAACCCAGCCGAAAATTGCCAGCAGAACGATTGCCGCAAAGATTATCAGAAGATTTTCCGTCGAGAAAAGCGTCGCAATGCTTCCGCCGCCTTCGACCATTGCCAGCATCAAAAGACTGATGGCAATCATTAAAAGCGCGGCTCCGGCGTAGTCGATTTTCGGTTTTTCTGTCAGCTTCGGCTCTTTGAGCGCAAAACCGATAATTAATGCGGCGATGATTCCGATTGGCAGATTGACAAAAAACACCCAGCGCCACGAAATCTGGTCGGTGATAAAACCGCCGACAATCGGACCGATGACGCTCGAAAGTCCCCAGACGCCGCTGAAATAAGCCTGCATCCGCGCGCGTTCTTCGAGCGTGAAAATATCGCCGATAATCGTCATTCCGAGCGGAATCAGCGCGCCCGCGCCCAAGCCTTGAATCGCGCGGAAAATAATCAACATCGTCATCGAGGTTGACAGTCCTGAAAGAAGCGTTCCGAGCAGAAAAACGCCGATGCCGATTTGATAAAGCAGGCGGCGACCGTATAAATCGGACAATTTTCCCCAGACCGGAACCGTTACGGTCGAGGTTACGAGATATGCCGAAAACACCCAACTGTAATGATTTAGCCCGCCGAGCGAAGAGATTACCGTCGGCATCGCCGTTCCAACGACGGTCGCTTCCAGCGCGGCGATAAACATTCCCGTCATAACGCCGATTGTTACGGCAATGCGCCTGCCGGAAGACATTTCCAAAAGCGGTTTTGCTTTATTTTCCGTTTGTTTTTTTGAAGTTCCTTCCACCCTTGCCTGTTCTCCCTTTAATGAAATGATTATAAATCAAAGACTATTTTTTTATCCGTTTTGTTCAATACATTTATCTGCGAAATCTTCTCTGTCCCGCTCTGCCAATTCGCCGATTTTCGACATCAGAAAATCCGCAATCTCCTTATGCGTCCGAAGTGAATCGCGTTTTCCGTAAAATTCCGACAAATCGATTGTTTCGCCAAACCAGATTCTGACCTTTTTGCCGCCCGTCCAGTTTCCGAGAACCTGTTTTTTCAAATCGTTTCCGAGTCCGGCGATAAAAACCGGCATGACCTGCGGTCTGGCTGACATTATAATTTTTCCGACCCCGGTTTGCGCGGGCAGAAATTCGTATGGATTATCCGAGAAATTTCTCTTTCCTTCCGGGTGCATACCGATGACGTTCGGCTTTGCTTCCGAACAGATTTGTATCAGACGGCGCATCGAAAATTTGTCGAATTCGCGCTGCTTATCTCTATGAAAAAACGGCGGGTACATCGAAAACCAGCCCATTATGAAATTGACGAGCCAACCCGTCGGCGACGTGTAAAAAAACTTGGCGCGAACGGGAAAAAACAATTTAAATGGACGTTTCGTCCGGCGAAACAAAACGCTGGAAACCGTGTACATATCGAAAAACGAACGATGGTTGGCGACGAGCAGAAGCGGTCGATGTTCGTCTGTCTGCTCAAAGTTTTCGATGCCGAAAACGTTCATCAGATTGTATGTCGCCAGATAAATCCAGAGCGAGCCGATGTGTCTCTGACAAAAAGTCCAGAGGCTTTTCCACGCGCCTTGATTCATCCTGTGCGTCAGCCGGAAACCGATGCTTTCGGTGGCGTTTAAAACGGAAATTTCTTCTTTTGTCGGCGAAAGAGTATGTTTAATTTCCTCGATTTGGGAATCCTGATTAACTTGTATAAATTTTTCCGTCATATAACCAAAAATTCAGTTTAGCATTAAGTTTCGTCGATAAAAAATTTGCTTTATTTTCCTTAACTTACGGCTTATCGATAGACATCAAGTTGAATTTTAGATATTATGTTTTGTCAATTCATTAATGAATCTCGAAACATTGTATTTTTTGTGTCAACGAGTGAATCTGCCGGGATTCTTCCAGTATCAATTTGCGGTTTAGAATTCTAAAATAATATTCCCAAAAATAAAAGGAGTTTTTTGTATGTTTAAGAGAAGTTATCAAGGTGTTTTCCTCTTACTTTCAATTATTTTGCTTGCCGCGTCCGCTTTTGCGAGCGGCGATGTCTGGAAGGAAATAAACGATTCAGCGTTGAGGCAAAAACCTGTCGAGAGACCGATTGCGCCTGACGTTTACCGCACTTTTTTACTGAATAAAGCGGCTTTGCAGGGTATTCTTGCACAAGCGCCGGTGGAGTTCGGCAACGCTGCGCGAATCAGGCAGATTATTTTGAGCCTTCCGATGCCTGACGGCTCATTCGGACGTTTTCGCATCGAAAATTCTCCGGTTATGGAGCCGGGTTTAGCCGAAAAGTTTCCCGAAATCCAGACCTATAGCGGTCAGGGCATCGACGACCCGACGGCAATCGTCAGATTCGATTTAACGCCGACCGGATTTCACGGAATGATTCTTTCATCACACGGAACAATTTATATCGACCCGTTTTCCAAAGGCGATACCGATAATTATATTTCCTATCACAAAACAGACCTTCGCAACACGGGCGAAAAACACGTTTGTTTAGTCAATGAAGGATTGAGAAACCCGTTCAAAATTGGCGAGATGAATTTATTCAGAGATACGCCGAGCGAAACTCCGGTTACCATCAACGGAACGCTTTTGAGAAGTTATCGTCTGGCTCTGGCGGCGACCGGCGAATATACGGCGGTCTTCGGCGGAACGGTTGCGGGCGCGATGGCGGCAATGGCGACGACGATGAACCGCGTGAACGGCGTTTACCAGCGAGATGTCGCCGTCAGAATGGTGATGATTGCAAACAACAATCTGATTGTTTATACGAACGGCGCAACCGACCCTTACACGAATGACGACGGCGAGCTTATGCTTGACGAAAACCAGGCGAATATCGACACCGTAATCGGAAACGCAAATTACGACATCGGACACGTTTTCTCGACCGGCGGCGGCGGCATCGCGCAGCTTAATGCGCCCTGCGCCCCGGGATTTAAAGCACAAGGCGTAACCGGCTTGCCGAATCCGGTCGGAGACGCTTTCGACATTGACTTTGTCGCGCACGAAATGGGACACCAATTCGGCGGCAATCACACATTTAATACAAGCTGCGGCGGCAACCGCGAGCCCGGCGCGGCGTATGAACCCGGCAGCGGCATCACCATTATGGCTTACGCCGGAGTTTGCGGCGCGCAGGATTTGGCGCTTCACAGTATCGATACATTCCACGTTAAAAGCCTTGAAGAAATAATCGCGTTCAAAGAATCCGGCGGTACTTGCGGACCGACAACCCCGACCAGCAACACGCCGCCCGCCGTAGCCGTCGTCGGCGGACCGACTTTCAATATTCCGAAGCAGACACCGTTTACATTGTCGGCTACGGGAACGGACGCGAACGGCGATACGATGACTTTCGATTGGCAGGAATACCGTTTAGGCGCGGCTACATCAGCTATTCCGAATACGGATTTGACCGGTTCAAAACCGACGATGCGACCTTATTTGCCGACGAGCGGAGCGAGAACATTTCCGCAGTTGACTTATATCTTGAACAACGCCAATGTTCCGCCTTCGACTTACGGCGGCGGCTTATTAACGGGCGAATTGCTGCCGCAGGCTGCCGCGACGATTCCTTTCCAGGTTGTCGCGCGTGATAACCGCGCCAACGGCGGCGGCATCAACACGGCAAATGCTACGGTTGTTGTCAGCAATGACGGACCGTTTGCGATTACTTCGCAAAATGCAGTCGTTACATATCAGGGAAACTCGACGCAAACCGTAACGTGGAATGTGGCAAATACAACTGCCGCGCCTATCAGTGCGGCGAACGTGAAGATTTCGTTCTCGACCGATGGCGGTCTGACTTTCCCGACCACATTACTTGCCGGCACGCCGAATGACGGCACGCAATCCGTAACGATTCCGGTCGGCAATACGACGACCGGCAGAATCAAAGTCGAAGCGGTCGGCAACATCTTCTTCGATATTAACGGCGCAAATATAACAGTTAACGGCGTCGCTGCCGTAACCAATTCGCGAGCCGACTTTGACGGCGACGGCAAGACGGATATGTCCGTATTCCGTCCGACCGAAGGCAACTGGTATCTGAACCGTTCGACTGCCGGATTCCAGGTTTTGAACTGGGGCATCTCGACCGATACGCTCGTTCCGGGCGATTATGACGCTGACGGCAAAGCCGATGTTGCGGTTTTCCGTCCGTCTAATGCCGCAGGTGTTACGGATTTCTACGTTCTGAACAGCAACGGCTTTGTTGCGACGGGCGCAGAATGGGGTTTGACGGCAGATATTGCGGTCGTCGGCGATTATGACGGCGACGGTAAAACGGATATTGCCGTTTTCCGCCCGTCAAACAACGTCTGGTATATCCTGAAAAGCGGCGGCGGTATTACTGTTACAACCTTCGGACAGGCGGGCGATATTCCGGTTGTCGGAGACTTCGACGGCGACGGCAAAGCGGATTTGACGGTCAATCGCAGCGGAACGTGGGTTGGTCAGTTGTCGGGCGGCGGCACGCTCAGCGTTGCGTTCGGAACGACCGGCGACTTACTCGTCCCGGCTGATTACGATAACGACAACAAGACCGACATTGCCATTTATCGTCCGAGCGAAGGAAATTGGTATATCCGCAAGAGCACTGACAGCACAACTTCTGTTATCCACTGGGGTAATGCGACCGATATTCCGGTTCCGGGCGATTACGACGGAGACGGCGCGGACGACCAAGCCATCTATCGCGCGGGAACGTGGTACATCAACCGTTCAACGAGCGGCGCGCTGGTTCAGCCGTTCGGTCTTGTTTCGGATAAAGCGATTCCCGCGGCTTATATCCCGTAAATAAATAAGTGATTGAGGAATATTTAATTCCTCATTCCTCATTTCACACTAAATCGAAAAGGCTGGCGGAAAATTAATTTTCCGCCAGCCTTTTTTTATGCTCCGAAAGCTGATTTACAAATCAAAAACTATTGGCGGATTCGAAGGCGCGTAAGATTCGTCGCAGTTGGAAGCATTGACGAATTTAACGCCGAATTTTTCCTCTCTGCCGTAGCCGCTGTGGATATGACCGAAAATATGAGCTTTCGGGCTGATTTCTTCGACGCGTCGTCTGAGTTCTTCGCAGCCCGCAAAATCGCCCTGCGGCGTCTGGTCTAAAATCCCGTTCGGCGGTCCGTGGGTGATTAAAATATCAACGTCGCGCGGAATCAGCTTCCATTTTTCCGCCATTTCACCGCCGCGATTCAGGTTAAACGCCCAATCGTAAAATCTCGGCTGCCACGGCGCGCCGTAAATCCTGAAGTTTTCAATCTCAATCGATGAATCCTGTAAATAAATAATTTTGTCGTCAAGAAGCTTTCGGGCAGCCGCCGTATTTGTTTCGAACAGCCAGTCGTGATTTCCCGCAACGAAAATTTTGTTTTTGTGCGGCAGATTTGCAAACCATTCGTTAAATAAAGCAATTTCACCCGTCGTTCCGCGAATCGTCGCGTCGCCCGCGTGAATCAAAATATCGCCGTCAGGAACGCTTATATCGTCATTGCAGTTATGCGTATCGGAAAGACAAACTATGCGCGTCATCTTAAATTTTGTGAAATTAAAGTAAAATTTATGAAAAATATTCCGCTTTCGCTCTATTTCTCAGTAATAGATTTTGGCATAAAAAGGTTATAATCAAAATATCCGAAAATTGTCTGAGCGATTTTAGCGAAAGAAATTTTCCCTCAAAATTCACTAAAATTTTTCAAAACAACACAAATTCGGCACATCTCTAAAAAAATCAACATTGAATTTTTTGAAACAACGGATTATGTTAGGAACATTAGTTTTAGAAAAAAAGTCCATATGACGATAAACGGCTTTCATCCGAAAAATAGACGCGTATCCGGCAGGCTTTTTTACTTCGGAGATTTTGTGTTTGACTCCGAGGGCAGATTTCTGACTCAAAACGGAAGCGTCATCAAACTCACCTCAAAAAGTTTTGAGCTGCTTCAGCTTCTTCTCACAAGACACGGCAAAATCGTTACGCGCGAAGAAATTCTCGATAAGGTTTGGACTGATGAATACGTCGAGGACAGCAACGTAAATGTTCAAATTGCCATGCTCAGACGGATTCTCGGCAGCAAGAGCGATTATATTCAAACCATCTCGAAACGCGGGTATTGCTTTACGGCAAAGGTCGTCGAGGAAAATGTAAATCTGCTCGAAGACTTTGCCGCGCAGACTCTCAAGCGGACAAATGAAACCGCATCGCTCGCCGTTCTTCCCTTGATAAATTTAGATAAAAACGAGGAACTCGATTATTTTGCGGACGGTCTGACGGAAAGCTTAATCAATCTGCTTTCGAAAATGTCGGAGCTGAAAGTAATGGCTTATCGAACCGTTTCGCGTTTCAAAGGTCAGGATTTTGACATTGCCGAAATTGGAAAAACTCTTAATGTCGAAACGATTTTGACCGGCAGAGTTCGCCAGTTTCGCGACGAAGTAACAATCAGCGTCGAGCTTATACGCGTTGAAGACGACAGCCAAATCTGGGGTACGAGCTATCAAAAATCATCTTCCGATATTTTCCAGATTCAGGAAGATATTACGCAAACGATTGCCGAAAAGCTGCTTCCCAAATTAAACCAAACCGAAAAAAGTCTTTTGACCTACCAGCAGACGCAGAATGCCGAAGCCTATGTCTCATATCTGAAAGGCTGTCATCTTCTCAACGCGCATACGAAGGAAGGCTTGGAAAAAAGCCTCGAATATTTTCACGATGCTGCCAGGATTGACCCGAATTACGCGCTTTCATATGTCGGCATCGCCAATGCGTATTTTTTGCTGAACGGCTTTTCCTATTCGGTAAACGAAATCTGGACGGAAACCAATCAGGCTATCGAAAGGGCAATGGAGATTGCGCCCGATTCGGCTGAGGTTCACGCAACTTTAGGAACGATTAAGTATGTTTATGAATGGGATTGGCATGGCGCGGAAATAGAATTTCTTTCAGCCATTGAATTTAACCCGAACTATACCTTCGCGCGCTATTGGTATGTTGTGTTTCTAATGCTTTCCGGCAGGTTTACCGAAGCGCACGGGCAGCTTCATCATTTATCATCGATTGACCCGCTGTCCGTCTCGTTGCACAAGCTTTCGGCTTCGCTGCTTTATTATCAGCGGCGCTACGCAGAATCGATTGTGCAGGGTGAAAAGACGCTTGAGCTTTACCCGAACTTTATTCCCATTTACGGTGTAATGGCGGCTTCGCTTGCCAAGCTCGGCGAGAATGAAAAAGCTATCGATATGATGCAGAAAGTTTATGATACCGCGCCGAGCATAAGCCGTTTGGGTATTTTGGGCTATCTTTTCGCCCGCGCCGGAAACAGGCAAAAGGCAAAGGCAATTTTAGAGCAGATTAATGCTGAATCTTCCGCACCGGCGGTCGAGAATTTTTACATACATATTGAGCTTGGCGAGCTTGAAGAAGGGTTTGAGCATTTAGAAAAGTCATTGATTAAAAAAGACTTAGAGCATGTCGCGCTGATTGTCGAACCACGCGCCGATGAGGTTCGCAGTCATCCGAGATTTATTGAAATTCTTAGTAAAATTCATTAAATTATCTAAAAAAAGCTTGAGTAATTTTATCTTTTTTAATCTTTTTTTAGATAATTTAAGGACTTTCTTTGAGCGTTTTTTTATTCTATGATGGAGAAGATTTTACCCAAATATCAAATCTAAGTTTCGTCGCTATCGAGCGAAGAGGCTTAAAACTTTTATGAAATTGAAAAAATTTTATTTACCGGCTTTTTATTTAATAACTTTATTAGCCTTATCTTTTACAGCCAAAGCCCAGCTTGACCCGAATTTCGGGACTAACGGCGTAACCTCGCTGAATGTTTCGGCGGTTGATAAGCCGGTAAAAAGCTTTCTTTTGCCCGACGGTAAAATTCTTGTCGTCAACAGCGGCGGCGGCAAGATTTCTTTCGTCCGATTTAATCAGAACGGAACGCCCGACGCGAGCTACGGAGTTAACGGAATTTCAAACATTTCAATCCCCTCGTCTTTAAGCTTTTCGCTCAATTCGGCGATGAGACAGAGCAACGGGAAAATCGTTCTTGTCGGCTCGAACGCGGTAATTCGTTACAACGAAAACGGAACGCTCGATACGACTTTTTCGGACGACGGTTTTCATACACCGAATGTTGACCAAAACGCGGCTGAAAATGTCGTCGATGCAGTTCAGCAGCCGGACGGAAGAATCGTCGTTGCCGGAACGGTTTCCGACGGTGAATCCGCGCCTTTCTATCCGCAGAAAATTTTCTTTGTTCGATACGAGCAAAACGGTCTTCTCGACCCGACTTTCGGCGACCAGGTCGGCTTTATTATCAATTCTGTAAATTATCCGGCAATCAGCGAAATCGTTCTTCAATCTGACGGAAAGTTTCTGACCGTTCCGCAGAAAGAGAAAAATGAGGACAATTTTTATTTTGACGGCGCCGTTCAGCGCTTTAATTCGAACGGAACATTCGATAACAGCTTTGCGCCGATTTATATTCAGGGAAACAAAATCCGAAGCTTCAAGCTTTTGCGGGACGACAGCTTTCTCGTCGCCGAAAATACGTCCGGCATAGACAGTCTTTTGCGTTCGGACACCGATATGACCGTCAGCCGTTACACTTCAAACGGAATTTTGGATTTGAATTTCGGAACTAACGGCAGAGTAAAAATTGACATCGCCAGCGCGATGCCTGACGAAGCGTTTGCAATCGCCCAGCAAACCGACGGAAAGATTGTTATCAGCGGCGGCACGAATATCGAACCGAACCGGAGCGCTTATTTCGGAATGAATCTTACGGCAGTTCGGCTAAGCGCGAACGGTTCGCTTGACGGAAAGTATCTCGTTACCAATCTCGGTCAGTATATTCTGCGTTCGGTTGACCCGTTTCCATATAAAGGACAGGTTTTAATTCAGCCGGACGGAAAAATTATTACCATCAACGTTATAAACGGCGGAACCGGCGAAGATGATTTGCTGCTGACGCGCAGTTTGAACGTTCCGCTGAAAACTTACCGTTTTCACGGCATTCCTTACAGTTTTTTGAATTACTATTATTCAAACGCAAGTTTGTTTCGCCCGAGCAACCGCAACTGGTATTTTAATACGGCTTTAGCTCCCGTAACTTTTGGCGATTCTCAGGATATTCTGGCTCCGTCGGACTTTCTCGGAGATTTCAGAACCGATGTGGCGGTTTTTCGTCCATCCGAAGGCACTTGGTATATAGCACGACCAAACTCGCCCAGCTCCGAATATTTTTCGCTCAAATGGGGAAGAGCCGGAGATATTCCGATGCCGCGTGATTATAACGGCAACGGCAAATCCGACCCGGCAGTTTTCCGACCGTCCGACGGTAATTGGTATATCAAGTTTTTGGACAATAATTCGCAGATAATTCAACACTGGGGTATGAACGGCGATAAACCTGTTGCGGCTGATTATGACGGCGACGGCATTGACGATATTGCCGTCTGGCGACCTTCGACCGGAATGTGGTACGTCAAGAAAAGCTCCGACGGGCAGGCAATAATCGCAAAATTCGGACTTAACGGTGATATTCCCGTTCAGGAAGATTACGACGGCGACGGCAAATGCGACATAGCAGTCTGGCGACCTTCGACCGGCGTTTGGTATATATGGCGAACTACAGATAACAATTACACAATCTTCCAATGGGGAATATCGACCGATATTCCGACACCTTCGGATTTTGACGGCGATAAAAAGATTGATGTCGGAGTCTGGCGACCGAATAATCGCAACTGGTATCTGCTTTACAGCGGCAGCAACACGTTCGGACAATTTTTATTCGGTTTGAGTTCCGATATTCCGACGCAGGGCAGAAACTAAACCTCACCCCAGAAAAAAGAGCGCCTATTTTCGGGCGCTCTTTTTTTCAGAAATTTTAGAAAATGGAAAATGAAAAGTTAAAAATAGATAATGAATTTTTCTACCCGTTTTACACTTTTCATTTCTGGCTGCTGGTTATTAAGTTTCTAAACTAAACGGGTTGAAATTCGTCTCTTTGTCGAAATAATCTTCGTTTTCGGCTCGTTTCAGAAAACCGACGATTTTATATGTCAGCGGCGTCGCCAAAACTTCCCAGAAAACTTTTATAAAATAATTTCCAATCATCACGCTGATAACCTGTTCGGTTGACCAGATTCCGAGAAAAGCAATCGGGTAAAAAATGAGCGAATCGACCAGCTCGCCCGCAAATGTCGAGCCGATTGTCCGCATCCAGAGACGTTTTCCCCGGCTGAAAATTTTCATCTTCGCAAGCACGAACGAATTGACGAATTCGCCCAGACAAAATGCCGTCAACGAAGCTAAAACGATGCGCGGCGTTTGACCGAAAATCATATTGACGGCTTGCTGCTGCTCGGCTGACATCGTTTTCGCAGCCGGAAGCGTCGTTACGACAAACGCCATCAAAGACGCGAAAATCAAAGCGCCGAATCCAATCCAAATCACGCGACGCGAGCGCGCGTAGCCGTAAACCTCGGTTAAAATATCTCCGAAAAGATAGCTTATCGGGAAAAACAAAACTCCCGCGCCGTAAATATATTCGCCGTAAAACGGCAGATTTACGGACGAAACTTTATGAACACCGATTAAATTTGAGCAAAGCAAAACGGCGACAAACGCCGCCATAATCAAATCGTAATATTTATATCGTCTTTGTTGAATTTTTTCTGACAAATGTTTTCCTCGCGTATCTCTTTGTGCTTTATACGATAAAATAAAAAAAGCCCTGTATCAATTACGGATTCGGATTATTTTTGATGACGGGCAAAGTAAATTGAGCTGGATTTTAATTTGAATGAGACAATCGGCGTCGAAAATTTATGTTATTTACTTTTTCATCTTAACGGTTGAAGTTTTTGCGCTTTATTTCGGGCTGCAAACCGTACAGTTTTTCTCCAAGCCTTCGCTGATGCTGATTTTGCTTGTTTATTTTCGGGTAAAATCACAAAAATATATTTCACAAAAAAATTTGATAATGCTCGCGCTTTTCTTCTCATGGCTCGGCGATATATTTTTGCTTTTCGATAAACAAAAGCCGCAATTATTTATCTACGGGCTGGCAGCCTTTCTCATCGCGCATCTTTTTTATATCGTTTATTTTTATCAAATCCGAGCGAAAAACGCCGTGAAAAAGAAAATAAATATTCCGGCTTTATCAGCAATTTTGATTTACGTCGTTTCCCTTTTCATTTTGCTTGCGCCGAATCTCGGAACTCTGCAAAGTCCCGTCGCCGTTTACACGCTGGCGCTTTCGATAATGCTTCTGGCAAGCATTCACGGTTTTGATTTTTATAAACACGATTTTGCCAAGCTCTGTATCGCCGGAACGTCGCTTTTCGTCGTGTCCGATTCACTTCTGGCAATAAATCGTTTTTATCAGCCGTTCGCGTTTGCAAGTGTCTTGATAATGCTGACGTATGCGGTCGCGCAATTTCTGATAACCGTCGGCGCGCTAAAAAATCTTGAATATTTAGACGAATCAAAATCCGTTTAATTTTCTTTCCCGATGTCGCGGCGAAATTGCATTCCTTCCCAATTTATCTTATCGACCGCAAGATATGCGCGTCTTAACGCTTCGCACAAAGTTTCAGCCGCCGCCGTTACGCCCAAAACTCTTCCGCCGGAAGTGATAAATTCTCCGTTCTCATTTCTGGCTGTTCCGGCGTGAAAGACAAAAGTATTTTCCAAATTACCTGCTTCTTCCAAACCGTGAATAACGTCGCCGGTCTGCGCTTTTGCCGGATAGCCTTTCGATGCCTGCACAACGCAGGCGGCGCTTCCCGTTTGCCATCTGATTTCGAGTTGATTTAAGGATTGCGCGAGCATCGCTTCGCAGATTTCGACCAAATCGGTTTCGAGCAGAACCAAAATCGACTGCGTTTCAGGGTCGCCAAAGCGCGCGTTGTATTCGAGAACTTTCGCGCCGTCGCCCGTCATCATCAAACCGAGAAATAAAATGCCTCGAAACGGAAAACCTTCTTTATTACACCCTTTGAGCGTCGGTTTTATAACGTCTTCGATAATTTTTTCCGTTTGTTCACGCGACAAAAGGCTTCGGTCGGAAATCGTTCCCATTCCGCCGGTATTTGCGCCCGTATCGTTTTCGCCGATGCGTTTGTGGTCGCGTAAAGGCGGCATCAGCGCAAAATTTTCACCGTCGGCAAACGCGAGCAGCGAAACTTCCCTTCCGAATAAACATTCTTCCAGAACGATTTGTCTTGTCGCCTCGCTGCCGGCGAGATTTTCCAGTTCGTCAATCGCGTTATCGGCTTCGGCTCGATTTTGCGCGACGACGACGCCTTTTCCGGCGGCAAGCCCGTCGGCTTTGACGACGACCGGCGCATTTTCATCGCCGAAAAAACCGCTTTGCAGAATATCTTTAGCTTCGGCTGTCGATTGCGCGGTTTTGTATCCGGCGGTCGGAATCGAATGCCGCGCCATAAAGTCTTTCGCAAAGGCTTTGCTTGCCTCAAGCCGCGCCGCTTTTTTGCTGACGCCGATGATTTTCAGGTTTCTCTTCTCAAATTCATCGACAATTCCGAGAGCCAGAGGCGTTTCGCCGCCGACAAATATTAAATTTATTTTTTCGGCTTCGGCAAAGTCTGCGAGCTTTTCAATTTCGTCGTGTTTTATATTTATACACTCGGCAATCTCGCCGATTCCGGCGTTGCCGCTGGCGCAAAAAATCCTGCTAACCTTATTATTTTGCTTAAACTTCCAACAAAGCGCGTGCTCGCGTCCGCCTGAGCCGATTACTAAAATTTTCATACGTGCTTGATTGTAAATGAAATAACTTAAAACCAAAAACTTGACTTATAAAACTTGTAATTATAAGGTCAAATAACATTCGTTATATATTTAAATTTGAAGATTGCCGGTTTTCGCACTAAAATAGATTTTAACAATAAAATTTCCTGAGAAATGTTACCTCCGGCATTTTTAGTAAATCAATTTATTTTGCAGTTCATCCATTTTTTGGACTTCCACCGTATTGATTGGCAGACACAAGGGAGAAACAAGGGTGTCAGACATAAAATTTAATAATCTGAAAGAGTTTAATAAGCAAACCTTTGCCGATGAAGCCGATATTTTCGACAAGAAAATTTCCTGCATTGATTGCGGAGAAAAATTTGTGTGGACTATCGGCGAGCAAATCTTCTTCCGCGATAAAGGTCTGCGAAATCCGCCGAAACGCTGCCGCGACTGCAAGCAGGCAAAAAACGACCGCATCGCCTCAATCGCCGCCGCTCAAGCCGCCGGCGTCAAACAGCGCATCGAAGTTGCCGTCTATTGCGCTCGCTGCAAAGAATATACGACCGTTCCCTTTTATCCTTCTCAAGGTCGCCCGGTTTTCTGCCGTTCCTGTTACATAGAAATGAATCCGAAAGTTTTGCATACCAACGGAAATAAGAAAGAAGAATAATTATGCAGCAGCGGTCAGCGGTTGGCGGTTTAAGAAATTTCAGCCTGCTGCCGGCGCTTTCCGCATACAATTTTCTTTTTCATCCGCCGACGTGAACATTCGGTCTTCTTTCCGGGTCGCTTTCCGCCTGACGCAGAATTTCACGCGTTACAGGCGCGGTATCGCCTTCACCGAAAATGATATACCTAATCAAATAAGTTATCGGATTTCCCTCGCTCCAGCCGAAATAAACGTGCGGAATTTTTCCCGTTTTATCGCGCAGATACAGCAATAATGCCGCAATCGCATTCGGAACTGCCGGAGCGACGGTTCTTAAAATTCGATAACCCGCAATATCGACGCCGCGAATTTTTAGCTTGCCTTTAAATTCCGAAGCATCGCCGAGCTCGATTTCATAAAAAACAACCGGGTCGCTCGATGGAATGTGATTGTCGGTTCGTTTTTCGTGTTCCTTGAAGCGATATTCCTTCATATCTCCGGTTTCGCGGCGATTTGTAACAATTCTAATCTCGCCTTCGAGCATTTCATCGATAAATTCTTTGGCTTTCTCGTCAAGCTCGATGCCTTCGACGCGAACTTCAGTCGTCCGTAACGCCCGCGAAATAAACGATGAAATAATAATAGCAAGGATAAAGAGCGAAGCGATTTTAATTCCTTCCGGCTGCTCGATTATATTAACAATCGTCGTATAGCAAAAAACCACTGTGATGACAGCGAATCCAATCCATTTTTTCTCTGATTTTCTCAATGCCGAAACCGTAACGGCAAACGCCGCCGAAGTCATCAGCATTAAAACTCCGGTCGCGTACGCGCCGCCCTGCGCGTCAACGTCGGCGTCGAAAAGTACCGTTACCAGAAAAGCGATTCCCGTAAAAACCAGAACGAGCGGTCGCGTCGCGCGCGCCCAATCGGGAGCCATTCCGAATCGCGGCAAATAGCGCGGCACGACATTTAAAAGTCCGGCTAAAGCCGATGCGCCCGCAAACCACAAAATCGTGATTGTGCTAATGTCGTAAATCGTCCCGAAAATCTCTCCGAGATAAGTGTGCGCCAGATAAGAAAGCGCGCGTCCGCTGGCTACTCCGCCTTTTTTAAGTTTATCGCCGGAAACCAGCATCGTCGTGATAATGCTGCTGCCAATCAGCATCACGCTCATAATCAAAGCCGCACCGCTTAAAAGCTTTTTGCCGTTTCGAATCCGACCCTGAAGAAACTTTTCTGTTTCGGGATGGACGATTTCATCCGCAGATTTTGAGTGATGAATTTTATGTAGTTTGTGTTCGGGCAAATCCGAATTGCTTTTTACCAGCGGCATTACGACTACGCCCGTTTCAAAACCGGATAAACCGAGCGCAAGTTTTGGAAATAGAAAAAGAGCGGCTAAAATAATCCACAAAAAACTTCCCTGAACATCAGGATGTGTCCAGAGCAATTCCTGCCATCTTGTAAGCGTTTCCGGCTGAATCGCAAAAATTTGATAAAATCCGTAACAGATTACAACGATATTCAGCAGTAAATATGTAATTACAATCCCGACGGCAATGCCAATCGCCTCGTTAAATCCCTTGAGAAAAACCGCGCCCAGTAAAGCAATCAAAATAAACGTTACGATGATAGGATGTTCAAGAAAATTGAGCCTGTCTTTTACAAAAGGATTTTCGATAATATGCGCCGTCGCGTCCGCCGCCGAAAGCGTGATGGTGATGATAAAACCCGTTGCAACGAAACCGAGCAAGGCAAGAACGAACATCTTGCCTTTCCAGCGCGAGAGAAGATTTTCAAGCATCGAAATCGAGCCGTCGCCGTGCGGACTTTCTTCCGCAACTCTTTTGTACATCGGCAAAGCGCCGAAAAGTGTCAGCAAAACCAGCACCAGAGTTGCAATCGGCGATAAAGCTCCGGCGGCGAGAAAAGCGATTCCGGGCTGATAACCGAGCGTCGAGAAATAATCAACGCCGGTCAGACACATCACTTTCCACCACGGGTGCTGCTGATGCCTGCCCTCCTGTTCATGAGGTCCTTCGATTTCCCTGACGCCTTTTAACAACCAATGCTTAAACCGACTCATTTTTTCTTTTTTCATAAAATTTGCAAAATGATAAAAAACCGCCGGACGCCAAACGTCAGCAGTTTACCGATTTATCGTTTTATTTTGTTTTCAGCACTTAAAACAGAGGGCAATTTTCTTCGTCTTTATTAACTACGTAATATTTTAATTTTACGTTTAATTATTCAGAGGTCAAGGGTTAATCTGAAATGTTTTTCCGGCAGGCAAATCGCTTTAAAAAGTTAAAGGACGACGTCTCCCACACCGTCGTCCCTAGGTCACAAGTCCTCACCCCTCGTGACCGAATGTTCACCGGGGTGGTGAACAACTAACATTATGCATAAGCAAAAAGATTTTGCAACTAAAAAATTGAAAAAATTTGAATTATTCGTTTACCGGAATAAAGGCGATGTTCGGGAGATTTTCGAAACTTTCAACTATCAGGCTTCCGGCTAAACATTCGGTCGTTCCGTTTCTGGTTTTTACAAAAATCCCGTATTCGCCCAAAGGCGTTTTGTCGCTTACTTTTACCTCAAAGCTGACGACGGAAATGTCTGCGCCGTAGTCATGTTTGATAAGACTGTTCCGCGTAACGGTGATGTTTGGAGAATTGAAAGCTATGTCGGCTTCGTCGGCTTGGAAATTCTTTCCGCCGATATATATATAGTAAGATTTTCCGCCATTGACAGGAACGGCAAGCTCGGAAACCTGCCCGTTAAGACCTATATATTGAAGATTAAAAGTTTCGGCTCGGGATTGAAGCTTTTTCGTAACGTCAGCGGATTTGCCTTTTTGAATCGAAGCTTCGCCCAATTTTTCGGTCGGAAACGAATTCTCGGGCTTTTCACCGATTTTTTGCGAGTAAACTTTGTATTCGCCCGCCGGCAAACCTTCAATTCGATAGCTTCCGTCCAAGCCGGTTAAAACGCCCGAAATCACGCGACCTGTTTCGGCGTCTTCAGCCCAAACCTGAAAGTATCGCGCCGCTTTTCCGTTAAAAAGCGAAAGCCTGCCGCTTACCGTTCCGCAGCAGGTTTCGTCATCGAATTTCGTCCCGTAAAGCGCGCGAATCGCGGCAATATCGGTTTCCGCCAGAGTACGCGAGCTAAAACCCGAAACATTGTAAGTGCCGTTTTTTCCTTGATTTGAGTGCATCGTCGCGCCCATTATGAAGGAATGTTCGAGTCCGAGCAGATGCCCGATTTCGTGCGTCAGCGTAGCTTCGAGGTCAAAAGTTCCGAATGCGCCGTCGGTCGAAAATTGCTGATACGGATTCAGAACGATGTCGGCTTCGGTGATAAACCCGCGACGATTGAAAAAAGTCCGCGTGCGCGCCGAAATTGTCTCCGAATCGCTACTGAAAAGCAAAAGGTTTTCAGGCGTCTGCGCGATTGTGATAAGACTCACGCCGTCGCCGGCGTTGCCCGCCGGGCTTAAAGTCTGCTTGTCAGTCCAGACAGTTTGAAATTTTATGTCGGCGACTTTTTCCCAGTTATCCAGACTTCGCTGAATCGCGCCCGTAACGTCGCTTCCCGGTCTGATGTTGGGATTTTGCCTGGTTAACGAATTTGAAAGAGCGATTCGGATAGTCGAATTTTTCCACCTGAGACGCAAATCGTTTTCATTACCAGCCGGCAAAGACGCATAAGTCATCACTGTTGACGCTAAAATCAACAGCAAAATTAAAAAATTTCCGGATGACTTATAAATCAAGCGCATCGTAAATTATTCTTTCGAAGCAAATCCCTGTGCGCTTGCGCCGATTTTTTCCAAATCGGCAAACGCGACGATTAAAAGCAAACCAACCAGCGCAACGGTTGCCAGAACATAAAGAATTGAAATCATTTCATAGGCAATTAAAAAACCTATGACCGCAGCAACCGCGACGAGCCAAAAAAGCGCAATCGTGCGGCGGCTGAATTTATTTTGTGTTTGTGCCATATTTCCCTGAATTTTCTCAAAATTTTGAGAATTTATTATACTATTGATACCAAATTTTTTAACCTTGAACAATTAAAATTTATGATTTTTTCATAAAATCCCGATTTAATCAATCACGCGCAGAGGCAGTTTTGACGAATTTCCGTCCGTTAAATCGACCACGTTGATAACCGGCGGATATTTTCTTTTCTCGCGCCCGTTTTCGTTTACCTCAATAATATCAGAGGCTTGCAGGCTTATATCGTCCGCTTTTTGAGCTTTTATTTTTTCCAAATCCGCTTCGATAATTTTTGTTTCGCCGCCTGCGCGCCGGAAAATAGTTATCTTTTTCGCGTCGGCGTTTTTTGCCAGACCGCCCGCGCTGTCAATCGCTCTCGACAAAGTAATCTGCGTGCGAAACGAAATCTGTTTCGGACTTGCGACGCCGCCGATTACATAAATCGACTGCGCTTCGAGAACCGTAACAATATCGCCGTTCAAAATCTGCGGGTTCGCTTCTTTTTTTCCTTTTAATAAGTCAATAATTCTGATGTTTATGTATTGCGAGCCGTTGTCTTTGCTGCTTGCCGCGACAAATCTTTCACGATTTTCCCCGTTGCCGGAAGAATTTTCCGTTTTCACCTCCGCGCAGCTCAGGTTTTGCGGGCGAAATATCTGAATCTCGCCGCTCGTTTTATCCGTCAAACCGCCCGAAATAATTATCAGCTCATTTAGAAAAACCGCGCGCTTTATTTGCAGCCGCTGCGGCGTTTTAACCGCTCCGCCAATTATTGAAACGGCGCGATTCGAACGGTCGAGAATTTTCACGACGATTTTCGGCTCGCGCAGAAATTTGCTGAAAACTTTTGCAATTTCATCGGCAACCGATTCTTCGCTGCGGCAAAGCGCGAAAATCGGTTGTTCAGCAAAAGATATTCCGCTTAAAAATCCTTCTGGCGAGATGCTGCCGCGCCAGTCGTATTCGAGACTTCCGACGACATCGACATCGATTAAATCGCCGAGATGAATTAAATTCGATTCGGATTCGGGAATTATTTTCGTATCGTTTTCGGAAACAATTTTCGGAGTCCCGGTCGGGGTCGGCGTTTGGGCTAAAATCGCGCTTTGCAGGAAAAGGATACAAAGAAAAACACATGAGAACTGGCAAAACTTCCTGATTTTCATTTACTGCTCAAAGCTTGATTTTGACTCTTTTTTTTTTAACCTTTTATGCGATTCTGCCGCGTCCGCGCCGTCATTTTTAGAATCCGGTGAAATATTGGAACCGCTCGGACTAAGATGTTTGCTTGTTTCTTCAAGCTTTAATTTTCTTATCCGTTTGGTCGGTTTCGTCGAAACCGTGCCGGGAATCGCAAATCCTGTATATTCCCAGTTGCAGTCGTCGCAAAGTAAATGAAAACGAAAAAAAATCTTCTTCCAGATTGGCGTTGGTCTGTAACCGCGTCTGACTCTCTCGCTCGCGCATCTGGGACAATTTTGACTAACCATCTTGATTCTCTGACTTACTTATCTCCTTTCTTTTCTGAGATTTCCCGAAGCTTCGAAATTTCTGCATTTATTTTTTCGGCAATAATCTCACTTTCTTCTCTATGTATTTTTCCCCGCGCCAGAAAAAATAAAGCATCGCGATAATGACTTATCGCGCGTTTATAATTTCCCTTAAAAGCCGAACGCTCGGCTTGTTCAATCCAGTGAGAAACCTTTATCGAGGCTGTAAATTCCTGCAAGGCAATACGCGATTCAACTAATTTTGTTTCATTCGGATAAAACTGCAAAGCAGAATCAAGAACCGTTAATGCCTTCTGCGCCATTTCCAGCTTTTCAGACATTGTAACACGATTTCGAGCTTCCTGCGTCAGCGCGCGCGATTCGATTTCAGCCCACGTCAAAAGATGATAATGATGCAAATCCCGTACAATTTCCTTTCCGCGCCTGAGTCCGGCAAGACGCGGCGAGCCGATGCCGACCGATTCCATCTCCTTTTTGTTGACGATGAGATATTCGTTACACATCTCAAATACTTCCAGATGTCCTTCGGGCAGCTTGCCTAAAATTTTCGCGGCTTCCGATTTTTTTTCGATTTCCCTGACAATCGCTGTGTTTTGGTCAGCCGAAAGTTTGTTCGCATTACGGTTTGCGCGAACGTGCAGCGCGATATTATTTAAATTATGGTCCAATTTTTTTTGCGCCGCCAGATAGCGATTTCTCGCTTTTCTTAAAACGACTTCGCGTAAAATCACCGCGCCCAAAAGCACGCCGCTTGAGCCGATGCCGGCGATAATAAAGGACGCATCTTCTTCGCCTTCATGAATTAGCCCGAGAATGAGGACGAAAAAAGCAATCGTCGCGGCAATCGCCAGAATGTAATAATTTGACGCGGGAAGCCAAAACGGGCGGCGATATTTGTAAGCATCGCTGCCGCTTTTTCTTTGTGAGACGTTCTGAATCTGATTATTCCGGGTCGGTCTTCCTGTCAGCATCTTCTTTTAAATCAGTTTTACCATTTCGGTTTACTCAAAAAAACCCAAAATGTATTTTATAGTGAAATTTTCCGTCAAACTTGTCAATGTTAAAGCATTTGCCGATGACGGAATAGCTTTTCTGTTATAATTTTTGACTTATGAGCGGAAAGAAAAAGAAAAAACCCGAGCGCCCGATTTTCGATTCGATTCGCAAACCGACCGCGCCGCCGAGCCAAAAACTCGGCAAGGAAAAAGCGGAAGAAAAAATTCACCCGTCGCTCCGCAAAATCAAGCACAAGAAAAAGGAAGTATTAGAT
>JBARIW010000016.1:0-77431 GCA_049799955.1 Pyrinomonadaceae bacterium
ATCTAAAAAGTTTTTTATAAATTTTTCTAAAAACTATTGACACGGCTTTTCTACGTGTGCTAACGTAGCTGTCAATTATTAACCGACGACGACAAAGTTTTTGGAGGGATGTTCTAAAGGGTATAAACGGAACATTAATCTTCAAAACAAAAGAATGTTTTCAACAACAGGGTTAACGGGTATTAGTGGTGAGATTTGATATTTAATTTCACTTGATAGTTTAACCTTAGACCTAAATTTTGAATGTCTGACGAGCATTATTCGGACAGGAGAAATCTAAGAGGGAACGTTATGTCGGATGACTCCCGCTTTGTAGTAAAGCGATTATACAAAATCTCAAATTCGGAAACTTCCACGAAAGTTTTTCGGCATTATCCGTGCGGGGTTGAAAGTGCGGCTGCATTTTCGGGAAACACAGCCCGGGGCGAAGAAAACAAAAGAAGAGATAAAAAATTTTAGGAGAGGCTGATTACTGCGGGTAATCGGCTTTTTTGTTATTTGTATGGAAAGATAAAAAGCTTGTTTAGGTAAGATGAACCAAACAGAAAAGCTCAGGTAATGACAGCAATCATTAACTGAGCCGATTCGGTTCATCTTTAGGAAACGGAATGTTTCAAAAGATGCGACCTGCTTAATTCTGCATCCTAACTCATTCCGTTTCCATAAATCAAGCCAAAAACAAATCAATCAGTATTTGCCAGCCATATTTTGCGGATGGTGAATTGGATTTGTTGTCTGCGGTCGAAAATAAAATCATGGAGTAAAAATATGAAGATAAATTTACTTGTTTTAATTAATGTTATTTGTTGTTCCTTATCGGTTTATGCACAAGGTGACCTTGAGCTTTTTATCGGTTATTCCAGACAACGGATTGAAACCGAGAGATTTAAGGAGTTTGAGCGCTACGCCGGATTAACTCCAGCGCAGGTTCAAACCAATTTTGGCGCCACACAAGCTCAATTGGATGAAGGCTTTAAGGATACTTATCGTGCTGCGCGAAACTTAAACGGCGTTAATGCTTCAGCAACTTATTATTTTAACGGCGGATTTGGAATAACAGGCGATTTTGCCTATCACTTTGCGGACGAAGTTCGGCAGACCCCTAGTAATCCAATCTTTTTTGAAGATTTTACTCGCTCCCGGCGACGAAGCTTAACTTTTGTCGGAGGTCCGCAGTACAAATTTAACAAAACTTCCAAAATTCAGTCTTTCGTCCGCGCTTTATTTGGAATTACCCGTCAGAAAAATCGCTCAAGTCAATTTTTTAACAGTGTAGGCGGAACTAATCCGGGCGGGACGAATCAACCGATTGAAACGACACGTCTGGAAGACAATTTTACGGCGCTTACTGCGGGCTTTGGCGGCGGGATTGACGTAAAAATCAGCACACATCTTGCTATTCGCGTTATTCAAGTTGATTATTTGGCGACATTCGCTCGTAGTCGTGACGCAAGCTTAATATCGCCGACCATTGGAGGAAATGGCGGCGTTAGTCTGGGACAAACGAGTTTCAATAATTCCCGGCGTGACAATTTTCGTTTCTCATTCGGTATTGTGTTTCAAAAATAAATATTGTGACTGTCTAAGTCGGCAACTGATGCTCACCGAAGATAAGGAGATAAAATGATTAGATTTCTGTTATTTATATCATCGAAAAGATTATTTATACTTTTTACAGCCGCCCTGCTTGCGGTGATAGCTTTATCAGGAAATGCGCGGGCTGGAAACGGCACCTTCAAGAATGGGGTATACGATTTCTGCATTTCAGTAAGATTTAATGCGACTCCAGCCCAGCTTCAGCGGATTCGTGAGGTATTTGAAGAGGGTAATAAAGTATTTGCGGATGCCCTTGACGGACAGCAACGCTTCGGCACAATTCATATTGTAAATAATAGCGGTGCATCGCAGACCGCCGAGTACTGGATTAATCAAGGACGAGGCAGGGCGTTTGCAACATATGGAAAATATGGTGTTCGAGGCGAACATATAAACCTGTTTTTTGCCAGCGATTTTCAAGGCGTAAAAGGAGCGGGCGGAGATGCTTATACAATTGCCCATGAGCACTCTCACCATGCATTCGGGTTGGGCGATGAGTACAAAGGACCGGGTAAGCCGTGTAGTATGGCTATTCCAATCTGTGCCTACTGTGAAGATCCTATGAATCATTCCCCCACGCTCAACTTTTCTCTGATGGATAATTACAAAACACGAGGTGGGAGATTTAACGGCGGAATGATATATACGCTCAATGAGTTTTGCGTTGCGAGCAATCATGACCTAAATCATGATACTGACCAGGACATCATTAATCACGGTAAATCATGCTGGCAGACAATTGCCGATCACCCAAAACGAGGCGCAACTCATCCAATGGGACTACCGATTGATGCCCCGCCGGTCGTATCCGCTCCAACTTTTCATGACGAGGCTGGAGACTTGCATGTCATGCTGCTGTTAGATCGGTCGGGCAGTATGAGTTCGGATCAGCGACTGGTCTTTGCCAAGCTTGGTGGGAACCTGTTTGCGGATTTCATACGCACTGGTGATGGTCTTGGAGTTTCATCCTTTGCGGATTCCGGAACTGTAAATTTTCCACTCACTACCGTAACAGATTCGTCTGTCCGTTCGGCAGCTAAAGCGGCAATCAATTCATTAAACGCTAGTGGCAGCACCAATATCGGGGGCGGATTGCTAACCGCAGTGGGACAAATTACCTCCCAGCCCAACCGTTCATGCAACGAGGTTATTGTTTTACTCAGCGACGGGGATCACAACGTAGGAACGCCGCCATCAGCTGTTATTGAGCAATTACAAGACGCTGGCGTTACTGTTCTGACAATAGGGGTCGGGTCGGGTATTTCAGCTTCGGGAGAAGCTACACTGCAAAATATCGCTAATCAAACGGGTGGCAAATACTATAGAGTTTCCGGCGCTTTCAGCTTGGTGGGAGTTTTCCTTCGATTAGTAATGGAAAGTATCGGTAACGGATTGATCGCACATGCGCCGATATCGTTGAATTCGTTTCAGGCAAATGAAATACCGGTCACCATTGAGCCGGGAGCGGCAAATTCTACCTTTGCGGTCACTTTTGCCGATTCCTCCGATAATATAACTTTGTCGTTGCGAACCCCATCCGGGATTATAATTACTGAGGCTAATGCGGGAACCAATCCAAATATCCAATTCATTTCTGGACCAAACAGTAAGGCATTTCAAATCAATGCGCCGGAGGCAGGTAACTGGACGATGATAGTAACCGCAGGAACAATTAACACAGGCGCTATAGAGGCTTTTGCTTTCATAGATCACGATGGTGTTCAACTCAACGCTTCGGTTACCGACGACACCGTGGTATCCCCGAACGTGATAGAAATTCAAGCTAGCCCGACATTTAAAGGACAAAGGGTAATGTGCTCCACGATGTCCAAGACACTCTTTGGTGAGGATATTAACATACCGACCTTAAAAAGGAATAGTGTAGTTTGTCCAACAATTACCGGAACTGTTACTCGTCCTGGCGGTATTGCCGTGGCGATTTCGCTTTTTGACGATGGACTTGCTATTCATAATGATGCGGAGGCTGACGACGGCATCTATTCTACACGCTTTAATAATTATCAAGGCAACGGCACGTATACTTTTGATTTGACGGCTGTTGTTGTCAACGGCGTAACCTATCCTGGTGAAAATTTGTTTTCATCAGAACCCTCTAATTCAGAGGCAGTACCTCCGTTCACCCGATCAGCTAGTACAACTACGGTCGTTACGGGAGTTACAACGGCTCCGCATATTATCGGAATAAGCCCGGCTCAAGGAAATCGCGGGCAAACACTCAACGTTACGATTACGGGTGAAAATACAAATTTTGTTAACGGGACTTCCGTTGCCAACTTTAGCGGCTCGGGAATTGCGGTTAACAGCACAACTGTAAATTCTACGACTTCCGCAACTATTAACATCACGATTGCGCCGGACGCAGCATTAACGTTTCGCGACGTGATCGTTACGACAGACAGTGAAGTAGCATCAAACTTGAGCAGTTTTCAAATTTTACCGGCTTTGAACATCCCGCCGGTTTGCTCTAATGCACGCCCCAGTGTTGCGGTTATCAAGCCGCCTAACCGCAGTTTTGTTCCGGTTAGCATTTTAGGCGTGGTCGATCCTGACAATGATCCGGTGACTATCGGCATTACGACAATACGTCAGGATGAGCCGGTTGACCATATCGGTGACGGCAGTTTTGTGCCTGATTCCGTTATTAACGGCTCAATGGCTCAGGTTCGCGCGGAAAGTATTCTTGGAACGGTTGTCGTCGGCGGAACTACTTATGTCGGCAACGGGCGCTTTTATCATATCAGCTTTACAGCCACTGATACTTCAGGCAATAGTTGTGCGGGAATTGTCAAAGTTGCCGTTCCGCATACGCAAACTGCAACACCTATCGATGGCGGTCCTCTTTTCAATTCGGTTACGGCGCAACCCGCAAGATTTTCGGATTTTGATGGTGACAGAAAAACTGATCTTTCAGTTTTTCGACAAGGCGACTGGTACATAAACAATACTTTCAACGGACAAGTGCAATTCATTCATTTCGGCTTGCCGAGCGACAAAATCGTTCCGGCAGATTACGATGGCGACGGAAAAACCGACATTGCCGTTTTTAGGGATGGAGACTGGTATTTGTTAGGTTCGACCGGCGGTATAACGGTTCGGCATTTCGGACTCGCCGGAGATATTCCGGTTCCGGCTGATTACGACGGTGACGGCAAGGACGATTTAGCCGTTTTTCGTCAAGGAGTTTGGTATCTCTTACAAAGCTCAAGAGGATTTGCCGTCAGTTGGTTTGGGCTTAGTTCTGATAAACCAATACCAGCTGATTACGATGGAGATGGAAAATCCGACATCGCCGTTTATCGAGAAGGAGCCTGGTATTTGTTGAGAAGCTCGCAAGGCTTTTCTGTCATCCAATTCGGTCTTCCAAGTGATAAGCCGGTTCCATCAGATTATGATGGTGATGGAAAATCCGATGTTGCCGTATTTCGGGATGGAGTTTGGTACTTGCTAAGAAGCTCTCAGGGAAGCTCTGCCTTTCAATTTGGGCTGGCAGGCGACATTCCGGCACCGGCTGATTATAGTGGAGACGGAAAAGCTGAAATCGGCGTTTTTCGTCAAGGAGATTGGTATACTCTGAACATTTCAAATGGTCAGTTCAATATTACGAGGTTTGGTATGTCAGATGATAAGCCGATTCCTTCCGCTTTCGTGCCGTAAATTGAAAACTTCAGAAGATCTTGAGTAAAGCTCAGAAGGGATGAAAACTGCCGGGTGGCAATCATTCAAAGATGGTAATAGTCGATGACAGTCTTTGTTATATCGGTTCGGATAATGCCTACCCGTCTTTTAATCAGGAGTTTGGAATCTGGATTGACGACCAACCGTCAATCCAGTCCTTAATAACTAATTACTGGGACGGCTTATCGTTATTTATCAATAATCAGCAAAACGTTTCTTAGGAATCGAGAGAAAGCGTTCAAAGAAAGCATTAAAAGGAGTTTAATAAAATGAGTAAAGAAAAATCAGAAAGCGAAGCTTTAGGCGAACCCGGCAACCGCCAGAAACTAACGAAAAAAACGCGGAATGCGGCGACAAAACATCAAACAGCTACGGAAACCACCGCAAACGAGCCAAGATATGATGTTCCGTTCGGTCGGACTCCGGATCAAGAAAATCCGAAATTCAAGAACTTTGCGGCATCATTTCACATTGTTTTTACCGTTTTGCTATTCGCTTTCTCGACAATAGCGGTCATGTCCCAACGGGTAATCATCAATCTCAGCACGGAAGACCCCGCTTTTCCAAACAATACAAATATCCACCAAGCCGAAGGTACGATGCCCGGCTGGCTAACGGCACATCCCGTGCAACCTGGCGTTTGCAGCGGGGCTGATTGCCGTCCAATCGAAAGATGGTCAACCGGCTTCATGGTTTTTTACCGGCAACGGGGGCAGGTCTTCGCTGGGTAGAATTAAATGCATTTACCAATTCAATGATCTATCAGAGCCTCTGCATGACAAACGGCGAATCGTTTGATTATTCGTTCCTGCATCGCGGGCGAACAAGCCCAACTGTAGCTGACGTGGCACAGTTTCGGCTGGGAATTCCAATAGGGCTTCCTGCCGGCTCAAAGCCCGCCGATTCTTATAGTTTCTCAATCGTGCAAGTCTCTACTACAAATAACGGAACCGTCACGGCGGCGCCAACCGGCAGCGGAACAATCAACGCGCCAGCCGTTGCAGGGAACGGCTGGGTTCGATACTCAGGTACGTACACTTATACGGGAACAACTCAGGTCGTTAATATCGGCTTTGTTGCAATCAGTACGGCGAGCGGCAATCTAAGCTTTGGAAATCTTATCGACGATTGGCATATCACGCTTAGCCCTTACCTAGAATTTTTGCCAGCAAGTGCCTCAGGCAATGAAGGTTCTTCCGGTAGCAATAACACGCCGCCGAATCGTCCGGCAATCCTAGTCAGCGGAACGGTAACTACACCAGTAACGGTAACTTTTCAAGTTACGGGCGGCTCGGCTACTATCGGCGTTGATTATAGCTTGACCGAACCTTTTCAGGCGGGAAATATAACTCCGACGGCAACGGTAACGATTCCAGCCGGCACTTATGACGGCACGCCTGCTACGAGTTTGTTTCCTATTCCGTTCTCAATTGCCCCTGACATAATTTTAGAACCGGATGAAACGGTCGATTTCAATATAGTTTCCGCTCCGGGAACAACAATTGCCAGCGTAGTCGGCTGCGGGATTGCCCCCATTGTTAACTCAACTTACACGATTTTGAACGATGATTTAGTGACGGCAGCTAACGTGAGTATATCGGGCAGAGTGCTAACAGTTCAGGGCAATGGAATTGCAAAGGCTCAAGTAATCCTGACAAACTTTCAAGGAAATTCACGATGGGTAAAAACTACCCCGTTCGGTTACTATCGTTTCGATGCAGTGCCAGTCGGAGAAGTTTATATCTTGACAGCTTCGGCAAAGCGTTATCAATTTATGCCGCAGGTTGTGTCTGTGAAGGACGAAATTACGGACTTGATTATTACATCTCAGGAGGGTAAATAGAAATCTGTCGCAAACAAAAAAATGAAAAATAATTTTGACTGATTAGATTTGCTTTTCTCTTTGCATCGTACGGAAAGCTTTAACAAGCGCCTTGTGAACTTCATCAGTTTCAAAAAGGGCAGCAAATTTCTCAGGAGAAATTTCAATTTGCAAAACGATTGTAGAATCTGGTTTTGAACGCATTTCAGTCCGATTAGCAGGAAAGAGGCGGAATATCATCAGCCGTGTAGCGAAATGCTTAAACAAATTGAGGATGAAATAAACCGCGCCCCGTAACAGAGATTGCTGTCTGGCAGGTTTTTGTCAATAAAAACTTCTTTACATTTCCAAAAGCTGTGCTAATATTCCGTTTCAAGAATAAAGTTTTACTCGGCATTTTGCGGTAAGTACATCGGAGAAATTCAACTCTCTGTAACTATCGTTTTTGTTAATTTGGAGAAAGCTATGAAAAACTATAAAAACTGTCCTAACTGTTTCTGCGTTCAGCCCCAATCAGCTAAACATTGCAATTTATGCCGCCACAGATTTCCGGCAAATATTGTTCGGGAAAATCTCAGGATAATTTTACTAACCGCTTCTTCTACAGTGGCGCTCGTCATAATCGCAGCAGTTTTCTTTTATTTAGGCAGTGTCTCGAATCAAAGCCTGGCAGCGCCGCCTTTAAATCTTCCACCTCAAGCGAAAACGGAGAAACTCGTTCCAGTTCAAACTGAAGTTGCACAGGCAAAAACTCAGCTTATTTTGCCCGAAAAGAAAACTGTTTCGTCCGACGAGACGGAATTAAGCGAAGATGTGCTCGCCAACGACACGGACGACCTGACTTTATACGAAACCACCGAAAATCTGCCAGCCGCTCTCCAAACCGATGAGATTAAAAGAACGGAATATCCCCAAATAAAGGTCAACCCTGTTGATGAAGATATTTCGCAAAATACGGAAAACGAACCAACTGAGGAAGAAACTGAAGAAAGTGTGGTCAGCGGTTCTAGTGTGCCGAATTATCCCGCTTACCCGAGTTCATCTCCAAATTACACGCCAAACTATACACCGGGAATAAATAATTCGAGCACCGAATCAACCTATGTGAGAGGCTACGTCCGCAAGGACGGAACTTATGTCGCTCCGTATTATCGCTCGAAGCGCGACAGCACAACATTAAATAATTGGTCAACTAAAGGAAACATAAATCCATATACCGGAAAACGCGGAAACCGAAAACCCTGATGAAAAATTATTTATCAATATTCTGTATTCTTATTATTCTCGTTTTGGGACTGGCGTGCGGAAATTCGCGCAATACTTCTTCGAGCTACAATCAAAGCGGCAACACAATCAAGCCCTTAGTTTTAAATCCCACCGCTTCGGCAACACCGGCTACAAATCCTTCTCGTCTGGTTACTGTGCCACCGTCTTCCGCTTCAACCACTGCACCAACGAAAAAACAGTCGAATACAACAGAATCGAAAACATCGAAAACGCCTAGCCCGGTAACAACGGAAAAACAAATTCCAACTTCAGGAGCGACTGCCCGGTGCCGGGACGGTAGCTTAAGCTACAGCCAGAATCGTCGCGGAACTTGCTCTCATCACGGCGGCGTCGCCGAATGGTATTAAATTAATCAACCGGTCTTTTTTCATTAATTCGATGGAAAAAACAATTCAAAAGCGCTCTTATCGTCGAAGCGAATCTGAAATCTGGCGAATGATTCGTCTTTATCACAGCGGTCTTTCAATGGAGCAGGTCGGTGAACAATTCGGCATTTCAAAACAAAGAGTGGAGCAGATTTTTAGAAAGCTGGGCGTTGAAACGCGCAGACACACAAAAACAGATAAATTTCTTGAAGGGCATAAAAAGAGAATAAAAATCCTGCCGAAGGAATTGCTTGTTAAATATTATAAAGATGAGAAATTGCCAGTAGGTGAAATCATCAAATCATTAAAAACAAGCAGTTCCATGTTTTATAAAAGTTTGGAATTTCATAACATACCAAAGCGAATAACCGAAGGCACCCGGTATTCGAGCCTTACCGAAGATGTTTTGCGGCGATTGTATTTAGATGAAGATTTAAGCTCGACTGAGATTGCCACACGGCTGGATTATTCTTCTGTAACAATAAGAAAAAGGCTATCTGCTTACGGTATTCGTAAGGGCGACAGAATTAACTAATTTAAATGACTGAACGTGATGCTCAAATTATAGAATTATTTAAAGCCGGGAAGACTATGCCTGAAATCGGCAAACAATTTGACCTGACTCGTCAGGGAGTTCGTTACATTCTTAATAACAATGGGCTTAGCGGTAAGCAGCGATTGCAGGAGCAAGAACCTGAAAGGCAAAAGAAATTGCTCGAACTTCTGGAAGAAAATCCACGGATAACTCTTTCTAAACTGGAAATCGCTTTGGGCTGCGGCAGATATTTGATTAAGAAAGACTTTAAAAAACTTTCAATAAAGCGCGAAATTGATGAATTACCTTCACTCGCCTGCCGAGAAGGGTGGAGGAACGGACGGGTAGAATTAACAAAGGAATTATTATTTCATCTGTATATTGAAGAGAAAAAAACTCGTAAGCAAATCATCGAAATTACGAAATACGGCAGCAGCACAATATCGGTATATTTGAGAAAATACGGAATCGAAAAGCAGAAAAAATAATTCGCTTACTTATTTCCAAAAGAAAAAGAGGTGAAACCGTTTTACCGAACGAGTTTCACCTCTTATTTTTAAAAGAGAAGATAATTCAGTCGAATGAATCTCCCTTTATTTTTTTTAATGAAAAAGCATTTTACCCAGTTACATAAGTAAGTGCTCCATCAGAATATACCAAAGCCAACTGCAAACCACAATCGATAGCGAATTTATTGCGAATCAACGCGCGTCTTTAATAGTGGTCGGATTGACGGGCGCACATTTGTGAAGAACTTAAAGCCCGTCAATTGCTCGACCCGTCTGACACTGACGCGGAAGTTCTGCCACGGCGTTGTTCTGATACCCTGAGTGTTCGGCATAATCACGGCAATCGTTCTGGTCATCTTATTAACCCGGTCAACGTCGTTGGCTCCGCTCGGCAGAACGATTATAACCTTCCACGTAACTGACGGAACAACGACATGACCGCTTGCGACTGTATTTGTTACACCGCCGTTTGAGCCTGTTCCGCCTTGTCCCGCTCCACCCGCAATTATATAAAGCTCATTACCCTGATTGACCAGTGTCCGGCAGTAGCTTTCCAGTTCTTCCCACGGACCCTGATTATTATCCGGCGCCTGCGGCATCATATTCGTCATAAAGAAAGTCGCCGAGTTATCGGGAACGCTTGCCGTGCGGTCGCCCGAAGGAGTGTGATGCCCTCGGTCAAAGCCCGAGCCTGAATAATCATTCTGCGTAACCTGATACCATCCGGCGGGAAGCGAAGGGTCAGCACGAAAATCATCCTGTCTGGGAGTTGTGCCGAGCCACGTCGTGTCGAGATGCCAGCTCACCCAGTTCGGAATGCCTCTGTCGCGGTGATAGCTCATAACATACTGCGCTTTTTCAAGCAGATAGTTTGTCGGATTATTAACATCGGTGGTCGCGTCCGAAGGATTTCCCATCGTCAGATGCACCGCGCCGCTGACAGGTGCGTTAACGGTAAGAAGAATCGTCGTCGTCGCCGTTCTGGTCTGCGCGTCCGTGATGGTCGAGACAAATCCGTAATTGCCGCCCGACGTGTTTGCCGCAACGGTCGCCTGAAATGAAAAGACGTTGTCTCCGGGTGTTACATCCCCGTTTGTTCCGTTATCGAAGAGTTGCTGAGTGGCGGAGCCGCCGATGGTCGATAAATTACTTGTAACGGTAATGCCCGTGCTTGCCGGACTCGACGCCGGAGTAACGGCAACCGTCAAAAGCGAATTTGCGCCTGCCGCAACCGTGCTCGGCGTTGCCAGACCGCTTCCCGAAAGCTGCGTGCCGCCGCCGCCGGTTCCGGTAATATTTATATCGTCGATGCCGACCATTTCATCATTGCCAACGGCATTGGCGGTGATAATTCTTATCTGGACAAGCGGCTGATTTTCGCAGGCGGCAGGAAGCGGTGCGCTGACCGGAGTAACCAGTGTCGCCGATGCGCCCGCTGACGCGTCAGCCACAAAACCGGCGGGAATATTCGTGTAGTTTCCTGTGTTTCCGACGCGGTATTGGAGCGCGAAGGCTTGAATTGCGTCATCGACGGCGTCGATGTCTCTGAGATTATAGGCGACGTTAATAGCGGTCGTTCCGCTTGTATTCAGGTTAATAACGATGTGCGGGGCGTCAGCCGTTCCCGAACCCTGCATCGCGACGACCGGGTCGGTAAGAGTGTCAAACTCGTATATTCCGCCGGAAAGCGCTGCCGTATCGGTCGCGTTGGCGTTAACATTAACCGGGCTGATCACGCCGTCCGCCAGAATGGTTTGCGGGTCAGTGCCGACACTACCGGTTAACGTATCGCCGCGATAGCCGATGATTCCCGGAACTCCGCTCCAGTCGTCCGTTACCGTAATCAGACTCGGATTACTCCAGTTCTGGGTAAAAGGAATAGTCTGCGGGTTACCGTTAAACGCGGCAAACTGCTTTCCCTGATATAAGCTCTGCGAAAATGAAATTGCTGTTAAACATAGCAGGCAAAACAGACTTCTCAAATATTTATTTGACATCATTAAATCCTTCTATTAAAAAACTATTGAATCCTAATATAAAAAAACGGTATGGTTTTCGAGCATTCGAAATAAAATTTCCGGTATTTCCGTATTAATTTAGTTTCAGATGCTCGAACAAAAGAAAACGTTTTAGAGAAAAATCAATATTAACAAAGGAAAGTTGATTTATAAAGGAACTTTGGTTGCTATGAAGGACAAAACATTTAGCCAAATTTTATATAAGCCTTCATTTACTTAAAGAAAATAGAGGCAACAACGAAATCGTCCTTTAATATAATTTTAATTTCTTCCAGAATCCCAGAAATTTCATCTGGTGTAATTTGTTCCTCTTTACATAAACTCTTGACTTGCAAAAAACGTGGCTGTAAAAGCCATTTGGTTTCGGTGCTGAAAGACCAGCGCTCATTTCATCCGCCTACCAGTAGCTTTTTTAAGTTGTCACTGAAATCCGAGTCGAACACAATGTGATTAATCAGATTATCGCTTACGGGAAGAGAAACGATTAAATCATGTTGAGGACTTTATGAATGTGGGAGAAGAAATTGATAATTCTTGTCGTTGAACATAAAATCGGCAGCCAAAATAATATCTTCTGGCTGCCCTTAGCTTAGATAAATCTCATATCCTAATTAGAGTCTCGCTTTAATTTTACAGGAATCGTCTGAAGTTTATTATCAGCTACATAAATTTTAATTGTACGATTGTCATAGTTCGGCGCTACTATCGTAATCGCATAGGTAAATCCGATTTTAAGACCCACTTCGCAACTGCCATTCTTTTTCATGGTAATTCTTAGTAATGTTACCGTCGGCTCGTTTGAGAGCGCGACATAACACTCGGTTTTATCTATTTCGGCTGGTTGGAGATTGGTCGCTTTGATTTGAGCAACCGCCGAAAATGGATCGTTCAGGTCAGGAAACATCGTGACATACGTGTAACCAGTTGAGTCCGGAGGCGTCGGGTCATTTTTAGAGGGTTGCTGTACGGGCTGTTGCCGGACATCTACCGGCTTCTCCGGTTTAACAGCTGTTGCTGGTAACTCCTCTACTTGGGACGGATTCGGTTTGTTATTTTCATTTGGATTATTGTCAACCGGATGCGTTGGTTCCACACCAATAATAACATCCGATGTATCGCGCGCTTTTTTTACTGCCGCCGGTTCCGGTTTCTTCGGTTCTTTTTCCTCAGGCGGTTCGGACAGTGATGAGGGCAAGCTTTCATCGTGATTCCACTCGACGGGGCGGACGAGCGTTTTCTCGGTGATGTCATTGGGAGGATTCGCCGTGGGAGGATTGTTCGAGCGTGTCGGCTGCCAGAGCATAAAAGCTCCGAATATAATCACTCCGCCAAACAGCATCGAGACGATAATGCCCGTCGCTCGCGCAATCGAAGGCGTTGAGTGCTCAACGACGCTGCGAACCAGCAAAGTTATTTCGATAATCAGAACGCGCAGTCCGGATGCTATTCCATCCCACCACGACATCGGTTTGAGTGCGGGTTGATATGAAATTGTCTTGTCCGGCAGTGCCGCGCGCAAAATCGGCAGGACGCTTTTTTCATAATTTTCAATGAGCCGCGCACATGGTCGGCATCCGTTGCTATGGTCTATTATCTTATCGAACTCTTGGTCGGATAAGCCGTCAAAATAAGTAATCTCATCAAAATTAGTATTTAATTTCCGTTTGTAAATACAAGACATCTTCTTTCTCCTCTAAAATTTATTAAAATTGCGCCTGATGTTTCGAGCTGCCCGACTAATCCACTGTCTTGAACATTCAGGGGTCACACCAAGAAAAAAAGCTATTTCCCGGTGGGTGAAATCATTGATAAAAAGTTCGAAAGCTGTGACCTGTGGCTTGGGGAGCGTGAGAACGTATTTGCGAATCGCGCGAAGTTTTTCCTTACGGTATAACTGGGACTCGATGGAATTCGTGAAGGGATAGTCATCGGCAAAACGTAGATCGATGATATCCGGCTGGTTGAACTCTTCGAGCGAAACGCTATTTCGTTCGCGGATATGCTTTAAAATGTCTTTAATGCAGTATCGGCGTTGAATTCTGAAGAGCCATCCGGCGGTATTCACAAAAGCGTTCTCTTTCTGCTCACGCCGGAATTTTTCGATTTCGATATAAACTGCTCCCCAAGTTAACTGTTGTACATCTTCCCCACAATCTTCCGGGTCAGGACAGTTCTTAAATTTTAGGTAATTAACGATCCGAGTTTGCAAATATGGTTCAAATCGCTCTTTTAAAAATTTAAATGCTGCTTCCGTGCCATCAAAAATGATTAGATCAGTAAATTCTTTTCTTGATATTTCCATTTGGCTCAACCTCACCTCAAGACAGCTAAAACTGGCTTCAACTTCTGACCAACAGCCTTTACCTTATCGAATCTTCCTTTAAGATGAAGGCTGAAAACCGCCTTTCATTTATATAGTTACGGCGGCGACCAAAAGTGTGACAAGAAATTTTTAATTTATGGAAAAAATATTGTCATAGGTTTTGATGCGGCAAAATCTGATATTGCCGCATCAAACGCCGACACTTGGAAATTCACATGAATTTTGTCGAGATATAAGCCGAAAGGTCATGAATTAAGAGTATGCTGACGGCAGCTTTGATGAAAATGTAATCTGCCAGCGAGAGCCATCTCTCAATTCTTATTCTCCAATCCTGTTTTTTTTTAGTCGAGCGGACTGCTTTTTTGGTCGAGCGCGTTTTACGCGTCTGAACAGTTTTTTTGTCTTTTCTTGTTGTTTGTTTCATATTTGCCTCACTTACCTGTTTTCACAGGTCAGAAGAATTATTTATCCTTCCATTCAATTAGTGACATCGACGGCATATTTCGTGACAAATGTTTTTATTAATTCGGTGCGGGTCGAATATTAAGAGGGACTTTGCACCAAAACTTTAGAAGAACTGAATAACCGTCTGTAAAAGTTTGATAAAATGAATAATGTTCGGAATTTCACTTGTAAATCATTCTAAAACCTAACATTATTCATCACTCAAAAAGTTTTGGTGCAAAGCCGGAGAAGTTTATGAAATACTATAAAACTGTCCTGACTGTTTCTGTGTTGAAAATTTATGTAAAAGATAAAACTCCTTGTAATAAAAGTCAGATAGGCGGTTTGGGATTGATTGTATGGATAACTCAAAAACTGTTAAAAAGCATAACAAATGGGATAAATCGAAAATTAAGCCATTGACCGAGCTTTATGAATCAGGTAAGACCTTGCAGGAAGTTGGAGACATCCATAATTTGTCTAGGGAAAGAGTTCGCCAGTTATTTAAGTCTATTGATTATAAACCTCGTCCTCAAACTGTTTCCGAACTACATAGAGAGGCTCTCTGCAAAGCAGGAAAAGCAAGAAGGAGTGTTTTACCAAAACAGGAACTGGAGCGAATGTATGTTACAGGAAAAAATGACGATGAAAAATATATCGGAGCATTTTAATTGCAGTTTAGGTAATGTTCATTGTAATTTGATTCGTTTTGGTATTCCGCGTCGCTCAAGAGAAGATGTTAGAAAATTGTTCTTGGGCGTGAATTACGATTTATCAAAATAAAAGCTTTATCAATTTACATTGTAGAAAACAAAACCCAGCCGCAGATTGCAGAACTGGTCGGGTGTTCAAAACCAACTGTTGCTAAACTTGTCAAAAAATACGATTTTCTGAAAGTTAGAGGTGAGAATTATAAAAGGCGATACGGCAGACACAGGAAAGATTTAGAATGTTGATAGCAGCTATCAGATTTGAAAACGTCCGAAACTGAACTCTTTACACAATGGTCATTTTGTAATGAGTCTGATTTTCTGAGTTAGAGTGTATTAGTAGTCTAAAGACGTATGAGAATTATAATTTGAGACATAAAAAGAGCCTTTTATGGATTCGCTTCGAGACAACCCTGATGACTCACGATTCGAGGAAATGATGAATCTGCCAGAATGAATTCTGTCGTGATTTTGTAAAACGTTCGAAATGATAAAAAATTCGGTGCGGTAATATTTAAGCCATATTCCTAACTGGGCTTGTTTACGCTATCAGATGCCGAATCGGCGTTCGTATCATTTTTTGCGGAAGCGGGCTGACCTAAATACAGTGTAGCAGCCCACTGTCGCCTGCTCAGTCGCAAGAGATAAAATGCCGCAAGATATATCAAGACTGTTCGCAAAAAGAAAAGCGCAAAGGTTCCTCTGTTTTCAATAGAGCCGATAACGAAGAGCCCCGAAATAAACAGGAGCAGCGAAACAAGCACTGTAATTACCGTAGCGCCGAAGAATTCTTCGCGAGGCAGGTGGGAGATTGCTTCACTATATAAAGCGAGGCGTCTGCCGCGGCTAGCAAGCAGTAGGTTGGAATCGGGTCCAAATAAAAATTCGCAGACACAGGCAATTAAAAAAATAATTATGGGAAGATACCAAAATATCGATTGCGAATCAGAGTATACCGGACTAAAAGGTAATAAATAGCAAACAATACAAATTACAGGCGTCAGCCAGCTATCGCCTCTTCGATTGATGCTCAGGTCCATACAAATTAAGTTTTGCTCAAATAAAGGGAAAATATACTTGACCGCCAGGAGCCCGACAGCCACGCTGATGGTTTTGTCCGGAATGTAGCGAATAGTAAATACTGCCCATCGTAGTAATTCTGTCAGGACGGAAGCACCCAGCTTGGATTCCCCTGCCGAGGTAGTGTTTTGAATACTGGTCTTTAGATTCTCAAAATAACTTTGTACCGCTGCCCCAAATCCGGAATTGTTGGCAAAGCCTAAGCCACCATGCGGGTCTGCCACAGCTGAAACTATAGAACCCGCTACTGCCATAACCGACGCGCCAAGCACTCCGAATAATAACAGATACCAAAGATGGGATTTAATTTGAGTCAGAATGCTGGCAGAAGATGCTCCCTTAACATACAGACGAAATTTATTTGAACGCGCTATTAATCCCCAGAATATGCCTCCCGCAATATTAACGAGCATCCAAGGTTTGAGGACGACATCAGCGTCGGCGGGATAGAATATTGTGTTGATGGCGGCAGTCAAAATACCGGTGACAGCGCCCCACCAGGGACCGAGAAGAAAAGCCGTCATCGCCGTCCCTGTCATATCCAGATATAAAATGTCTCGATTTTCATTAGATGTGAGTCCCCATCCAATGATGTTCAAAAGAAGACTGATTAAAATAATAGGCGCTATTTCATAACGTATGCTGTAAGAGATAGCTAGAATTCGATTGCTTTCCCATCGAGGTTTTAGAGCGTGAAGAGCTTTAATGGTCCGTTTCCAGAAACCGGATTTCGGTAAATAGTGACCAATAATTAAAGCATAGGCGATAATAGCCAGAACACCTCCTATTGCCTGAAGGAGTTTGTAAGTTTGTTCCTGCATATTTGACTAAATTGACGTAGAGGCGGTTATCCAATCTAACAGATTAAAAAACCGAATTCGAACTTATTTTTTTATAGATTATCCGTTACTGACTCAATCGCCGATTCCGTAGCGTCCGTGATATTCGTGAAAAAGTCATAACCTATCTGATTTTTAATGCAATCGACTGACACGCGGTAAGTTTTCCAGTCGTTGTTGATGTTGTCTTCGCTTGGAACCCAGACCGCGATTGTTCGGGTTGAAGCGGTTACGCGGGATATGTCGTCCGTTCCCGAAGGTATTACGATAATGACTTTCCACGTATGTGTCGAAACAACTATATGATCTGAATTGATTGTCCCGGCATTACCGTATGTGCCTGAGATAATATAAACATCGTCTCCCTCATCCGTTACTAAATCTCTGGCATATTCTTCCAGACCTTCCCAAGTTACACGGTTATTGTCCACCGTCTGCGGAACCATATTCGTCATTTTGAAAGTTGCGTCATTGTCAGCTTCAGTTAAAGTCCTGTCTGCCGACGGACACATATGCCCTCGGTCCTGAATAACTTGTGCTACCACCTTATACCAGCCTGCCGGAAGTGTGCTGTCGCCGCTGAAACTGTCCTGTCTGGGCGTTGCGCCGAGCCATGAAGTATCGAGATGCCATGAAACCCAGTTTGGAGTTCCGTTATCTCTAGCATAACTCAATACAAACTGGTCTTTGACCATCAGGTAGTTTGCAGGATAGTTTGTGTCCGTTACTACATTCGACGGATTGCCAAACATTAAATGAACAGATGACGAGTTCGGATTGTTTGAAACGGAAACATCATCAAAATTGACGCGGTTTATGCCGCCAGAAGTTTTACGAATCTTGAAGCAAATGGCACTTACTGAATTAACCGTAAAATAAGACGTTGAAAGAGTCGTTAACGTAGTAGAAACGGTCGAGCCAGCTTTTGACCAGTTACTCCCGCTGTCAGTTGATTGCCACAGCTCCCAATTCGAAGTTGTGTCCGTACCGTAAAGAGCGTGTGTTCCAGCAACTGTTCCGGCATTTGTCAGATTGAAGTTCATCCTCCCCTTGCCGGTGTTGCGAACACGGGTTGCATAAGAGCCGATTTTGTGGTCTGACGCGCTGTTGCCATTTAGACCATCATCGAGATACCAGCCGCCGGAGCCAAAAGTTACACTGGCAGCCGCATAAGCAGTCTTGCCTCCCGCCTCAAATCCTTCGTTTGTTTGAGCGAAGACAGGCAGACTAATGATTAATAAAATTGAAAAAATTGAAATAAAAAGAAAAGAAGCCCGAAAGGAAGAGAATATCCTTCTGGAAGTAGATTGATTGTTCATAACGAGCCTCCGAAGTAAATTTGGGCAAAATGCCACGGATTAATGAATGTTTTGCTCTCTTTTTGAGCAAATGCGACAAGACACAGTTTAAGTTGTTATTAATTCACAATGAGTATTATCCAAGTCATCAGTGAAAGTCAATGGTTTTCATGTCAATTAGCAAAATATTTTGCTAATTGACATGAAAACCATTGACACTCGATTTTGACCTGTGCTAATTTAGCTTTCAATTAATTACCGACGACAGAAAGTATTTTGAAGCGGTAGTTCTTTTAAGCCGCGGTTGTTAATAATAATTAGGCATCATGGCAACTGTACTTTTGGCTAGGTTCCCATTATGGTAACGAGGCGGTTGGCGGGGCTACGTGGCGGACAAAAATATTTCTCAATCTTGGTACTTGACTATGGGTTAATATTGGTCATGGAGAAGGGGTTCCACCTTGTCCTTTTATTGACGTATTGAATGCATGTGCCGATTAAGTTATGGGGGTTATATTTAACTATGGGATGGCTCGCTCCTACAACGATCTACCTAGTAATACGGCTCTTGTACTGAAGTGTTTTGGTGCGCGACTCCGTCAGCGTCGCGTACAAATTACAACAGTACATCATGCGATTGAAATGGACGTGGCGGCTGTAGCTGTGCAGATTAATTTAGCCGACCCGGATCTCCCGTCTCAAACGCGAGAGATAAGTTCTTTCACCGCAGAAGCCCACTCTGTTGGAATGCCCGTTTTGTATATGGTCAGCGGAAATTCATCAGGGCGGTGCTGCAAAAGTCGCGAAATCAATTCGTATTTGCCATGAAATGGGTGATGAGTTCAATAAAATTGATTAATCCAGAATCACTTCGGGTACCTACCAAGGCATACAGTAATGGCTTATTGCTACCTTTGGGCGTTGCAGACTTAATGTTCGTAACAGGTCAACTTTCCCAAGACGCCGAAGGAAACGTCGTTTATCCCAATAATGCAGAAGGACAGGCGAAAATCATCTTTGATCGTATTTCTGCAATTCTTTCAGAGGCAGGGATGTCGCTGGACAATGTGGTTAAAGCACAGATATTTGTAACGAATATAGCTGACGCTCCAGCTGTCTCGAAAGTTAGGAATGAAGTTTTTAATGTAAGTCGCCCAGTAAGCACTCTTGTTGAGGTAAATGCCTTAGATAAAGATGAATGTTGCGTTGAGATAGAAGTTATTGCTGCGCGCATGAATACCAATGCTTGAAGATTTAGACATGGACGATTGTTAAATTATGTTCCGCGTACATCATGTTGCTCTTAGCGTCTCAGATATCGGCAGATCGATAGAGTTTTATAAGGCATTCGGATTCAGCCTTGTGGGTCAATACCCCTCGCCTGAGAAGAAACGCAATATTGCTCACCTACGTTTGGGTGAAGTGATTTTAGAACTTTTCTGTTATTCAATTAGTAAGCAACGCCCTGCACCGGAAGATGTCTCGACAAGAGATTTATCCACAATTGGAATTAAGCACTTTTCGCTACAGGTCACATCTTTGCAGGATGCTCTTCGAAAGTTGGAAGATATTGGTTGTAAATGCACTTCTTCCCAAAAAGGGCAGACTGGAATGGAGTATTTTTTTGTTGAGGATCCAGACGGGATGTGGATAGAGATCGTTCAAGATGAAAGAGTATTTAGTACAAGCGACATGAATAACTAAAATATCTGTAAGAACTCATTTTAAATATTTTTTTGCTGGCGGAAGAAATAAAATGTTACCAAGACTTTTTATTGGCTCTTCAGTTGAGTCTTTGGATGTAGCTCACGCTGTCCAGGAAAACCTAGACAACTATGCGAGTGTCACCGTCTGGGATCAAGGTGTCTTCGAACCATCCGGAACGAATTTAGAATCTCTACTAGCTAAGCTAGATTCTTCTGATTTTGGACTCTTTATTCTGACACCTGATGACGTAACAATACTTCGAGGAAACGAAGTTAAGACAGCACGAGACAATATTATTTTTGAGTTAGGGTTGTATATTGGGCGCCTGGGTTTATCCCGTACATTCTTCTTAATATCATCAGATACGTCAGATTTACATCAACCAACTGATTTGTTGGGGATTATCCCACTAAAGTATTCGACAGTGGGTAAAGATAGTATTTTGTCAGCCGTTGGTCCTGCTTGCAATAAGATCCGCCGCCAATTAGAAAATGCCGTAATGAGACGAGCACCGGGTCGTCATGGTAAAGTTACAATATTGCCCAATGTAAATGAAGGTTCTCTCTTTGCAGCCGAGTGCGTGAAGAAGGCAAGCACAATTCGAGTAATCGGCACTGCACGACAGGACGTAGCCGGTAGTGATGAAAACGCTGATGGCTATTTGAAAGCAACGGAAGATAGATTCAAGTCGGGCGACAAATTAACTTATATGCGGATTACATCTTCACGAATTACCGCGCCTTTCAAAAAACATTTATCTCAACTTTTTGAATTATCTAAACCAAATGCTTCAATAAGGTTCGAGATTGCAATAGATCCAAGCAACCTAGATGTGGCTGTGTCTTATATGGTATTTGATGAAGCTGGTGTTCTAATGGCTATTGACAATAATTTTATGGGTAACCGCCATCGCGATAATCAACTTTTTCTTTGGTCATCAGACACCCAAGTCGTAAAAGCATTCAAAGAACACTTTGATGACGTTTGGCTGAAACTCCCTATAAAGATCCGATCAAAGTCCACACTCCATAATGAAGTAAAGATACGTAAGTAGGATCAAGTCGCTTATATTCTCAACATTCTTCATCTTGCCAATCAAACTCTTTACAAAAGAGACATTCTGTAAAGAGTTCAGTTTCGGACGTTTTCAAAAATGGTAGTTTGTATTTTTGTTCTTACCACCGCACCCGTTTTTCTAATTCCAAGTCTGCTTAATCTGTTTTTTATTGTTGGCGGATTATAGCCGAACATTTTTGCAATTTGCCCTGAGTTTAATTTTTCTTCCATATACAGACAAGTTAATTCGTCTACCGTCAGTGCCGGATTTTTCAGTCGAAATTGTTGAATCTCACTTCGGCTTCTTTTCGTTATGCGGTGCTATTTGAAATTTTGCGACAAAAAATAGTAGCTGACTTTCAAAATTTTACTTATTTCCGTAATGGCGCGTTTTTCTTCAAGATACAATTTTTCGAGCTTCTCTTTGGGCAGAATTATCAGGTTGTTTTTAAGTGTATGGCGCCTTTGCGTGAAATTCCGCCCTCTCGTCTCATATCCGCAATCGTGAATACGTCTAGCGCTAATCCCGATTCGCAAACAAAAAATAACGTCAACGAATAATTTTCGATTTTCGAAGAAAAGCATGGGGCGCGGAATTTAAAGAGAAGTTTTATTTGCCGCGCTCGCACGGTTTTCGTTGAAATCAAATGTTTCGGAGATTTTTTTTTGGTATAATTCTAAGGCTATCGTTGAAGAGCCTCTATTTAAAGGTCAAACTCTAATTTTTTACTGATAGTCGCTAACAAAAAAATCTTAGAAAATTAAAGCGTATGAGCAATATTTCGCTTGAATCGCTCTGGCAGGAAGTTAAGTTTGTTCCAAATAATAGTCAGAGACAAGCAATCGAACACATCGAAGACCCATTGTTTTTGCCCGCCGGTCCGGGTTCAGGCAAAACTCGGGTTTTACTTTGGCGGACGGTTAATTTGATTGTCTTTCATGATGTAAAGCCGGAAGAAATTTTTCTCAGCACCTTTACGGAAAAAGCTGCTTTTCAGCTTAAACAAGGACTTCAATCTTTGCTTGGACTGGTTACTAATCAAAACGGCAGAACTTATGATTTGTCGGGAATGTTTATCGGAACGGTTCATTCGTTATGTCAAAAAATTCTCATAGACAGACGATTCGCGATCAACCAGGAACGCACACTTCGTCCGGTAGTTCTCGATGATTTGGGGCAATACTTTTTCATCCGCAGCAATATGAGCGATTTGCTTGAAGCGATGAGCGGTGAAATAGAAGATGTGAACCGGTTATTTGCCGACAAAGATTATGTCAGCACTTCAAAACACATCGCGCTTCAGAACTGCATTTCGCTCTTTAACCGATTCAGCGAAGAATGTCTTGAGCCGCAGGAAATCTATGACGAAGCCGACGATGTTTTGAAACCGATTATCAAAATGTATGATGCTTATCTCGGAAAACTAAAGCATCAATCAATACTACAGACCGATTTTTCTCTGCTTCAGACGAAAGCCTTCGCTGCTCTCAAAAATAACCCGGAAGCGGCGAAAATCTTTAAACACGTCATCATTGACGAATACCAGGATACGAACGCGATTCAAGAGAAAATCTTTTTCAAACTCGCCGAGCATCACCAGAATTTATGCGTTGTTGGCGACGATGATCAGGCGCTGTACCGATTCAGAGGTGCGACGGTAGAGAATTTTGTCGAATTCCCTGCCCGTTGCCGAAAGCATTTTGGGCGCGAACCGCGAAAGATTCCGCTCAGTACGAATTATCGTTCGCGGAAAAAAATTGTGGATTTTTATACGCAATTTATGGATTATGAGGAATGGGCGCGAAGCGGCGGGGACGGATTTTACCGCCTGACTGATAAAGAAATTTCAGCGCATTCCGAAGATAAAAACACGGCGGTTATTATTTCTTCACAAACCACCCGTGAGAATGCTTACGCGGAAATTGTTCCGCTTGTCCAAAAAATACTTAATGACGGAAAGGTTCAAGACCCGAATCAAATCGCGTTTCTTTTTCCCGCTTTACGAAACAATCAAGCCGTCAAGTTGATGAAATCGGCTCTCGAAGATGCGGGTCTGAAAGTTTACGCGCCGCGTGCCAGTAGATTTTTGGAAGTCGAAGAAGCGGTGCCGCTTTTTGGACTTTTCGTTGAGATTTTTGATCGCCCGACGCGCGAAGATTTTAAGAGCAGAGATTATCAGGATTTTCACACTTGGCTTGATAACTGCGAAACTGCCGCCGGCGCGCTTCTCAAGGAAGACAAACAACTCAAAGCCTTTGTTGATGAGCGGCGGCGCGAGATTGAAACAGTCGTCAGCGATTATAAACGTTTGACCGAACAGGCGAAGAAAAATGGATGGGAGTTAGACGACGCTTATCAGCCGGAAACGATGAAGCGAGTTTTATCAACAACGATAGGTATTTCAATTGCCGCCAAGAAATCTCTCGCTAATCGCTATTTTGAAAGGATTATCAACGAGCGAATCGAAAAAGGCGAGCCGTTTACGCTTCATTACATTATCAACTCAGCTTCTTCTTTAGATTGGAACGTGCTTGATTTATTTTATCGTCTGACCGGCTTCGGACACTTCAAACAGATGTTTGACCTTGCCGAACGCGGAGAAGATGAAGGTCCGGTTTGCAATCTTGGGCTTATCTCGCAGTATCTCGCCCGGTATTTGGATGAATTTACTTCGATTCTGACAGGCAGATTTATCGGTGAAGAAAGTTTTATCAGAACTTTTTATCTGACGTTTTTGTTTTCGATTTTCCGGCTTGGCGAATCCGAATACGAAGACTCAGACGATCCTTTTCCGAAAGGACGAATTCCCTTTTTGACGATTCACCAATCGAAAGGTTTGGAGTTCCCGGTCGTGGTTCTGCCGAGCGTTTACAAAAAAGATTGGGGCATTCCGAAGGTTGAGAAACTCGTGCGACCGCTGCTTGACCGGGAAGGCGAACCGCTTGACCGAATCAACCGTTTCGATACGATGCGTCTTTTTTACGTAGCGCTTTCACGGGCGGAAAATCTGCTTGTGATTGCCGATGCGAAAGGGCGCGGAATTTCGATGGATCCGGCTTTTAAAGGGATTTTAGCCGATGAAAATCTGCCGAGAATCGAAAATTTCGATGTCGGTTCCCTGCCGGTTGCAAAGATTGAAAGCGGCGATATTCCGCGTAATTATTCTTACACTAGTGATTATCTGCAATACCAGAAATGCCCCAGACAATATATGCTTTTTCGCAAATACGGTTTTGTCGCATCACGTTCGCAAACTCAATTCTTCGGAACGCTCGTGCATCAGACGCTCGAAGATTTACACCTTTTGCTGATTTCGCAGCGGAAGAAAAAAGAAGCCAGAGTATAAAATTATGGATGTAGAGCAGGACGATATTCTTTCGATTGAAGAAATCGAAGCGTGGGTCGAAAAAACATTTGAAGAGAATTACGAGCGTCTGCGGCTTGACGGCGGACACGCGCTCACGCCTTATGTGAGAAAAATGGCGCTGGAGCAAATCAAGAGTTACTACAATAAGCTCCGTGACGTTGCCGAAAATGTAACCGATACGGAAGTGCGTCTGACTCTGCCGGAACAGCACACGCCCGAAGGCAGAAAATTCACGATTGAAGGCGTAGTTGATATTGTCCGCGAAAATGATTTGACGATAATGTATGACATCAAAACTCATGATGCCGATTATGTTCGCAAAAATCCTGAAAACTACGAAGAGCAATTAAATGTCTATGCTCACATCTGGCAAACTCTGCGCGGTGAACCGCTCGACCAGACGGCGATAATCGCCACGGCTTTTCCCGATGCGGTCAAAGACGCTCTCCGCAAAAAGAACGATGTTGCCATTAAAAAACAGATGGATTTGTGGAATCCTTTGATAGACATTCCGCTCAGGCAGGAAAAAGTTCAGGATACAATCACCGGATTCGGAGCGACGGTAGATTGTATCGAAAGCAAGAAATTCAAACCGCCGAGAGTCGAAGTTTTGCAGGAGGAAGTCGGCACAACACGGCAGAAATTCGGCACTCGCGTTTGCCGTAACTGCGATGCGCGATTTTCCTGCACGTCTTATCGCAATTTCGTAATTTCGACGAACGCCCGGACGGGAATTGATTTTAGAACTTATTTTACCGACTTCGGCAGCGATGACGAAAAAGCGGAAACGGTGAGCTTGACGCTCGAAGTTGCGCCGCCGCGCGATGTTGAAATAGAAACAAAAGAAGGCTTATAAAAGGTGGTTGAACTTAAAAGGAATTATCGTGTATTATCAATTATGGCTAGGTTAGCCATAATTGCCCATCGGGAGGACTAAACACGAGTGAAAACGATTTCAACATTTGAAGCGAAAAATAAATTGAGCGAAGTGATTGCGTCCGCCGAGCGAGGCGAGCCGCAGATTATTACGAAAAACGGGCGCAAATCAGCCGTCGTAATTTCTTATCAGGAATTTGAAAGGCTGACGGCGAAAAAGGAATCTTTGAGCGATTTCTTACTTAACAGTCCGCTACGCGGCTCGGATATTGATTTAAGCCGTTCAAAAGATACGGGACGCGAAACAGTTGATTTTTCGTCGGAAGAATACAAATGAAAAATCTTCTCGATACCTGCGTTGTCGCCGAATACAAAAAGCCCGCGCCGGAAACAAAAGTAATCAGTTGGCTCGATACTCAATTAGAAGAATCTTTGTTTTTGAGCGTTTTGACCATCGGTGAGATTGAAAAAGGAATTGTCAGACTGCCCGCTTCCAAACGCAAAACCGATTTGGAAAATTTTCTTGAAGTTCTCCTGGCTAGATTTGACCGCCGGATAATTTCTCTCGATACGACGGTTTTACGCCGTTGGGCGCGGGTTGCCGGAATTTTAGAAAGTAAAGGTCGTGTTTTACCGATTATTGATTCTTTATTGGCGGCGACCGCGCTCGAACATGATTTGACGATTATTACGCGCAACGTCGCTGATTTTGACGATACGGGCGCGAAAGTTTTGAATATCTGGGAATAATTACCAACCGACACAAATCACAAATGAACGATAATAAAACCTGGGAAAATTTAGAACCGACATTTTCACTCGTCGAAGATCGCCTGCGAATTTTGAAACAGGCTTTGCCCGAAGCCTTTACCGACGGGAAAATCAATTTCGACACTCTCAAAGAATTGCTTGGCGCGAGCGTTGCCGATGAAGAACAGGACGAGCATTTCGGTTTGTCGTGGACGGGCAAGCGCGAAGCCCGAAAACTTGCCGGAATGCCGAGCAAAGGCACGCTCGTTCCGGTCAAAGGAAAAGGTTTACACGAAGAGACGACCGAAAACATCTTTATCGAAGGCGACAATCTGGAAGTTCTCAAACTCCTGCACAAATCCTATTACGGCAAAATCAAGATGATTTACATTGACCCGCCGTATAACACGGGCAACGATTTTATCTACAAAGACGATTATAAAATGCCGCTCGAATCTTATTTGCAGCGTTCCGGGCAGATGAACGAAATGGACGAAATGCTCACGTCGAATCCGAAATCGAGCGGGCGTTTTCATTCCGACTGGCTCAATATGCTTTATCCGCGTTTGCGCGTGGCAAAGGATTTACTGGGCGACGACGGGGTGATTTTCGTTTCGATTGACGACAATGAAGTTCATAATTTACGACAAATGATGAATGAGATTTTTGGTGAAGAAAATTTCATTGCAAATTTGATTTGGCGTGCAAGAAGTGGAAAAAGTGGAACAATTGGATTTATCTCGGAACAACACGAACACATTTTGCTTTACTGTAAATCGAATGAAAAATTAAAACTTCGACTTAACGAAAACAAACGAGAAGGCGGAAGTTTTCAGGATAGTAAAGGTAACTACAATCGTGAACCGTTAATGCAATGGGGACAAGGAGATAGACGAGAAGATAGACCGTCAATGTTTTTTGGTATTCCAAATGAAACAAATGAAGTTTTTCCAATAAAGGAAGATGGCTCGGAAGGACGTTGGCGGTATGGAAAAGAAAAAGTCTTTGAAATGCTTGAGAATGACAATTTAGATTTTGTTTTAAGTAATGACAGATGGATTGCATACCGTAAGATTAGAGATGGACAAGTTAGCTATTCTGCGACAGATTCAATTTTAGAAAGTGTTGGAACGGCTTCAAATGGAACTATCGAGTTAAAATCTCTGTTTGATGGTAAGAAGATTTTTGACACTTCTAAACCTCTTGGACTTTTAACTTACATAATAAATCTTGTCTTATTTGAATCAAAAGAAGGGATTTTCCTTGATTTTTTTGCAGGTAGTGGAACTACCGCTCAATCTGTAATGGAATTGAACAAAGACGGCGCAAATCGAAAGTTTATCTGTGTTCAAATTGATGAAAAAATTATTGATGATAAATCTGAAGCATTCAGAGCTGACTTTCGCAAAATCTCGGAAATTACCGCCGAAAGAATCCGCCGCGCTTCAAAGAAAATCGAAAAAGAACTGGGCGCGGGTTTGCCGCTCGAACAAAAGCCCGATTTAGGATTTAAGTTTTACCGGCTTGAGCGTTCAAACTTCAAGGCGTGGAGCGATTATCAGGGAACAGATCTCGACGAGCTGCGCGGACTTCTTCAGGAACAAGTTTCGACATCGTTCGTTGAGGGCGCGACAAAAGAAGCAATCTTAACGGAGATTCTGCTTCTCGAAGGCTTTCCACTCGATTCCGACATTTCGCAGGACGAATTGTTTGAACGCAACACGGTTTGGCGCGTTTCTTCCGAATTCAGCGAACATCGTTTATTCGTCACGCTCGACGACGAAATTTGGGAAGAAACAATCTCAACCGCCGAAGAATTAGAAGCGAACGACATTTTCATCTGTCTGGACAAAGCCCTGAGCGACGAAAGCAAGATTCGTATGTCGGATGTTTGCCGCCTCAAAGTAATCTAAGTATGAAAGCGAAGAAAGTTAAATTTCAGTTCGACGCGAATCAGCAGTTTCAACTCAATGCCATAAACGCGGTTGCAGATTTGTTTGAAGGTATGGAATCTTACGTTCCAGAATTCACGCTCGGCGACGAGATAAAACCGAATCTGCCGGAAGACGAGATGCTCTACGAATCGGATTTACTCACGAATCTGCAAAATATCCAAGACCGCCACAATCTGCCGATTTCCTATCAGCTCGAAATAGAAACCGGAATGGTCGCCGAATGGACGGGCATCGAATCGCACGAATTTCCGCAGTTCACCATCGAGATGGAAACGGGAACGGGAAAAACCTACGTTTATCTGCGAACGATTTACGAGCTGAACAAAAAATACGGCTTTACGAAATTCATCGTCATCGTCCCGTCTGTCGCCATTTATCAAGGCGTGATGAAAACGGAACAGATGACGCGCAGTCATTTTGCGAGCCTTTACGACAACACTTCGCTGAATTTAATTCCCTACGACGGCGACCGCGTGAACCGAGTTCGCGGCTTTGCCAATTCGTCGCAAATGCAGGTGCTTTTGATGACGATTGATTCATTCAACAAATCGAGCAACCGAATTTACAAAAGTACGGATAAATTGCAGGGCAGTAATTTGATGCCTTACGAGTTTATTGCCAAAACGCGCCCGATTGTGATTCTGGATGAGCCGCAAAGTATTGATACAACCGAAAAGGCGCGGTCGGCGATCAGAACGCTCAATCCGCTTTTTCAGCTTCGCTACAGCGCGACTCACCGCCGCAGTCCGAATCTCGTTTATCGCCTCACGCCCGTCGAAGCGTATCATCAGGGACTCGTCAAAAAGATCGAAGTTACCGGCATTGACGCGCTCGACAATTTGAGCGATTTGCAGCTCGCGCTCGAAGACGTGCTAACAAATCCTTTCCGCGCAAAAATCAGAACGCTCGTTCTGCGCGACGGAAAATCTACAGTCGAAACAATCACGCTCAAACAAGGCGAGAATCTCTACAAACACACGAAACGCGACGAGCATCTGGACGGCTACATCGTCGAAGACATCAACATTTCACAAGGCAATCCGTTCGTGCTGTTTGAAAATTCGGTCAAACTCGACTTGGGCGGAACAACCGCGCCGCTTCGCAAAGAGATTTTCAGGGCGCAAATCCGCGAAACGATAATTTCTCATTTGCAGCAGCAGGCGAGATTAAAACATCTGGGAATCAAAATTTTATCGCTGTTTTTTATTGACCGCGTTGAAAATTACACCGCCGATGACGGAATTATTCGCCGGCTGTTTGACGAGAATTTTGAAGAATTGAAAAAAAGCTACGCCGACTTCAAAGATTTATCGGCAAAAGACGTTCAAAGCGCCTATTTCGCAAAAAAGAAAGTCAAAGATAAGTCGGGCAGTTTTGAAGTAGCGATTGATACGGAAAGCCGCAATAAAGACGAGAGAGAAGCCGAAAAGGAAGCTTTTAGATTGATTATGCAGGACAAGGAACAGCTTTTGTCCTTTTCCGAGCCAACGAGTTTTATTTTCGCGCATTCAGCTCTCAAAGAAGGCTGGGACAATCCGAACGTCTTTCAAATTTGTACGCTCAACCAAACCATTTCCGACATCAAGAAACGTCAGGAAATCGGGCGCGGACTTCGTTTATGCGTCAATCAGGACGGCGAACGAATTTTCGACGACGACATCAATGTTTTGCAGGTTATTGCCAACGAAAGCTACAAAAAATACGTTGACGCTCTGCAGAAAGAATACAGCGACGATGGCGAAGAAGCTCCGCCGAAGCCGACGAGTTCGCGCAAATCAACGATTTATCGTAATAACAGAGTTTTCAATAGTGAAGACTTCAAAAAGTTTTGGGTAAAACTTCAGAAAAAAACGATATACAAAATCAAATTCGATTCTGAAAAAGTCATCAGCGAAAGCATCTCCCGTCTGCGTGGCTTGAGTTTTCCCCGGCCGAAACTTGTCATCACCAAAGGACAGTTCATCATGTCCAATTATCATATTAGGTTGGAAAAAGTCGCCGGCGACACAGCGCATATTTCGATTGAGATAGAATCTTCCGACGGGCAAAACCGTAAATATTCTCTTCAGATAAAAGAAAAAACTCAACTTGCGAAAGCTCTTGACGACGAAACGCTCCGTGAATACAAGGTGATGGAAATTATCGGCGGCGAAGACGACGAACAAAAGGTTATTTTCAGAAACGACGAAGAATTAACCCGTTACCAGGAAATTCATTTTCAAGTCGCGCAAGGTCAAAAACCAAAAATTGATGCGATCAGAAATTTGGAAGGACAATTTTCCGTCTTCGATTTTATCGGTCGTGCCGTAAAAGAAACATCTCTGACGAGAGAAACTCTAAGCAAAATCTTTCTCGGACTTCCCGAATCAGTGCAGCAAAATATTTTCAAAAACCCGGAAGGTTTCACCGGAAAATTCATTGATATTGTCCGCGATGTCGTCGGTGAACACGTTTCCGAAAATATCGAATTTATTATCGAAGCGGACAAAATTCTCGATTTGGAAGAGCTTTTCCCGGAAACAAAAAAATGCCCGCAGCGTGAATTAGCCGAAGCCTGCGACAATGGACTTTATAACCGAATGCAGGTTGATTCTGAAGTAGAAAGAAAATTTGTCGCCAAGTTTTTATGCACATATCCCGACGTAGTTCTCTATTTCAAATTTCCGCCGAAATTCAAACTTGATTTTCCTTCAATCGTTCACAATTACAATCCCGATTGGGGCATTGTCCGACAAAATAGTTATGGAGATTTTAAATTAGAAATCGTTATCGAAACTAAAGGCAATATTGATTTGAGCAAATTACGCTTTTCAAGCGAAGGTTGGAAAATCCGATGTGCGGAAAGATACTTCGATAAGCTCGGAGTTAAATACGGCTTCACCGATGTAACGAGTTTCGACTGGAAACAAATAGCTTAATAAGCTAACGAAAGTCGCCGTTTAATGTAAAATCCGCCCAGTAATATGGTTCGTGCATATTACTGGATTTATTTTTAATGAGTTCAAGCGACGCTTTTTGTATAGCTTCGGCGGGTGAATTTCCCTGTTTGTAGGATTCGTAAAATGTTTTGGTGAAGACTTCAGTTGATTTATCGTTGGCTTCCCATTGGGCGGAAATAACTGTCGTTGCCCCCGATCCCATCATTCCCCATGCCAAACTCACCAGACCTTCGCCACTCAAGACATGGTTCGTATCACACGACGCTAAAAAGACCAAACTTCCCTTTTTAATCTTTGTAGTCAAAAGTTCTTCAACCGTAAAGCGTCCGTCATTTTTCCCAATCCTTCTGAACCCAAGAAATGAATCTAACGGCTCCTCATTATTAACCTCAGCGTGCATTGAAAAATGAAGAATATCCGCATTTTCCGACTGCTTTATAAAGTCATTGACGGTTGCATTGATCAAGGGCTTTGATTTGTAAATTTGCGCAACGGTCGAAGCCTCTGCGTTCACATATTGCAATAACTTGTTTTCAAATGATGAGTTGGCAAATGCTTGCAAAATTTGTCGGGTCGGTTTCAGACTTTTAAGTTGTTCGAGCAGAATCGAAATCGAGGGAGTATAAGTGATGAGTTTTTCCTCGATTAGATACTTTTCGCCGTCGGAACTCAAAGCCTGAAATGGAATTTTCCAGAGAGTTTTATCGGGGACAATAATCAAATGCTTGGAAGTTAACGCTAACGGCTTTAATAATTTTTCATAAATTGCTTTCCCATCTCGTTTGAAAAAGACGCGATTTTTAATATTTTGGTTTGTTTTGACTGCCAATTGTTCAAGATCATCTTCATTAATAGGAAGCTCAACCGTTTGGACAACTTTTCCTTTTTCCCAGACAAAAGCCAACAGTTTCTTATCTAAAGTAAAGAAGTAAGAGATAATTACCGAATTCTCCAACCCCGGAACTTCGTCTAGTCCGGTAAAATCGGGTTTCTTCAAATTCAATTCAGGGATTTTTGTTGTGATTAATTTCTCATTTTTCTCAATCTCTGAGGCAAGGCTGTTGTCTTCAAAGTAGTTTAAAGACAGCTCTTCAAGCCCTATCCTAACCGCTGGCGAAATATCTGACTCCTGTTTTTTCGCTGCATTATTAATCCGATCCTGTAGTAGCCTTGCTTTCAAAAAATCAGCTAATTCAAATGATTCCTGCGGATTTTCTAATTTGATTTGCGCAAGTAGCCGATAAGCATTGTGGAAAGTTTCAAACAGCCCAATCGAAAGATTTTCATCATCAGACTTCCTTAATTCCTCCGTAAAGGCTAATAACTTTTCTACATTTTCTAGTGCCTTTCGCGTCTTATTAAGATGATAGTATGCCTTGGCGAAATTCAAATAAATTGCCGGTAAATCATCACGATAATTATCTTTTAGAACTAGGTCCAGCAATTTTTGATTTACTTCGATCAACTGATCCCAGTCCTTATTTCTTTCAGCAATGGTAATTTTCCAGTAAGGCAAAATAAAGTCGGAAGTATTTTCCTGGTTTTCCAATTCGGTAAAAAGTTTCTCCGAAGTGTCACGTTCACCTCTAAAAGCAAGAATTACTGCCTTTCCGAGTTTGATTTCAAATGAAAATTGTTCCCTCGATGGTAATTTTTCTAATCTTTCCAAATAGCCGGCGGCTTTACTAGTATCGCCGTCGTCTAAAAAGTTCAGAAGAAGTGAAGTCAGAAATTTACCGCCTTGATATGAATCATTTTCGGCTGTGGAGAGCAGCAATCCCTTTTCTAATACAGAATATGCCTTTTTCTCTTGTCCGCTTTGGCTTAAAACTGTTGCCTGATCAAATAAAGCTTGACGATATTTATACTTAAATTGAGTTTTTTCAGCAACCGAAACGCATTTTTCTGCATATTTGAGAGCTTTCTGGTAATTCAGCTTTGAGTACCAGGCAAGTGTTAGAAATCGGTAGGTATCGAGTTTTGCAGGACTGGTTTTTTCAAGCTCAAGCAGCTTTTCTGCTTTTTCCAGCCATATAATCGCTGAAATATCATACCCCGAAGAAAATAAAATTCGACCGATGGAAAGATAATGTTCCGCTAAAATTTGTCGATTATTCGGGGCGACGGAAACCGCCTTCATTGAATAATCGTAGGCTTCAGCGAATTTTCGCTGTGACCTCATCAGCCAGGCTAAACGAACATAGACCAGCGCCTTTTGACCAGTATTATCATTTTCCGAAACTATTCGTAGATTTTCATTGAGCGTTGCTAAAGCAGCTTCATAATTTCCCATCGAAATTTGTGAGCTCGATACAATGTCAAGTCCTTCGCTGGTTAGCGAAGCGCTCTTTGTTTTTTTCGCCTTTTCAATGCCGGCTTCGGCGAGTTTAACCGCTTCTGCGTAATTTCCATTGTTAAGTTCAGCCCGAGCCGGAACTAACTCTTTGGATTCATTGCCAGATTGCCCATAAACTAGCGAAAAAAAGACGAAAAAAATCAACAAGCCAGCCTTGATAAACCGGCTTGTTGTCAGATTCATTGATTGAATAACGCCTTTACAGCGGTCTGCAATCGCCATTGCTTCCATCATCTTTAGGTTTGCAAGTTTGACACTGTTTTCCTTGGCAATCGCCGTCTCCTCTTAGCATCGAAACGACGGCATTCATCACACTGTCAAAAAAACTAAAAAATCCTCCGCCGACTGAATCAGCGGCAAACATATTGCCGGTCAGAAAGACTGACAACAACGCCACACACACAAATGATTTTATTTTTTTCATTCTACTTCTCCTTATTTATTTGTTTTTTTAGGAATTTATACATTGCGGCAGTCAGATAATTACTGCCGAAACCATGTCCGTCATCGGTCGAATAAACGAACCAAACTTCGGAATTTTTGTTCTGCAATTGAGTTTTTAAGTCAATTGCGTCCTTTTCGGAACTCCTTGTATCTAGCTTTCCACGCGTCAAAAACAGAGGAATTTGATTCCAACGACTGGTATTGTTTAAGGGGGAAAGTGTGTCTAATTTTTTCATTAAATTCTCATCTTGAGGATCGCCGTATTCACTTTTCGCAAACTCATCGATCCAGCTTTGCGCTAAATATCCCCGGATAGAAACGAGCGGGTATTCAGCTATGACACCCTTTATACGTGACGACTCTTGCAAAGCGGTCGAAAGCGCGATAAAACCGCCGTAACTTCCGCCTCTGAGGTAAATTTGATTTGCGTCTAAATCCGGCTGTTTTTCTACCCAATCGAGCAGCGCTTGGATGTCTTTTACCGCATCGCCGCGTTTTTCTCGATTGTCGGCATCCATAAACTCTTTGCCGAAGCCTGATGAGCCGCGTATGTTCGTGTGAATAATAGTTATCCCGAGAGTTGAAACAAACCGCATATCCATGGCATTGAAAATCGGTTTATCAACGACCTGCGGTCCGCCGTGAATATAAATCAACACCGGCGACTTTTTCACTGTCGTATTTGGGCGCACGATGTATCCCGTAATTTCCTTCTGATCAAATGATTTCCACCTGATGGGTTCTGGCGGTTTTACTTTGTTTTCAAATTGCGCCGGCAGTCGCTCTTTTGTCCAATCCGTAATTTGTTTGGTGTCGAGATTAAAGGATTGGATCGAAGCGGGTTTACCAATATTTTCGAGGGTATAGACAATTTCATTGCCCGAAAGCCAACGCGTGTGCCAAATGACGAAAGAACCGGAAATAAATGGCGGAATCTCTTTAATAATTTTATCTTTCCTGAGTTGAAAAATCCGCAATACGTCGATTCCGTTCTTCGTATCCTGGATCATCAGGTTGTTACCTTCAGGCGAAATCCTGACTTCATTCAAATTCAACAAATCGGAGGGTAATTTTACCTGACTCAAAGCATTTTTCTTAAAATCTTGTGAGAGAATACACGGTTCTTTTAAGCATTTATCATTGCCATCGCTTGTCCAAAAAACCCGTTCGTCGGTCAGAAATCCGCGGCGGCAATTTCCCTTTTCATCCAAAGGCATTAGTTTTTCCGTCTGCGTATCGAAAAGGTAGAGATATTGACTGCTCGAAGCTTTCCAATACTTAAGCAGAACTTTGTTTTCATGGTTATCCATTACTTCCCAGATACCACTGAGATTTACGGAAAAACATTTTTCCGTCTGAAAATCGGTTTGGCAGAGTTTCGTGATTTTCGCATCGTAATCGACTTTGACAAAAAATAATAAGTCGCCCTTTTTGCTCCAAATAAATGAATCAACCGATTGCTCTTTGCTTGTTAGATTAGTCAGTTTTTTTGAAGTTTTATCTTTAAGATCAAAGAGGTAAAGCTGGTAGCTGTCTTCTACATCCTGGTCTGACGTATAGGCGAAAGAATTACCGTCGGGTCTTACTTTGACTGAACCGGGTACTATTTTTTGTAGTATGTGAGCTGGCTGCGACATTGGCGTATCCAGTAAATAAACACTATTCTTCTGATCGGTAACGAGCAATCTTATGTTTTTCCTATCTGCATCCCAAATCAAATTGCTTTTGATTGCCGCCGGATCATAAAACAGATTGGCGACTTCGGAGTTTTTGATCGACGGAATACCTTCGACATTGTAGGTTTCCGGTATCGGAAAGACATCGTTGCTTTGCGAGAAGGCGGTCAAACTAAAGCCGACTAACATCAGCAAACCGACAATCAGCGATCTGGACGCTGCCGATTTAATATTTAATTTCTTGAATGTATTTGTCATAAAATCTCCTCTTAACCATTGGCTGAACATCGGATTTCGGAACTTTTTTTCGTTTCAATTTTCTTTTGATTGGTTTGAAAATCATTCATCGTAAATTTTTGCGAATCGCCGACCACTTGCTGCCCGTTTTCCAAAGCTACGATTATTTTCCATTTATAAGTTTTTTGCGGGTCGAGCGGTTTTTTCAAAACGAAAGATGTTTCATTTTGCGTTTCATACTCGTCAATCAAAATTTCTTCATCGTCCGAAATATACAAATGATATTTCATTGCTTTCGGAAATGCTTTCCACTTAAAAACAAAATTTTCTTTGTCGGCTGAAAACTCGATTTCGACTGATTTATTCTCGCTGCATTTGGCGGAAACTCCTCTGGTTGCGGAAATATTTTCATTTACTTGTTTTGAACTAAGTTTTTTGAAATCTTGACCCAAATCATTTGGGAAACTCTTCGGCTTTGGAGAATCCGGCTTCAATTGTCTCGGAGTCGGAACAACTTCGGCGCGATTCGAGTTCGTTGAAGATGCCAGATTCTCATTATTAGGAATTTGCGCCTGCGACGGAAAATTGAGTTCCGAACCTGATTCGTTTTCAAATGTCTGGACAACTTCCCTGCTCGAATCCGCTGAATTCAACCAAAGCATGAAAGAAAAACTGAAGACGATAATCAAAGCCGCGCTGCCCCAAAGTAAGCCGGATTGCAGTTTTAGCAATGAAGATAAAGACGATAGAAAGTTCTCAGAATCTTCTTTCTGCGGCGCGTCTTTAATTTCCGAATCGCTCATAATCACCGCCCAAAATCTTTCTACGCTCGGCATCGGAAGCAGTTTTCGGCATTCGGCGCAAGTCAGTAAATGTTTGCCAATGGTGTGCGACTCATCTCTTTCGAGCGAGCCTAAAGAATAGACGGAAAGTTCATTTTCAGTTAAATGTTTGAAATTGGTCATTTTTCTACTGCCCTCCGCACTTTCAAGCGGGCTTCGTGCCGGGCTTTTTTGATTGATTTGGCGATTGCTTCGATGTTTTTTTGATTACCCTTTTCCTTTAAAATTTTGGCGATCTGAACGTCCCTCAAAGGTAATTTCTCTTTAACGCTCACCCATTCATCCATCGTCAAACTCAAGCTGGCAGCCAATTCTTCGTCAGTAATCCCTATTCTTAAAAAGTAGATGACTAATTCCTGACTGCCGAAAAATAAGGCTCGCCGTTGACGCAGTGACAAATTGCAAGTCTCCTGCCAAACTTCAAGAGCGAGCGAAAGGACTTCCGTCTCCGATTGTCCTACAAACGATTTATCCGAAGCAGTTTCTGGGGCAGTTTCAAGCGCAACGTTCTTCAATGAATTATCTGCAAATTGACGATTGATTTCGTTGTAAGCGGTTTTGGCAGCGAAAGATTGCCACTCATCCAGCGACATCTTTTTGCTTTTTTCCAGATTTCTATTGCGCCAGTTAAGCAGACGCAAAGCTATTCCCTGCACCAAATCCGAGGCTTCGGACTGCCAGGAAAAGACGGATTTGCGGCGGACGATTTTTTGCACGACCGGCAGAGCGGTCAGCAAACAATCATCCGAATTCGCATCGTAAGATAAATCTTCGGTTAGTTCCGAATTTTTATCTTCCGTTTTTGGAATAGGTTGTAAGTTCTCAAAAAGGGACCCGATCATTGTCAGTTAAAACGAAAAACGACTTTCAATGATTCTTTTGCGAAAGCGAAAGATTCTATAAGCGTTTTCTCTAAATTTAATTTCTTCCTGAAGGCGATCCGTTACATACAATCTGAAAAAAATGAAATTTTTTTTCATCCTAAAAGTAACCTTCGCTGGTTTTCAGGGTTTTTATATTTAGAGTAAGAATTTTTTGGCTGGAAGTTTTCGTCCGAGGCTCAAATCTGGTGAAAACAATCCTGAGTTAAATTTCAAACTTGAAATAAGTTTGCGACAGTAAAACATAATAAGTCAAATGCAAAACAAGCACTTTTGCGAAACCGAGAACATTAAGCATCTCGCCGGTTTCGACTTCCTCGACGTGTGTCTTTTAGGCGAAACAGGAACGGGAAAAACTCATACCGCGCGGCTCATTCACTCCTTGAGTCCGCGTTCAAATAAACCGTTTGTCGCGGTTAATTGCGCCGAACTGAGCGCATCAATTATCGAAGCCGAGCTTTTCGGTTACGAAAAAGGCGCGTTTACCGGCGCAACTTTCTCAAAAACCGGAAAATTTGAAGCCGCAACGGGCGGAACACTTTTTTTAGACGAAATCGGAGAGCTTTCGAGCGAAATGCAGGCGAAACTTTTGAAGGTCGTCGAAGAAAAACATATCACCCGCGTCGGCAGTATAGTTGCGCGTCCTGTCAATTTGCGAATTATTTACGCGACGAACCGCGATTTGTGCGTTTTCCGCGAAGATCTGCGCTACCGCGTCGCCGCGCACACGATAAAACTCAAGCCGCTCAGAGAACGCCCCGAAGAAATTCTGCCCTTGGCGCATCGGTTTATTGCAGACTTCAGCCGTAAATCCGGGCGGGAAATCGCAGCGAATAAAAACGCACTGCGGGTTCTTGAACGCGCCCACTGGCGCGGAAATGTCCGCGAATTGCGTTCATTTATCGAAAAAGTCTGTCTTGACGCGATTTTTCTCGCCGACTGGCATAATTCTCAGGGCGAAAAAGCGCAAATTACTGAAGTGCCCCCCGAAATTCTACTTTCATATCTGCCGCAGAGTGAGTTTTATCCTGACAAAACCGAAAAGACAGCGGAAAGACACGAGCCGGTAAATTTCAAAGCTGCAAATTATCGTCAGGAAGTTAAAGACTATGACCGGCAGCTTATCAAATGGACATTGAAGAAAAACAACGGAAATGTTTCGCGCACGGCAATTGAATTAGGTTTGAGTCGTTACGGTTTGATCAAAAAAATTAAGCGATACAAAATTAACGACGACGAGGAATAAAGCAGCACTCATTTTACAATTCATTTAACTCCAAGGCGCGGGATAAAAACCCCGCGCCTTTCTTCATTTGCAAACGAAAGCGGTCCGCCCGGCATACCAATCTATTAACAATTAAAAGTCCATAAATAAAGGTTTCCAATATGTTTGGTCGTATTGACAGAAAAAACGGTTCGCCGAAGTTACCAATAATGGTCAGTCGAACGAACCACTTATATAACTTCGGCGAACAATCTTTCCCGCTTTCTCCCTGGCTCGCCCCGGTAACATTCCCGCCAGTTGTTAAAATCCCCAAAACAAAGAAAGCGGTTTAATTCGCACCGACCGTTTCGCTTGAGGCGAAATGGTAGCCTTGGCGAGTCGTCCAAAGCCTCGGCAAGACCGGAGACGGCAGTAAAAATAAGCGGCGTAAGGCTTGAGTGAAATACGCGCCCGCGCCCGATTTTCCGGCAAGTTAAACGCCTTCGCGCCAAAAGAATTATCGCCCCGGCTTTCCTTTTAATCCAACCCTCTCGAACACAAAAGAAATGGGATTTTTAAAGTTTGCAGAAAAAGTGAAATTAGTCGGCGGGCAGGAATGCACGTCTTCAAAAGCTAATTTCTCAAAAAAAAATAAATCACTTGAGAGGAAAAAAATATGTCTGCAAATTTGTTATCGTTACAACTTTTACGCGAATTCGCTCCGCCCGTTTCACCGCTTTTCGCTTACCGCATTGAATCGTCGGGCAGCCCGATGCATGATTGGGCGCGGCACATCGCTGCCAACGACCTTTTCCGGCGCGATCTGGAAGAAAACTCGGTTCTCGGCGGCAATGTCGTCGTCCGTCCTGCCGCCGGCGACGAACAGCCTGCGCTTGAAAGAGTGAAAATCCTGAGCTTAGTTTATGCGACTCGTGTTTTCGGCAATTCTGACGATGCGAAAGAATTCGTCCGCTGCGTGAAGGCAATCGCCGACCCGCAGGCGGCACAGTTCGAACTTGAGCAAATCGCAAGTTTCTATTACCGGGAATGCCGCGTGCGGAGCGTGCCTGAAGTTTTGAAGGAAATGGCACTCCTGGGAATGGAAATGACGCGCGTTACCGCTTCGGTCAATGATTTGGAAATCGAGCGCGCAGAGAGCGAATTCAAAGAGATAAAACTTACGCCGACGGACGAAAAAGGAGTTGCGGAAGCGCAGAAGAATTTACCGCCGCTTCCCGCTCCGACCCCGAACTTTGACGCTGAAATGCGGTCAATCGAAAAAAGGCTTTCGCATGGCTCGGTCACCAAAGCCAACGGAGATGAATTCGCCGCTTTTTACCTGTCTGAAAACGGAAAATCTGTGGACGAACTCGATGAAGATTTCCGACGTTTCGACGCGCACGAGCAATACACGGAAGACGGTCTTTTAGGCTTGCGGATGTCGGGCGCTTCGCACACGGAAGTAGTTCTTGAACTCGACGCGGAGATCACCGCCGAATATCTGCCCGAAACCGTGCAGCCGCTCGCTAAAATGCTGCAACTCGTCTTTGTCGGTTACGAAATCGGCGGGCGGGCGGCGCAAGCAGCACGGCATTTTATCGCTTGCCGGAAGATCGAAAACGCGGACAACCTCTCCGCCCGCGAAGCATTTCGACTTAATGCCCCGTTTGTCGAAACAACGATGCCAACCATCAATGAATTTTCACGAATGCCGCTTTCGAGAAACGAAATTTCGGAATGGATTGATTTTAATCTAGACGCGCTTTATTCGCGTGAAGTCGTGCGCGTCGCAAGGCGCGTAAGCGTCGGGAAAACGGGCGAATCGCTCGAATTTACGGTTAATCAATCGGTCAACCCGGACTTTGACGAAAAACAATATGCGAGTCAGATTCTGAATATCTTACTCGAACAAATGGAGCGTGATTTTCATTTAGGCTCGCTGCGCCGGCACGAGATTTATCAATCAATTTATCTGCAAATCAGAGGCGCGGGCGACACGGCGACGCTCACAAACACGGCGGACACAGCACGCCGCGCCAAAGACGAAAAACGACTTTCGCTCAAAGAATATACGGCACTTTCCACAGTAGCGAAATCGCAGTTCGGCAGACTAAATTCTGCGCGTCCGAGCGCAGCACTTTACCTTCTTGAAAAAGAAATTCGGGCGGCGGATTCGCGCAAAATCGCTTATCTAAAATGGGCGATGTATGGCAAAAACCAACCGGCGCATCCCGTTCACGATTTGCCGAAACAAGAAGTTCAGAAGGCTTGGACGGCTCTCAAATCAAGAGATTTGATGTTGAAAGAAAAAGCGGCATTACAGCTTGATCGCACGCTTCAGCAACAACTTCAGTTCAATCGTGCAGGAGGGGCGGCGCAGGTCAAAATTACGACAAACGTTCATTAAATTTCCGGCACTTTCAAATTATTTAACTCCGTTCGCAGGCAGTTTTGCGGACGGAGTTTTTTATTGGAAACGATTGATAAAAATTCAAAATCAAGCGGCGGAAAAACGATTAAAACAGGTAGTTTTGACTTCCGCTTCGGAGTAAAATTATGACTTTAAATTCAAATAGAAACTGTAAATTGGAAACGGAAAATACAAGTAATTCAGCGAATCGTTTCATCGTCTTTGTCGCCGGCAGGAAGCGCCCGATTGTTTCGTTTGGAAATTTCTCGCGAGCTGAACGTCTGGCACTCGTTTTCGCGGGTTTGGTAAACGAGCGAATGGAAGTTTTCGATTCCCTCAAAGAGATTTGTTATTTTATCGAACCAACCGACGTGAACCGCCCTTATGTTCATTAAAGATTCGAGCATTTCGAAACAAAAATAAAAGCGGCAAGCAGAAAAACGTGATGAGCCGGGGCGGAAAAACCGAAACGCGCAAACGTGGGTTTTAGAGATCCCTTCAAGCGTCATTACTCGAAAAATCAAAAAAAATAGAAAATTTAAGGAGCAAGTAAAAATTATGTCAGCAAAAGTAGCAATCATCGGAAACTTGGGACGCGATCCCGAAACACGCATCAACGCCAACAACACTTTTATCGCCAATTTCTCGATTGCCGTCAACCAGAAGCGCACGAGCGCGACCGGCGAGGAAATCAAGAAAACCGATTGGTATAACATTACCGCCACCGGAAAGCAGGCGAAAACTCTCGAAAAACACGCCCGCAAAGGCGACCGCCTGCTTATTGAAGGAAAGCAGACTTTCAACCCCTGGACAGACCGCGAAGGCAACGCCCGCGTTAATGTTGACGTGCTGATGCAGGACTTTCAGTTCTTGGGCTCAAGCCGTAATGACGAAAACGCTGCCGCGCCGGAAACGGCAGTCAGCCAGATTCCCGACGACATCCGCGAAGCACTCGCCGCGCCGGACGACCTCGATTTTTCGGGCGATAACTTTCCGGCAGTGATGTAGTTCGTGTTTTTCGCAGCTTCCCTTTTCCTCTCCTGTCAATGAGGCGATTCTCAGATTAAGTTTTGAGAATCGCCTCGTCTTTTTATCCCCAGCTCTGCCGCTTCAAAAAGGGATTTTTTAAGTCTGCAAAAGCCGTGAAATTCAAATATCGGCTTTAGGGTTTTATGCCGAAAAAAAAGCCCTTTAGGAGAAAAGGAAAAATTATGAAAGCAGTTATTTTTAACCACGGATTCAATCGCGTCGAACACCATCAAATCATCAATCTCGAACGCGCGAAATTAAACCGTCTTCTCAATGAGGAACGCCGCATCGTGGAAACTTTGACTCAATCTGCGATAAAAGAAATTGAAATCAAACCGCGAATTTTAGAAAGCGTCCAAACGCTTTGGCGCAATATCGCAAATCATCGTCTCGTGCGAGAAATCCGTCGCCTGATTGATTGTCTGACCGATGCGTATCCCCAGTTTTTGCGGCAGGTCGAAACCTCCCGCAACCGTCTTCAAGAAAGATTCCTTTTAACCATAAACGCCACTCGTTACGCCGCGCAAAATTCGGTTTGCCAAAAATCTTAGCCGCTTTGCTTTGTGATAAATTAGACGGATGAAACCTATAAATTACACGGTCGGCGACGCGACGATGCCGCAAACTCCAGGCAATAAAATCATCGCTCACGTATGCAACGATATTGGTGCTTGGGGCAAAGGTTTCGTGCTGGCAATATCTAAACTTTCGCCCGCACCGGAACGCGCCTACCGCGACTGGTATCAAGGGCGCGAGCAAAATGATTTCGCGCTCGGAGCAGTGCAGTTCGTCCGCCTCTCACCCGAAATAAGCGTCGCCAATATAATCGGGCAGCACGGCATCCGCACAATCAGCGGCACGCCTCCGATTCGTTATGATGCGGTTGAAACGGCTTTGGAAATAATCGGACGAAAGGCGTTGGAAACTGAAGCGTCGGTTCATTTGCCGCGCATCGGCTGCGGTTTAGCGGGCGGCAATTGGAGTAAAATCGAACCTCTGCTCGAAAAGCAAATCTGCGTAAAAGATGTAGCGGTTTTTGTTTATGACTTAGCTTAAAAATTAATTCTATGCTGTTGCCGGATAGAATTAATTGGTAACAAAAAAGCCTGAATCTACTTTCCAAAAAGAAAGATTGATTCGGGCTTTTTTGTTGAAAAAATTTAAGCCGCCGAATTCACGTTCTCACTTTTATTTACCCGCCATTGTTTGAAGCCGCCGTCGCGGGCGAAATGAGATTTGTATATCTCGTTGGCTACTTCGCCGTGGCTCACTTCGTAACCAAAGCACTCGGAAACAAATCTCACATATTCATCCGCCAAATCCGCTATTTCATCATCCACTTGAACGACTATTCGACGAGTTTGTTTGCGCCGGATCGAGATTGAAGGTTTGAAAGTCGAAGAGCTTCCCGTTTCCGTTTTAGGAGACGTTTTATTATTCGTTTGGTCTGTATTTTCTTGCATATTATTCTATTCCTTTTTTTGAAAATTTAATGGTTATTCGCAATGTCCGGCTTGATGAATTGAAAGGTTTATATACCTTAAAAACAGGTCAGCGGGTGCGCGAAATTTTCCAAATCAACCGCCGTGCCACAAGCATTTTACCGTCGATTAAGCGAGTGAAAACGAGCCTCGAAAGCTAAATTTTATATTTTTAATTCCGAGTGTTTTGGCGGTATGACAAGTAGGGGCAAAAACAGATCGTTCTTGCAGGATAAGTCCAGGTAAAATAAAGAGTTGCCCCTGCAAGCGTGCAAGAAACAACAAAAACAAGGCTTTTCTGAAGAGTCAAAGTCAAAAACATCTATATTTTTACGGCACTATACGCGATTTTTCCCGCCTCATTTAATCAATTAAAATTTCTTGCATTGTAAGTTACTTAAATTTCAGACCTTACCGCATAGTGCGTTTCGGATGTATTCGCCAAACAGTTGAATTTACTCGCAAAACTCGTCCTGCAAAAAAGCGCAAGAAATTCTTCGCGGGTTTTGTTGTGGCATCTTCGCGGTTTCGCCCGTGGCAAACGAATTGCTTTAGCTACTTGCAGAAAACTTAAAACCTTTAGAAATCAGCGAAAAAATTGAATGAAAGACGATAACAAATTTTTAAACCGCAGCCGCGAGCGCTCCAAGTGGAAAAAGAAACTGGCAATTAAACCGAAAAAACAAGATAAAGCGAACGCGATTTATTTTCGCCCGAACTTAACCGACGATAAGCTCATCCGCGAACTTGCGGAAATGATGAGCGAAACGAAAAACGCGATTGTCGAAAAATTGGTCGCCGTCGCGCTACACAATAAACCTTTGACAACGCAGAAACTCGAAGAACAAAGAACTTCTTTAAGGCGGCTCGAAGACAAGACGGACGGAGTTTCGGACGGGCAGATGGAAATGTTTCGCCTGCTCCAAGAAATCCGGCGCGGACAAATAACGCAGGAGAAATTCACGAGTTCACTACTCTCGGAAATTTATTGCATGGTTCACACCGCCGTGTCTTTAATGCGGACGGCTTTGTTGCAAATACTTGGATTTACAAACAAGGAAATGTCGAATTCGCATCCTGCTCCGCAAGTATTATCTTCGTTCGATGAAACGAGTGATTTGACGATTGCGCGAAGCCTTCAGGACTTGGAAGCTGCCGCTGTCCATCACCAAATCAAAACCGGAAAATTTACGGGCGAAAATCTTTATTGGAAATCAAAATTAAAACGCGGAGATTCCTTACCGTTGGATAAATAATTTACGAGTAATGATTATCAGCATTAAATCAAGCGGGAGCGGCAGCAGTCGCGGACTCATTCACTATCTCGCGCACAGCAAACTCGACCGCGCGAAAGAAGGCGCGGAAAGGCGAGAGTTTTTTAACGAATCGGAAGACGATTTGGACGTGAGCCGCGCCAATCGACATTTGAGCTTAACGGGCGCGAAACCGAATCCCGAAGAATTGCTCCATATTGTCGTTGCTCCGAGTAAAGAAGAAATCGAAAGAATCGGTGGTAATTTGAACACGCGAAAAAATGCGCTGAAAGAAATCGTTCGCGCCACAGCCCGCCAACTTGAAAAAGAAGTCAAAGCGAAAAAACTAAGATGGGTTGCCGCCTCGCATTTTAACACCGACAACCCGCACGCACATCTCGCCATTCAGAAAGAGTTTTTGAGCGAATCGGGCGAACCTGAAAAGTTGCGAATCAAGCGGCAGATGCTTCATTACAACGAACGCGGTGAACACGGCGAAAAGATAACGCATAAAGGAGCGTTGATTGTCACCGCTGAAAATAAAGTGGAGGAGATAGCTCGAAATCATCAAACCTCACAAGAGATTCAGAAAACTTCGCAACCGGAAAAAACTACTGAAAAAACGGAAACTCAAAGTGAAAAAGCCGAAGAAATTTTATCAATCGAACCTGCGAAAATACCGAACTTCCTTGAACGCCGGATTTTAGCCGAAGAAATGCTCGTCGCGGCGGAAATCGCCCAACGGACACGTAATATCGAAAACCTCGTCGCACACGGCGACAAAAAACGCTTCAAAATCAAAGACGAACAAACTGGAATCACGCGCCACGTTTCGCTTTTCGACATCGGACGGAAAATAGAAATTGTCAGCCGCCGGAAAGGGTCGCAGAAATATCCGAAAAACACTGAAATGCGCGAGAAGTTTACAGCTTCGGCAGCGGAGGAAGAACGATCCAAACACGACCCGCTTATTCGTGGGCTTGAAACAATCCGCCGCCACGTTCTCGGATTTGAAAACAGGCATCTATTTCAGGCACAGGAAAAACACACGCGGCTTAATAATCAAAAACTGCTGATCGAAAAAAAGTATGAACGCCTGCAAACCGATGTTCCTTTGCCGATTTTCGAGCCGGACGAGATCGAACGGCTTCAAAGCGAAGCCATCAGAGAACAAAACACGGAAAAGATTTTGCAGCTTGAAAAAATCCGGCAAAATAATGCCTCCGAACTGAATCGTCCGAGTCGGCGCGATGACGAAGTTCGCGCGCTTTTAGGGGCGAAAATCATCGCTGAACTAAAAGCGCGGGCGGCAGAAAAAAGACTTGAGGAGTTTCCGAAGACTAAAGACTTCATGAAAGTAAAAATCGGCGACTCATTTTGGTCGCACTCCGAACTTCAGCGACACGAAAATCGGGCGGCGCAAAAAAGCAGTTTTTGGAAACAAATTAAATCAAAAACGAACACGATTTTGTTTCCTTCGGGCAACGAACTTCAGCCCGCTGAAAAATTGGATTACCCGGCTTTGCACAAAACCGTCGGGAAAGCACTCGAAAATCTCGAAAATTCGCGCCGCGCTGAACTCTCAAAATTGATAGATTTAAGTCAAACTCTCGACAAAATTTTTGACGCCAGTGAGAATCCGAATAAAAACCAACTCACACCCGCATTTTCTGTTTGGCAGTTATCTGAATCGGAAGACCTAGCGCTCGATGCCGGAAGCGAAAGTTTTTATGAGGATTCGCTTACGATACAGGAAACCTGGCTGCGAGAAAAAATGAGTGGCGCGAGCGTTTCAAACGAATCGTTGACTGCGGAAAAAATCAAACCCGAAGGAAGCGCGGAAAAAGTCATTGGAAATTTCGTCGTGGGGAGAGCAAAGGCGAGAATTATCTTAGCTCAAACAAAAGCCGACCAAGCCGAAAAAAATCTCGCCGACTATATCCGCAGTAAGTTTTTTATCAGGCACCCGATTTTGAGCCCCAAAACGGGCGAAATAAGAGAGTTGTCTCTGCACGAAACAGAACCGAAAGAATATCACTACCTGCTTGACAGACTTCTCGACCGAATGCTTGAAAGTAAAGGACAAAAACAAGAGCACGACGCGGTGCGAAAAGCCGCTCAGGAAAAGGAAATTGAACTTAAGCAAAATTTAAATGACTCGCAAAATCGCGTTTCGCGTCTTGAAAATCAGCAAACTGCAATGTTTGAAAAATTCGCGGGTGGGCGTGATGTTCAGCCGATTTTCACGCCGAAGGAAATTGCCGCGCTCGACGCTTGGAAAAATCGAACAAATGATAAATCGGAAGCCGCCGGTCTCGAAAAAATAATCACGGCAGCCGAAAAAAATAATCGCGTCGGAAAGTTACAGGATTTTCTCGAAAGCACGGCGAAAGATTTGGAAGTTTTCGGTCAGGATTTAATAGAAAATTTGGAAGCGAAAATCTCACACGAAAGCGATACGACCAGACGGCAGTCAATCAATGAAAGCAGCCGGGAAATTTCAAAACAAAATTTCGATTTCCAAAGAACCGAAACTTCAAACTTACAAGAGAATAAATCCGAAAAGATTGAAACCGAAAAAGCGATTGTCAGAGAAAAAGGACGGACGAGATAAATTTTCGCTTTGAACCTTAAACAAATTCGCCCGGGCACACTGTTTGCTTTTACGAGTTAAAGTTTCGGCGCGTGATTTCACAAACAAAACTGCCGGGATTTTCATTTCACTTAGAGACAAAATGAGCGAACAATCAAAAACCCTAACCGGAGAGAAAAGTGCGCGGACGGCGCGCGCCGTTGCCGCGATTTTAAGCCAAACCGCAACGGACGAATTGTTGCGCGAGCTTAACCAAACTGACGGGCGCAATCAGTCGGAGCAGGCTTCATTTTTAGCTGAACAATCGCCTTTCTTGAGAGAAATATACGAGCGCGGCGGGACAATCGTGGACGGAGTTTTAAGCGTACCGAAAGAAAACTTGATCGTTTCTCCCGAAATCGAAATCGCCACTACACACGCGGCGGTCGCAAGACTGACGCGCATTACGGGCAATCCGGTAAAAGCCAAAGAAATAGCCCCGCAGTTCGTCGAAATGGGTGAACGAATCGCCGGAAGCCAATCGGACGGCGAAACGCGCCTTAAAGTTTTCGGCTGGCTTTACCGCGTCCTCGAAGGCAAACAAGAATTATTGAACACCGAAGCGCGTGAAACGGACGCGCTAAACAGTCAAATTCAACCGGAAGGTCAGTTTGCCGAAAAATGGCAGCAAATCGTTGAATTAAGCGAAGCACTCGCCGCGCTTGAGCCAAACGACCGGCTTCCCGAAAATTCGCTTGAATCTTTGAATGAAAACCAATTTGAAACGGATAATGAGCGGAACGAAGATTTAATGACGGCTGAAAGTTACGAAAACGCGCTCGAAGCGGAAAACGCGGAACGAGCCGACCAGTTTGTTCCGAGTGGAAATCTAATCGGGTTCGAGCGTATCGAAATCGGTTCGGATTTACCGAAAATTCCCGAAAATCTTTCGCGCGGCGATTTTGAAAAATTGCTCGAAAAGGCGGGCGAAATTGATTTTCAGATTGAACAAGGAATTCCGACACGCGAAATTCTCGCGCCCTTCGAGCGATATGTCGAACTAACGAGACTCGACAACGAACTGCGGTTGATTGAGGAAGAATTCGTCAAAACGCAGAAAATCGAAAATAATGAGAATCAGTCGCAAAATTATCGTTTTATCGCAACGCGCGAAGAATTGCGCGAGTTTTCAGAAGACCGTCAAACGCTCGATGCACTTCTTGGCGAGCAAATTAAAATAAAGGAAATCATCAAAAATGATTTTGATGATCCGGTTGACCGCGAAAAAGTAGAACGACTTGTTTCCGCTCGAATTTTTGATTCTGGCGTAAAAAATCAAGTAGATTCCGCATCGACGGACAAGATCGAATTAACCGAAGATGAAGTTGAGTTGTCGCGATTTCTCACACGAGAAAAAAGCGTCGGGCGCGAGATAGTCGCGCTTTCAGAGCAAATTGCGGCGCGTGAAAAAGATTTTCGTCCATTCGATGATCTTTCGCTTCTTCAAAAGGAAATACCGGCAACCCGACGCAAGGAACTATTTGAACAAGTTCAATCGCTGGAACTTCCCGTATCCAGCATTTTAAAAGAAAAATATCCCGAATTAACCGCTGAAAAAAGAAACGAAAAACTAAAAGCGGCAAATACTTTTGAAATCAAAAGTCCGGCGGAATATTTGTTTGTCAGAGAGGCAGCAAATAACCAATTTCAAATTTTACGCAACCGCGAAATCAAAAACGAATACCGAAAAGCGGGCGCTCAAAACGGCGGCGAAATCACGGATGCTAAAAAAGCGCGGCGGGAAACCGACTCTCATCAGGAAAAAATTAAAACTCTCAAACAACTCAAACCAAATTTCGCGTTCAAAATCGAAGGCAGCAACCGAGTTATCAACGCAGTGCCTTCGGAAAGAGCCGCCGCAGGTTACGATTTCGCTTCCGAATACGTTCGTTATCAATTAAAACAACCGGAAATTCGCGCCCGCCGAGAGTCCGCCGTTTATCGTGAATACGCCGAAAGGTTGGAGTCGGCGAAAACATCTCAAGAAGTTGTGCGCGAGGCTTACAAAATCCGCCAGGAAAATCATCGCGCCGCCGGGCTTTGGAAAAATGCCCCCAAAGAGGAACAAAATAAACTGCAACGCCCTTTGTCGAAAAACGAGATGACCTTGCTTTTTCTCGAACTGCCGCCCAAAAACTACACGGCGGAAATGTCGTTTATCAAGTATAATTTCGCTCATTACTCGCAGGCAAAAGAGCAGATGACCGCCGCGCTCGAAAAAGGAAATTTAGAACCGAGTGCGGAAGCCCAAAAGCTCGCCCGAAGTTTGGAAGGAAGATTAGACCGCCGCGATCTGGAAACGAAACGCAAAGCAACGCGGCATTTTTTTGAAAGTCTGAAGACCGAAAACGAAAAACTTTTCCTAAAAAATGAGTTTGACCACAAAGGCGCGTATCAAAATTTGCCGCCGCACGAAAAAGATTGGATATACGCCCGAGCTCAAGAGCAAAAAGAAAATCTCGAATATAAAATCGCCTTTGAGCATGAAAAAAATACGCCGGCAAAGCTTCAAACGCAAAGCGAAGCAGTTGTAACGAACCAAAGTACAAAAAATCTCCGTCAGGAATTCGCCGTCGGCACGCTCTGGTATCAGGCGAGAACTCTTGCCAATCAAAAAGAAACGAAAAATTTTGAAAGCGGCGCCGCGAATGTAGATGAAAATTTGGCAAAAACAATCGGCTTTTTGATTCATAATCAAAGCGAAGCAAATAATTTGCGCGTCAGCGATTGGCTCGAACAACAAAAATCGGAGGAATTACAAATGTCGGGCGAAATCCTTAAAACATTTGCCCGCGCCACGCGAGAAATAGAAAACAATAAACTGACGGTAACGATTAAAATCGCCGAAACTAATCGCGTGTCAACCGCCGATTACAAGAATTTATTCGAGCGGTATTTTCCAGCCGATTTTGAAAAGATAAAGGAATTTCGTGTGAACGACAGTCAAAAATTTCGTTTCGAACACTCGCGCCGCAACGGGCAATCCACGCTTCTCGATGCTTGGAAGCAGGACGCGAACAGCGAAATTTACCAGCCTAACGCGCCCATCAAAGTTTTTGAAAACGAGCGGAAAGAACTTCAAGCAATCGAGAGCATCAAAGCGGCGCAAGTCAAATGCCGTCGCTCCGTGGAAGTTAAAAACACGATTTTGCTTAAGTATGAAGAAAACCTAAAAAAAGAATTTGCGAAAACCGGTCAAGCAGTTTCGGAAGGCGATCTGCGAACGGCGGTTGAACGCGCACTTGCACCGGAAAAATCTGCCGCACTTTCAAACGATCAAAAGACAATTTTTCAAAAGGCTCAGGATAAAATCTCTTCCTCGGATTTCGAGCGTTTCTTGGAAAACACGAAACTAATCGAAAAAGGAATTATTGAGATAAATCAAAGTTTTGAAGCGATTGCCGAGCTGCGGCTTGAAAACGCACAATACAAATTCGCGCCGGAAAAGGCGATAAAACAAGATTCCCTCCAAAAACAATACGATACAATTCAACAATTAGCTCAAGCGGAACAATCTACCGCCATCGCCCGTGAAAAATTCAACGCAAATAATACATACGATTTTAATACCGCACAGACGACGCTGATTGATCATGTTTCTGATGAACAACGAGAGAAAGCACGGGTCGAATCTTACAAACAAGCGCGAATTGCTTTAGAACCTGCCCAATTAAGCGAGTCTGACCAAAGCCGCGAAACTCAGTCTAAAGCCCTGGAATTCGCCGACGCACTCGAAGAAGCGCATCAAGCAAGTCTGAATAAAAAATCCGAATCTGAAATTGAGCAGGCGTTCGCCATTGCCGAAACAAAACGCCAGCGGCTCGATGAAACTTTGCAAATTGAGAAACAATCAAATTTTTTACCCGAAAACAAACCCGTCAGTTTGACCATTTATGAACGAGAACTGGAGCGAAACGAAAAAGCGATAGCGCAGGCAAAAATTTCAAATATGATTGAAGCAGGAGAATTATCATTGCGCGATCTTGAAACGAAAAAAGCCGGTGAAATTTTCACGGCAAAAGAGCGCGACGAAATTCGTATCGAAGCGGGTGAACGGACGCGCGAAAATCTTGAACCGAAGGAACTTTGGGCGCGCCGCAGCGACGTTTCAGAAAACTTGCAGCAAGCGGCGCTTCATGCGAGCGAGGCACTCGAAAAAGCGCACGGAATATATCACGAAACGGGTGCTGACAAGAAAGAAATTGCACGGACGTTTTCTGCGCTCGATGCCGGGATAATTAAGCTCAAAAACGAGCGTCAAACGAATAAAATCGCCGCTAAGTTTATTAATTTCAAAACCGATTTCAAGCACGATTTAGCCCAAATGTTCGAGCGCGGTCAGCCGAGCGAAAATCCGCAATTGCTGGCGGCGATGACCAAAGGATTGCTCATCAATTCGCTGGAAAAACAAAATCTGGCATCGGAAAAAATCGGCATTAGTTCTGAAAAATTGAGCGAAATCAGCCGGACAATTACGCTGGCGATGGTAGAGGACAAAAAGCGTGAGAAAGCAGTAGCTATCGTTAATAATCAGTCGGTCGAGTTGTCAGTTCTGGACAGCCGCACCGCGCAATCTAAAATTAGCGCGGAAAAATCATCCGTCCCAGTGAAAACGAGACTATTTGAACACATGAGGTAATCGTGTTGCGTTGGGGTTAGGATTAATTACATACACCAGTAAGGTACATCGTGATCTAAACCGACTATTTAATAAACTTGATTTCTAATCTGTAACCATACAAAATTTATTTTCGAGAGTGGTATTGTGTGGCAACAATTTCTATTCAGCGAAAATCTTCTTTGAATCCCAAAAAGTGTCTATGATTTATGTGGTTTTCTAATACGACTGAAGCCACGTTTGAATCTTGTAGGGAAGACCAATTCAACCTCGGCTTAGATTCCGAAAAAGTGAAAGAAGATTCCACTACGAAACGCTTCCTGTCGAGGGCGCAAAACTCGCCCACTTACACTCAATGTGCGAACCGCATTTCTGCTCAATGAAAATTACCCAAGATGTCTGCGAATTTGGGGAAGATCAAAATATCGGGAAAGCAAAGGCTTTAGTAGTTGGAGTAGCGGAAAAGGCAAAGAAATTTGTCGTAACAGGAAGTGAGATTTATCACGGGAATTTGCCTGATGGGGTAAAGGATCATAATTGAAAAAAATGTGTGATATTTTGACGATTTTTGTTATAAGTTTAAAAGACAATACTTAAACTTAAAATCAAATTAGAATTTCCCAAATTTGAGAATTATTCATTATGACGAACCAAGAAAACATATTCAGATTTATTTCATTGAGAGCGGCGCAGATTGAAAATGGCACTGGCAGGTTAAAGATGAACCTTTATGGTTCGAGTGACAATTTTCCAATGTATAGCGAACTTAAGGGAAATTCAAAAATTGGAATTACAAAAGAATATGTTCTAACCGTTACAGAGACTTACAAAAAGTCAGGTAGTTATATAGATGATTTGGATGCGGTGAAGTTTCCAATTTCAGCAATGTTGCGTTGGTTGTCCAAACACGGACATCAAACCTTTGAAGAAGCGTGTTTTGTTTCTGCTTTTGAGAAAATTTTGAATATTCCAATCGGCGAAGTTAACAATGATAAAGAATTCAACGATTTCTTTCATAATATCTGCGATTCAGTCTTTTCAGATATTTTATCAAATAATGCGATTAATGATAAAGAAGAAAAAATTAGAATCATAAAAATTCTTTTCACGTTAAAATCAATTAGTAATAAAACATTGAAGATAATTAATGATGAAATTATTGATAGCTTTTTTGTTAAAAGTTCAGTTATTTTTCCTTCAATAAAAATTAGAGCAGAAGAAAGAAATTCCGAGGAGGAAACTAAAGGAAATTCTGATAGTCCCGAACATGGCAACAAAGAAATTCTACGCAATCTAGAAATAGCCCACAGAGAATTATCAAACTTGGCAATGGACGAACAGTTCAGAGTAAAACCTGAAATAAACACTCTAAACTCTGAAGACAACTTAAATCAAACTCCTGCAATGATTGAAGCAGATGGCTTTGAAGAATTAACCAAGAATAAAATTTCTCAAAGTTCTGCCTTTCAGGAACTTATTTTATCTAAAGAATCCTTTGAAATTTTGAGTGAAGAATCTAAGAAAGTAATATCGAACTTAAATTTGGAGCCAAGCCGCATAAATCCAATTAAAGCTGTATTTAAGATTGAAGACGAAATAAAGCATATTCAGTCAAAAACTCCTTCGGATTTTCAAAATACAAAATTGATTGCCTTCGGAAATACGTTAGTTGATAAAGAAAAACTCAAAGCCGCCATAATTGGAAAGTCGAATTCAATAGAAGACCGTAAAAATGATTTTGTCAACAAATGTAAATACGAGGCAGGAATCGCAGATTTATTAGTTGTAAAGCAAAAACTAAAAGCGTATGAACTAGCAGAATTTGCTCATGTCGAAAATGCTTTAGCTGGAGAATTTAAAGAAAGAGTTCATAAAAGACTTGATTCTACTGAAATCACAAAAACCTCAAGCACAGAAACAGAAATAGAAAAAGAAAAAGATTTGCAAAGCACCGAAAGGAGCGAAATGCAAACAGAGTCAGAAAAAATTCTAAAACAACAGTCACATTTGGAAGCCGGTGTGCAAATGACTGCCAGTTACGGACCTAGTTTAAGTATTACAGCCAGTTTGAACACCGGATTTTCTTCTTCTGTTCAAGATTCTCAAAGACGGGCAACATCTTTTTCCAGAGAAATTTCGGAAAAAACTGCTGAAAAAATTAGAACCAAAGTCTCGGAACAACAAACTAGAAAAACTTTATCAGAAATTAGAGAAACAAATATTCATAAGATTGATAACACAAAAGGCAATCCTAAAAATATCAGAGGGATTTATCGCTGGCTGAATAAAATTTATGATGCTCAGGTTTTCAATTATGGTCAGAGAATGATGTATGAGTTTGTAATTCCTGAACCTGCCGCTTTTTACCTTTACGCAACTCTCACAAATCCCCCACCTGATTCAGAATTGTCAAAGCCGGAGCCGCCAAGCTATTACGACATGCCCTTGAGTCCGGCACACTTAACGAGGACAAACTATTTCGATTATGTAAGTAAATATAATGTTATCAATGCTCCTCAACCGCCATCCCAGTTTAAGGTTAAAAGTTTCAATTTAAAAATTGATAATACGAAACTTCAAGAGGCTGAAACTATCATCGTTGAGGTTCCTGAAGGCTATGAAGCCTTTAATGCAATGATAAGCTGTGATTACGCATATACTGATCCCAAAGCTCTTATACACATTGCTGTTGGCGGCTATAATTTTACAAATATTGCGTCTGATCCTTGGGGGTCTTGGCTAAAACAATTAAATTCTTATCCCAAATACAGAGGAGAAATTTCTTTTTCATACTCATATTATAATTGCCTAAGGGTATTTATAGGCACAGATATTTTTTGCTCATTGACCGTGGAAGAAACGGAAAAATGGCAATTAAAAGTCTATGACTCAATTATGCAGGCATATTTGGATCAAAAAGCTGCATATGAGGCAAAACTTGAAGAACGCTCAATTCAAAGCGGAGTTCAGATTTCAGGAAATAATCCACTTGAAAATCGAAGAATTGAAAAAGAAGAACTAAAGAAATTAATCATAATGATACTCAGTAATTCACCTCAAATGAATTTTGATTCTTTCTCATCATCAGCAGAACCAGTTATTGATATATCGAAAACCTGTAGTAACGGCTCTTATATTCGTTTTCTTGAAAATGCGTTTGAGTGGGAAAATATTTTGTATGTGTTTTACTCTTACTTTTGGGGAAGACATGCAAATTGGATAGAAAAAATGCACATTACCGATACTGATTCTGACTTTGCAGCATTTTTGAAAGCCGGAGCAGCCAGAGTTCAAATTCCTGTTAGAGAGAACTTTGAAAAAGCCATTGCTTATTTTTGCCAAACAGGAACTATTTGGGAAGGCAATGATGTGCCCGTAATTGGAGACAAGTTATATCTTCCTATAATAAGTGAAATTACTGAAAACTTAGGAAAACCTGGAAACGAAAAACCTTATCCACCAAATTCCAGCCCGTGGGAGGTTGTTGTGCCAACTTCATTGGTTTTACTACAGGATTTATCGGAGATACCAAACATTAGAGATATGCTTTCAGGAAATACCGTTAAATTAAAACCTAAAAAATCACTTTGGCAATCTTTCTTGAGTTTATTTTCGTCTTGATAAAAAATGGCAAAAAAAGATTATAGCGTAAATGTTGGATACCCATTCCGAACCAAGAATTTGGTTCAACCACTAATAAATGGTGAAAAAGCATGGGAAAAGGTATATGAAGCGATTATAGCGGCTAAAAAATCTATTCATCTATGCTTTTGGGGATTAGAAGGTGACCTTGAGCTCATCAGAAAGAAAGAAGAAGAAAAATCCAATCCTGATATAAGAAAAAAATACACTTTATATAATTTGCTTTATGAAAAAAGTAAATCAGGTGTAAAAGTTAGAATTCTAATTTGGGATTCTATACTTAATGCTCAACAACAGTTAGTTGATGCTTTAATAAGTGTTTCAGGTTCAAAACGAACATTTGAAGTGATATATCAACCTCATCCCGATAGCCTTTGGAATTACGTTTCTATATGGAGTTGGCACCAAAAGAACATAATCATTGATGATGAAATTGCTTTTGTCGGTGGAATGAATGCAAAAGGTCTTGATTGGGACACTTCCGATCATCATCCAATAAACTTAAGAAGGTCAGATTACAATTTAACTGGGGAGCAAAGAAAGAACATAGAGGAAACGAAGAATTATAAGTCTCTAAATAAACCTCGCCATGACTATATGGTTTATTTGAAGGGTGAAGTTGCATTTGATGTTCAGTCGAATTTTGCTGAAAGATGGAATTTTTGTTTAGATAAAAAATATCTCTATTCCAAAAAAGCAACAAAAGTAGTACTTTCTACGAAAAACACTTCAAATACCGAGATAAAAGCTCAAATTGTCAGAACCTTTCCTGCTACTGATAAAAATCAATCTGTGGAGGAAGGAATCAAAAACACATATATTAACGCAATAAGATTAGCTGAAAAATACATTTACATTGAAGATCAATACTTTAGATCTGAAATTATTGCAAAAACAATCACCGAGGCAATAGAAAATAATAAAAATTTAAAGATATTGATTGCAACTCCGCCTGACTATCTATTTGAAACAGATAATTATTATTTTCAGTCCCTTTCTAATTTTTGGACCTCAAAATCATTTGAAATTATAAAGAAAGTGCTGCCAAACTTTGTCTTCTTTTTCTTTCAAACGACATTTGTAGACAAAAGCGGTAAGCGAATATTTGTTCCAGTAAATCTGCATGCTAAATTGATGATTGTTGATGACGAATGGTATACGATTGGCTCAGCCAATCTTAACGATAGAAGTTTGACTCAAGATGGTGAACTTAATATTTCAGTTCAGGATGGTTCAGCAAAAGAGCTGCGAAAAAAAATCTTCTCGATACATTTGAATCAAGATTGCCCAGACGATTTTAACCTAGCATATAAACTATGGGTTCAGTTAGCTAGCGATAATAACATTTTGTGGAAAAATAATTCAATTAAAACCCCCAAAGGTTCTATTTACGCCTACAATCAAAAAGGTATTACTCCAATAAGAACTCCTTCAACTTGGATATAAATGAGAAGGTGAAAGAGAATATTATTAGTTGACTAATTTTATTTACAAATGGATTTCCAAGTCTCAGTTAATCTGTTGGTGCTTTGACAGATAAATTCGTTTAAATATAGTCGTGATTAAGGTTGCGTATTTTTATTTGAATTTTTTGGTTTCTTTAAATCGGTCGGCGGTTGTTCGGTCAATCCAAGCAGAGCTAAAGACTGCACGGAAGGCTGGACGGCAAGTTTATCAATTTGGTGATCGGCAATCGCCGGACCTTTCCAACGCCGAATTCGTTCGGGTGAAGCCGAGATAAACCACGAAATGCCTTCTTCACGCCGCTCGCCGCTCGGCACAGCCCAGAGTGAAAACCGGTGAGATTCAACCAGCGAATAAAGATAACAGACGTTATTGTGCCGAAAGACCTTACCCGACGGGTCAAACTCGCGCGCTTTTTTTGCATCCCAAACTTTGCCGACCAAAGACTTTAAATCTTCGGGAAATCTCCCTGTTTTTTCGTGATATTTGAGCAAATCTCTGACGAGCGTCGTTGCACCGTCCTGCGGCAACTCATCGCGGCGTTTCACTTCCGCCGCCCAGAGCGAGTAAAAATATGAGCCGAGAACCAGCACGACCATTAGCGGCGTGATGATAAAAGTTAATTTCATCGAACTGTTTTTCATAAAATTTCCAAAATTAAAGAACGCCGGCGGTCAGCGCGTTGTAAAAATCATTTTCTAGTTCATTTTTTCGGCTTGCTCTTGATTGTTCGCGTGCCGTTTGCTCTTTGGTCAAAGCAAAACTTGCCGTGAAAGTTACTTCCCGATTGCCTCCATTTTCGTTGTCAGACTGCGTCGCATTGGTGGCTAACACAACGTCTGTATCGAAATGGTCTTCAGCCTCTAATTCTGTTTGATCCGAATAATTTGTTTCACCGCTCGTTAATAAAGAGTTGAGTTTTTGCTTCATAAAATCTTCGCCTCGCTCATTTGTCGGTTCATTGTATGCCAAAGCAAGACAGTTGCCTTTTTCTTCACTTTCTACTTGCTCTATTCGCCTGCCGATTTCCGATAACGCGGTGTCGGTTATTTCTGATGCGGCTGAGGAAAGTTCTTGACTGGATGGTGCAACGAAATCCGATTCAGGGGTTGTAACAGCGAAGTTTTCAATCAATTCGGCTGCCGATTCACTTTTGGCGAGTTTGTTTTTTGCCGATTTTGTTTGTTTTGTCGAAATAGTTTCTATGCTATTCCGATTCGTTTTTTGTGCGAAATTTCCTTTGAGCATTTGCACGTCGGAAAATCTTAGAACGTCCGGTTTTCGATAAACGACCGCTTTTTGAATATCACGGCGTAAATAAACGGGCGGAAAAGCGGCTTTGACGGGCGGCGCAGTGTCGGTAACGACGAGCAGTTGGCGAAATTTCGGCATCTGGCGGATTTCGTCGGGCAACATTAGAGCGCGTCCGGCTTCGGAGTAGCGCGTGTTATCGCGGTCGGTTCCCTGATAATCAACCGATGTTTCGGTATGAATCGTCGTTTTGCCCAAAAGATCGGAAGCATAATTGGCGGTTTCTCCATTCACGCCGGGCAGAAAGATTTTGGTCATCATCGTTTCCAAAATCGCCTTTGCGCCGCGATCTCCGTATTGATCCAACACCTGCGGGTAATCCTGATAGCTTAATGCCATCCCGATCCCGCGCCCGCGCCCGATTCCGGCGATGCGGCGCACTTCCGCGACATCAAGCTCGCGTGCTTCGTCAATCAAAACCAGACAGGGATGTTCAGGCTCGCGCGTATTGTCGAGGCGAAGTTCAAAAATCGCCTGCCCGAAAAACGTCGCCAAGAATTCTTTATAAACTTCGGTTGCGCCTTCCGGGACGACGATAAAGATGGCTGTTCCCGGTTGTCTCAACTGGGAAAAATCAATCAATTTAACACCTTCCTGCAATTCTTCGTCCGAAGGCAACGACGTGATTTGACGGGCTTCATCCAACGTAAACGGACGCAATTTGCTTCCCAATCCAAGCAGAACCGAACCCAAAGTATTTTCCGGCGCACTGTTGGTAACGACCTGCATTGCTTGTCGCGCCAGGGGGCTGGGTGAATCTACAAGTTCATTGATGCGTTCGCTAGTTTTTAAGGAGTCGAATTCAGCAACAAAATCGTATGCGAAGGCGGGAGTTGCCGACGGATAACATTCAGCTAAATGGAGCAGCACGGCAGTTAATAAAACCTGTTCGGCGTTGCCCCAGAATGGATCTTGGTTTGTTTTTGCTCTGGCTTCGAGCGAAAGCATCATTCCAGCCAAAGAATTGGCGAAAAATGCGTTGCCCCGGCATTGCGGCATAAAATTCCAGCGGTCGCTCTGCGCGGGATTGATTAAATCAAGTCGGTAAAATGTCTGGTAATCGGCGGCAGTTTGCTCGTAAAGTTCGCCTTTCGGGTCGAACGCGATGCACGAGCCGTCCCGCGCCAAATAGCGAAGCATACTCATAAAAAACGTCTTGGTTTTACCCGCGCCGGTCGGACCGAAAAAGACCATATGCAGCAGCCATAAACTTTTCGGCAAAATCAAATCGTATTCGCTGAAAACGCGCCCGATTCTTAAAGCTCCAGCCGGAACCGGTTCGCCGATTTTCCGCAACAGATTATGAACACGTAAATCTTCAAGTGCCGCCCATCGAGCCGAACCGTGCGAGGTTCGCGCCCAAAATTGGTAATAAGGAAAAACAAGCGAGTAAGCGTCAAAAGCGGATGCAAGGGCAGCGAGCGCGGCAATGGCAAGCGCGGCGAGCCACAACAAACCATTGATGCCGAGCAAATAGCCGGAAAGCAAAATGAGCGCGGCGTTCACACCGCCGAAAACGAATAATAAAATTCCGGTGCTGACATCGCGTGTCAGCAGCCAAAACGCTTGAAAGGCAGGCACATACTGCTCATTAGCTTTGCGGTAAATGCGCCCGCTCGCGTCTAAATTTTCGATCCATTTCCGGCTCAACATAAAATTTTTGGGTGACGATTGATTGAAGAAATTCAGCGCGGCAAAGTGTCACTATTATCCGGTGCGATTTTCTTTAACTGCTCCTGTTCTTCAGACAGCATCCGGGCAAAATCCTGATTTCCACCGCCGATTTCCGCCGTGCGCCACGCTTCGAGTGTCCAGCCTCCGCCACGGAGAATTTCGTGCGACGGCGCGAAGGCTTTAGGCAATTGGACGTTTTCGACTTTTGAAGACTGAAAATAAGCGATGTTTTTTCCGTCCGCCGATCTCAAGGGAAATCGCAGCATCAACGCCGGACCGAAACGCGCATCCTGCGGGAGCGAAACAAATTCAATCTGGAGCGGCGAAGGTTGGTAGCGAATGGAAATTACGCTCGTTTCGGAACGGATTTCGCCGTTTTCAATCTTCAGTCCCGGCGGCATCAACTCGCGCGACAGGACAGCGTTTAGAAGTCCGTTTATTGAACCCGGAATCTGCTTTTGGCGTTTTGCTTCGTCCAAAATGCTCAGACAAACGGCAAACCCGAGCGCGCCGGTTTCGCGCAGACGCAAACTCGTATCGAAAACTTCACCGCTGAAAATATCCGAGTAGCGCCGAGCTTTTTCGATTTTCAATTTTTCGTCTTCCGAAAGCGTTTCGGAATCGCTGAATTGAATCTGTGTTTGAGCGTTTATTTTACGCCATTCCAAAATCTTGAAAAAACCCGAAACGCCCAAGATTAGCGCAACCATTACTAAAACATTAAAAAGAGGCGAACCGAAAATTTGCTGTTTTTCGGCTACATTCGCTGACGATTTACCGGCTTTACTATTTTGCTTTGCCGAACGCCTAAAATTTATTTTGGATAGAAAAGAAAACATAGATTGTTACTCCGTAAAAATTCGGCTTGTTTCGCGTTCAAATCGTTGCCGCCGAAAAAGAATTTTCGTTTTGAAAAATACCGATCTGTTCATCAATCGTCACATCAGGGAAATTTTCGTTTGGGAAGAAACCGATCAAACCGCGCTCAGCCCGCCAATATTCAGCCCATTTCGCATCACGCTCCCCAAGCCAGCCGTCTATTTCGGGATGAAATGTCCCGACGCACGAGAGCAGATATGGAAGCTGCTTTTTCAGATATTCCGCGTCGCGCCGGTTTTTAGCGAAATAAGTAAAATAAACGCCCGCGTTGCGTTCGTTGACTTCCGTTACCCGGTCACGCTCGAATGCGCGGGCAAGCTGAATTCCTGTCCGAACGGACGGATAATGCGAAAGTCCTGCAACTGAGCGAATCGCATCGAGCAGCTTTAAGGCTTGCGACAAACAGCCTGCGCCTATACCTGGGCATCGCGCTCTTAATATTTCGAGTTCCTTCATCAAACCGGGTGTAGCGAAATAGGTATGCAGATGACGGTCTCTGAAGGGCAAAGACAATTCGTGGCGCGAATCGTTCGACGTGGAAATGACAATCGGTAAAAAGTCAGGATTCGTGCATCCGACAAAGCCGTTCGTAAGTCGTTCAACGTAAATCTTGCCTGTCGCCAACGGTCCCAAAAGCGCATCCTCAATCGCAGCGCCGAATTTGTCGGCTTCATCGAGCCTCAATAACGTCGGAAATTTCGATTCCTGCGCCTTATTGTAAGCGGCGGCGACTTCGCCCAAAATTAAAAAACGCCGCGTCCAACGCTGCTCACGCGCTGATTCAAGCGCGCGGGCGCGTTCCTCTTCAGGACGCAATTCGATAAGTGATCGGACTTCCTGCATGAACGATTCCTGTTCATCTCTGTCCCAAGCGCAAAGCAGTTCTTCCTGCTGAAGCGCATCGCGCCCCGCAACGGTATAGTAATCCAGATTGCACGCCTCATAAATCGCATCGGAAAAAACGGTTTTTCCCGCTCCCGGCTCGCCGCAGCCGAGCAGTGCAAAGCCGGAAAGCAGAGATTGGCAGAAATCGCTGAAATTTCCTTCGTCGGGAATATATCCGGTCGCGCAAATAAGTTCGTAAAGCTCGTTTGAACGACCTTCCTTGACCATTTTGCGCGGGTTGATTTTCGGTTTGTCGGGGTTGCTCGGCATCATCGCTTATTTGTTTTCCTCCATTGCCCTAATTGCCAGAGCGCGAAATTGCGGCGACATTTTCATAAAAGCGGCGCGGAGTTTGTTCGCATCGTCAGTTGTCAGAATCTCCGCCATTTCCGATTCGCTCAAATTGAAACCGGGAATTTGATTGTTGTTTCCAGAAAAGTTAGCGTTGTCATCGCGTTGCTCGTCGGGCAAATCCGTGATTAAAACATATGCTTCGGTTCCCGCTTTGACGACCACGAAACTGTCGGTTTGAGAATTTCCGCTCAGAACCGAAGAAACTTCGCCGCTGATTCCGGTTGTTCCGCCCAGGACAATTGTTCCGCCGCGTCCGCCGCGAGAAGCCAGAACATTAACAACTTGCCCGCCCGTTTCGCGTAAGGCGTTCAGAAAGCGCGTTCCCCAACTTTTGACCGATTTGCGCGAACCGGAAACGCCCGATGCGCCGTCCGTCCCCATCACGTCGCCCTCGAATTTGACGAGTTTGCCGGTTTTCGGGTCAATCGCGCCGAAAACGGAAATAAAGGCGCGGTTGTATTCGCTGCCGCGTAACCTTCCGACCAGAACCGTTCCTGCCGGATACGAAAACCCGTTTTTTTGAATAGCGCGGGAAATCTCCATTCGGACGAGTCCGCCAGATTCTCGCAAAGTGTAAACCGCGCCCAAAAGACGCACCGGCAAAAGCGTTCCGAAAGCCGGGACATTAGCGGATTCATTGGAAAATACAGAATTTCTAACCGAAACATTGGTTTGAGAATTATTTTCTGAAACCGAATCATTACGCTTTGTAAGACTTCCGAAAAATACGGAACGGGCTGTGGCGGCGCCATCTGTTTTCGCGGCAAGATTTCCGCCGTTATTGTTATTTTCTTGCGGTCGAAAACCAGTGTTCGTATCGGAAACATTTTGGCTGATTAAATTCGGCGTTAGGTTGACGCTTCCCTGCGGAATCGGCTGATTATTGCTGACCTGATTTTGCGTTCCGTTTTCGTTCGGCAACACAATCATATTCCCGGACGATTGGTTATTTGGTTGTTCGTTCACCTTGTCGGACGGAGTGAGCGATAAATCCTGTTGGGCGACGGCGTTCGGATCGGTTGATGCGTCAGAAAGGACGGGCGAATTTTGTTCGCTGCCGTTTTCATTCGCCACTAATGCCAAAGCGGTCTTGAGTTTTTCGTCAGAATTGGTCGTCGCCGATTCCGAGCCGTTAGTTTTTTGGCTGCGATCAACCGCTACAGATTTGGCTGGCGCGAAAAATCCGAAACCGAACGCCCAACTGATAAACCCGACAAATATCACAAAAACTGCGCCAAAAACCGTCAGGAAAACAAGTGATTTGCGGCGTTTGGCACGACGCTCTGTTTTTGATTCGACTTCATCGCTCTCGCCGCCGGGTGTATTGAGCATTTCGTCTAAAACGATTTCGTCCCTCTCTTCTCCAGCAATTTCAGAATCATCAAAATCGCCCGCCAACATTTCATTTTTGGCGAGAAATTCATTTCGCGCCGCAAGTTCCGTTTCTTCCGCATCGAGCGCGGGCGGCAAAACTACGGGAATGCTTTCCGGTTTCCGGTTCATTTTGATTTTTCCTCCCGTTTGTAGGTTTGATTTGCTCCGGCGACAACCGGAGTATCGGCGGCGCGGTCGTGCGCGGCGGAGACGAGCAGTTTTTGATTTGCGCCAAGGACGGGATTTTCATAAACGATGGCGTAATACACAATCGCGCCCGCCGGAATCGCACCTTGCAAGGCAGTTGTTTCCGAGTATTTTCGGTTCAGACGCTCCATTTGCAAGCTGTTTCCAGATTTGTCAACGGTTTGGATTTGCAGTTCCGGCATTTCGTCAAGCAGCCGCAAACTATCGCCGCCCACGTTTTTTACAGCCACGATTAACAATCGCTGATAATCGTCAATATCGATGACTTTGGCGGTCGAAAGACTCAACCCCTCTTTGGCGGGTGACCAAACGGTAAATTTTTCCTTTGGCGATTTGACGGCTTCCGCTAATTTTTTATTGACGAAGCGCGTGAATTCCGCACCCGATTTCATTTTGCGCTTGGCGGATTCGGAAATTGGTGACGCGCCGCTGACGATTTCGACGATTGATGAAGAAACCTTGACGGTTTTGCTTGTGTTTGATGATTCTGAATCGGTCGAGGAATTATTGCCTACGAGAGTCGAAACGGCGCGGGTTTGCTTAACCTGCTCCGCAACATTTTCGTCGCCTAGATTTACTTTTAATCCGGCGGCGCGGCGGGCGGCGACGACTTCCGAGAGATTGTAATTCAGGACGCAGCGATGCGCGTTTTGCCGAATGTCCGGCGCGGGAACGATTTCCAGCACGATAACCAAACCGGATTTCATTTGCATCGTGATTGTTACCGACAACTGTCCGGGGATCTGGTTTGCCGTGAAGCCTTCGCCCGGATAAAGCGTAATCGAGCGGTCGGTTTCTTTGGTCGGCGATTGAAAAACGGTAACGAGTTTCGGATTGCCTTCGTGGATATAATAAATCTGGTCAACTGACGGAAATTCGACGACCGAGGTCGCATTTTGCGCCAAGCCGAGCCGAATGACCGTCGGCTGTTTCGGATTAACCGAAACGCTGGCTTCGCCCGATAAGTAATCAGTTTCGGTTCGATTGACGATTGTAACAGCGGTGTTGCCGCCGACAATCGCATCCTTGTTGGTCGCTCCGTTTGTCGAGCTGACGACTTGCGGTTTTGTTTTGGTGCTTTTTGATTTCGTCCGGCGCGTTTGCCCCGTATTATAAATGGAGCAAAGCGCGAGAACGACTAAACAAGCTAAGGTTCGTAAAGCGCATATTTGAACGCCGCGCCGATGGCAGAAGTTTTTCAAGTAATTCAAATTTGTATTTATCATTATTTTTTAGCTGCGCGACAAATTTTTCGCGCTCGTTTTTCTAATTTTCTAAACAGTAATCGTTTATTTTTTGTCCACCTCAGCCGTTTTGTTTTCAGAACGGTTTTGACTGAGTTCGGTGGAATTGTCGCCGCCGGTAGTGCGCTCGTCTGAAAGCAAAACGAGCGGCGATTTGCGCGTTCCGTCAACCGCCTCGCTGCGGTATTTTTGAATGTAAAAGCCCGTGCGGTAATTGTTTTCGTTTCGCGCCGGCGAAGTCGGTGAATCCATCAGCAAAACCTTGATTTTGATTTGCGTTTCTTCTTCCACGCTTGCGCCGCTCTGAACGCGCCGCAAAATTCTTTTGCCGATGGCACGAACGATATACGGGTCGCGTTCATCAACGCTCAAGTCTTGTATTTCCCAAGAAGAATTGACGCTTTCCGTTTTTTCCTGCGCGAGCAGTTTTTCCGTGTTGAAAAGCTGTGCCTGCTGAAGCGACAGGTTAGGCTCCATCATCTTCAGCAGACGATTGACATTTCCCGGGCGTGTCGCGCCGTTCACCTCGTAAAGACAACGCAAAAACTCCGTGACCAGAGCTTTTTTGTCCCGCTCGGTCAAATTGTCGGGCGAAAGCTGCACGGCTTCTGTTTGTCCGTAATCTTTGTTGTTAATAGCGAGCGTCCGCCCGCTCGTTTTGTCCACGACGATTAAATCCGCTTTCCGCAAGGCAAGATAAAAGTTCAAACCGCCGCTCAAAAAAAGAAGTGCCGTTAAGATAAAACCGGCGCGAAGCAGATGCGAAATCGTCAGCACATCTTCCGGGTCGCGCTCTGAAAAATAAGGCGGATGAGCCGGATTTTGTTCCGTGTTTCCGATAGCCTCCAAATTGTTTTCGTTTCGATCAGATGTCATAAAAAATCCTCGTATAAATCGTTATTTGTTTGTGGTAAAAAAGGTTCCCTTTGGGTTTAGTGAATCTGCATCAGGCGTTTGAAAAATGAGTAATGTTTGAGCGATAAAATCGCCGTCATCCAAGGACTTTCACCCAACTCGGCAAAGTGGCGGCTTTCGCCTAAAATTTCTTCGGCGAGAAGGTGCGTTAAATACAAGTCCGAGAAGATGTGCATCGCCTCAAGCAAATCTAGTCCGCCTTGGTCGAGCAAATTTTCGGAAAGATTTTTCTTACTAATCATTAAAGTAATCTCTAACTCCAAGCCGCCGCTTTCTTTTGACCGAAAGCAAATTCTTGCAACAAACGCTTTGTTCAAAATCGTTAATTGCAAGAGGAGTGCCATTAAAAAATCCATCAAGAATGCCTGTTTTGTAGGGAAATACAGCTTCTTTCAGTCATTGCAGAAGAACTTGAAGCATTAGTGGTATGCCGGACATACCATCATTGGTTTGTTCAATGAACCGGCTTTTTGAAATCGAACTATCAGCCCTACTCTCAAGAAAAAAACGAAAGAATAAGTGGTATCTTGAGCGAACCATTGAGGTCGAGCGCAAATGATTTATTTCTTTCAGACCAAAAAAGCCGATTGAATTCAACCGGCTTTTTCAGAAAAATTATTGATTAAAAATTGATAATTATTTGGACGAGTTTTTTTTACCGCCGAAAAAAGTTCCGCGAGCGCGGATAGAAGTTGGTTGCGGCGTGCGAACAGCGTTGCCGACGACTAATTCGCCGCTTTCCGCCAAGCGTTCCAGGTTGCCGCCAACGGTTTTGTATCTCGTTCCGGTTCGCGGTTCGTAATAAATTTCTTCCAGGTTTTGAATTGAGTTTTTTTCGTTTGAATTGTTATCTGCCGAGTTGTTTAAGGTTGTTTCGGCAGCGTTTAAGACATAATCAGTCTGCAAATTTTCGTTGCTCTGACGCGATTTTTTGACGGGCGAAACATTTGTCTGAACCGTTTGAGAAACGGTCTGAAACTGTGGAAACTGGTTTTGCGCGCCTCTTGTCGCGTTCAAAAAATTCGGGTTCGGCACTTGCGTCAAAACAGTTCCCGCAAAGCCGAATTCATTATCTTGCAGCCGGACGCGGGCAACCGCTTCGCTAAAGTTCGGCGGATATAATGCCAGCACAAACGAGCCTGAAAACATTTGCCGCAGACGAAGCTGGCGATAAACGATTAGTCCCTGAGCAACATAACCGATTGTTTCCCTGTATGGTGGAACGCCGCCAACAGTTCTGATTCCGCTCGGATTAATAATTTTCTTGCCGGCGCGAACGGTTTTGCCCTGTAAATATGCGTCAACCGCACCTTCGCCCGCGTTGTAACCGGCGAGGATCGAATCAATCCGCCCGCCGAAGCGATTCGACAGAAACCGAACGTAACGCGCCGCCGCTCTGATTGCGGGTTCGGGCTGATATGGATTGACCAAATTAAATCTCGCCGCCGTCGCCGGAATAAACTGCATCAAGCCTTCCGCTCCGGCGTAGGAGCGAAGCCACGGGCGAAATCTTGTTTCGTTGTAGGCAATCGTCCATAAAAGATGCGGGTCAACCTGTTCTTCCAAGGCAATGCGCGAAATCGCCCCTTCGAAAAATTTTGCCCTATCGAAAAGCGAAAACTTGGAAAATTGCGCTCTCGTCATCACGCTTTGTTGAGCGAAACTCTCCGGATGAAATGACGCGAAAAAAATTATCATAAAAAATGCGCTACTCCGAACTGCGAAACGGCGTGCGCTTTTAGAACTAAAAAATCCCTGTTTCATAAATTTATCTTCAAAATTTGAGTTTGGTTTATTTGCCGACTAAATCACCGGCTTGGTTGAATCTCTTGGCAAGCGATATGCCTTGAACGTAAATCTATGAAGGTCAATATCTTACGGACAGGCACAAACTTTGCTCACGTCATTTTCAAGTGTCATCCGCGATTCGCTCACGGGAGGCGCGAAACCAATCAAAATTTAAGAGGAAAACAAAATGAAAAAAGTAAAATTTTCTGCCGTCGCCGTTTTGCGCCGTGCGGCAACTCGCAAAGTTCAAGCATTCGAAACAAAACACAAACTTGAAAACCTGAAAAACAAAATCCGCCTTGCTATGAAAGCGAGCGCGCCCATTTTCGGCGCACTTCTGCTCAACCTGATTGTTCACGAAGCCGCGCACGCGCAGGGCGGCGGTCCGATTTTTTCAGGGAGTTCAAATAATCTCGCCAACATCATCCGCGAAGGCTTAAAACTTTTCGCCATTTTATTGTTTTGCGGCGGCGCGCTCGGAGTCGGCGCGGCGATCTGGAACAAGATGTGGGGCAAGGAATGGGCAAACTACGCCATCGGCGGCGGTGCGGCATTCGCCTTCGGCACGATCATCGCGGTCATCTACTCCATCTCGCAGGGACAAGCCGTAACGGTTGATACAAATTTCTAAAACGGAGGTTTTGCCGATATGCGACCGAGACCCGTTCGACCGAATGTTTATCACGAAATAAGGCGCTGCGGCGTTTATCAGGGCGATTGGAAATATATTCTCGTCCCGACCGCCGCCGCTTATATTCTGCCGTTCGTTTTCGGCTGGTGGATTTATTACATCCCGCTGGGCGTTCCTTTGGGAGCGATTACATTTATTTTCACGCTCGCCGCTTTCACGTTTTTAAGAGCCAGCAAGCCGAAATGCTGGCTCTTGCACAAAGCGGACGCTGTTTCGGACGGCTGGAGTAAATACCGAAAGCCTCTCGGGGACGAATACGAGCGCGAAATCTGGATCAAGACTGAAAATTCATAAAAAACAAAAATATGCTCGAAAATTACACGAATTTATCGCAAACTTTTTTGCTGACGAGTTTGATTGCCAGCTCTGCGGCTCTGGGAATAGGCTTCGTCATCGCTTTTCGATTTTTGCCCGTTTATCGTCGCACCGCCGGAAACAAAACGGACAAAAAACCGATTATTGAAATAAACGCGTCGCTTGCTTCGGATAAAAGGAAACTGACACACGGGCAAGGACGACTCAGAAAAAGCGAAATAATGGGCTTTGACGGCGCGTTAATCCGCTATCGGGACGGAAGTTTCGGCAGAGCTTACCGCATCGCGCTCGCCAATACGATTTACAAGAGCGAAGAATTCACCGAAAACCGCATTGACGAGATTTCGTCTTTGCTCAATTTCGACAAACCAGCCGGGACAATTATTCAAATCCGCTTCGATTCCCTGCCGGGCGGCGGTGCGGTTTTAAGAAACCATTTGCGCTCAAGAAACGAGGCGGAGAGTCATCCGCACGCCGGTCTGCTTCAAGCGACGAATCTAAAAATTTATGAAGATGCGATTGCCGATGAATTAATCAAAGAGCAATCGGCAACCGTCTGGATTCGCGTTCCGGCATCGGACAGCCACGATTATCCGGCGATTCTCAAATTTCTCCCAAGTGTTGCCAAGGAAGTCGGACGCGGCGGTTTTTGGCGGTTTTTGACCGCGCCGGTGATTAACGGCAAAAACGCTTTCGCCCAAGATTTCGTGGGGCGCGAAGAAAAGCGCGAGGAGAAATGCAAACGGGAAGCGGAAAAGATTTTTCGCACTTTTGAAGAAAATTTCCCGAAGGAAATGCGGCTCGAAACGCTCGAAAGGCAGGAAACATTCGAAATGCTTTTTGCGTCGCACCGGCGCGCTGGGAGCGGCGATATTCCGGTTCTGCCTGAAAAGACTCGCTGCGTGGACATTCGCCGCCTCTTAGCTTCGAGCAATATCAAAGCGGATGAAACCGATTTTATCATTCACGAAAAATCTCTGGCGAGCGTTGTCAGCCTAAACGTGCCGCCTCAAAATTTTGTTACCGCCGACACGATGCGTTATCTGACTTGTCGCGGCGATTTGAATTTTCCGCATACGATTGTGCTGGATTTCGTTGCGCTCGACACAGAGGCAAGCAAAAAGGAACTCAAAAAAAAAATCAAACGCATCGAAGCGAGCGGCAACACATTTTTTGGACTTAAACCGCTTCAAGAGGACGCAAAAGTAGTCCGCGAAGAACTGACCGAACTCTTGCGCCAAGTCGAAAAGGGGCGCGAAAAAATCTGCAAAGCGCGAATCAATTTTATCGTCTTCGGAGGGCTTGCGCGAAGCCGCGCCGAACTCAAAGAAAGAATCGAAATTTTGTCCGAAAGATGCGAGCAAATTATATCCGCCGTCCGCAAAATTCCTGGCGCAGACGGGGTGCGGGAAGAACCGGCGCGAGTTCGGGCAATCTATCCGCGAATGCTCGCCGGAGAATTATCTTGGAGAGAAACCGGACAGGAGTTCGGCGAAGCCGCCAGCACACTCGCCGCATTTGTCCCGACCGAAGGCGCATGGCGCGGATCCCCTCGCCCGCACAGTCTTTTTCTAACGCCCGACGGTCAGATGTTCGGACTCGATTTGTTCGACAGAAATTTAATTAAATCGCCGACCGTCATTGTTACCGCCGCTTCCGGTGAAGGCAAATCGGTTTTGGGAATGAGGATTATCACCGACATTCTCTCACACATTGGGCGCGTTAAAGTACGGGCGATTGATTACAAGAATTCTCTGAAACCGATGTGCAAACTCTTCGACGGACGGCACATCAATTTCGCCGAAACCGAACCGAAGCCTTTGAACATCTGGAATTATCCGGGCATCGAAACTGGCGGGTCCGCTTCCAAACGGCAAAGCACATTCGTTTTGACGGACATTTTAAATCTGAGCAAAACGCCGAAAGACGACACGATTACATATTCCATTGCCAAACTCATCGTCGCTGAAGTTTATAAAATATCCCAGATCAGAAACGGCGCGGGCAAACCGAAGTTTCAGCCGACTTTGAGCCATTTTCTTGATCTGCTGAAAAGCTACAGTTGGAACGAAACCGAAAGAAGACCTGCGAACGAGCTTTTTTTGAAATTAAACATCTACCGCAACGACGTTTGGCTCGACGCGCCGACGCATCCCGACTTCGACTCGGATTCGCCGTTCGACGTTTATGAACTTACTTCGCTTTCCTGCCTTGATGAACCTGTCCGCGAAAGTATGGGCTACCGCATCGCCGCCTCGATTATGCAGGAAATCGGCGAAGAAAATTCTCGCGGACAAATCACGCCTTTTCTTTTTGTCTGCGACGAGATGAAAGAAATCACCAAACACTTTCCAGCGATCCTCGATTTGATCGGCAACACAAGTTTAACGGGGCGTAAAGAAGGCGTTGTTACCCTTTTGATGGGACAAGCCTACGAGCATTTCAGCGGCACGGAGGACGAGCCGAACCCAATCGGCATTGACCTCGTGAAAAACTCCGGCGTAAAAATCATCGGAAAACAAATCGGCAATTTTGACCGGCTCGTGAAAGATTGTGAACTGCCGAAAGAAACGCAAACCGCCATCCGCAGTATTCGCAATCCTTACGGAATTTATACGCAGTGGGTAATGGTTATCGGTTCGGGCGACGACAAAATCGTCGAAATGGCAACGGTCAGCCAATCGCCGATTGAGCGTTGGAATTCGACGACCGACGCGAACGAGAAAAATGCCCGCGCAATCGCTGAACGCTTAATGCCGAATCAACCGTTTGCCTACGTTTTGGCTTGGCTGGCGAGCCGTTATCCCTTGGGCTTGACCGCTGCCGGATTAACCGAAATACAAACAGAACATTTGGAGGAACTAGCGCGCTAACGGTAAGCAAGAAGCGCAGTAAAAAACTTATGAAAAACTTAAAATTTATCCATCAATTTGCCATCGCCCTTGTGCTTTCTTCGCTTTTGATGTTTCCGGCAGCGCAGACGACAAAAGCGCAATGGGTGACGTTCGACGCGACGAATTACGCGCTGCAAGTCGAGAAAAAAATCCAGGAAGCCGCCCGCTGGATTAAAACCGTCGAGCAGTATGTCGCAATGTATCAAAAAGCGATTGAACAGGTTAGTTCCTTGCGCGGAATTCTTTCAATCGTTGACGAACAAGTTACGAAGAATAAGCAAATGGTCGAAGGCTGGGCGGCAGTCGGCAGAATCGTCAAAGGAGTTTTTGAACTCAAAAAACAAATCGAAAATTCGATCAGAAGCGAGATTCAGGCAATCGTCAGCATCTCGCGACGTTACCGCAACGGCATTTTCGATATGGAGGCGAACAAACGCGATTTGGACGATTATCTCAAACACGCCATCGGAAGACGCGCCGACCAAGGGCTGAAAAATTTGGAGCGACTTTCCAAACTCGATTCGTCGTTCGAGCGAATGCTGTACGACCGCGAAATGATTTTGGCGGAACTTGCGCTGCTTTACAAAGAACAGGCGGAATTGCAGGAGCGCGTAACCGAACTGAGGAGTATGCCGTCGGCTAATCAGGACAAAATCGAAGGCTATCTCGCGCAGCTTCGTGAAATCGGTTCGCGCATCGCTACGCTCGAACTGCGGCTCGAAGAGCTTAAAAAACAAATCGAGGAAAAATGTAAACTTTACGGCTTGAAGATCGAGCAAATGGCGGAATTCGGCAAACAGATTCGCCAAACCCAAGAGATGATGACGACGATCACGGTTGGCAGTCAGGAATTTTATAACGAACTCGAAAAATATGAAGTCTGGCGCAACGATCCGCTCGCCAATCAATTTCCTTGGTAAACATAAAATTATCGGAGATCAAAAATGTTTCAAAATTACAAAAAATTAAATCTGAACGGGCGAATTATCTCCCTTTTCGCTGCGTTTCTGCTGATGTTTTTCGCTTTATCAGCAGAAACGCTTGCTCAACGTCAGCAACCAACACCAAGAACGCCAATCGGTATAATTAACGGAAATCCGATTTACCACGATGAAGCCATCAATACCATTAATAACGACAGCCCGTTTATGCCCGCGCTCGATGACGATAAACTGAATACGCAGCCGTCACCTTCACCAAACGCTACGCCAGTTCCAACGCCTGTGCCGCGCCCAATAGCGCCGTCGTTCGACAAGCAAATTGACAATATGATGAAAACGGCGAAGGACTGGCTTTTTGCTTCCGTGTTGAATACGGTCGTGCGTCCCACGCTTCCCTATCTGACGTTTTTCGCGTGGATCATCGCCAGTTTTGTTTTGATTATTTCCTTCTTGAGAAAATTCTCCGATGAACACGGGCTTTCGGTCGAACAGATTTTCCGTTGGGGCATCCGCACGCTCGTTTTTATGCTGATTATCGGCAGTGCGCCGTATCTTCTGGACGTTTTCACACTTATCGGCAAACAAATCGCCAGCACCGTCAGAAGTGCCAATGTTGAAATGGTCAAGGAATTTGACATTAAAATGAAAAAATATGTCAGAGCGAATTTCAGCGTCGAAGACCCGAACGCCATTATTGCCGAGCGTTTGCCGAACGGCGAGCCGGGAATTTTGGGCGTGATCAACAACAAAGAATCATCGGTCGCCGACATCACGGCTGATATGAATTTTCTGAATTGGAATATGCCGCGAATGTTTTCGCTGGTTGTCATCAGTCAAAACATCATCAAATTCGGCGGTATTCTGCTTTCTCTCGCCTGTTTGTTTATTCTCATCGGACTAAAACTCGCTTCCCCGATTATGGCGGCACTAGGCTTTGACGAAAAGTTTGCGGCGCAGACCTTTTACCCGTTCTGCTGGGGCGTGGCAACGTTTTGTTTATCGTATCCGATTGTTAAGGAAGTAGCGATGTATATCGCATATTCTATTGGACTTATTGCGCTTTCGATTTATAACAACGAACCGCTTTATACGCTCGATCCAGCAACGGCAAAAATTATTTCAACCGGCAATTACGATCCCGGCTCAAGTGCGGCAATCGTTACGTTTTTGTTTTTTATCGCCGCGCTTTCATATATTTTAAGCGTCGTTCTGGCTTATAAACTTCTGCGCGGTCAGGTCTATGAATCGGTCAATCAAATTTCGATGGGCTGGATGCTGTCGGCTGTCGGCACGGCACTTGAAACTTACGGTCTGGTGGCGGGCGCGGCAATAAATCGCCAAGCCGAAAATACGCAGGTTCAAGGAATTTACAATGCCGAAAAAATGAACGCCAAAGCCGCTTTCGATGCCGGAAAACTGCAAACCGACGCGCGAAAAATTCAATCAATCGCCGGCGTGCAAGGAAGCCTGCAAACCACGCTCGGTCAGATTTATGGTAATCAAACAACGAATATGCTGATAACCAACTCTAACCGGACGATGCAGCTTCAGCAAACGAGCGCCATGACGCAGCGCGAACTCGGTTCACAGCGAATTGATTATACCGACCGGACGAATCGTTTGGGATTTGAATCAAGCCGCGAGAAAGGAAATCGCTGGGTTGAAAACGAAGCGCAGAAGAACGAAAACATCCTCAATATGGTTCCGGGCAGCGGCGTAGTCGGTACGCGCGGATTGGCAGGTGTCATCGCGCAGGGCGGCGGAGATTTGAGCGGCATTCCGCTTGATCCTTCGCAGGTCCGGCAAACTTTCGGCAATCAAATAACCGATGAACAATACCGTCTGAACTTAGGTCAAAACACGCGAACACTCGGCTCTAACAGACAAAATGTGGAAAACTATCAATCCCAGATGGAAACGAGCATCAACCAAAACGCTGATTCTACGATTGCCGCAATAAACAAAGGCGCCGCCGTTAGCGCGGGAGCCGCCCAACAGGGCGCGGCAACGCAAACTGCCGGAATCAATCAGGCTTACAATCTGGAAATAAAGGCAAATGATGTTACTTTCGCCGGACGCAACGATGCCGCTTTGATAAGCAAAACGAGTGCCGAAGAAGCCGCACATTTGCGAATGGTGTCAACGGTCGTCACCGGATTTTTCCGCGATATGGATCGCCGTCTGGAAGAAATGAAGCCGAAATATTAGGAATTTTTTTCCAAGTAAATTTCGATGGATCTATAAAACAACGAAGCGGCAAGTAATCAGGCTTTGACCGTTTTTCCACTTAAACCGAAATGGGTGATTTGAGATATAAGCGAGTTAGTCGAGCCAGTCCTTGTCTGATTTGCGGCAAACCGGACTGGTGCAGCCGCACCGATGACGCAGCGATTTCGTTTTGCGCCCGCGAGACGACGGGCGCAGACCGTTTGAGCCGTAAGGAAGGCTGGGGCGTTTTTTATCACGACCGAGACTTACTTCAAAATCCTTTCAGGCAAAAACGCGAGCCGCGAAACTTTTATAGAAAGCAACCGGAAGAAATTAGCCCTGCCCCGATTGAGATTAGGGATTTCATATATGCTTCGCTGCTCAGATTATCGCCCGCAAGTAATTATCTCTCTCTGACCGAAGGTAGAAAAGGCTTGCTCGAACGAGGCTTGAAAAATTTTCAGGATTACGGCGGACTTCCCTGCTCTGCGTCAGACAGAAAAGATTTAGCGGCGCGGTTAAGAATTCTTCTCAATCAAACATTTCCTTCTTTTGTCCGCCAAAATCCGCTTGGGCTACGGCACGTTCCAGGTTTTTGGATTAGCGACGACGGAGAAACACACCTCTGGCAAGACCGAGATTTTCCGCAGCCGTTTCTCTTGATTCCCTACCGCAGTCCGGCGGGAAAGGTTCAAGCATGTCAGATTCGATTGACGGGGCGGCTCGCGGCAAATAAAAAACGCTATCTGTGGCTCTCGCTGCCCGCTCTGAGCAGCGCAAGTTCGGGAACGCCGCTGCACTTTGCGGGTTGGAAAAGTTTCGGACGAAAAGATTATTTTGGCTTGCCCGTTTTAGTTACCGAAGGCGCGCTAAAAGCCGATACCGTCGCCAGTTTAACTTCAGAGTTCTTCGTCATTGCGGGCGGCGGTGTAAGTTGCGCCCAGGATTTAATTGTTAAGTTAGCGAACGGGAAACCGCTGTTTCTTGCCTTTGATAATGACTGTCACCAAAATTCGGCAGTTGCCCGCCAGCTTGCCAAACTTTTGAAATTACGCCTCGACGATAATCGAATCAATAAGTCCGATGCCGCGACAAAAATTCTCACGTGGACACGCGCTGAAAAAGGCGTTGACGACGCGCTTTTAATGGGCGAAAAATTAGAAGCGGTAAATATTTACAATTGGTTTTCCGCGCTTGACGAAAATTGCCGCACGGAAGTGCGAAAAGTCTGGGAGGAAACTCCGTAACTTCCGTTTAGAATCGGTTTCTGCACCTTGATTAATTCAATACGCCGTTTCGATAAAGCCAACTTACTCCGATTGCCAGAAGCGTGGAGAAAATTTCATCATTTGAATATTTTCTGCCGGTTTCCAAGTTTATTCCTGCCTTTAGTTCCGACATCTGATAAACGACTTCTTCGGTTACGGTCAGCGAACGCCTGGTTGTTTCATCCGCTCTTTTGATGAACCCGAAAGCCTCGGCGCGCAGTTCCCGATAGTTTTCCGGCGTAGCCTCCGCCAGAGCTTCTCTTAAAAGAAAATCAATTATGACGTTTTGCGTAAACTGCTCGTCTATCGTGCGGAATTTTGCTTTGAGTCTGGTCGTATCAATAATCAGCGTTCGGGGAATCGAAAACGGGCGTGTGGTATTGCGTCCCTGCCCCGCTTTTGACGAAGCTATCTGAGCAGCAATCGTTTCCATATCGCTTAAATTTGCTCCAAAAGCGGCGGAGATTTCCGAAACAGCGGCACTTTTTTTTTGCGGCAAAGATTTATTTTCGTCTTCTTTAGCTTTAGCCGAAGTTTTAGGCTTAGTTTTATCGTTAACCTGAACTTTACCGACAGGTTCAACTAATCGGGACTTTGTTTGCGAACGCTCCTGTTTTGACGGCTTTTCTTCATTTCTTGTGGCTGAAACCGTTTTGACTTCTTCAGCATCCGAACCGAAAATTTCCTTTTGCAAATCATCTAATTGTTGCAGATCAACTTTTCTTTTGGGCGCAGCTCTCAGTGCCATTGTTTATCCTCCTTAAGTTTTGAAATAAATTACTTTGCCGCCGTTTTCTTCAAACCTTTTCCGGCTGCCGGCAGCTTTCTCGCATTTTTGCCAATTACTAAAATTTCTTCTATCTCGCCGACAAACTCGCGCATCTCGCGCTGCCCTTCTCTGTCGGATTCGGTTCGCCCCGCGATTTCCAAAACGGATAATCCGCTCGAACTGTTTTCGTAAATATTGCGGTTGCCGATAGTTGTCGCCATCAGCGGAATTTCATATTCTTTGAGAGCTTCGCGCATATCACCTGAAACTTTGCGCTTGTCCCGACGGTTGAGTAAAAACCGTGCCGCAAAATCGCCTGTTCTGATCGCTGCCACTTTTTGAATCAGCTGCATCGTCGCGTCAGAACTCCAG
>JBARIW010000017.1:0-56413 GCA_049799955.1 Pyrinomonadaceae bacterium
CATTCAAACCGTGTGTTAAATAATCTTCGACAGCGACTTCGAGCGCGCCGCCGATTGCCGCGCCCGCCGGTTCGCCTTTTTCGACCGACCAGCCTTCGAGCCTGCCGACGATGCTTCTTTCGATTGCCTGTTTCAGAGGCTTTTCAATAAATTTCCAGCCGTAAACAAGTCTGCCGCTGATTATCACGCGCGGAATGCCGACGCCCATAATCACGTTGGCGATGCCGATGCCGAGATATTCGCCGATTTTTTCAATCGTCGTTCGCGCTCTGCCTTCGCCGTTTTCGGCTTTTGAAACGATTTCGACAAAACGCGGCATCGTCTGACCGGGACGAAGCGGTCTGTCGCCCGTATAAAGCGACGCGGCGGATGCGGCGGACGCGTATTTTTCCCAACAGCCGCGATTTCCGCAGACGCACGGCTTTCCGCCCGCAACAATCGTCATGTGTCCGAATTCTCCGGCGATTCCGCGACTGACGCCCGTTCCGCGATAAACTTCGCTGCCGATAACCAGACCGACGCCGATGCCCGTTCCCGAACGAACGAGAATAAAATTCGAGAGCAGTCCGCCGTCGCCCGAAGTGCGAATTCTCATCCGCGCTTCATACATCGCCGCCGCTGTCGCATCGTTTTCGACGACGATTTTAACGTTTTTGTTGACCTGCAATGCGCGCGCGATGTCGATATTTTCCCAGTTCAGATTCGGCGCGTAAAGCAATTTTCGTCTTTCCGCGTCGGGCAAACCCGGAACGCTGACGCCGATAACTTTTAAATTCCGGTCGGCATTCTTCGCAATTAAATTTTCAATTTTCTCGCGGGCGATGCTCAAAGCAGTTTTCGCATCCGAAGGCGTTTCAAAATCGTCTTCCTCAAATTCGCTGTCCTTGAGCGTCGTCAAGCCGACTTGAGAATGCCGCACGCCGAGATTCAAACCGATAAAATAATCCTTCGTCCGGTTAAACGACAAAACACGCGGATGGCGACCTTGCCCTTTGCTTTCGAGCGTTTCTTCGCGCAAAATTCCGCTCGCAATCAGCGGTTTAATATTGTCCGTAACGGTGCTTTTATCAATATCGAGACGGCTCGCAATCTCCGTGCGCGTAATCGGCTGCGCCGCGCGAATCAATTTTAAAAGCAGACTTCCTTTTTTGGCGGAACCTGTCGATTCCGGCAAAATTCCCGATAAATCCATCTGAAAAGCGTTTGAAACTGGCATCGCTTTAAAGTTTACAACGAAACCGTCTGTTCTGCCCAAAACTGAAATTCGCGGTGCTTATGTTCTTCGGCTCTGGCTAAAATTTCGCCGCTCGCAACCTTGCGAATATGCTCGAAAAGCCTTTCGCCGACTTCGTCAATCGTTTCCGTTCCTTCAATCACGTTTCCGGCGGAAATATCGATGTCGCGGCTCATTTTTTCAAATACCCGATTGTTTGAAGATAATTTAATCACCGGCGCAATCGCGTTGCCGATGGTCGTTCCGTTTCCGGTCGTAAAAACAACGACCGTCGCGCCGCCCGCAACCAGCGCGGGCGTCGATTCCTGGTCGTAGCCCGGACCCTGCATAAGATTTACGCCGCGATTTGTCGGCGCTTCGGCGTATTCGGTAACGCCTTCAACGCGCGTCGTTCCGGCTTTCGCCATCGCGCCGAGCGATTTTATCGTGATATTCAAAAGCCCACCAGCGATGTTGCCCGGACTCGGATTATTGTTGAGCTGACCGCCGAATTTCGACGCGTAATCTTTATACCAGTCAATCAAACGGTAAATCGCCCGCCCGGTTTCGGCGTCCTTCGCTCGATTTGCAAGAATATGCTCCGCGCCGCAAAATTCGGGAACTTCCGTAATCAAAACCGTTCCGCCCGAACGAACCAGAAAATCCGCCGCGCGTCCGAGAGAAGGATTTGCCGAAATGCCCGAAAATCCGTCGCTTGAGCCGCATTTAACGCCGAGAACAAGCTCGCTGACAGGGAATTCCTCGCGCACGTTTTCGTTAACCTGCGGCAGCATTTCCTGAATGATTTTCAAGCCTTTTTCGATTGCCGCCTGAGTTCCGCCGATTTCCTGAATTCCGATTTTAGCAACGGGTTTGTTAAAATTAAGCTCGCGTTTTAAGAGATATTTTTCGACTTTTGCGAGATTCGTTTTCTCGCAGCCCAAGTCCATCAAAATCACGCCGCCGACATTCGGATGGTCGGCGTAATTCGAGAGCGTACGCAGCATTATGTCGAGATTCGAGCCATCCTGACAGCCGCAGCCTTTGTTGTGCGGAATCGCCACAACGCCGTCAACGTTCGGGAATTTCTCGCGCTTGTAATGCAGAAACTCCGACATCATCGAAATCTGCGCCGCTTCGTGGCTCGCGCACATCGATGTCGGTACAATCAGAATAAAATTGCGCGTTCCGACTCGCCCGTCCGGTCGGCGAAAACCCATAAATGTCTGAATCTCTTCTTCAGGAAAATATTCGGGCGGCGCGTTATAAAGATTTTCCGGCAAATCGCGGACAATCGGCACATCGTTCGACATATTTTCGTGCGTTATCCATTCGCCTTTTTCAATTCCGAGCGAAGTCCCAATCGGCTGACCGTATTGACGGACGAATGCGCCCGCCGGAATATCGCGCGTCGCAAAACGATGTCCGGGCGGGACGATTTGCTTTAAAACGATTGTGCTTTTATCCGGCAGAAGTAGCGCCAGATTTGCCGACGTTTCATTTTTGACAACGGCGACGTTATCGTCAGGGTTAACGATAATCGCGTAATCGCTGATTGGCGCGGGAGTTTGTGCGTAAGTTTCCGACATATTTTTCTAAAATTTTAATTCGCCAGAACATCGGGCAAAATCAAAGACCGGACGTTTCCGTGAAGCCTAATCCACAAGCCCGGATTTGCGTCGAGCTGTTTTTCCAATTCGTTTTCGTCGCCGGAAATCTCCGTTTCCGTCAAACGCTTAAAGCTCGCGCATTTGGCAGGCGCGGTCGATGCATCGACAATCGACTGGACAATCCGCTTCGCGCTCAAAATCGCGGCAGGTCCGAGCGTTAAAATGTGCGTCGCGTTTCTGCATTCCGTTTCGTCCGCTTCGGAAATTTCGCTTCCGCCGACCTTAAATTTATTAATATGATGTTCCAGAATGCTCGCCGAAATCGGGATGATTCCGGCAAAATCGCCGTGCTTCGCGCCCGAATTCGGTTTGATATAAGCCAGATGCGAAGCGGCTTCGGCTTCCGGTCCGAGACCGAGAAAAAAAATATCGATGCCGCCCGAGTCTTCCAACTTTTCCAGATATTTAATTAATTCCGCTTCCAAATCATCGGTTTCCGTCAGCATCGGCGTGAAGCTTTTGATTTTCTCGAAAAACTTATCGCCGAGCAGGCGTTCAAAATCGCGGACGAAGCTCAAACCATTGTTCATTGCCAGCGGCGCGAGCGCGTCCTGCGTGAAAACGTGCAGGCGGGCGAGCAAATCGTCAATCGCATCGGTTTGCGCAAGTTTATTGATGATTTTATACATCGCCTGCGCGCCGCGACCGCCGAGCAGAATTATCACAATGTCGCCCGGCTTATTTTTTGAATAATCGACGAGCTCGTCAAACATTGCCTGCCCGACCGCTTCCTCCGTTTCCAGCACTTCATATTCAAAGTTTTCAGCGCCTTGCGCAGACGGTATTTCGACGCCGGAATATTCGAGCCAGACATTTTTGTCGGAAGCCCGGCGGGCGATTGATTTTTTGGCAGAAGATTTCATTCTAATATTTTCGACTATTTTTAATTGGTCTAACCAATTAAATTAACGGCTGATTTTTATGTATAGCTTAAAATTGCGATTTCACATTAAATACAATACTAAATTCCAGAAGAAAAGTAAATCCGCAAGGCTTGACAATTTGCGTGCGGATGTTACAAACTACTAAAACATTAGTTAAATGGTAATACCTTTTTAACGAAATCGTTTCCTTAAAGTTTCAATTTTTGAATATAAAATTTGTCTTATGAGTTATGCCAAATTGGATTTGAGCGGCAAAGTCGCCGTTGTTATCGGCGGAACGTCCGGCATCGGACGCGCAATCGCGCACGGTTTAGCCGAAGCCGGAGCGGATGTCGTGCCGTCTTCGCGCCGGAGCGAGCAGGTTGAAGCGGCGGCGAAAGAGATTGAAGAGCGCGGACGGCGGACGCTTCGAATAACTTCCGATGTTTCCGACCGCGCTTCTTTGCAGAATATTGTCGATGAATGCGTCAAAGAATTCGGCAAAGTCGATATTCTGGTAAATTCTGCCGGCAGGACAAAACGGCAGCCGACGCTCGATTTTAGCGAAGAAGACTGGAACGATATTATGGAGACAAATTTATCGGGAACGCTTCGCGCTTGTCAGATTTTCGGCAGGCATTTTCTCGAAAAAAAATACGGGCGCATCATCAACATCGCATCGCTTTCGACTTTTGTAAGTCTTTTTGAAGTAGCGGCTTACTCGGCGAGTAAAGCCGCCGTTGCTTCTTTAACGAAATCTCTGGCAATCGAATGGGCACAACACGGCGTCAACGTCAACGCGATTGCGCCGGGCGTTTTTATAACCGATTTGAACAGAAATTTACTGCTCTCGACCGAGCGCGGAAAGGAGTTTTTGACACGAACTCCGATGGGACGTTTCGGACAGGTCGAAGAGCTTGCGGGCGCGGCGGTTTTTCTGGCGTCGGATGCGGCAAGCTTTGTTACGGGCGAAGTTCTCGTTGTTGACGGCGGATTTCTGGCGAGCGGCGTCAATCAGTAAAAATTTAACCGCAAATGAACGCAGATGGACACAGATAAAACCAAATAGAAATCTTCTCTTATCTGCGAAAATCTGTATGTATCTGCGGCTAAAATTTCTTTTTTGTGGAAAGCGAAATTAAAATTAAAACCGAACGATTGCAAAAAATGCTTGCGGGCGAAAAGCTCGGCGGCGTTTTGATAAACGCGCAGCATAATTTCGCGTGGCTGTCGGGCGGCGCGTCAAGCGGCGTCGATTTGAGCCGCGAAAACGGCGCGAGTTTTTTATTAATTCGCGGCGACGGTAAAACGTTCGTTCTCGCCAACAATATCGAGATGCCGCGACTTTTAGCCGAAGAAATTTCCGCCGAAGATTTTGAGCCAATCGAGTTTTTATGGGAAGACGAAAAGGCTTCGGGCGATTTTGTCGTCGAAAAAGTGAAAACGCTTTTGAATAATGATTCTGCCTTAGCTTCCGATTTGTTTTTATCGAATCAAATTCGAACGATTGAAAATTTAATCGCGCCGTGTCGATATGAATTGACCGCAGCGGAAATCGAGAGATACGGGCGGCTTGGAAAAGATGCGGGAAAAGCGATTGGCGGTTTGTTTGAAAACCTGAACGCCGGAGAAACGGAAATTGAAATCGCGCGGAAAGTGAAAGATGCGCTCGCCGCTTATAACATTGACGCGGTGGTAAATCTGGTCGGCGCAGATGAAAGAATCGAGCGGTTTCGTCATCCGATTCCCACCGAAAATATCTGGAAAAAAGTTCTGCTGATTGTGGTTTGCGCTAAACGAAGTGGTTTGATTGCGAGCTTGAGCCGGATTGCCTGCATCGGCGAAATTCCCTCCGAATTAAAACGCCGAACCGAAGCGGCTGCTTGTGTTTTTGCAAAGCTTTTGTCCGAAACGAAATTGGGCGCAAGCGGCGCAAATCTTTACCGAATCGCATCGGAAGCCTACGCCGAAAAAGGTTTTGCGGGCGAGATAAACCTTCATCATCAAGGCGGCGCAGCCGGATACAAAACACGCGAATGGGTGGCGCATCCGGCGAGCCGCGAAACGGTGAAATCGAATCAGGCTTTTGCGTGGAATCCGTCGATTACGGGAACGAAGGCGGAAGAAACCTGTCTTTTAAACGAAAACGGCGAAATCGAAAATTTAACCAATTCGCCCGGATTTCCAAATATTTCCGTCCAAATCGGCGGGCGCGAATTTGTTTCTCCCGGAATTTTGAGTTTGTAAAACTCGGATTATTTTCAAAAAGAGGTCAGAAATATGAGCGAAACGATAAAAAAACCGGATGTCGGCATTCGGGTCGGCACAGGTTCGAGCGCGTTTGAGTCAGCCGTTGTCGCGGCGGTTGACGATAATCTTGCGACGCGCATCGGCAGAAGACGCTGGATAATCTGCGCGCTTCTGTTTTTTGCGACGACGATAAACTATATCGACCGGCAGGTTCTGGGCATTCTCGCGACGGACGAAACCTTCAAAGCGCAAATCGGCTGGAGCGAAGCCGAATACGGCTTTGTCAACACGGCATTTCAGGCGGCGTATGCGGTCGGTTTGCTCGTCGTCGGCGGTTTGATGGACAGGTTCGGCACGCGCAAAGGCTTTAGTTTCGCCATCGTTTTCTGGAGCGTCGCGGCGATGTGTCATTCGTTCGCGCGTTCGGCGTTCGGTTTCGGCATCGCGCGATTTGCTTTAGGTCTCGGAGAAGCGGGAAATTTTCCGGCGGCAATCAAAACCGTCGCCGAGTGGTTTCCGAAAAAAGAACGCGCGTTTGCGACCGGAATTTTCAACTCCGGCTCGAATGTCGGCGCTATTCTCGCGCCGCTGAGCGTTCCTTTTATCGCCGTCAACTACGGCTGGCAATGGGCGTTCGTCATTACCGGATTGCTCGGTTTTATCTGGCTCGTTTTCTGGCTGGCAATTTATCGAAAGCCGGAAGAAGACGCGAAGCTTTCGCCCGAAGAGTTCGTGCATATTCAATCGGACAATGAAGAGCCGATGAAAAAAATTCCATGGGCGCGGCTGCTTCCGCACCGACAGACGTGGGCGTTTGCCATCGGAAAATTTCTGACCGACCCGATTTGGTGGGTTTATCTTTTCTGGCTGCCGAAATTTTTGAACACGAAATTCGGCTTGAACATTCTGCAATTAGGCTTGCCTTTGATTGTGATTTATGTGATTGCCGATGTCGGCTCAATCGGCGGCGGCTGGCTTTCTTCGCATTTGATAAAACGCGGCTGGAGCATCAATGCCGGACGAAAAACCGCGATGCTGATTTGCGCTCTGGCGGTTATCCCGATTGTTTTCGCCTCGATGACGGACAATCTATGGGTCGCGGTTTCGCTAATCGGACTGGCGGCGGCGGCGCACCAGGGCTGGTCGGCGAATATTTTCACAACGGCTTCGGATATGTTTCCGCGTCAGGCGGTCGGTTCGGTCGTCGGCATCGGCGGAATGGCTGGCTCAATCGGCGGAATGCTGATTGCCAGCACGGTCGGCTTGATTTTGCAATACACGAACAATTCGTATTTTTCGGTTTTCATCATCGCCGGCTCGGCATATCTCACCGCGCTTTTGATTATTCATCTGCTCGCGCCGCGCCTTGAGCCTGTAAATCTCGCTGAAGTTAATTCTTAAAGATGGACAAACAAAAAGTTCTAAAATTTATAAAGCGCGAAAAGCTCGTCCCGGTCATCCGCGCGACGACCGCGGACGAGGCGCTTCAAGCCGTCGAAACGCTTGCGTCAAACGGTATTAAAATCTTTGAAATCACGCTGACCACGCCGGGCGCGATTAGATTAATCCATGAACTGGACGGCGCGGGCAATTCGGAAATCCTGATTGGCGCGGGCACGGTTTTAAGCCGCGAGCAAGCCGAAAAATGCGTCGAAGCCGGAGCGAAATTTATCGTCAGTCCGATCTTTAACCCGGAAATCGTTCGATTCTGCGGCGAAAAAGAAATTGCCGTAATGCCGGGCGCGCTTACGCCGACGGAAGTTTTTGCGGCATGGAGCGCGGGCGCGGATTGCGTCAAAGTTTTTCCATGCGAGGCGATGGGCGGCGCGAAATATCTCAAAGCCCTGAAAAGCGTTTTCCCAAACATCGAAGTTATGCCGACCGGCGGCGTGTCGCTCGAAACAATCGCCGATTTTCTGCAAGCCGGAGCTTTTGCGGTCGGCGTCGGCGCGGATTTGGTCGATGTTAAAGCTATTCGTGCCGGCAATCTGCAATCAATCGCCGAAAAAGCGCAAAAGTATCTGGAAATTGTAAACAATATTTAGGGGAATTATATACTTAACACACACTAGATAAAAAACTCAATCGCCTTTAAGTATATCCCAATTTCTCAAAGCCGCGTCGTATTTTGATTTTCGCGTTATCTTGTATGGCGATTCATCGGAAATACGCAGGTTTAAGGATTTTACGTTTTCAATTTCGTTTGCGCGGAAAACGTATATTCTCAATTTATCCAGATGTTCAATCGCAAAAACCACGAATGAAACTTTATTTCTCAAAGGTCTGATTCTAAACCGCTCATAGCCTCTTTGATGTTCCGATTTGCCGCCGTTTACGGATGCGGCGCGGATTTTGGCGAGCTTTCCATTCAGATAAAGTTTAAGACCGTCATAATCGCCTATTTCGGCGCGAACTTCAATTTTATTCCCCGCAATTTCTTTTAAGGTCTTATAGAGAATTGAAAGTTTTTTTGCCCGCTCGCCGCCGGATTTCTTTATTAACAATTCAATTTGTTCGAATGCGTCTTTTGAGTTCATTTTTGTATATTTACAGGCTTATAATAAACGAAATGGCGGATAATGTCAGCAAAGAAACCAGAACGCGCACAATGCGAGCCGTGAAGTCTAAAGATTCGAAAATGGAAGTCAGATTTCGTTCGGCTTTGTGGCGGTCGGGCTTGCGGTTTTATAAAAACGCGGCTTCGATGGTCGGCAAACCCGATATAGTTTTTCCGCGCAAAAAAGTAGTTATTTTCTTAGATTCGTGTTTCTGGCACGGTTGCCCGCTTCATTTGCGGCGACCGAGTTCAAACGTCGAATACTGGCAGGCTAAGATTGACCGAAACAAAAGCCGAGACGCAAAAGTAAACGAAACTTACGCAGAAACAAACTGGCGAGTCATTCGATTTTGGGAACACGAATTAAAACAAGATTTTGAAAGGTGCGTCAATCGGGTAATACAGGAAACCAAAGGCTGAGAACTACGGCGCGTCAACCGGCACAATCCAATCGTCTCGAAAATTTACAAGCTGCAAAACGTGCCGCTCTTCCAAAATTGTCGGCATTTTGTTAATGCGAAATCTATAAGCAGACGGCGGAACGTGATGCAGAACGGTAAACTGCGAGCCGTGCGGTTGCCAAGTGAAAACGTGTCCGCCGGTTACTTTGTCCACGCCTTCAAAATTTCTTTGTTTGTTTAATTCCCAATGGTAGTTTGCGGCGATATAGCGCACGGCTTCATATTCAAAAAGCGTAAATTCAAGCGATGACATATTGCGAAGCATTACGAAAATCCGCAAATCGTCGTGCTGATTTAAAGATTCGTTTACGCGAGCGTTCCAGATGTTCAAAACAGCCGCGCCGGTGGCTTGCACGTCCGCGAAAGCGTCTTTAATGCCCGCAGAGTAAGCGACTGAATTTCTGCCGGTGATAAGACGAACGACTTTTTGCGTAAACGGTTTGTTGGCTTTAATCGTTTTGACAGACCACGCGCAACTTTCCCAAGTAACGTCCGCGATACCTAAAGGTTTTTTGCGATGAAGCCCGCTTATTGCGTTTGCGAAAATTCCGCCGAAATCGTCGCCGTCAATGTCGGCGTGTCCGATGGCGATTCTGTGAATGATGTCTTTGCCGATTGACACGGCAAGTTTCGGCGGAAGCTCGCCGAGCGGATGCGGCGCGTTACGCCGCTTTGCTTGTCCTTTGAGTTTCAATTCTTTGGGCATTCAAAACCACCTCTTTTATTACGGCTTTAATCATCGGAACGGGGACGGCGTTTCCCGCCTGTTTACGCATTTGAGAGTCATTACAGGCGATTTCAAATTTTTCGGGAAAGCCTTGCAGTCTGAGCATTTCCCGCATTGTTAGACGGCGTTCGCCGTTCACTAAAAGATAGTTGTAAGACGCGCCCGCTCGCAAAGCGCACGAAAAAGGATGACTCGAAATATTGCCCGCCTTGTTTTCGTGCCAGATTGACGGCGTAACTTTCGGCGTGTGCGCGGCGTATCGCGCTTTTTTAATACGCTCGCTGACAAAATGTTTCGGGTCTGGATTCTTTTCGAGAATTTCCGAAAGCGGTTTCATCGGAACTTTTTTGATTTTATCCCAATTAAAACCGGCTACTTTGTCCTTAAAGCCGACAATCAAAACGCGCTCCCGTTTTTGCGGAACGCCGAAATTCAAAGCGTTTAGAATCTTGAAATCGACTGTGTAGCCTAATTCTTTTCGCAGAATTTCAAGGATTCTGTCAAGCGTTTTCCCGCCATCGTGAGAAGCTAATTGCCTCACGTTTTCTAAGACGAATGCGCGAGGCGATTTGTCTTTTAGAATGCGGGCGATTTCAAAAAACAGCGTTCCGCGAGCGTCGGCGAATCCTTCCCGCGAGCCGATAATGCTGAATGGTTGGCACGGAAAACCCGCAAAAAGTATGTCGTGGTCGGGAATGTATTTTGAACGAACGCCGGTGATGTCGCCCGCCGGTTTGATACCGTAATTATGCTCATAAGCTTTTCGCGCCTCTTCGTCAATATCTGACGCAAAAACGCATTCCATCTTTAATTCGTCGGCAGCTTGGTGAAAACCGCCAATTCCGCAGAATAAATCTATATATTTTAATTTCTCGCCTTTTTTCCAGTATGGAACAAGTTTCGGCGCGTCTACTTCGTCGGCGCGAACGGCGGCTTTCACCACCGCGTCAAACATACCGAATAGCGGATTCTTTTTTTCGAATTTGAGTGTTTTAGACATTTGCAATTAGTTGTTTATAAGTTAATCTGCGTCCTTCCATTCCCGCTACGTGCGCTCTGACTGTGTTTATGCCGCAATCCGTTCCGTCAATGTCAAAAGCGGGCAATTCTTTCGTGTTCGCTTTGAAAACAAATTCGTTGACATATCTGAAAAGATGCTTTTTGCTTATTTGGTGAAAAGTTCCGTAATGAGCGCGTTTTAGAATCGCCCAAAACGATTCGATGCCGTTTGTGTGAACATCGCCTCTCACATATTCGCCGAAACCGTGATTCACCGCCGAATGGCGATACTCTGAAAGTCCATAATAACCGCGATGACTGTCTGTGTAAAGAATTGAGCCGTGCGAAACCGAATTTTTTACCGCTTCGTGAAGCTGTTCGCTGTCGGCGTTTTCGATGACTTTTGCTCTCACGCCGCCTTTGCGACTTTTCGAGCCGAAAACGATTGCTTTGCCAACGCCGCCGCGACCGGCTTTAAGCTTTTTCGATTCGTGTTTGTTTTTCTCTTTTCCGCCGACGTACGTTTCGTCGCATTCAACCGTTCCCGACAATAAACCCGCATCCATACAAGATTCACGGATTCTGTGAGCCATAAACCACGCTGATTTTTGCGTTACGCCGATTTCTTTGGATAATTGAACGGATGAAATGCTTTTACGCGAGACAGTCATTAAATACATCGCGTAAATCCATTTTTGAAGCGGGATTTTTGAATCTTCCATCACCGTTCCGGTGCGGATGGTGAATTGTTTGCGGCATCCTTTACAGGTAAAAAGCTTTCCGCCGCGAATTGTCCAGACTTCATCGTTTCCACAGTGGATGCATACAACGCCGTTTGGAAATCTCGCGCTGATTAAATACTCTCGCGCCGCCTCTTCGGTCGGAAACCGCTTAAAGAAATCCATCGTGCTAGGTTGCTTTTGTATGTGTTGACTGTGCATACTTAAGAGTATGCCATATCAAATCGTGTGTGTCAAGTATATAATTCCCATATTTAGATATTGTCCTAAATTTATATTAAAACTTAAATAATGCTAAATGCTGCTGAGAGTGAATCTTTGCTTTCCAAATTGTGCATTGAACTTGGTTTTTGTTTGCCGCCGGATGATGTTGATGATTTCACAAATGCAGTAATTTCAGCGAAAGGACTCGACCCGCAAAACATGAGCCGCCATCTATACGGACAAGTAAGAGCCAAAGTTGCCGAGGCGTTTCAAAATCATCTTGAAAATGAGGACTTTTTTGATAGTTAATACCAAATATATACAGCTAAAAATTATCTAAATTCTGTTTTTTTGTCCGAAACGGAAAGTTTAACGATGCGGGCGCGGCTGATATTGACTGGTTTCGAATCGAAAAAAAATAGCGTTAATTTTTTCCGTCTTCCGAACTATTTCCGTTAATGGGCGTGCCGAAATTCTCGGCGATTTCCTTAGATTGGGCTGCCTGAGCCAGCATTAAATGGTCGCGCATCGCGTTTCGCGCCGCTTCCGCGTTTCGTTCGCGGATTGCGCGGTAAATCTGCCGGTGCATTTCTGACGATTCTTTCAAATCGTGCGCGCGGTGAACGGTTTTGCTCCTGACATCGAATAAAATCGTCGCCACCATATTCATCAAAGCCGTCAGAATCCGGTTGCCCGAAGCCGCCGCAATCGTCTGGTGAAAGCGCATATCGTGGACGAGATATTCTTCCGGTTCTTCAATCGAAGCGAACATTTCGGCTAATTCTTCCGCCATCGACGCGAGCTGGTCACCGGTGGCGCGTTCGGCGGCAAGCCCGGCAATCGCCATTTCTAAGGACAGCCGCGCTTCAAACATTTCAGCCGAAGAAAATCCGTGAAGCGATGCGAGAAGTCGAAGCGGATTGCTGTCGAGCGCGGGCGAAGCGTCGGCTTCGACGACGAAAGTTCCCGCGCCCTGTTTCGATTTCAGAGCGCCGACCGCCGTAAGCGAGCGGATTCCGGCACGAAGCGTCGGGCGCGAAACGCCCAGAAGCTTGGCTAAATCGCGTTCCGGCGGAAGTCTGTCGCCCGAACGAAGCTCGCCGCGATGAATCATTTCGCGCAGGCGCGAGACGACTTCCTCGGAACTGTTTCCGTGTCTTTCGTTTTCGATAATTTTGAAGATATTAGTTTCCGTCACTTTCTTAAATAAAAGATAGAGCAGTTATTTCAGCAATTCAACGTCTTTGCTGATTATAACAACGTCTGCCGCCGTTTCACATACAATTTTCAATTTTTCTTGTTTTCGACCGTTGGCTTTGCCGCAATCGGCTGCTGGAAAATCTTGATTAAAATCATCGAAAACTCTTTTCCTTTAACCGAAACTCGCTGGTGCGGCGTTCCGCGCGGAACGATTATCAAATCGCCTTTTTTAATTTCAAACGTTTCGCCGCCGACAATGCGCGCCCCTTTCCATTCGCCTGCTGACGCTTCGCGCGGATTTTCGAGCTTTCCGCCGAGCGTAAGCCGCGCCGAGCCTTCGAGAACATAATAAACGTCGTCGGACGCGTCGTGAACTTCGGCGTCGGCATTTTCGCGTTTTTTGTCGTGCTGAACGGCAACGCGAAGCTGCATTCCTTCGCCGCCGATTAAATCTTCGACCTTGTTATCGACGCGCAGGCTCTTTTCCAAATCAGTGAGCGATTGTTTGGTTTTGACGATAAAAGGACGAATCGCCGTTGACGGCTCACGCGTTTGCGCGATTGAAACGACGCTCAAAACGCACGTTAAAATTAATGTCCCGAAGATGTATTTTTTCATAATAATTTATCTCTTTCTCGTTTGCGCCAGAAGCCACGCGCTCAATTCCCGCGCGGCTTGAAAATTCTGAAAATCGGCGGGAAGTTTGCGCCCGTCCGTGTATTCGTTGTAAAGCCACGGGTCGCCGACGGCGAAAACCGTTCCTTTGCCGTATCCGGTGACCGCCATTACTTTATCGCCGTTCCAGTCCAGAATCGATTTCGCTTTGCCCGAAAGCTTGAGTGTCGAAATTTCTTTCAGATAAAGCTTTTGAGCCGTTTTGAAAATTTCGTTCCCCGACGGAACTTCGATTTTTCCCTGCTCGAACTGATTATTCAAAACGCGGTTTTTGCTGTCCTTATTAAATTCAATGCCGAATTGTTTTGATAAAACATTCCAGTTATCAAACTCGGCGTTGCCGAAATCATTTCCCATAAGAACGAGAACGCCGCCCTTTTTCACCCAATCGGCAACGGCTTTTGCGTCCGTTTGCGAAATCAATTTCGCGTTCGGATTTTCCTTCGCGTCGTCCGGGTCAGCGATTATATAAACGTCCGCGTTTTTCAGATTTTGCGCGGTCGGCGCGCCGTAAAGCGTGTCGAGCTTCGCGCCGTAAGATTCGAATTGCCTGCCCCAGAGATAAAAGCCGCCGTTCGACATTTCGTCCCATTTGTAATGCCACGAAACGTCTTTGCCGCTCGCGTCTTTTTTCGTTTCGTTATTGAAATACGAATCGAGCAAAACGGTTTTGCCTTTGCCGGTTTGTCCTTTTTCGAGCATTTCCATCTCGACCGCCGCCAAAATCGCCGGACCTAAGCCTTTCGCGTCGTTCGTGCGAAGCTTTTCGCTCATATAATAATCGAAGCTTCCGTCGCGATAAGGATTTCCGCCCAAGCCGGAAACCGAAACCGTTCCTTCCCAATCGAGCGTTCCGTCAGATTTTTCTTTGATAAATTCCTTTTTGATTCCTGTCCAGCCTTTTTGCGCCGTTTGCAGATATTTTTCCGGCAAATTGCCTTGCCGAACGCCTTTGGCGAGCGCGTAAACAAACATTGCCGACGCTGACGATTCGTGATAATTTTTCGGCTTGTTCGGCAAATCGACAATGTCCCACCAAAGTCCGTCTTTATCCTGATATTTCGCAATCGCCTCGGCTTCGCGCTGCAAAATGGCGACGAGTTCGGCGCGGCGCGCGTGTGTTTTCGGGAAAGAATCCAAAACATCGACCAGAGCCATCGCATACCAGCCCATTGCGCGTCCCCAGACGTGCGGGCTTAAACCGGTTTCCTTGTTCGCCCATTTTTGCTGACGCGATTCGTCCCAGCCGTGATAAAGCAAGCCCGTTTTTGCATCTCGCGCGTGTTTTTCCATCCAGACGAATTGATTGGCGATGTCGTCGAAATTGTCTTCGCCGAATGCGGCGGAATATTCGGCGTAAAACGGCTCGCCCATATAAAGACCGTCGAGCCACATCTGGAAAGGATAAATCTTTTTATGCCAGAAACCGCCTTCGTTCGTGCGCGGGTGAGTTTTAAGCTGCGAACGAAACAAATCAATCGATTTTTTATATTTCGCGTCGCCCGAAATTTTATAAAGCATGAGCATCGCGCGTCCGGGCGTGATGTGGTCGATGTTGTATTCTTCGAGCTTGTAATCTTTATGCGTTCCGTCCGGTTCGAGCCAGAAATCCATTCCCGCCTTTATGTGATTAAAATATTTCGCATCGCCCGTCGCATACCAGACGGCTTCTATCGCTTCGGACGTAACGCCCTGCTCGTAAGTCCAGCTTCGCGGAATTCCCGCCGGATTTCCGTCATCCGTCCAGATTCGATTCATCGCCGTGTCGGCAAGACGCTCGGACAAAGGCGCGGTTTTTTGCGCTTGAGCGAAGTTAGCGAATGAAATAAACAGCGCGAATAAAATTGTGATTCCTTTAATTTTCATAAAGTTTTTTAACCGCAGATTCACGCAGATATACGCAGATTTATTTTTTTGATTTTATCTGTGTTCATCTGCGTTTATCTGCGGTTTCATTTCTTCAAATATTTCCGTAATTTTATCTTCGATTTTTTAATTTCCGCGACCGCGAGCTTTGCCATTTCTTCCGCGCCGAGCGGCGAAAAATGCGTGTTGTCTTCGATGCCGTTCGGATAATTCGGATTTTCGCCCGGCTTGAGCTGTAAAAATAATTTCTTCGAGTTTTCCGCGCCGTATTCGATTATCAACTTTTCGCTTGCCCGCTGCATATCAATCAGCGGAACTTTCAAATCCTTCGCCACCTTGCGCGTCAAATCGGGATATTCGCCGTGCGTGTCGTAAAATTTTCCGTCTTTGTCGAATCGCCGCCGCATAACGGGCGTAAGAAGTACCGGATTCGCTTTTTTAGCCAGAACGTCCGCGACCATTCGCTCCAGATTTTTCACGAAATCTTCGGGCGGCGTGTAGCGCTCGCCTTTTTCCTTCGATTGGTCGTTATGCCCGAACTCGATAAAAACGTAATCACCTTTTTTCAGCTTATCGACAATCGCCTGCCATCGATTTTCGGAGATAAAAGTTTTCGTGCTCCGACCGTTTTGCGCGTGGTTTTCGATTCTAACTTTGTTTGCGTCGAAATACTGCTGAAACATCTCGCCCCAACCCGTTTCGGGACGCTTTTCCGGCAGCTTCTCAGCCATCGTCGAATCGCCCGCCAGATAAATTGTAACCGGCGATTTCTGCGCGAAGACGGAAATGCCGCAAAGGAAAATTAAAATTGTAATCCTGATAAATTTCATAAGATTATTGCCCGCGAAAGAGCGCGAAAAGGCGCGAAAGTATTTTTTTTCTATTCTTTTTCGTGTTTTTTCGCGTCCTTTCGCGGGCAAACATTTCTTTCAAATTCTACAGCCCGATGTGGCTAGCTTTTCTTTGTCGGGACGACTTTCGCGGCAGCTTCGCTGATGTCTTTAATAAGTTTGCCGTTGATTCGCACATTTTCCAGTTTCGTGTCCTTTAAATTCGCCGCCATTATGCCGTTTTCGACGTTTTCAAACGTCGAGTTTTTAATTTGAATTCCGTAAATCGGCGCGTTTTCAAATCCCTGCGCGTCCATAACATATTTGCTTTTACCGCTTTTGATATTTTCCGCCACAAAATTACGCATCACCGGCGTAAAACCGCCTTTCGCGCCTTCCTCGTAATTGAAATCAATCGTGATTATCGCGTGCGCGACCTGTCCGACGGTTATGTTTCGGAAATAGAAATTCTCAAGCAGACCGCCGCGCGAAGCATTGTTTTTGACGCGCAGCGCGTGGTCGAGATTCGGACTGTCGAGCATATTATTTTCGGCGAAAAGATTTCTCACGCCGCCGGAAATCTCGCTGCCGACCGTAATTCCGCCGTGTCCGTCTTTCATCGTGCAGCCGCGCACGATGATGTTTTCCGTCGGCGTGTTCAAACGCCTGCCGTCGTTATTTCTGCCCGATTTTATCGCGATGCAGTCGTCGCCCGTGTCGAAAAAGCAGTCTTCAATCAAAACGTCTTTACAAGATTCCGGGTCGCAGCCATCGTTGTTCGGACCGTGCGACGCTATATGAACTTTGCGGACAATCACGTTTTCGCATAAAACCGGATGAATCTCCCACATCGGCGAATTGATGATTTTCACTTCTTCGATAAGAACATTTTTGCATTTGTAAGGCTGTATAAACTGCGGTCGAAGATAAGAATTCGTCCCGAAAATTCGTTCGGCGACCGGCACATTTTCGTCCATCATTTTATACAATTTCGCCCGCGCCGCTTTTTGATTGGGCATTCCTTCCTTCCAGCCGTATTTCGGGTTGCCGTGCCATTTCCAGAAACCGTTCGCGTCGCTTCCGCCGTCGAGAGTGCCTTCGCCCGTAATCGCGATATTCGTCTGCTCAAACGCATAAATGAACGGCGAAAAGCTCATCAATTCCATTCCTTCCCAGCGCGTGAAAACATTCGGCAGATATTTGTTTTCGTCCTGCGAAAATTTGACGGTCGCGCCCTTTGAAAGATATAAATTGACGTTCGATTTCAGATGAATCGCGCCCGTTAAAAACTCGCCTTTCGGCACGACGACGCGCCCGCCGCCTTTACTGCTGCAAGCGTCAATCGCTTTGCGAAACGCATCGGTCGAATCGGTTTTTCCGTCGCCGACCGCGCCGTATTTGGTGATTTTGAAATCTTTTTTCGGGAATTTCGGCGGCTTGATTCGCGCTAAAATTTTCGGATATTCAGTCGCCCAAACGTCAGTCGAATTTGTCTGCGCGAAATTAATCTGCGGCAAAATCAAACCCGCGCCCGCGCCCGCTAAAAGAAGTTGTAAAAATTCACGACGATTTTGCATATTTATTTTTTGCCACAGAGGGCACAGAGTTCACTGAGAATAAATAAACTTTTTCTCCAAATTCTCTGTGTCCTCTGTGGCTAATTCTTTTTTATCTTTTCTTTCCACTTTAAATAATCTTTTTCCAAAAGCTCGTTCGGCTCACTGACATACCACGCGTAACCATTGCGGCGCTCGGCTTCGATTTCGGAAACATCGTATCGAATTATCGCGTCGCGCCCGATGAAAATCGGCTTCATCGTTTCGATTTGGTAAAATCGCGCCCAAATCGGCGGCGCGTTTTTATCTTTTACGACAGAGTTCTCGCCGTTTTTTCTTTCCCACCGAATGCCGTTCAGCTTGTTCGCCCGAAACCATTCAGCAGCCGATTCGATTGCGTCAATCGTCGCCTGATTCGGTTTCGCGTCGAGCATCAAAAATCTGACGATGCCGACGCTTTCGCCAGCCGTCAAGGAAACCGGCTCAAATTTTCGCGCCGCTGCGGGTTTTAATGTATTTTCGTCATACTGCGCCGCCCAAACCGTCTTTTTGCCGCCGATTTCGATTTGCGTTTTTAAGATGATTTCCGTTCCTTTTTCGACCGCTTTTTCCGCCTTCAAGCGGCGCTCTTCGTCAACGAATAAAAAATCTTCTTTTTTTCCGGCAATGTCGCGCAGAATTTTGAGCGCGTTAATCATCGCGTTGTCATTAAATGTAATTTCGCGCGAATAATCGGTTTTCAAAGGGTAAAACTGCGGAAAGCCGCCGTTTGCATACTGCATCGAAAGCAGGAAATCCAAGCCTTTGAAAAACGCAGTTTTGTGCGGCTCGATATTTTTCGCCGTGATGACTTTGGCTAAATATCTTAATTGCGTAACGGTCGCGTTGTTGTCAATCGTCGTGTCGGTCGAAGTTTTTTCCTTTAGAAGCTTTTCGCGTTCAGATTGCGTAAGCATCGCCGCCATATCGACGTTTTTTTCCCAACCGCCGTTTTCGCGCTGGTAAAAAATCACCTGGTTGGCGATTCGCGTCGCTTCGTCAACCGCGTACCAGAGTTTCGTCTGGTCTAAAACTTCGTTCCACGAAATCAATTTCCAATCGGGTTTTGTCGTTTCGAGCCATTTGTCATCGGCTTTTTTCGGATTCCAGCCGTCTTTTCCTTTCAGAAAATTTTCGGTTTCAAATTGCTTCGCTTCGTCTTTTGTCAGTTGATGAATCCACTTGACGCGCTCGCTCGTTTTCGCGCCCGCGCCGCTCGATTTGTATTCGGCAAAATACGCGGTTTTTTCGCGTTCGGGCAGCCAGTTGTTCCAGCCTTCGGGGCGAATGTGCGCGCCCATTTCGGTTTCCAGATATACGGCTCTGCCGTAATCTCGCCACGGTCGTCCGAGAAAAACGCCTTTATCGGTATTTTCGCCCGTCAGCTTGCAGTTTACAAAAACGAAACCGCTTGATTCGGCGTCGCTGAAACGCATCGGCGCGGCGATGTAACCGTCGCCTTTGCTGTGAATTATACAATTTGCAAAAACGGCGGCGGCTTGCCCGAAGATAAAATCGACGTGTCCTTCGATGTAGCAGTTCTCGAAATACTGCCTACCGTTTTTGGCGTAAAGCGTGTCCTGCCAGCCTAAAAAACGACAATTTTTGAAAACGACGCGGTCGGCTTCCGAGAGAACCGCGACGGCTTGCGAGCCTGTGCCGAAGGAATTTTCAAACGTGATATTTTCCGCGTGAAAATCGTGCCCGCCGACGTAAAAGCTGTAGCTTGCCGAGGTCGAGCCTGCGTCTTTATTCGCTAAATTAAAGGTTAATTTTGTGTTTTCGGCTTTTTCGCCGAGAAAAGTGATATACGGCTTGCTCGCCGGAATTTTGATTTGCTCTTTATAAACGCCGGGTTTTATAAAAATAACAAATCGCTTTTGGTTGTTTTCGGGAACTTTTTCAATCGCCTCCTGAACGGTTTTGACCGTTCCGCTTCCGTCTGCGGCAACGATTAAGTCAAATTTCTTGTCGGCTTTTGCAAAAGCGGGCGCAGCGCCGAAAAGCAGGATTAAATTTGCCAGCCAGAAAATCTTCATTCCAAATCCTCTGCAAAAGACAAAACAAGCCCTTTCGGGTTTTAACGCCGCGAAGGGCTTGTTTTGTGAATACCGGTTTAACCAACGGCAAACTAGAACGTGAACCTGCCGCCAAGCTGAATGTCTCTCGGCGGTTGACGCGTCGGAGCGGTCGTGAAACCGAACGTCGCGCTCGTCGGGTCGAGATTCGGCGCTGAAAAATAAGGCGAATTGAGCGCGTTGATGGCTTCGACTCTGATTTGAAACTTCATTTTTTCATTGATTCGGAAGTTTTTCGAGAGTCCGACATCAAATTTTAAGAAGCGCTGGTTACGGAATTTTCCGGTCGTCAGCGGCATCAGGCGCAGAGTGTTTGCCGAGCTGCTCGTATAGTTATTGGCAAACGCCGGAGCGACGCCGTTGATAAAAAATCCCTGCGTGTCGAAAGCCGGAATGTCTATCCCGTAGCGGCGACCTTGTGTGTCCTTTTTGCCGAGCAGATTTTCGAGCGCTTCCGGGTCGCCATTGTAATAGACGTTTCCGAATTGAAGCGGTTCGCCCGACTGCCATTCATAAACGCCCTGAAGCTGCCAGCCGCCGAAAATCGCGTCAACCCACGAATTCCATTCTTTGCCAATCCAGCGGTTTCGCCCGATGGGCAATTCGTAGATGCCGGAAAAGGTAAAGCGATGCGGACGTTCTGTCGGCGAGACAATGCTCGTCAGTTCAGTGTCCTGCGGGTTCAGATACTGCGTTCTCTGATGCTCGCGCGAGAATGTGTAAGAACCGTTGAGCGATAAGCCCTGCGTAAAGCGTTTTACAAGCTGAATCTCGAAGGCTTGATAGGTGCTTTTTCCGTTATAATCGGTAACGGCGATGTTGCCATATTGCGGAAACGGCGTCAATAATCGTCGGCGCGCAATCGTATTGGCGTTGAATGCGCTCGTGGTATCGGGAATCAAACCACGCAGCGGATTAGAAACGTTTGCGTTTAAGAATGTATTTACAGCCGTAATCGCCGCAAGAATCGTCGCCGGGTCAGTTATGCCCGTAAAGTCGTTCAGATACTGGCGCGGAATCGCGTTCAGTTCCCGATTTACCGACAAATCAACGCCGCGCGAAAAGATATATGTAGCTTCGATACCGATTTTATACGGAAGCTCGCGCTGAATGCCGATGACGAATCTGCCGAAGTTCGCATTTTTTCTGTTGTTTGAAAGAACGGTCGTCGTCGGTCCGAGCGCATTTGACGACGTAACGTCGCGACCTGTAAAGGTCAGAAGACCGAGCGCCGCGCCCGGCGACGGAATAATTCCGCCCGGAAACGGATTGCTTAAAGTGGAAGTGAACGTCAGACCGTTATTGACGGACGGCGTAAACAGCGTCGGGGTCGAAAATCCGGGCTGGAAAATCGCCTGAATCTGGAACGGCGACGTAAATATTCCGAAACCGGCGCGAACGACGGTTTTATCGTCAATCGCGTAGGATACGCCGATGCGCGGCTGGAAATTATTTTTGTCCGTCGTCTGGTTCGCGTCGCCCGAACCGCTTGCGAAAATCAAGCCGCCGGTAAGATTTTGAAACGCTCCGACGGGAATGCCCGACGGAATGCTCGAATTGTAATTGGCAAGCGCCTGCGCCGCTATCGGGCTGGCAATGGTTCGGTCAAAATCCGTTACGATTCTTCCTTCGCTCTCTCTGACGCCGGTTTCGAGCTCATAGCGCAGACCGAGGTTGAGCGTCATTTGCGGCGTTATTCGAAAATCGTCGTGAATAAAGAACGCGTGATAGGTCGAAGTCGCGTCGTATTCGGTCGGATTGTCGATAAGACTTGTCGAACCGGCGACCGGAAGTCCGAGCAGGAACGACGCCAAATCGCGTCCGGCGCGGTCGCGCTGCGTCGAGCCGGAGTTCGAAGCCTGCATCGTATAAGTTCCGTCAAAGAGAAATCTGCCGGTGCTGTAGCCGTCGGTCGAAAAACGCTCGCGCAGTTTACGGAAATCATAACCGTATTTGAGTATGTGATTTCCGACTATCTGCGTCAGCGTCGGCTGAGCCGAGAAAAGGTCGAAAGGTCTTTCCTGCCCGGCGTTATAATCCGAGCGCAAAGAGCCGACCGTCATATAATTTCTAAAATCGAAGCGCGGAAATATACCGTCGCGGCGCGCCTGCGGAATTCCCGTAAAGCCCAAATCAGCCGCCGAAGGCTGGTCGTCCTGATACCTTTTCAGCTTAAACTGGCTGTAGCTTCCGCGCAGGTCGAAAATAAATCTGGACGTAATCATCGACGTGAAATCTATGTTTCCGCCGTTATTTCTTCTGTTTTCGAATCCGCGAAAAATCGAATCGGCTTCGCCCGTCAGGTTGTAGCGGTCTTCGGTGTTGCGGCTGTGATAATATTTGCCGAAAATACGGTTGCTGCCGTTGAAATTGTGGTCAATCTTCGCAAGGTAAGAGCGATACGGGCGAACCAGATTCTGGTCGGTAATAAAGTTATTCGTCGTTCCCGGCAGATTCGGTTCGGGAAACATTTTCAGGAAAGCGAGCGCCGGCTGGTAGATAAAGCTTGAAGGAATAACGTTACATCCGACCGGAACCGCGCCTGCTGCCGGGCATCCGAAAGCGGCGGCTGTGCGAACGACGTTGCTGCCGCTCTGCACGCCGGAAAACGGATTGTAGATTACCGTGTTTGCCGCCGCGTTGATGTTTGTGCGGTCAACGATTAATTCGGAAAAATCTCCGTTTCGCATCAGCATCGTCGGAACGGAATATGTGGTCGGCTGGGCGACGTTGTCTTTTTGTCTCTCAAACGAAAACAGGAAAAAGGTTTTGTCTTTGCCGTCGTATAAAAAGGGAAAGAAAACCGGACCGCTCAGGACAACGCCGTAACGATTGTATTTACGGTCGGGGCGCTCGCGTCCGGCGCGATTGTTAAAAAAGTTGTTTGCCGTGCGGCTTTTGTCGCGGTCGAAGATATATGCCGAGCCGCGAAGACTGTTTGTTCCGCTTTTTAAGGCGACGTTGACGGTCGCGCCGGCGGTAAAGCCGTTCTGCGCGTCGAAGCTGTTCGTCTGCACCTTAAATTCCTGCACCGCGTCCGAAGGCGGCGTGAAAGCGACCTGCCCGCTGTATGCAAGATTTGGCGAGCCGTCCAGATTGATGAGATTTCCGCTCGTTCCGTTCGTGCGGAATCCGGCGAGATTTCCGTTTGCCGTCGGACCCGTAAAATTCGGGTCGCCGGTGTAAACAATGCCGGGCGCCTGCGTTGCAAGAACATACGGCGCGCCTTCAGCCAGCGGAAGCTCTTCGACCTGCCTCTGCGTAACGACCGTTCCGACCGTAACCGTGCCCGTCTCAATCAGCTCTGTATCGGCAATGACGTTGACTTCGGTAGCCGAGCCGATTTGCAACTGAACATCGACTGACAAACGGTCATCGACGTTAAGCTGAATATTCTCCTGCACGGTAGTTTTAAAATTCGCAGCCGTCGCCGAAATTTTATATTTTCCCGGAAGCAGCAGAGGGAACGTAAAGACGCCTTCTTCATTAGTCGTTGTGGTCGCCGAGATATTCGTCTCGATATTTGTAACCGTAACGCTCGCGCCGGGAACTATCGCGGCGTTCGGGTCGGTAACGGTTCCGGCAATCGTGCCGCGAAATTCCTGCCCGAAAATCGTAACAAAGCCGGACAACAGAATTATCAACAATCCTGCAAGACTAACGTATCGGAAAAGTCCTCTTCTCATCGCTCTTCAATCCTCACTTTAAATATTTGTTTTTTTTAGAATAATTTGAAAATCCGCGCCTTCGCAGGCATTCAAAGTTTTGATGAAACTATCTTAATTGGTTTTACCAATTATTGCAAGCTAATATCGAGATTTCTTAATTTTTCTGTTTTTGCTAAATATTTAGCAGGAAAATATGATGAAGAATCAGAGGTGAGTTTGACCATTTTTATATCAGGAGTGAAACGGTTTTACCAATTCTTTTCCAAATCAATCAATATTATTTACGATTTGATGATTATGTTACATACGGATTTTCGAAGCAAATATAAAAAGGCGGCTAATAAATGCCGCCCTTATTTCTCCCTTGCACAGCAAGATGATTTATCTAAATTCTTACTACTTGATTATATCGTCAGGGTTTTCCGGTTCGACATCGGAAACGGCGGCTAAAACCCGCTCAAAACCGGCGCGGGTGTCGCGTTTTGAGGCTTCGCGTTTGATTTGCTCGAAAATTTCCATTTGCGACATTTTTTCCGCCGCTTCGATTAAGAGCTGATTGACGGAAATGCCTTCTTGTCCGGCAATTTTTTCAAGTTTTTCTTGTAAAATATTTGGTAATTCGACGGTTACGGCACTCATAAATTCCTCACTAAATTCAAAAAGTCTTTCGGCGTGATTGCTTCGACGCCGAAAAGCTTGATGCTGCGAAAATCTTTCAAATTAAAAGTTGCGATATAATCGGCTTGTGAAGCAATCGCCGACTCCAATATCATATGAACATTTGTATCGAAAACAACTCTCATTATTTTGTCGTATTTCGAATCTCCTCAACCGCATTCGGATTTTCCAACGCCGACAAATCGCCCGCGTCTTCGCCGAGATATGCGGCGCGGATGACGCGGCGCATTACTTTTGCATTGCGCGTTTTCGGGAGAGCGGAGACGAAATGAATTTTTGACGGCGCGAGCGGTTTGCCCATATCTTTGGCGACGACGGCTTTCAAATCTTTTTCGAGGTTTTCGCCCGCCGCATCCGTTTTCAAAACGCAGAAGGCAACCATTGCCGTTCCTTTCAATTCATCGGGAACGCCGATGACGGCGGCTTCGGCAACGCGGCTGTCGCCTACAAGCAAGCTTTCGACTTCAGCCGGTCCGACGCGTTTGCCCGCAACTTTCAGCGTGTCGTCCGAGCGTCCGAGAATAAAATAATGCCCGTCGGCGTCGCGCATCGCCCAGTCGCCGTGAACCCAGATGCCCGGAAAGCGTCTCCAGTAAGTTTCCAGATAGCGTTCGCGTTCCTGCCAGAAGCCGCGAGCCATTCCAATCCAAGGTTTTCTAATCGCCAGCTCGCCGACTTCGTTTGCGCCGACCGATTCGCCGTTTTCATTGAGAATATCCGCATCGATTCCCGGACACGGCGCGCTGAACGAGCAGGGTTTTATCGGCACAAGCGGATTGTTCATCAAAATTCCGCCGGAGATTTCCGTGCCGCCCGAATAATTGATAATCGGAAGTTTTGAATCACCGACCTTTTCAAATAACCACCACCAAGGCGCGGGATTCCACGGCTCGCCCGTCGATGCAAAAGCTCGAAGCGTCGATAAATCGTGCTTTTTCGGCAAATCGTCGCCGTGCGTGGCGAGCGCGCGAACGAGCGTCGGCGAGATTCCGAGGATTTCGACCTTGTGTTTCGCGCAAAATTCCCACATTCTGTCCGGCGCGGGAAAATCGGGCGCGCCGTCGTAAATGCAAATCGTCGCGCCGTTTATCAGCGCGCCGTAAATCAGCCACGGTCCCATCATCCAGCCGATGTCGGTTATCCAACTGATGCGCGTTCCACGCCCGACATCCGTTCCGAAAGCCATATCCTGCGCCGCTTTTACCGGAAAACTCGCGTGCGTGTGCGCGATGCCCTTCGGCTTTCCGGTCGTGCCGGATGTGTAAAGAATAATGAGCGGGTCTTCGGCGGCGGTTGGTTCTAATTTGGAAAGTTTTTCAAATTCTTCTTTTGAGTTTGCTAAAATTTCTTCGCTTTCATCAATTAAATCGGTGTCGTACATCTCAACATTCACATTTGGCAAATCCCAATCGAATGATTGCAGTTGAGGACGGACAACAACGAAAACATTTTTAATTGTCGGAGAATTCAGGACGGCTTGTTTGGCTACTTCAAAAGCATTAACTTCCTTTGCGCGTCTTGGAAAACCGTCGCAGGTGAAAAGTGCTTTTGCGCCGACTGCATTTAATCTTGATGAAATTGCTTCAATTCCATAACCCGAAAAAACAGGAACGGAAATCGCGCCAATTCGATTTATTGCTAACAAAGCGACAACCGTTTCAATCAGCATCGGTAAGTGAATACCGATTGCATCGCCTTTTCCCAAGCCTCTTTTACGAAGCGATGTCGAAATAATTTCGACTTCAAGCATCAATTCCGAATAAGAAATTTGTCGAACTTTGCCTTCTTCACCTTCCCAGATTATCGCCGCGCTGTTTTCGATTTCAGTTCCAATCCACCGGTCAAGGCAAGCTTCGACGACATTGAATCCCGCGCCCGCGCACCATTTCGGGAATTCTACGCCTTCGGACAAATCCAATAATTTTTCATATGGCGGATTGAATTTTATATCCAAAAAGCGCAGAACTTCGGCGGTGAATTTTTCTACGTCCGTTATCGAATATCGATAAAGCTCGTCGAAAGTCGAAACGCCGACTTGATTCATAAATCGGGTTAATTGCGCGCGTTCGATAATTTCTTCCGAGGGCGTCCACGCAATCGGCTGATTTTCCAGAAGGTTTATGTCGTTCATAATTTTGTGATTTGAGAAAAGTAAGGCATATTTTATAACACAAAGTTTTTGTAAGAAAATACATCTTAATCTTTGCGAACTTCGCGGCTTTGCAAAACGTAAGTTTTTCTTCCCGAAAGAGCGCAAAGAAAATTTATGAGCGAAAAGGCAGTCGAAATCAAGCTTCCCGAAAATCTTTTTCAGGGCAAAACCGCAGTCGTCACGGGCGCGTCGCGCGGCGTCGGTCGCGCGGTGGCGATGCGTCTGGCGGAATCGGGCGCGAATGTCGTCGTGAATTTCCTGAAAGAAGAAGAAAAAGCAAACAACGTCGTCGCGCTCTGCAAGGAAAAAGGCACTGACGCGATTGCCGTGCAGGGCGACGTTTCCGTTTGGTCTGACGCGCATAATCTCGCCAACAAGGCGGTTGAAAAATTCGGAAAAATCGACCTTCTCGTTCTAAACGCAGGAATCTGGGAAGGCGCGCCGATTGAGGAAATGTCCGAGGAAACCTGGAACAAGGTTTTAAACACGAATCTGAAAGCGGCGTGGGCGATGACCAAAGCGTGCGTGCCTTCAATGAAAAAGCAGGAACGCGGCGCGATTGTGCTGGTTTCTTCGACCGCAGGGCAGCGCGGCGAAGCCAATTTTTCAAACTACGCCGCATCGAAAGGCGGGCAAATCAGTTTTACGAAAGCTCTTGCCGGCGAGCTTTGCCCGAAAATCCGCGTCAACTGCGTCGCGCCCGGCTGGATTGAAACGGCGATGGTTCGTCCCGTTTTTGAAGACGAAAATTACAAACAGAGCGTGATAAATTCGATTCCGCTCAAACGAATGGCGACGACCGACGACGTTGCGCTTTCGATTTGCTTTTTGCTTTCCGATTGGTCGCGCCACATCACGGGCGAAATCTTAAACATCAACGGCGGCGCGGTTCTTTGCGGTTAGGAAATTAGCCACGAACAAACACAAAAACGCACGAAAAAAGAAAAATCATAATATAAATTTCTTCTTGTTTCGTGTCCTTTCGTGTTTGTTCGTGGCTAATTTTCTTTCTTCCTTTGCTTCGTCCACAGTTTTCATTTAACTTTACAAATTAGCTGTGAAAGAGAAAATCAATCCAACGATAATGAAATTTGGCGGAACGAGCGTGCAGGACGCGGAAGCGTTTGCGCGTGTCTCGGAAATTGTTACGGGCGAAAGGGAAAATTCGCCCGTTGTCGTAACCTCCGCGATGGCAAAAGTTACAGACGCTTTGCTGAATGCCTTTGAGACGGCAAAACGCGGAGAAGTCGAAAACGCGATTTTGTCGCTCGAACCGCATTTTGAGCGGCATAAAAAAATTTCCCGCGAACTGACCGGCGAAGCGCAGCAGAAACTTTTTCAAGTTGAGCTTGATTTTGCCGAAAAGGAATTAGGTGATTTATTGATGCGCGTAACGCGTCGCTCGCTGCCGCTTTCGATGCTCAAAGACGCGATTGTTTCCTACGGCGAGCAGCTTTCATCTCGTCTTTTGGCGGAGGTTTGTTCGGCGAAAGGCTTGAACGCGCGGCAGATGGATTCGCGCCGTTTAATTATTACGGACGACGAATACGGTTCTGCCGCGCCGATTTGGGACGAAACGGAAAAGCTCGTCCGGCTGGAGTTGCAGCCTTTAATCGAAGCGGGCGAAATTCCGGTTATGGGCGGATTTATCGCGGCGAGTCGCGGCGGCGAAACGACGACTTTGGGGCGCGGCGGCTCGGATTATTCCGCCGCAATCGTCGGCGCGGCTTTGTGCGCGCGAGAAATTCAGATTTGGACGGACGTTACGGGCGTTTTAACGAGCGACCCGCGAATCTGCCCGGAAGCGCGAACTTTAAAAACGCTTTCCTACGAGGAAGCCGCCGAGCTTGCCTATTTCGGCGCGAAAGTTCTGCACCCGAAAACGATTCAGCCGGCGGTCGATTTGCAGATTCCGGTTCGCGTCTGCAATTCGCACCAGCCCGGGATGCGCGGCACAATGATTTTGCCGCAAACGCAGACGACGCCGCGCAAAGTGAAATCAATCGCCTACAAAAAAGGCATCACGATTCTGCACATCACATCGGCGCGAATGCTCGGCGCATATGGCTTTATGAGCGCGATTTTCCAGATTTTCGAGCGCCACCGCACCGTTATCGATGTCGTTACAACGTCGGAAGTTTCCGTCTCTCTGACGCTGGACAACACCGACGCGCTCGAAGCCGTCGTCAAGGATTTAGAGCGCATCGGAACGGTTGAAATTGAATCGAATCAAGCCGTCGTCTGCGTCGTCGGCTCAGGCTTGCGCGACACTTCGGGCGTTGCCGGACAGCTTTTTACGGCGATTTCCGATTTCAATATTTCGCTAATCTCACACGGCGCTTCGAGCGTAAATATGACGTTTGTGGTCGAGGAAGATGTAGTTAAAGATGTGATAAAAAGATTGCACGATGAGTTTTTTGAGAGCTAAAATAAATCAAACGCAAGGAGTTTAAGAAAATGGCGGAAACATTGGCTGAAGAAACAATTATAGAAGAAAATGCTGTCGAAGATTCGCCGCAAGCGCGTTTGGAAAAGTTTCTGCGTGAAAACAATGTCAAAGTTTTTACGGCAAAGGATTTCGATTTTCCGAAGGATGAAAAAACACAGGCGAAAATTCGCGCCGAAGTTGATGAGTTTTTGCAAATGCGCGAACAGTGGCGTGAAGAAGACAGAAAATTGTCCGAAGAGCGTGAAAAATCATGGCAGTAATCGTTGATACTGATGTTACTTCGTATTTTTTGAAAGAAGATTCTCGCGCCGCGCTTTACCGACCGCATCTTTTCGGTCTGCCGAAAATGATTTCCTTTATGACTCTGGCGGAACTGCGCCGTTGGGAAATTCAAAATAATTGGGGCGCAAAGCGAATACAAAAAGCAAAAAGTTTTCTTGACGAGTTTGGAATAATTTATGCCGACGATAAACTCTGTGAAATCTGGGCGCAAATTAAAAGCGATGCTCACAAAAACGGCAAACCGATAGACACGGCTGACGCCTGGGTCGCGTCGGTCGCGCTGATGTTCGACGTTGCGCTCGTAACTCACAACCGACGGCATTTTGAAAACGTCAAAAACTTAAAAATCATTTCCGAATCTTAAAAATCTTTCTATGAATCTTTTTGAATTAACCAAACATTTGATGAACATTCCGTCCGTTTCGGGCGAAGAGCAAAAGGTCGGCGCGTTTCTCGGCGAATATTTGAAATCGCTCGGCTACACGGTCGAAATGCAGGAAGTTTCGAACGGCTGCAAAAACGTCATCGCTTATTTGAACGAGACGCCGCGCGTTTTTCTCTCGACGCACATGGACACCGTTCCGCCGTTTATTGCTCCGACCGAAACGGACGAAAAAATCTACGGGCGCGGCGCGTGCGATGCGAAAGGGATTATCGCGTCGCAAATTACGGCGGCGGAAAACTTGAGAAAACAGGGAATCGAAGACTTCGGTTTTCTGTACACGGTCGATGAAGAACAATCTTCGACGGGCGCGAAAGCGGCGAATCTTCACCCGGTTGCCGCAAAATGCGAGTATCTCATCAACGGCGAGCCGACCGACAACGATTTGGCAATCGGCTCTAAGGGAGCGCTTCGATTTCTTATAAAAACGAGCGGCAAAGCAGCGCATTCGGCTTATCCCGAACAGGGCGAATCGGCGATTGAAAAGCTTCTCGATATTTTGAACGATGTTCGCCAAATCGAGTTTCCGAACGACGAATTTTTTGGCGAAACGACCTGCAACATCGGAACTCTTGAAGGCGGAATGAAGCTCAATATCATTCCGGCAAACGCCGAAGCCGGACTTCTGATTCGTCTGACGACCAAAAAAGAGCCGGTATGGGAAATTCTGGAAAAAATTGTCGAAGGACGCGGGAGTTTGGAACTGCTTTCCGTCAGCGAGCCTGTAAAAATGCTCGCGGTCGAAGGTTTTCGCCAAAAAACCGTACGTTTTACGACCGACATTCCGCATCTTCCGAACTGGGGAACGCCGCTTCTTCTCGGCGCAGGCTCGATTCTCGACGCGCACACCTCAAACGAATTCGTTTTGAAAAAGGATTTGGAAGAATCGGTCGGGCTTTATGTGGATTTGGTGAAGAAATTATTGGAATTTAAGGAAAAGAAATGAAAGATGCTGAAATAGGACAATGGATTATAAAAGAAGATGAATCTCGATTTGAGGATAGATTAGAAAGATTAAAATGGGTGGTCGGAAAATCTCCTCAAGGCGAGAATGCAATCTTTCATAGTTCTATTGCTCAGAGTATGTTCAATGAATGCAGATATTGTTTTGTATATGAACAATTTTTAGCCTCAATTATACTTGGAATGTCTTTTATTGAACACACACTTTCTTCTATCCTGTTCTCAATGGGAAGAGATGATTTAAAGCGAGCGAAAATGTCAATAATATTGAAAGAGGCGTTAAAGATTGACTTAATAACAAAGGCAGAATATAAAAATTTAGTAAATGCCAGCGCTATCAGAAATGCAGTTGTTCATTTTAGAGAACCCAAAGAATCACTTTTCTTTAAGGCAATAGCGAAAGATAAAGAACCATATGAATTTATCGAAAATGATGCAAAAAAAGTTTTGGAAGTAGTTTTAGTGTTGTATAGCAAATCAGTATTTTAGTATGAAAATAGCTTTAATCGGCTACGGCGCGATGGGCAGGCTCATCAAAACTTTAGCCGAAAATAAAAATCACGAAATCGCGATAATCGTTGACGAAGCGGACGCTAATCTTTCGGCGGAAAAATTAGCGGAAAAGCTGAAAGATGTGGACGCGGCGATTGATTTTTCGGCGGCGGACGCGGTGAAAAGAAACGTCGAAGCTTCTGTTTTGGCGCGGGTTCCGCTTGTCGAAGGCACGACGGGCTGGAATGCGCAGCGCGAAGAAATCGAAAATTTTGTCAAAGAAAATGACGGCGCGTTTGTCTTCGGCGCAAATTTCTCAATCGGCGTGAATTTGTTTTATCGCATCGCCGGTTTTGCGTCCGGGCTTTTCGCAAAATTTGAAGATTACGAAGCTTTTATCGAGGAACAGCATCATTCGCGCAAAAAAGACGCGCCGAGCGGGACGGCTTTGAAGCTGAAAGATATTGTCGCCGAACATATTAAAAAAGATTTTTCGGTTTCGGCAACACGCGCCGGAAATATTCCGGGAACGCATCGCGTCGGCTTTGACGGCAGCGCAGACCAGATTCTGCTCGAACATTTTGCCCGCTCGCGCGAAGGCTTTGCGTCGGGCGCGATTTTAGCGGCTGAGTGGATTGCCGGGCGCAAAGGTTTTTACGAATTTACGGACGTGATGGACGAGATTTTGAAAAAATGAAGCCGCGCGTAAAAATCTGCTGTATTTCGAGCAAACGGGAAGCGCTTGACGCAATTGATTTCGGCGCGTCGGCGCTCGGTCTGGTCGGTGAAATGCCTTCGGGTCCGGGTGTGATTTCGGATGAAGAAATTTTTGAAATCGCCCGAATCGTTCCGCCGCCGGTTGCGACATTTTTACTGACCAGCAAAACGAGCGCGAAAGAAATTATCGAACATTATCGCAAAGTTCAAACGAGCGTGATTCAGATTGTCGATGAACTTACGGATAAAACTTATCACGAAATCCGCGCCGCTTTGCCGAACGTAAAATTGGTTCAGGTCATTCACGTCGCCGGCGAAAAATCCGTTGACGAAGCGGTCGAATTAGCCGAATCGGTTGACGCGATTCTTCTCGACAGCGGAAATCCGAATCTGCAAATTAAGGAACTCGGCGGGACGGGCAGAAAGCATGACTGGCGCTTGAGCCGGAAAATTGTCGAAAGTATCGATAAACCCGTGTTTCTGGCGGGCGGTTTGAATGCCGAAAACGTCCGCGAAGCGATTGAAACGGTTCAGCCTTTCGGTCTCGATTTGTGTTCGGGTGTGCGAACCGGCGGCGGTCTGGATAAATCTAAACTCGGAAAATTTTTTGAGACAATCGAAAAAATATAAAGCTCATTCAAACTGGAAAATTTCCCGCAATAGAAATGTTTAATTATGAGTCCGCATGAACGTTTCATCAGCCGGCAGGCTTTCACAAATTGATTTTTTGCGCGCCATTGCCGTCTTCCTGGTTATCGGCAATCACATGGCGGTCTGCCCGCCGGAAGTCAGCGGTTTTTTTAATCTGGTAACCGGAATTTGGAATCAAGGCGGCTGGGTCGGCGTGGATTTGTTTTTTGTTTTGAGCGGTTTTCTGATTTCGGGGTTACTGTTTCGCGAATATAAAAAATATGACCGTCTGAACATCAAAAAATTTCTCGTCCGGCGCGGCTTTAAAATTTATCCGCCGTTCTGGTTTTTAATTTTTACGACGCTCGCCATTGTTCTTTTAAGCCACGAAAAACCTTATCGCCTGGGTTTTCTCGACGAGATGCTGTTTATTCAGAATTATGAACCGTCCATCTGGAATCATACGTGGTCGCTGGCGGTCGAAGAACATTTTTATATTTTTCTGAGCCTTTTGTTTTTCGTGCTTCTGGTTGTAAAAAAAGAAAAATCCGGCAATCCGTTTACGGCAATTCCGTGGTTTTTTGCTGCCGTCGCCGTCGTCTGTCTGGCGTTTCGTTTGATAACTGCCGTTTATGTTCCGTTTGAGTACGGCGTACATATCTGCCAAACTCATTTACGCATCGACTCTTTATTTTTCGGCGTTTTTCTCGCTTATTTCTGGCATTTCGGGAATCTTTCGGAAAATAAATTTCTTATCAAATACAAATTTTTTATTGGTTTGACGGGCGCAGGCTTGCTGCTTCCCGCATTCATTTTTGAAGTCCAGACGGCTTCGTGGATTTGGGTCGCCGGACTTACTTTATTTTATCTCGGAAGCGGGCTTTTGCTTCTGGTTTTGCTCAAAAGCGATACGGACGAAAATGCTTTCGTGAAATTTTTTGCCGAGCTCGGAAAATATTCGTATTCGATTTATCTATGGAATCTGCCGATTCATTTCTGGTTGACGAAATTTACTAATCTCGCCGCCGAAAACTGGTTTCTCTACACGCTTATTTACTGGACGGGAACTCTCGTTCTGGGTGTTGTTTCGGCAAAACTTATCGAATATCCTTTTTTAAGACTGCGCGATAAATTAATGCCTTCACAAGTTTCCTCATTGAAAACGGCTTAATTTTTTCTATTTTTATCAATAAAATCCGAAGGGTCGAGCCAGCCGTTTCTTTCCGCGCTGTAGCCTGCGCCGGCTTCGTTCCACATCGGGCAGCTTTCCGCGCGGAGTTCAAAATGCAGATGGCACAAATATCTGCCGTCAGCGTTGCCGATTGTGCCGATTTGCTCGCGCATTTTAACTTCGCCGCTCGTTTTTATAATCTTTTCCAGATGACCGTAAAGCGTCTGAACCCGTTCGCCGTCCGGCAGATTGTGCTCGATTATCAAGACGTTTCCCCAACCTTCGCCTGCGTTTTCGGCGTAAACTACGCGCCCGTCAGCCGCCGCGAAAACAGGCTCGCCGCAATCCGTGTTGCCGCCCGAATTTTTGTTCCAGTCTTCGCCGAGATGATTGTTTGCGCCAAAATCCTGCGCGTTGTACCACTCGTCTTTTTTGTCTTTTTCCTGCGTTGATGTTTCGGTTTTGCCGATTGGATATGCAAAGGTTTGAGCGATAATTTTTGGCGAAGCCGTCGGGCTGACTTGCGTTTTATTTGTCTGCGCTTCGGATGATTTGCAGGCAATCTGTGAAATTAAAAAAACGGCGACAAAGAAAATCCCGTAGAACTTTTTAAGGTTTAATTTTGTAACTTCGGCGAATATCGACATATACTTTACGAATTACCTGAACGAATAATTTTAGCAAATAGTTAGAAAATTATGACGATGAAAATTGATTGGATGCGCGGCTGCGCGACGGCGCTTGTTACGCCATTTAAAAAAGACGGCTCGGTTGACGCGGATTGTTTTCAAAAACTGGTCGAGCGGCAGATAAAAAACGGCGTCAAGCTTCTCGTTGCATGCGGAACGACGGGCGAAAGCGCAACGATGACAGGCAGTGAACAGCTTCACGTTATCAAACTGACGGTCGAGGTCGCGCATAAACGGGCGAAAGTCATCGCCGGAACGGGAAGCAACAACACCGCCGCGACGATTGAATTTACGCGAAAGGCGCGCGAAGCCGGAGCCGATGCCGCGCTCGTCGTCGCGCCGTATTACAACAAGCCGACACAGGAAGGAATGTTCGCGCATTTCGGCGAAATCGCCAAATCGGTGAAGAAATTTCCGCTGATGCTTTACAACGTGCCTTCGCGCACTTCGTCAAATATTTCGGCGGAAACGACGCTGAAGCTGGCTGAAAAATACGAAAACATCGTGGCGACAAAAGAAGCGTCGGGCAATTTCTCGCAGATTATGGAAATTATTGCGAAACGCCCGAAAAATTTTAAAGTATTTTCGGGCGACGACGCGACGACTCTGCCTTTAATCTCTATCGGCGCGGACGGGCTGGTTTCGGTTTGCTCGAACGAGATTCCGAAGGAAACTTCGCAGATGGTCGAAAAGGCTTTGTCGGGCGCATGGACTGCCGCAAGGAAAATTCATTACAAGATACTGCCGCTGATGGAAGCGAATTTTATCGAAGCCTCGCCCGCGCCGTGTAAATTTGTGATGAAGGAAATGAAATTACTGGAAGAAAATCTGCGCCTTCCGCTCGTTCCCGTTACCGAGCCGGCGCGAAAGAAATTGCGCGAGATTTTGAACGAATTGAATAGTTAATCAACGCATATGCGCCTGATATTTAATGAATAATGAAAATTGAAGAACTCGCATATCACAAAACGCCTTTGGGCGAGCTGATACTTCGCCGTCGAACGGAAGCTCTTTTGCAAAACAAGGATGTTTTCGAAGTTAAGCTCGGCGAGGAGTTTTTGATGTCGAGTCTTTTTACCGAGGGAGAAAAAGAACTTTCGAATCTCGGACTGGCAGGACTTGAAGGCGAACTCGATGTCGTGGTCGGCGGTCTCGGTTTGGGTTATACGGCGGCGGCGGCGCTTGAAAATAAAAATGTCCGCTCACTTCTTGTGATTGATTTGTTTCAGGAAGTTATTGACTGGCATCAAAACAAACTTGTCCCGATGGGCGGCGCGTTATCGGAAGATAAAAGATGCGAGATGCGGCAGGGCGACTTTTTCGAATTGGCGCGAACGGGTTTTGATATTGCAGATAATGAAAGAAAGTTTGATGCGGTTTTGCTCGATATAGACCATTCGCCCGAACATTTTCTGGATGAAAAGAACAAATCCTTTTACGGCGCAGAAGGGCTCAAAGCGCTTCGGAAACAAATAAAAACAGGCGGCGCGTTTGCTCTCTGGTCAAATGAACCGTCTGATGAGAAATTTACAAAACATTTAGAATCTATATTCGGCACATCGGCGGCTTACACGGTCGAGTTTGCAAATCCTTACACGAATTCCATATCTGTTAATTCCGTTTATCTGGCACATAAAAATTCGACATTTTAACCGGGAATCTTTCCCATAAATCGGGAAGCAATATAACCCAATCCGGTCGCAACCGAGCTGAAAAAATCCGGGCGCAGGATTTTTTCTTCACCGAATATTTTTATAACCGTTTGATTAATCACCGGCACCTGCGAAGAGCCGCCCGTTAAAAGAACATGCTTGATATTCTGTGGTTTGACCGATGCCGCATTTAAGGAATCGAAGATGGATTCTTCAATTTTTCGAACGACTTCGGCAATCATATTTTCAAACTCGACGAGCGAGATTTCCTCGGATAATTCAAGCGGACGAAACCTTACCTCTGCCTTATCACTGCCGGACAAACTTTTTTTAGCCGTATCAATAGCCCGAAATAACTCAAAACCATAATGATGCCTGATTAATTCCAATAGCCTGCCGACATCTTCCGGGCGGTCGGATGAAGGAAAAATAGAAAGGATAGTGTCAATATCGCTGCTGTTCTTTAAAAGGTTAATCCGGTGCCATTTGGAAAGTTTGTAAATGATGTGTGCGGGAAATGGAAGTATTTTGCCTAAGGATTTAAATGTCGAACCGGCTCCGAATCTCGGCGCGAGCTTGTGTTTCATAATCTGAGCGCTCAATTCGTCGCCCGCCTGATTGATGCCGCTGACTGATTTGATGTCGTCGAGCCTGTCGGGCGAAAGAGAACGCTTTGGAGAGGTTTCGATGACGCAGACATCGCTTGTTCCGCCGCCAATATCGACGACGCAGATTAATTCATCTTCGGTCGTCGTAATCTCATGCGCCAGCGCCGCCGCGACCGGTTCCAGCCAAAAGACGACTTTCTTAAAACCGGCTGTCTTAGCGGCTTTCTCCAACCTGCTAACGGCAAGCTCAGAGAATTGGACGGGTCGTCCCAGTACAACTCCTTCAAATTGACGGGAAAACTGCTGTTCGGCAAGCTGCTTTAATTTAAATAGAAATTTTGCGACCAAATCGGACGCAGTAAGAGAACCGTGCCCGATTACGGACGTAGAATCAAACTTAGCGTCGGGAAGCAAGGTCTTTATACTGAGCATCAGCCGCCCGTCGTTCTGTTTATCTTCGAGATGAGACAGATAACGCTCGATGGCGTCATTTCCGATATAATGCTGTTTTGATTTGGCGGGAAAATAAAGAATCGTCGGATTGCTGATATTGTCGTCAGGATAATTGACAAACTCTATCCGGTTATTTTCAGCCAGACAAGCCAGTGAGTTTGAGGTTCCGAAATCAATTCCGATAAATTGCATTTTCTCTTAAGTTTCCAGTAGTGAGTTTTCGATAATCAATAAATATATCTTACGTTAAAAAAAAAGATTTTCGAAGTATCTGCTTTTATCAGTATCAGCAAAAGCTCCTGCTAATTTTAATAAAAAATTGTTACTCGTATTTGAGCTATGCTAAGATTTTCCGCCCCGCCGGATTGCCTGAGCTTTGGCAATGGCGCTACGCTGTTAAAAAGGCTTGATTGACGACGAATCGAACCCGGCGCTCATCAGTCATTTTTCGCGGCGAAAGATGTCTCTGCCGGTAACGCGGAGAATAATCAATTCGCGGTTTGCAATCGACGCGAATAAAATGGAAGTTATTGAAGATGGACTTAAAACATAAAATTGAAAATTTAGTTGCGGCTGACAAAAGCGAATTCGACGCGGCAGACCGCGAAATTTTTGAAGACTTTAAAGCGGCGTTGCGAACCGGCAGGATTCGTTCCGCTGAAAAGGACGAAAGCGGTAACTGGAAAGCGAATGCGTGGGTAAAGCACGGAATTTTGCTCGGGTTTAAGATGGGCAAAATGGTCAATATGTCGTTTAGCGGCGAAACTTTCCAGTTTTTCGACAAGGAAACTTATCCGCTCAGACCGATGAATCTGGACGATAAAATCCGCATCGTTCCCGGCGGCTCGACCATTCGCGACGGCTCTTATGTCGCGCCGAACGTCGTTCTGATGCCGCCGTGTTACGTTAATGTCGGCGCATACGTTGACGAGGGCACGATGATTGATTCGCACGCTCTGGTCGGCTCTTGCGCGCAAATCGGCAAGCGCGTGCATCTTTCGGCGGCGGCGCAAATCGGCGGCGTTCTTGAGCCGGTAAATGCCAATCCGGTCGTCATCGAGGACGACGTTCTCGTTGGCGGAAACACAGGCGTTTACGAAGGCGCGATTGTCAGGGAACGCGCAGTTTTAGCAAGCGGCGTAATCCTGACGCGCTCGACTCCGGTTTTCGATTTGGTCAAAAACACGATTTACAAATCCGACGGCGAAAAACCTCTGGAAATTCCCGCCGGCGCGGTCGTCGTGCAGGGTTCAAGACAGATTACAAGCGGTTTCGGCAAGGAAAACGGTTTATCAATCTACGCGCCGATTATCGTCAAATATCGCGACGAGCGAACGGACGCTTCGACGAAACTGGAAGATTATTTGAGATAATTTGATGTATACTTTTGAAGTATGAGCGTAAAAGTTTCACAAATGACGGTTGAGGAGCTGCGCGAAGTAATCGGCGCGGTTGTAGAGGAAAAATTGCGGGCTTTATTTGCTGACGAAGATGATTTGGAATTGACCGGCGAGATACAAGCAAGACTTCTCCGGCAGAAAATTGAAGTCGAAAACGGAGCGCGCGGCGATGCATTTGAAGATGTAACGGCAAGGCTCGGTTTGAACTGAGTATAATTTTAAACTTCTCCAATTTGACTCACACCCAAAGTGTTCAATAGCTTTGATATTAGTATGTATCGAGTGCGCATTTTAAAAGAAGCTGTTCGCGACCTCGAAAGGCTTGACAAAGAAATTGCGCGGCGAATCGTCAAAAAAATAAATCGTCTGGCAGAAAATGCCGAAATAATCAAACCCAAAGGCTTGCGAAACGAACTTGCGGGTTTAGCTAAACTTCGCGAAGGCGATTACCGAATTATTTACGAGGCAATTCCTGCTGAAGAAATAATCGTTATTCACTTTGTCGGGCATCGAAGCGAAGTTTACAAGAAAAAATAATCTAAATGTCTTCACAGATTGAAGTTATCATCAACGCCGGTTCTGGAAGCGTCAAGCAGGAAGAAACCAAACAGCGTCTGGCAGAACTCTTTGATACAAACGGTGTCGAGGCAAATATTCGTCTGGCAAAAAACGGCGCGGAAATCGTCGAATTTGCCGAAAAGGCGGCGAAAAGCGATGCCGAAATAATCGTCGCGGGCGGCGGCGACGGGACAGTCAGCGCGGTTGCCGAAGAAGTTATCAAAACAAAAAAAACGCTCGGAATTCTCCCGCTCGGGACGCTCAATAATTTCTCGAAAGATTTGCAGATTCCGCAGGATTTAGCGGGAGCCGTCCGCATTATCGCGGAAAATTACACAAAACAGATTGATGTCGGCGAAGTCAATAAGCGGATTTTCGTCAATAATTCGAGCATTGGCTTGTATCCCGGCATTGTCCGCCGCCGCGAGCGCCAACAGAGGCTCGGACGCGGAAAATGGTGGTCGGCTTTCTGGGCGGCGCTCAAGATTTTAAAGCGCTCGCCGTTTTTCGCCGTCAAACTCGAAACCGAAAAAGGCGAACGCATCGTCAAAACGCCTTTTGTTTTCGTCGGCAACAACGAATACGAGATGGATTTTTTTAATGTCGGCAGGCGCGCGTGTCTGGACGACGGCAAATTGAGCGTCTATTTTCTGCATCGAAGCGGGCGCAAAGGGTTGTTTTTGCTGATTGTGCGGACGATTTTCGGTCGCCTGCGGCAAACGGAAGATTTTGAGGAAATAACGACGCGGGAAATCACGATTGAAACGAAAAAGAAACACATTTTAGTCGCTTTCGACGGCGAAGTCGAAAAACTGGAAACGCCGCTTCGTTACAAAATTCACGCGAAAGCTTTGCGCGTGATTGTGCCAAAATGAGTTCAAAGTTCAAAGTTTAAGGTTTAAAGTTAATTTCGAATCTTGAATCTTGAACTTTGAGCTTTGAACAATATATTTATGCGAACACTCGTTCACATCTCTGACATACATTTCGGCAAAGTCGATTACGCGATAGTCGAGCGTCTGAAGGAAAAAATCGACGAAATCAAGCCGCATCTGGTCATCGTTTCCGGCGATTTGACGCAGCGCGCCCGCTCGCATCAATTTATCGAGGCGCGCGATTTTCTGGACGCTCTGCCGAAGCCGCAAATCGTTGTTCCGGGCAATCACGATATTCCGATGCACAACGTTTTTGCGCGATTTCTGACGCCGCTCGAAAAATATAAAAAATACATTACAAAAGACTTACAGCCATTTTACGCCGATGAAGAGATTGCCGTGATGGGCGTTAATACGGCGCGTTCTCTGACGATAAAAGACGGCAGAATAAATAAAGAACAGGTTGCGGAAATCAGGGAAAAAATGTGTATTCTGGACGATAAAATGCTGAAAGTCGTCGTTACGCATCACCCGTTCGATTTGCCCGAAGGCTTTGACGAAGACGATATTGTTGACAACGCCGACGAAGCGATGCCGCAGATTGCCGATTGCGGCGCGGACGTTTTTCTTTCGGGACACCTGCACGTCAGCCATATTTCGCACACGGCAAATCGATATAAATTAGATACGGGACGAAATGCGCTCGTCATTCAGGCAGGCACGGCAACCTCGACGCGTGTGCGCGGCGAAGTCAATTCGTTTAACGTAATTGAGTTTGAACATCCGAATCTGATTGTGAAACGTCTGGAATGTAAAACGGCTGCAACAGGCTTTGTCCCGGCGGAAATACAGAAATTTCTGCAAACCGAAAAAGGCTGGAAGGCAAATTAACAGGGATGAATGAGGATAAAAGGGATTTTTAAAATAATTATTTTATCTCTATCTGTTCTCTTCATTCCTGTTAATTCTTTTTCTGAAAATCTGTGATAAATTTTTATTATGAAAGCTTTGCAGCAAAATGAAACTTTTCGTCTGCCGCGCCGTCTGCAAGGCGTTGCGCCGACTTTGATTCGACAGATTTTTGAACGCGCTCTGCCCGATTCGATAAACTTCGGGCTCGGCGAGCCTGATTTGCCGACGCCGCAGTTTATCCGTGAAGAAGCGGCGCGCGTCGCGCTCGAAGAACAAAACGGCTACACGAATCACGCCGGACTTCTGCCGCTCAGAGAAAAAATCGCGGCAAGTTATCCGCATCTCGATTTGCAACCCTCACAGGTTTGCGTAACGGTCGGTTCGCAGGAGGCGATGACCGCCGCGTTTCTCGGAATTATCGATGAAGGCGACGAGGTTTTGATTCCGAACCCGTCGTTTCCGGCTTATGAAAACTGCGTCAAAATCTCCGGCGGCGAGCCTGTTTTTTATCGCCTGCCCGCCGAAAAGGATTTCGCTTTCGACATCGAAGAATTTAAATCGCGCATCACGCCGAAAACGCGTGCGGCGGTCGTTATTTCGCCGTCGAATCCGACCGGAAAGATTTTTACCGCGAGCGATTTGCGCCGGATTGCCGATTGTTTGAAAGACACGGGAATTTATTTAATCTCGGATGAAATTTACAGCGACTTGTATTTTACGGGCGAAAAACCGCGCTCGGCTTCGGAGTTTTACGATAAAACGATTATCGTTTCGGGCTTGTCAAAATCTTTGAGCATGACCGGCTGGCGCGTCGGCTGGGTGGCAAGCTCGCAAACCGATGTCGTCAAAGCGGCGCTCACCTTGCACGGATTTTTGACGGTTTGCACTTCGACTATTTCGCAGAAAGCCTCGCTTCTGGGCTGGACGGAAGAAGCGGAACTTGCAAAAGCGGAGGCGCGAGAAATCTATAAGCGGCGCGGCGAATTTTTGATTGATTTATTGCAAAAGGAATTGGGTTTGCGCGGGACTTCGCCCGAAGGCGCGTTTTACACGATGGTCGATGTGCGTAACTTGGGCGACGATTTGGAAGTTGCCGAAAAACTTCTGCAAAACCGCGTGATTACAGTTCCCGGCGTCGCTTTCGGCTCGGAAGCGAAAGGCTTTCTGCGCGTTTCGTTCTGCAACACGGAAGAGCGAATGGCGGAAGGCGTTCGCAGAATGAAGGAAGCTTTCGGCATTTAGCCTTTTAATCCGGCAAGATGCGATTTAATCGTCTCCAGCTCGCTTTTGCGCTTAACGTTTTCGGGCGATTTTGCGGCAAGATTTTCAAAAATCGGCAAAGCCTTTTCAAAATTTATTAAAGCTGAAGCTTTATCGTTTTTTTTCAGCGAAAACTCGCCGATTCGCATATAACTCATTGCGAGGTCTTGCCGCCAATCGACATTTTCCGTGTCGGCAGCAGTTAATTCCTTAAAGACGGCGAGCGCCTGCTCGTAGTTTTCCGAAGCCTTCGGCAAATTTTCTTTTTGAAAAAAAGCGTCAGCCAGAAATCTTTGCGCGTTGGCGATGCGATGACGCGTCATCAGATTTTCCGTGTCTTTCTGCCAGATTTTACGATAAATTCCGATTGCTTTTTCGAGATTTTTAATCGAATCGCCGGCTATTTTATTTCTTGACAGAGCCTTGCCGAGCTCAAGATAACAGTCGGCGAGCACGTATTCTTCGCCGAGATTTCCTTTGTCCCACGCAAAGATTTCTTCCTGAATTTTTATGCCTTCGTCAAAATGCGCGCGCGCTTGCTGCATTTTGCCGTGTTCGCTCAAAGCCACGCCGAACCAGATGTGCGCCGTGCTCAAATGACTGCGAAACTGCATATTGTTCGGGTCTTTCCCGTTCGATTTTTTCTCGATTTCCAGCCAGTTTTCATAATCTTTGACGCCTTCTTCGGTTTTGCCCGTTTCCAGTTTAACAAAGCCGATAAAGGAAAAAAGGATGCCGACGCTGCGTTGATGCGTCGCGGCGTCGGGGTTTTCAGCGGCGACTTTTTGATAAATCGCCAGCGATTTTTCGTAATTTTCGAGCGCCTCGCTCAAACTGCCGCTTCGCAAAACCGCTTGCCCGAGCCGGGCGAAACTGCTTGCCAGCTTGACCTGCACGACGCTGCTTTCCGGGTCGGCGGCATAAAGCGGTTCGAGAAATCGGATTGACTCGCGGTAAGTTTCGCGCGTTTCGGCAAGACTTCCGCTCATAATCAGAACATCGCCGATACGAAGATAACTATTGGCGAGATTAGCCGCGCGTTCGGCGTTCGGCTCGGCGGCAAAAATTTTTTTTCTAAGCTCCAGAGCTTTTTGATGGCTCGAAAGCGCCTCGGACGTTTTTCCGGCATTCGGCTTGAAAATTTCCGACTGAACATCGCCGATTTTTTCATAAGCCGCGGCTAATTCGTTTTGCAGTTCGATGTCGTCGCCCGATTCGGCGGCGAGTTTGTCGAGATATTCGACGGCTCTTTGAACGAGAAGCTCGCGCGCTTTGACCGGGCTTATCATTATTTGCTCGTTTATCTCGAACATAAACGAATTTGCAAGCTGACGCACATCCTTGAAACGGCGTTCCGCCTTTCCTCGTTCCGTCCGCGCAATTTGCGATTGATAAGCGGTCGCCGCGAGTCCGCCGAGCAAGCTCAGGAAAATCAAGCCTGTCGCCGCGATGCCGATACGATTTCTCCGAACAAATTTTGACGCGCGATAGTTCCATGTGTCTTTACTTGCCGTTACCGGCAGACCTTCGAGATGGCGGCGGATGTCTTCGGAAAACTGCTCGACCGACGAATAACGACGCTCGGTTTCTTTTCGCAAAGCCTTTAAAATAATGTTATCCAAATCGCCGCGCAAAGCCTGCGGCTTTGTCCGTCGTTCGCAGCCGGTCGTTCGCTGTTTGTTTTGATGTGTGTCGCTTTCTCTTTCAACCTGAAGCGGGCGATTGACGACTGACGACGGGCGTTCAGGCTCGGTTTCGCAGACGGCGCGAATTATCTCGCCGATGTTTTTGCTGTCGGTTTTATACGGGCGATTTCCGGTCAGCAATTCATATAAAATCACGCCCAGACTGTAAACGTCCGAAGCGGTTGTCAGCTTTTCGCCTTTAATCTGTTCAGGCGAAGCATATTCGGGCGTGAAGACGAAATTTTGCGTCGCCGTGTCGCCGTTTGTACCGGTTTTTAAAAGCTTGGCGATGCCGAAATCCAGAAGTTTTGCGTTTCCGTCTTTCGTAACCAAAATATTTGAAGGCTTCAGGTCGCGGTGAATGACGAGATTCTGGTGCGCGAATGAAACAGCCGCGCAGACTTCGCGAAAAAGTTTTAATCTTTCTTCCAAATCGAGATTTTCTCTCGCCGCATATTCGGTTATCGTTTCACCTTCGACGTGTTCCATCACAAAAAAAGGTAAATCATCGGCGGTCGTTCCGCCGTCAATCAAATGCGCGATGTTCGGATGTTTGAGCGACGCCAGAATCTGACGCTCGGTAAAAAAACGACGCAGGATAGTGTCCGAATCCATTCCGCGTTTTATCAGCTTCAGCGCGACTCGCTGCGAGAAAGCGCCGTCGGCTCGTTCCGCCAGAAAAACCGCGCCCATTCCGCCCGCGCCGAGCTCGCCGACGATTTTGTAATTTCCGATGTGCCTGCCGATAAAAGTTTTAGCGCCCTCGCCGTTGTGCAGAACGGCGGAAAATGCGTTTTCTTCGAGAATGCCTGCGTTTGTATTGTCAAAATCGAGCAGAGCCTCGACTTCGCACCGCAAATCCCCGTTGCCGCCACAGGCTTTTTCGAGAAAATCCGAGCGCAAAGCGGGCGCGACTTCAATCGCTTTTTCCAAAACGTCTTTAACTTGTTTCCATTTTTCCGGTGTCATAATTTGAGCGATTAATTAAGGAAGTTGTCTTACATTCATCATTCTGAATTCAGCATTTTATAAAGCAGCAGTTTCGCCGTTCCCCATTCGCGTTTGACGGTAGCGGGCGAAATGCTTAGAACTTCGCCGATTTCTTCGATAGTCAAGCCGCCGAAAAATTTCATTTCGACGATGCGCCCCTGTCTTTCGTCCAGATTTTCGAGTTTTGATAAAGCTTCATCGATGGCGATGATGTCGAACTGTTTTTGATTGCCGGAACTGACGACTGAATCAAGCTCGATTTGAGTTTTGAATTCACCGCCGCGTTTTTTTCGGCTCCGGGCGCGGGCGTATTCAATTAAAATCTCGCGCATCAGGCGCGCCGCAATGCCGAAAAAATGCGCGCGGTTTTGCCATTCGATTTCGTTTTGCCCGATAAGTCTCAAGTAAGCTTCGTGAACGAGCGCCGTCGGCTGCAATGTATGATTGCTTCTTTCGCGCCTGAGATAGCTGCCGGCAAGCCGCCGCAGCTCGTCGTAGACAAGCGGCAAAAGCTCTTCCAACACGGCTTTATTTCCGCGTTTTATTTCGTCCAGAAATTTTGTAATCGGCTGCTGAGTATTTTCCATAGAGAAATTCAAGACCGGCGGATTTTATCCGGGGCGGTTTTGAATCTTTTGCGAAACCTTATTTTGCAGGAAATTTCAATAAGGATAGTTTTCTTTTTTCCATTTTTCAAGAAATGAGAAGAAATTTTGAGCCGCTTTTCTTTAATTTGTCGCATTAGGTGATTAAAGAGAACAAAATGCGCTCGTAAATCGGCGTTTTGAAAAGGAGATTGAAATGAAAAATTACAAAAATTTTATCGGTTTGTTTTTAGTTTTTGCGCTTTTGCTCGCAGTCGCGCTCGGCTGTGCAAGCAAAAAGAAATACACGGCGCAAACGCCCGCGCTTATTATCCGCGGCGGCAACGACGAGGTTTCTTTTAGTTACATTGTCAACGGCAAAAACTACCAGGCGAGTTCCAAGACCAAATATGCCGTGATGAGCGGGACGACGGGAAAAGCCTGTTATATCCCGTCCGAACCGGAGAAAGCGTATTTTGCTTACTCGAACGAGACTTGCGGGCAATAAAGAAAGTAGCAGGTAAAAGGAGTATCAAATGAAAAAGGAAAAATTTAATCAGGGAAGAAAAATATTATTAACCTTAACGGCAGCTTTAACGATTGCGCTCGGCGGAAGCTCTGTCAACTTTACGAAAACTGAAGCGGCTGAAAAAACAAAAGCAACTGAAAAGACAAAAGCGTCTGAAAAAACGAATCCGGTTTCACCGGCTGTTCCGACCAACGGCAGAATCGCGTTTATCAGCACGCGCCACAATACGGAGGGCAGCGAAGTTTACACGATGAAAGCCGACGGCACGGACGTGCGGCGCATTACGACCGGCAACACGAAAGACGAGTTCGATTGCGTCTGGTCGCCGGACGGAACGAAAATCGCGTTTGCGCGCCAGCTCGGCGATTTTAACTCGCCGCAGATTTTCGTCATCAACGCCGACGGCACGAATGAAACGCGCCTGACCAACAACAACGCGTCGGACTTAAATCCAACGTGGTCGCCCGACGGGAGGAAAATCGCTTTTACGACCACGCGCGACAATTCACCGCCTACCGGCAATACGGAAATTTACGTAATGGACTTTGACGGCGCGAATCAGACGCGCCTGACCAATCGACCGGGCGCGGACATTGAACCCGACTGGTCGCCGGACGGCACAAAAATCGTCTATTCCAGACAGGACACTGACCAGATTCATCGCCTTTATGTGATGAACGCCGACGGCTCGGAGCAGACGATGCTGACTACGGCGGGACGCGGTCATCGAAATCCGGCTTGGTCGCCGGACGGCAGCAAAATCGTTTTTACAAACGACGATAATGCGCCGCTGGAAGGTATCTGCACGATAAACGCGAACGGTTCAGGCTTGGTCAGAATAGTCGAGGATTCAGCGTTTGTCGGTTTTTCGGGCGCGCCCGACTGGTCGCCCGACGGCACGAAAGTCGTCTTTTTTCGCTCATTTCAGCTTTACACGGCGAACGCGAGCGGCGGCGGCGAAACACAGATTAGCTCGAACGGTTCGCAAAATACATTTCCGTCGTGGCAGACGGTCGATGTTCAACTGCCGCGCCGCCCGAAAGTCGATTTTAACGCCGACGGCAAAACCGACATTGCCATTTATCGCCCGACGACCGGCGAATGGTGGATTCAATATAATCCGAACGGCAACGCGATTGTCGCGCAATGGGGAAACGACCCGTCGGACAAGCCCGTAACGGCGGATTTTAACGGCGACGGCGCGACGGATTTGGGAATTTACCGCGCGTCCGAAGGTAGCTGGTGGGTTCTTAATTCTCCGGCTTCGCCCGTCTTTTTTACGTTCGTTCAGCTTTGGGGCGGCGACGCGTCGGACATTCCCGTGCCGGGCGATTATAACGGCGACGGCAAGGCGGAGCTGGCGATTTTCCGGCGTTCGCAGGGAGTTTGGTGGATTACCAACGCGCCGGCTGGCGGGGCGAGTCCTTATATGAACGTCAGAAAGTGGGGCAATCCGAACGACATTCCGGTGGCGGAAGATTACGACGGCGACGGCAAATGGGATTTAGCCGTCTGGCGTCCTTCGACCGGCGATTGGTGGATTTCGTATTCCTCAACCGGGCGGACGGTCGTTTATCGTTTGCAGGGCGACATTCCCGTGCCGGGCGATTACGACGGCGACGGCAAGGCGGATTTCGCCATGTACAACCGCATCGGTTTATACACGGTGAGAACCGAGTCGGGATTTATGTTTGAAGATTCGTTCAAGAGTTTCGAGCTTCCGAATGCGGCTGATTACGACGGAGACGGCAAAACCGATTTCGCCGCTTATTATTTTAGCAGCGACAGCAATGCGACGGCTCTCTGGAGTATTTATCCGAGTTCTTCGGGAGTTTATAGAAACGAATTTTTCGGAAAACACGGCGATATTATTTTGTCGCAGCCATTTATGCCTTAATTTTAAGCTCATACGGCTTTAAGAGAGTTGTCCGAAGCGGTCAATCGATTGCTTCGGACGACTCTCTTTTTTTGTAAAAAACAAATTGCGCTTTTCTTTTTAGCCCGCCTCATTTAAACTTTTTTCTTCTATGAGCAGAAAATACAGAGTAGGAATTTTAGGCGCGACCGGAACTGTAGGGCAGCGGTTCGTTCAATTACTGGAAAATCATCCGCAGTTTGAAATAACCGCGCTCGCGGCTTCCGAGCGTTCGGTGGGTAAACGGTATGAGGAGGCTTGCGCGTGGAAGCTTGCGGGCGGAATGCCCGATTATGTGAAAGACATAATCGTTCAGCCGATTGCGCCGCCGCTCGACTGCGAGATTGTTTTTTCGAGCCTTCCGTCAAACGTGGCGCGTGAAACCGAAGAAGCCTTTGCGCGCGCGGGTTATCCGGTTATCAGCAATTCTTCGAGCTATCGAATGGACGAAGACGTTCCGCTCCTGATTGCCGAAATCAATCCCGAACATCTCGGCTTAATCGAAGTTCAGCAGAAAAAACGCGGCTTTTCAACCGGTTTTATCGTTACAAACCCGAATTGCGCGGTTATCAGCTTTGCGCCGCCGCTCGCCGCGCTGGACAGAAAATACGGCGTCGAATCGGTTTTTGTAACGACCTTGCAGGCGATTTCCGGCGCGGGTTATCCGGGCGTTTCGTCGTTCGACATTATCGACAACGTGATGCCGTATATCGCGGGCGAAGAGCCGAAAGTCGAAACCGAAGCGCAGAAGATTTTGGGCGAATTTAACGGGAGCGCAATCAAAAAAGCCGATTTTATCGTGTCGGCGCAATGCTTTCGCGTCAACGTTCTCGACGGTCATACGGCTTCGGTTCGCGTGAAATTAAAACAAACCTCGACGCTCGAAGGCGTGATGGAAGCGATGAAAAGCTTTCCGGGCTTAAATCTTCATTCGTCGCCGAAACATTTCATCGACGTTTGCGACGAGCCTTCGCGCCCGCAGCCGCGTCTCGACCGTGAAAACGGCAACGGAATGACGATAACCGTCGGCAGACTTTTTCCCGACAATATTTTCGATTATCGCTTTGTCGCTTTGAGCCACAATACTGTGCGCGGCGCGGCTGGCTCGGCAGTTTTGAACGCGGAACTGCTTATAGATAAAAGAATTATTTAATGACTGACGGCAAAATAGAAATTGAAGGTTTCTACGAAGCGAAGGACTTCTGGCGAAGCGCGCTCAATTATTATTTTAGTCTGAGCTCGCTTTATTTTTCCTTCTGGTCGCTCATCCTTTACGGGCTTTTTCTAACCTTCCTGTTTTTGAAAGGCAATGCCGGCGTTTCTCATTTTGTGAATGTCATCCTGTCATCGATTGCGTTTGTTATTCTCTACGGACTTGTGATGGCTTATCTGGCATTCGGCAAGACAAGGGAACTCAAATGGGGAAAATACAAATTTATTATCTCGAACGAAAAGGTCGAGATTTCCACACAATCATTTGCGAGTCAGATAAACTGGGATTTTTTCGTTCGAATTAATGAAACCAAACACTATTTTGTTTTATTATCGAAAGCCGGTCAGAAGACTTTGCTGCCGAAAAGATTTTTCCGCGATTCGGAACAGCTCGCCGAATTTAAAAATCTGATTCGCTCGAAATTGGGCGAAAAGGTTTATCTTAAAAAGTCGAAAGAAAATTTAGGATTGAAATGACGCCCGCGCTCTCGCAAAAGTTGAAATGAACGATAGTAATTCCAATCAGCAGTTCGTCAGGCGTGTCCTTATCACGGTCAGTCTCGTGCTGGCGATGATTCTGCTTCTGGTGCTCGTTTATTTTACGATTGACGTGCTGCTTTTGATTTTCGCCGCCGTTCTGCTGTCGGTTTTTCTGCGCGGGCTGGCGGATTTGGTCAATCGCTACACGCGGCTTTCCGAAACTTTGTCGGTTTTGCTCGTTTCGTTTCTTTTAATCGTGATTATTGCCGGAGCGGTCGCGCTGCTTGCGCCGAGCGTTGCCGAACAGGTCAGGAATCTTCGCACCGAGCTGCCGGAATCGGCAAAAAAAGTGGGCGATTATATTTCGCAGTTCAGTTGGGGCAGGACGATTATCGAGCAGATGCCGAGCACCGACGACATTATGAAAAAAATCGACGCTTCGAGTCTGCTTTCGAGCGTCGGCGGCATTTTTTCGACGACGATGGGCGCGGTCGGCAATTTTTTCGTCGTCATTCTGCTGGCGGTTTATCTCGCCATCGAGCCGCGATTTTATGTCGGAGGTTTTATCAAGCTTTTCCCGATTGAAAACCGCCGGCGCGTGCGTGAAGTGATGCTCGCCATTTTCGACACGCTCCGCTGGTGGCTTATCGGAAAAGCAGGCTCGATGCTCTTTATCGGTCTTCTGACGTGGATTGGACTTTCTATCTTAGGCGTTCCGCTCGCCTTAACGCTCGGCTTAATCGCCGGACTTTTATCATTTATCCCGAATTTCGGTCCGATTATCTCGGCGATTCCCGCGATTTTGCTCGCTTTTATCGATAAACCGGTAACGGCGCTTTACGTTCTCGTGCTCTTTGTCGGCGTTCAGCTCGTCGAGTCGAATCTTGTTACGCCTCTGATTGAGCGCGAAACAATCGAGCTTCCGCCCGCGCTGACGATTGTTTTTCAGCTCGCTCTGGGAATAATCATCGGCGGTCTCGGACTAGTTTTAGCCACGCCGATTCTCGCGGTTGTCATGGTCATCGTGCAGATGGTTTACATTCAGGACGTTCTCGGCGATAACGATACGGAAGTCGAAGAAAAGAATCTGGACGGGAAAACTCAGGTAAAAAGTAAAAAGGCAAAAGTAAAAAGTCAGAAAAAAAAGCGAATTGACGCGGTTTGAAATTTTTCAGGCAAACTTTTTAGTTTTCGGATTTTACTTTTTACTTTTTACTTTTTACTTTTTACTTTTTACTTTTATGATTGAACGCTACACACTGCCCGAAATGGGCGCAATCTGGTCGCAGCAGAATAAATTTCAAAAATGGCTCGATGTCGAAATCGCCGTCTGCGAAGTTCACGCCGAAATGGGCACGATTCCCGTCGAAGCGTTCGAAGAAATCAAGCAAAAAGCGGCTTTTACGGTCGAACGCATCAACGAAATCGAGAAGACGACTGACCACGACGTTATCGCTTTTACGACGAATCTGGCGGAAAACATCGGCGATGCGGCGCGTTTTGTGCATTACGGTTTAACGAGTTCGGATGTCGTCGATACGGCAAACGCGCTTCTGCTCAAAGAAGCCTGCGATGTTCTGCTTGTAAAAATTGACGCTTTACTGGAAATTCTCCGCCGCCGCGCTTTTGAGTTTAAGGACACGCCGCAAATCGGGAGAACGCACGGCATTCACGCCGAGCCGACTTCGTTCGGATTGGTCTGGGCTTTGTGGTATGCGGAAATGCAGCGCAACAAAGAACGGCTCAGAAAGGCTCGAAAACAGGTTTCGGTCGGGAAAATCTCCGGCGCGGTCGGCGCGTTCGCGCATCTCGCGCCGATTGTCGAAGAAAAAGTTTGCGGAATTTTAGGCTTGATGCCCGCCGAAGTCTCGACGCAGGTGATTCAGCGCGACCGTTACGCCGAATATCTCTGCACTCTGGCGATAATCGCTTCTTCGCTCGAAAAATTCGCTTTGCAGGTAAGGCATTGGCAGAGAACCGAAGTCCGCGAGGCGCAGGAAAGATTTAAAACCGGGCAGAAAGGCTCGTCGGCGATGCCGCACAAGCGCAACCCGATTCTTTCGGAAAGAATCTGCGGAATGGCGCGCACGGTTCGCGCAAATTCGATTGTCGGGCTGGAAAATATTGCCTTATGGCACGAACGCGACATTTCGCATTCTTCGGCTGAACGCATCGTTTTGCCGGATTCTTCGGCGACGCTGGATTATATTCTCGCGAAAACGACTTCACTTCTGGATACGCTCGTCGTTTATCCCGAAAATATGCTGAAAAATCTGAACCTGACGCGCGGTCTGGTTTTCAGCGGGCAGCTTCTTCTGGCGCTGACGCAAAAAGGCGTTTCGCGCGAAGACGCGTATCTTTGGACGCAGAGAAACGCGATGAAGGTCTGGGACGAAGGCGGCGAGTTTCAGGATTTAATACGACAGGACGCGGACATTTCTTCTAAATTGACTCAAGAAGAAATTGCCCGCGTCTTTGACGTAAAACATTATCTGCGAAACGTGGAAAAAGTTTTTGCCAGAGTTTTCGATTAAGCCGCTTCAAGCAGAATGGGTTTCGGCTGTGGAAGCGGAATGTCTTTTTCCCGGTAAGTTTTAATCATTAAATCGAGAGCCGTCTGAGCTTCGCGTAAAGCGTCTTCGCGTGTTTCGCCAAAAGCCGAAAGACCGGGAAATTCATTACATATGGCGACGAACGCTTCGTCTTCTTCGCTCCAGAAAATTTGTAACGTGTATTTATTGTTCATCAGTCAAACTGGAAATTGCTTTTAGTAACTGTTTTACCTGGTATGGTTTTGCTTTGCCTTTGAAATTTTGAAAATTCATCAAGCGATTTTGTTCAATTTCTAAAGTCGGATGTTCATAAATTACGTGCGAACTACTTTGTCTTTGAAATTCGAAACCATAACATTCTGCCAGTTGGCAAATTTCCGCAAAGCTAAAATTATTAGGAGAATTTTTAGCTTTTTCCAGCAGTTTATCACATTTGCTCATTGAAAAATAGAAAAACGAGAGCAGATAGCCCTCGTTTTATTTTAAGTTAAAAAGTATCTTAGCTCGAATATTTTTCAGCCATATTGCCGACAATCGGAAGCTTGGTCATACTTCCGCCGAAGGATTTGATTGCGCCGAAAATTAAGCCGCCGATATAGCCGATGATTAAGGCAAAATAAAGCAGCATAAAGATAAGCCCGACAATCATTCCGAGGCTTTCCGACACCGAACCGAGAACAATTCCGAGTATCGCGCCGACAATCACGATGGCGATAATACCGACGACACAAAAAGCAACCCAAAGAATAGCCTGAAACGAATGAAAACGGACAAATTTATTGTCCTTCTCGATAAAAATCAGAATCAGCGCGACAATCGGTATAAGATAACCGATTAAAGTAGTAACATTTCCATCAAGTCCTAATGCGGACTTTTGATTTTGCATATTTTTTAGAATCTCCTTAAATTTTTATGTTTACGAACGAATTTTATTTTAGGCGGCTAAAATTTGAATGACGTAAATTTACCATAAAGACATTGATTAAAACAAGATTTTGCGTAAGAATTTATATTTTATTTGGAGGAATTGATGAAAGCGAAAGTTTATGTAACATTAAAGTCCGGCGTTCTCGACCCGCAGGGCAAGGCAATTCACCATTCGGTCGAGCTTCTCGGCTTTGAAAAAATCGCGGACATCCGGCAGGGAAAATATTTTGAAATCGCGCTGGATGAAAGTCTTCCCGAAGCGGAAGCGCGCGCCGCGGCTGAAAAAATCGCCAGAGACGTTCTGGCAAATCCGGTGATTGAGGATTATCGTGTGGAATTAATCGGAGATTAATTCGTCATTCGTCATTCGTTCTTCGTCCTTTGCGGGCTTGAGTTTTATTTCAGCTCTGAGTTTAAGCTCAACAGCAAAGAACAAAGGACGAATGACAAAGGACTAAGTTTTTTATGAAATTCGGAGTAATAGTTTTTCCCGGTTCAAACTGCGACCACGACGCCTATCACGTTATCTCGAAGCACGTCGGGCAGCCGGTCGATTTTATCTGGCACAAGCAGACCGATTTGAGCGCTTATGACGCGGTGATTATTCCCGGCGGATTTTCCTACGGCGATTATCTGCGCGCGGGCGCGCTCGCCAGATTTTCGCCTGTGATGAACGCGGTCAAAGATTTTGCGGCAAAAGGAAAATTTGTTTTCGGCATCTGCAACGGCTTTCAGATTCTCTGCGAAGCCGGACTTCTGCCGGGCGCATTGATTCGCAACGAGAATCTGCATTTTATCTGCAAACACGTCAATATCAAGGTCGAAAACGGAAATACGCCTTTTACGAACGAGCTTGACGCGGGCGAAGTTCTATCGATTCCGATTGCTCACGCCGAAGGAAATTACGTTTGCGACGACGCGGTTTTTAATGAGTTGGAAGAAAACAATCAAATCGTTTTCAGATATTGCGAGGAAGACGGCGAGATAACCGGAAATTCAAATCCGAACGGCGCTCGCTCGAATATTGCGGGAATCTGCAATCAGGACAGAAACGTTCTCGGAATGATGCCGCACCCGGAACGCGCCTGTGAAGAACTTTTAGGCTCAAACGACGGGCGAGATATTTTCAGGTCGCTGGCTTATACGATTAGAAGAAATAATTCGTAGGAATAAGAAATTAGCCACGAACAAACACGAACAGACACAAAAATAATTTATTTCTTTGTTCGTGGCTAATTCTTTTATCTCCAAAAGATTTCCAGTTGATATTCTTTCGCGCCGTTCTCGTCGTCCGTAACTTCGACAATCGCCGTGTAATCATTGCTCCGGTTCGGCTGTTGAATCATCCGAACATTGCCGCGACCTTTGTTTTTAGTCACATCGACCGAGACATTGCGCGTCGGAAGCCCGGAGGTAAAGCTGAAAACTCCGTCGCCGTAGTTTTGACCGGCGAAAGTATTTACCGTGATGCTTTTGCCCCGAATGATAAGCTGAACTTTGCTGTCAACCATTCCGCGCCAGAAAGCGCGACCGATGACATTGCCGCTTCCATTTCCGTTACCGTTACCGTTGCCATTACCATTGCCATTACCGTTACCGTTGCCGTTTCCATTACCGTTGCCGCCGAGCTCGCGGTTGATGTCGTCAATGGTATTTTTTGCATCTCGCCACAGATTTCCGCCCGAACCGTAACCGGGCGCGCGGCGCGCTAAATCGGTAAGAATCGCGGCGGCGTCGCGCAAAGATGCGGCGCGGTTGCCGTCGCTGACCATCTGCTGGAAAAGTCCGGCGCTCGCGTCGAGCTGCTGCGCCAGAAACGCGGCATCGATGTCGGCGCGGCTGGCGTTGTTGTTTCGTCTTAAATCTTCGCTCGTTCGGTCAGCCAAATCGACCGTTATGCGCTTTAGCTGGCTGCTTAAAGTATTCAGACGCGTTGACGAATAACGCTCTTCCTGCGCCTGAGCCGCAAAGCTGAAAGCTAAAATTGAAAATAGTACAAAAAGAATAGATTTTTTCATGTTGTTGTCTCCTATTAAAATTTAGGGGAGAGACAAACGCTTTCTTTGAAGACAAATAGCGAAAGTGAGTTTGCCGGATAAATTCAAAATTCAAGATTTAATATTTAAAATTAACTTTCTGCCAATCTTAAATCTCAAATTTTGAATCTTAAATCTTAAATCTTAAATTTTGAATCTTAAATCTTGAATCTTAAATTTTGAATCTTGAATTAATGCTGCGCTTCAGCCGCAATCTCGTTGACGACCAAACCATCATTAGAAACTTTCCAGTTCAAAACTTCCGCGCCTTCTTCTTCAGCGAGAGCTTTTTCAACGCCGGCGCGCGCGCCTTCTTCGCAGAAAAAAGCGATACAGCCGCCGCCGCCCGCGCCGCACACCTTTGCGGCAATCGCGCCGTTTGCCAGAGCTTTTTCAATCAGCAAATCCATCTGCGGCGTCGTGATATTCGGCGAAAGACGCTTTCTTTGCGGATACGCGGTTGTTAAAATTGCTCCGACCGCGTTCCAGTCGTTTGCGAGCAACGCCTCGCGCGTATTTCGAGCCGTGTCGCGGATGCCTTCGAAAATCTCAAAAATTTCGCGGTCGCCGTCGATGTGTCGTTTGGTGATTTCCCAGTTGTTCGTGCCCGAATTGCGCGGCTCGCCCGTGTAGCAGACGGCGACGCGCTCTTCCAGGGTTTTTGTGTCGATAGCCAGCGCCTCGCGCTCGATGCCGTCGGGGCGAAAATGAATTGCCGCAACGCCGCCGTATTGCGCCGAGTAGTAATCCTGAAATCCGGTCGGAACGAGAATGACCTGACACTCGACGTTTGCCGCAATCGGGATAAATCGTTCGGGCGCGTAACGGTTGCCGACTAATTTATTTAACGCGCCGATGCAGGCGATATTGAGCGTCGAAGAACCCGCGAGTCCCGCGCCTGCGGGCGCTTCGGAATTAGTCGTCATCGTAAAACCGACTTCGGGTTTAAAGAAATAAACGAGTTTGGCGAGCAGGCAAAGAGTCGGCTCGACGGCGAGCTCGTCAATGCTCGCGAGCGAGCTTTCAACGCGCAGTTGGCGGTCAACCGATTCGAGAATGATTTTATCGTCAGAGCGCGTTTCGATGCGGCAGCGAGCCATCAAATCGACGGCAAAGTTGACGGTTGCCGCGCCTTCGTGAAACAGAAAAAGCGGCGGAATATCAATAGTTCCGCCTGCAAGGTCAACTCGCGTCGGAGCGGATGATTCGATTATCATAAAAATTTAATGGATAACGGATAATGGATAACGGATAATTATAAAGTCTTCTTCATTATCAATTATCAATTATCAATTATCAATTTGCGAAGTTCAATCCTGCGCGGCTTTCGCCTTTTTCTTTTCTTCCTTTATTTCCTTTTTTTCTTCCGATTTGTCTTCGCGGTTCGGCGCGCTCGTCAGGTGAAGCTTTTCGCCGAGGTCGTGAAGCTTTGTCTGCGCGGCTTCTTCGACTTTGAGAAGTTTTTCTTCGATTTTATGAATTGTTTCAGGCTTGACTTCTTCGACCTTTTCCGACAGCCAGTAG